>NZ_DATAVI010000054.1:0-111477 GCF_036267815.1 Nocardioides sp. | reverse complement strand
CAAGGTTGCGACGGAGCGGCATGAGTGGGATCAGCGGGCGACCAGGTCATCAGGCGAAGCCAGCGGGATTCGCCTCGCAGGGGCGGCGAAGCATCTTCCACTGACGTCGAGTCGCGTCGAGGCCGCTGCGAGAGCATCCAGTGTCCGCTCATGCGACCAGTCGAGCTGGGTCGGCAGCCACGAGTCGAGGTCCCCTCCGATCCTGTCAACGCCGGTCGAAAATTGACCCCTTTCCGCCGGGCGAGTTCCAGGGCGAATTCGCTCCGGGGTCAGTTTTCAACCGTCGCTGACAGCGAGTCGGCGCTCCACTGCGAAGATGCCCACTCGCGTGGCGGCCCGCGGGTCTGGCTTGGACCTCAGGCCGTCGGGAGGTGCGATGTCGCACACCTTTGCTGCCGTTCCAGCCAGACCGGACATGCCGGGTGCCGGCGAGATCTCACCTGCGTCCATTCCCTCGCGGGTCGGAGCGCGACTTCTTCCGGGTCCTTGAGGTCGGCGGGCTGTAGCTCTGCGCGAGCTGCCTGCCGGTCAGGCGTCTGCCTGAGCCTGGTGCGGGGCTGCGTCGCTGGAGACCCGTGCCTGAGGGCGGCTGGCCAGGATGCCCACCACTGCGGCCCAGAGCCCGAACGCCACGAGGGCGAAAGGCCCGGCGAGTCCGGTGAAACCCAGCACGATCGCGGTCCATCCGGTCCAAGCGGGGAGGAGGCCGCTGCGAAGGATCGCGAGTCCGGCGGCGATCCCGAGGACGAGGACACCGGCACCGAGCGGGAGGACGAGCTGGAGTGCCAGCAGGTTGACTGCCTGCGCGGCCGCCGGTGCCATCGAGGCCGGCATGCCCGCCAGTGCGAAGTCGCACCCGAAGTAGACACACCCTCCGGCAGCGGTGATCGCGGCACCCGCAAGGGCATTGGTAGCTAGGCCCTCAGCCGCGGGAACCCCGCGGAGCCGGGTGCGCAGGGCCCCGGTGAACAGGACGAGCAGGGCGAGGCCGAGCATCCAGCAGGCGTCCGAGAGGTGCTGGGTCGTGCTGTGGGCCCGGTAGAACGTGACGACTGCGGCACCGCCCGCGGAGACACCGGGGGGTGGACTCGAGAGGGCGAAGGCTGCGAGGAACAAGAGCCCTGCTGCCGGCCCGGTCAGGGTGGACTTGGGGGTGTGCGGAGATGTCATTTCCTGGTCCTCGCTGTGGTCTCTACTCCGCCCCGGGAGCGGAGACCGCCCGTGGGACGGTCACTTACCAGCGTCGAGGCGACCGACCGCGAGCGCGTCGGCCGTCAGCCCGAGACGGGTACTCCGTACGGCGGATGGCGTCCATCGTGTGGCGGATGTCGGCTCGGTGGCCCGGCACTACCCTGGGTCGATGCGCCCGGCGCAGTCCTCCCGCTTCGCGCGGCCCCCGTGGTGGATGGTCGACGCGGCCTCGGCGGCAGTGCTGACGGCCGCTCTGATGGTCGGCCTCCTCGCGGGCCGGGATCCGGCTCCGATGAGCCTTCTGGCTGGACCTGCCCTGACGACGACCGTTGCCTGGCGACGGTGGGCGCCGGCGTTGGCTGTGATCGTGGCCGGCGCAGCCGTGATGCTGCTGCGCGACCTTGCGCCCGTGGCGCAGACGATTCTGATCCCGGTCGTCTTCGTCCTGGACTGCTACATGCTCGGACGGCAACCAGGAGGTGCTCGACGTCGGTACCTGGATCTGGCGCTGCTGCTCGTCGCACTGCCGGCCATCTGGTTAACCCCTGGCGATGACCAGGTGATCGGCCTGGTTTCGGTGTGGCTGTTCTTCTTCGCGCTGCCCTACTTGGCTGGGCGGACCATTGCTGCCCAGACGGCCGCAACGCAGGCGCTGGCCCAGGAGGCCGCTGAGGCCGAGGCGGAGCAGCGGGCAGCCGCCGGCAGGGCCATTGCAGCCGAGCGGGCCCGGATCGCGCGCGACCTGCACGACGTGGTCGCCCACAACATCAGCGTCATGGCGATCCAAGCGATCGCGGCACGACGTGTTGCCTATCAGGACGTCGAGTCAGCCAGAAGTGCCCTCGAGGCGGTCGCGACGTGCGGTCGCGAAGCGGTGATGGAGATGCGTCGGATCGTGGGTGTGATGCGGCGTCCCGACGTGGAGCTGTCCGCGGTCGGGGAGCCAGGTCTCGACCAGCTGGAGGCGCTTGCCCACCGCGCCCGCTCGGCGGGGGTGGAAGTCGAGGTGCGGGTTCAGGGTCTCCGCCGGGATCTCTCGCCGGCGCGGGACCTGGTCGCATTCAGAGTGGTCCAGGAGGCCTTGACCAACGTGATCAAGCACGCCGGGCCGACCGCGGCCGTGGTCTCGGTCCGCCATGAGCCCACGCAGGTCCGCCTCGCCGTCGTGGACCACGGCGCGACCACACGCGTGAACGGCCACGCTGCCGACGACACTCCCACCGGGCACGGGCTGGTCGGCATGGCCGAGCGGTTGGCTTTGTACGGCGGCACGATGCGAGCCGGCAGAACGCGGAAGGGTGGCTTCGAGGTCGTCGCCAGCATTCCGCGGGACGAGCTGGACGAGTGATCACCGACTTCGTGCGCGGCCGGCGGAGCCACATCTTCGACGTGGCTCTTGCCCTGATCTTCCTCCTCGCCGGTGAGATCGAGGTGGCACGCAACACTCAGCGCGGCTCACCTGTGTGGGTCGATGCCGCAGCGGTCGCCGTCCTGATGACGTGCCTCGCGTGGCGGCGTCGTGCGGCCCTGGCCGTCTGCGTCATCACCACCGCCTCGGTCGCGGTCCTCTCGCTGCACGGGGACGTGCTCGCCCTCAACATGCCGATGGTCGTGCTGTTCGTCCCGCCCTACTCCGTGGCCCGGTACGAGCCTCGGGCTCGTGCCGTGGCAGGGCTCCTTGTCACCCTGATGGCGCCCCTGACCGTGTCCCTCACGGATCCGTCGCATGACGCGCTGGGGTTCAGCCTGGGCATGCCCGTGGCTTCGTGGGCCGTTGGCCGCGTCATCCGCGCCAACCTGCAGAAGGCACAGGCGCTCCATCGACGCGCAGACCGGGCCGCAGCGGAACGCGAGGAGCTCCAGCGACTCACCGTGACCGACGAGCGAGCGAGGATCGCCCTCGAGCTGCAGGCGGTGGTGGTGGCGAGCGTGAGTGAAATGGTGCTGTGGGCCGAGGCGGCCCAACGGATGCTGGAGTCCGACCCCTCCGCCGCTGACGCCTGCGTGGGCTCGATCGACATGACGGCAACCCAGGTTCTGGCCGACATGCGCCGCGTGCTCGGCATCCTTCGTGAAGAGCAACCGTCGGTGCCCCTCGCTCCGCTGCCGGGGATCCATCAGCTCCCGGCGCTGAGCCTGACGTCAGGAAGAGAAGTGCAGCTGATCGTCGAGGGAACCGGCAGGTCGGTTCCGGCCAGCATCGACCTCGGCTTGTACCGGATCGCCGAGGCGGCTCTGGAGGAGGCGGACGACCGTCCCTCGTCACAGCCGCTCGAGCTGACCCTTCGCTACTCCCCGGACTCCGTCGACCTGATGCTTTCGATCGACGGTGGCGTGTGCGTCGGCTGGCCCACTGCGCCGATGCGGCAGTGGGCGGCCCTGTGCGAGGCAGAGGTACACACGCTCAGCACCTCCGGCATCGAGCACCTCGCGATCACGATCCCACAGCCGGTGGAGGCCTGGGCATGACCGCGTCGATCCGGGTCCTGATCGCCGACGACCAAACGCTCGTCCGCACAGGATTCCGGATGATCCTGAGCGGCGAACCCGACATCGATGTCGTCGGTGAGGCCGCCAACGGACAGGAAGCTGTAGACCTTTCGCTCAAGCTTCATCCCGACGTCGTCCTGATGGACGTCAGGATGCCCGGGGTCGACGGCATCGAGGCCACCGGGCGCATCGTCGCTCATGGCCGGGGCACCAGGACACGCGTGCTCATGCTCACGACATTCGACATCGACGAGTATGTCTACAACGCGCTACAGGCCGGGGCGAGTGGGTTCCTCCTCAAGGACCTCGCTGCGCGCCAGATGGTGTCAGCGGTCCGCACGGTCAGCGCGGGCGACGCACTGCTCGCGCCTTCGATCACCCGCCGCCTGATCGCCGAGTTCGCGGCCCCACCCAACCTCAGCCCAGGGCTGAACACCCTCACGCCGCGTGAGCTCGACGTCCTCAAGCTCGTCGCCCGAGGCATGTCCAACGCCGAGATCGCCGGACAGCTGTTCGTCAGCGAGGCCACCGTCAAGACCCACGTCGCCCGGATACTGGCGAAGCTCGGCATCCGGGACCGCGTCCAAGCCGTCGTCGTGGCCTACGAATCCGGAGTCGTCACCCGGCGCACCCCATCCGCCGAGCCACCCACTGGACTACCAGGCTGAACGGAGTCAACACGGTGGCGCCGCAGCAGACCGTTGGCTACAGCTCAGAAGGGTTTCGAGGGTTCTGGCCGGCGCGTTGCGTTGGGCGCCTTGTGCGAGTACGGCATCGTGCCGCGCACTGTCCATGCACCGCGGCCCGCGTCAAAGGGCGCGACAAGGTCGCGGGGTTGCGGCGCCGCCGCACCCGACTCCCTCGCAGTTCTCTGGAGTCAACCAACCCTGACTCGCACGGAGGAGGAGATGCGTCTAGTAGCCGGGAACCGGCGTGACTTCAACCTGGGTTACTTCAGCACTGATCGTCGACGTCACCCGTTCCGCCAACGTCAGAACGCGAAGCCGCGACTCGAAAGCCGGGCATGTTGGCGACCTCTACGTCGCCGGCGTCTGGAACCGTGACTCAGCCGTGTGGTACCGCGCTGGTACCACTTGGACATGGCGATGAACCTGAGGCTCAGTGACGCCGAGAGCGAGGCCCTTCGCGCCAAAGCAGACGAGGAGGGCCGATCCATGCAGGAGGTGGCTCGGACCGCGATCGCCCAGTACGTATCCGAGCGCCCGCAGCGCGATCGAGCGCGTGCGCGACGAGGACAGTGAGCTGCTCGAGCGCCTCGCGCAGTGACCGACGAACACTTCGACCACCTCACCGTCGAGGACCTGCTCGAGATCGCTGCCGGGATCATCGACGAGGTCGCCGTCCGGGATCTCGGCCTTCTCGCCGCGGCAGCGGGTCGTCCGCAGGTGACGGTCTTCGGCGACGATGCCTACCCGACGTCAGAGGACAAGGCAGCCGCCCTGCTGCACTCGCTGGTCAGGAACCAGGCTCTGGTGGACGGGAACAAGCGTCTGGCCTGGGCCGCCACCAGAGTCTTCTGTCTTCTCAACGGACGCGACCTCGCCTACACCGTCGACGAAGCCGAGACGCTCGTGCTCGCGGCCGCCGCCGGAGACCTAGACGTGCCCGACATCACGAACTGGCTACGCCTTCGAAGGCGCGTCACAATGCCGCGACTAGGCACCGCTGTTGTCCCAGTCAATGCGCCGAGAACTGGTCACGGAGAGTGTTCGCGCCGATAGGGCACCTCGGTGCTTCCGCTATAGCCCCCGGGCGGGTCCTGCGTTCAGGTCGGCGCAAGTCCCTTGCGGTTCAGGGTGCGGATCGCCCGATTCAGGGTGCGGAGTTGGTGGTCGAGGAGCCGAATCGTAGGCCCGCGGGGATCGGAGTACGGCAAGAGCCGGGCGCGATCGCGTCGCATCTCGCTCTCTGCGGTGGCCATTGCGGCGTAGACGCGAGGGTCAGGATCGAGGCCCTCGCGCTGTCGAGCGAGTTCTGCGGCCACCACTCGGATCGCGGTCAGCTCGACGGCGTCCAGCCGACCCGGCGACGATGGCCGTCGCGGCCGCAACCACATCCGGTCAACCCAGGTCGGCGCGATCGCCATCGATGCGTGGGCGAGGGCGCGTTGCAGCGTGCGCCCGTACCCGCTGTAGAGGCCGATCCACACAGCGAGGTCGTGCAGCGCGTCACGTCGAGCAGCCGCACTGATCGTGCTGTCATAGGGCGCGACCGGGTTGGTCATCGCCAGACCGAGCAGCGGCATCAACGCGGTCGACTTCGACAGGGTCCGCAACCGGGCCGGGTCAGGTGGGTCGCCCGCGTCGGTCAGCCCGAGCCGCGCGGTCAGGTCGGCGCGGGTGACACCGAGGGCACCGCGGAAGCGTGCCTGCTGCTTGGCCGGCAGGTGCTCTGCCACGAAGTGGGCATAGGTCAGCAGAAGGTACGCGTCCAGCTCGACATCGTCGATCTCTGGCTCGGGAAGCGACTGCGTCACCGACAGCTCCCGGCCCAGGCTCCCGAACAACGCCCGACCGACAGCGGCCGCGACCGTGGGCGAGCCCAGATAGTTCTCCATGGGGTGCCGCACACCGGGCAGCGCGATGTCGAGGACCCATGGGAACCGCTGGGAGATCCCACGCAACCCCGTCACCGGGTCGGCGCCGCCCCACACGTTGAGCCACCAGGCGACCTGCGGCAGCGGCTCGCGCAACATCTCCAGACGATCACTGCCCCTGTGCACCCCGAGCAACCCCGCCGGCGAGCCCACCGTGATCACGGCGACCATCTCGATACCTGCCGGCAGCCGGGTCAGCAGGTCTGCGGCGATGACGGTGCCCAGACTATGTGCCAGCAGGACGACTGGTCCGGACTCGGGGAGAGCGGCGAGCACGCGATGGAGGGTGTTCGCGCGCGTGGCATCGTCCTCCAAGTAGCGCCGTGCCTGCGGGATCACCCTCATCACGGCGGGAACCGTGACAGCAGCCAGTGGAACGGCCCACCCCGCAGCATGGGCGCCGAGCGCGCGTTCGATATCGGCCGTGGCCCGCTCGACACGCCACCGCAGCTCACCGCGCTGGCTCCTCGAAACGTGGGACGACGTCTGCGGCGGGAGAACGTGGTGTTCATCGCTGGGATAGCGCAACGTGTTCGGGTACTTCGGGGCCCGGCAATCGATGCCCTCGAGACCCGGATACCCCACCTCGACCAGCGCGGCGCTCACCACGCCACGCCACGCATCGTCGTGCTCGGTGCCGATGCCGTGGAGGTAGACAAGCGTGGGTGTCATGAGGGTCCATCATGTGACACGAGGGTTCAGCCTCATCCATCGGCTGGCAGTCAGCGGACTGATCGTGGCCTCTCGCCACCGCGTCGTTCATCGGCGGTGAGTGCGGCATCCGGACCCAACGCCCGGGACCGGCTTGGTCTCAGCGATGCTCGGCTGATTCGGGGTCCTTGCCAAAGCGCTGGAAGGCAGCCTGCTTCGTGGTGCCCGTCGCCGCCCCGATCACGGTCCACGAGTCGTCCGAGGCACGTGCCGCCGCCACGGCATCACGCAGGTCCTCCGGCTCGACCGCGTCCAGCCCGGTCTGGTCCTTCCTGGCCCTCATCTTCGTCTCAATCACCGCCTTCACAGTGCGTCGTAGAACTTGGGGCGCCATCGGTCAGCGTGGATGATGCGAGTCGGCTCCACGACCGGAACCGCCCCCAGCTCCAGCAGGTCGACTCATCAGGTCCGATCACGAACAGCCTCTCCTCGCCCTGGCACTCGAACTCGGCAAGCTTGATCGCGTTCTCCCACGCATGCACGATCGAGGTTTCACCGATCCCGTGCTTGCGCGCCGAGTCCGCGCGGTTCCTTCCGATGGCTCCCGGCTCAAGCAGTTCTCGCGACATGTGTTCGGTCCTTGCGACGTAGTGCCCGGACAGCCGGAGGCCACGTCGCGCGAAGGGTCCGGTGTCAGCGGGTGGGGCGACCGGGGCCCGGAGCGATGACGCTGCGGGCATGGGGGCGGCGCCGGCGCACGAGCCGCGCTGGCGGGTCGCCGCCGTCGGGAGGGTCCTCAGCCGCGGTCTCTGTGTGCGACTCGATCCAGGAGAACAGATCTTCGGGCCGATAGCGGATGTTGCCGCCACGATGCACGGCCGGCGGACCGTAGCCGCGGCGACGCGTCCGGCACGTGCGCGGGGTGGCGACCGGCACGCCGAGAATCGCTGCCGCCTCCTCAGAGGTGAGCAGGTGGTAGGACGCGAGATCGACGACGCGAGCGGGCGAGTCCTGGTGTCCTTGCGGGAGCGCCGCCATGTACCGGAGGCACACGGGCCATGCCAGCGACCGATCGCTCGGCCGAGATCCGACCGCGCCAATGTAGTGACAAATGGTGAACAGGCCGTTCGGGACCCGGGACGCGAAGCACCCAGCAGACCCGTTCGTGCAGGTCAGCTGGGCTGTGGTGGCTCCCCCGGTTGGACTCGAACCAACAACCCTCCGGTTAACAGCCGAATGCTCTGCCAGTTGAGCTACAGGGGATCGTGGAGCCCGCACAGGTTAGCAAGGCCCCGCGACCCGCTGCGAATCCGGCACGCCCGTCGTGGGATCGCGGGTCAGAGCCCACCGACGTCGGACCTGGCTGCCGCGAGCGCGGCCTCGGCGGCAGCGCGTACGGACGGGTCGTCGGGGTCGATCTGCTCGTCGTACTCGTAGAGCCACCGGATGGCGGACCGGCCGGAGGGCGCGCGCCGAGCGACCACGCGTACGCCGCGCCGTCCGGCCACCGCGACATGCCGCGAGAGGAGCACGCTGGCCGTCACCCGCTCGCGGACGAGCTGGAGGAGCCGGTCGGCGTCCTTGGCGGCACCGCCGGCCACGGTGAGCTCGTGTCGTGGACGAGGTGAGCCCCAGGTGCCCACCTCGACGATGCGGAGGCGGTCGGCCTCGGAGTCCCACTCCGCTTCCTGGATCTGCTCCCACGCAAGGCGCTCGCCGGGCAGGTAGAGGGCGTCGCGGGTGCCGGCCACCCAGCCTCCGTCTGCCAGCGGAGCCCACGCGAGCAGCCGCTCCCCCGCTGCGACGTCGACCGATGGCCGTGCGCGCCGCACCGACCTCACGACGCCCCGAGGGCCAGGTCGCGCAGCTGCCGGCGGTGCTGCTCCAGCGCGGTGAGCTCGCCGAACATCCGGTTGTACTCGGTCGTCTGCTCCACCGGGTTGGTGCGCTGGAGCCGCGACTTCACCTCCGCGATGCGCCGTTGGGCGGTCAGCTCCTGGAGGCGATAGACGGTGTTGGCCACGAAGGCGCCGTCGGCACCCTTCTTGGAGGGGACCGGCTCGACCGCAAGCGCCGACACGGCACTGGCCACGGCCTGGTCGCCGGCGTGGTCTCGGAGTCGACCGGCCCAGTCGGCATCGGCGGCGCCGAGGCCGCCGTTGCGCTCGACCAGCTCCCACACGGCCCGGTAGGTCGGATGCGTGAAGTCGTTGGCGCCGAGGTCGCGCGCCGCGCCCGCGACGGCGACCGGCTCCTGGACGACGAGCTTGAGGGTCTCGCGCTCGAGGACGAACCTGGGGTCGCGCAGGTCGGGCAGCTGCTGACGCGGCGGCTGCGCCTGCTGCCCCGGCTGCCTCGGCTGCGACTGTCGAGCCTGCTCGCGTCCCCCGGTCGACCGAGGGTCGCCGGTCGGCTTGCGGCCGGCCGCCCGGCGCACCTCCACCTGGACCTCGGCAGGGTCCATCCCGGTCAGCGAGGCGATCTCGCGGGCGAAGGAGCTCGCGACCACGGCCGTGTCGCGGCTGCTGTGGACGAGCGCCGCGGCCTCGCGCACCGCACCCACCCGCCCCTCGGCCCGGTCGAGGTCGTAGCGCTGCACGACGTTGGCCAGGACGAAGCGGTACAGCGGCTGCCGCCGCGCGATCAGCTCGCGCACCGCCGCGTCACCCTGCTGGAGCCGCAGGTCGCAGGGGTCGAGCCCGGTCGGCTCGATGGCGACGTAGGTCTGGCTGACGAAGTTCTGGTCGCCACCGAAGGCTCGCAGAGCGGCCTTCTGGCCGGCCGCGTCACCATCGAAGGTGAAGATCACCTCGCCGGGGAACTCCGCGTGGTCGTTGAGGAAGCGGCGCAGGATCCGGGCGTGGTCGTCGCCGAACGCCGTACCGCAGGTGGCCACAGCGGTGCCCACGCCGGACAGGTGACAGGCCATGACGTCGGTGTAGCCCTCGACCACGACCGACTTCGACGTCCGGGCGATCTCCCGGCGGGCCAGGTCGATGCCGTAGAGCACCTGGCTCTTCTTGTAGAGCGTGGTCTCGGGGGTGTTGAGGTACTTCGCCTCGATCCGGTCGTCGTCGAAGATCCGCCGCGCCCCGAAGCCGATGGTGTCGCCGCTGGGATCCCGGATCGGCCAGACCAGACGGCCCCGGAACCGGTCGTACGTCGAGCGCCCGATCGCCACGAGTCCCGCGGCGACGCTCTCCTCGTCGGTGAACCTCCGCTGCCGGAGGTGGCGCAGCAGGGCCTCGCCGTCGCGGGGCGCGAAGCCCACTCCGAAGGTCTCCGCGGCCTCCTGGTCGAAGCCCCGCTCGCCCAGGAACTGCCGTGCGAGCACCGCGTCCGGCGTGGCCAGCGCATCGGCGTAGAACTCCTGGGCGACCTTGTTCGCCTCCACGAGCCGCGAGCGCTGCGGGCCGCGAGGCCGCTCCGTGCGGACGTCGCCCTCCTCGCGCCGCAACGTGACCCCGACCTTGTCGGCGAGCCGCTCGACGGCCTCGGTGAAGCCGAGCCCGTCGATCTTCATCAAGAAGGCGAAGACGTCACCGCCCTCCCCGCAGCCGAAGCAGTGGTAGCCCCGGCGCTGCGGGTTGACGTTGAACGACGGCGACTTCTCGTCGTGGAAGGGGCACAGGCCCTTGAGGGACCCGCCACCGGCGGAGCGGAGCGTGACGTAGTCGCCGATCACTTCGTCGATCCGGACCTTCTCCCGCACCTCCGCGATGTCTTCCTCGCGAATCCGGCCGGCCACGTGCGGAGTCTACGGCGCGGGACCGACCGCCCTCGTTGGGGTGCGACCCGCCTCGGGAGCGGATGGGGTCCTGCCACCGGGGTACAGAGCGAGCATGAGTACCTCGACGTCCGGCGAGGCTGGCCGCACCGCCCACGACGATCCCTCCTTGGGCGGACTCCTCCACGACCTCACCCAGCAGGTGCCGGCGCTGGTCCGGTCGGAGCTGCGCCTGGCCCAGGCCGAGATGGCCGAGAAGGGGAAGCGCGCGGGTCTGGGCATCGCGATGTTCGGTGCGGCGGGCCTGCTGGGGCTCTTCGGGATCGGCTGCGTCGTCGCGACCGCGGTCCTCGGGCTGGCCCACGCACTCCCGGACTGGCTGTCCGCCCTGATCGTTGCGGTCGTCCTCTTCGGCGGCGCCGGCATCGCCGCACTGGTCGGCAAGAAGGAGGTCGCCCAGGCGGTGCCGCCGGCCCCCGAGCAGGCCATCGAGGGAGTCAAGGAAGACATCGCCGTGGTGACCGGAGAGCACCGATGAGCGACCGGGACCCAGCGGCGATCGAGGCCGAGATCGAGGCGCAGCGCGAGCAGCTCGCCCAGACCGTGGACCAGCTGGCGCACAGGCTCGACGTCAGGGCCCGGGCCCGGGAGCGCGCGGCGGATCTCAAGGCGCGCGCCACGACCGCCGACGGCAAGCCACGTCCCGAGCTGGTCTGCGCCGCGGCCGGGCTGGTGGCCGTGCTCGGTCTGCTCGTGTGGTGGCGCCGACGATGACCGACGACGCCCGCGCCGACGAGTCGCGCGAGCACGAGGTCCTCGAGCCCGACGACGAGCGCAAGCCGGCCTCGCCGACCGACCTCTCCCGGCGATCGTGGGGCTACGTCCTGCGAAAGACGCTGCGGGAGTTCGGCGACGACCAGTGCACGGACCTGGCCGCCGGGCTCACCTACTACGCCGTGCTGTCGCTCTTCCCCGCCGCCATCGCCCTGATCTCGCTGCTCGGGGTGGTCGGTCAGGGCCAGTCGAGCGTCGACAACGTGATCGAGGTGCTCAGGCCCCTGGTCTCGCCCAGCACGCTCTCCACCATCCACCCCGCCCTCGAGCACGTCGCCGCCTCGCAGTCGGCCGGGATCGGCCTGGTCGTGGGCATCCTGGGGGCGCTCTGGTCGGCGTCGGGCTATGTCAGTGCCTTCGGACGCGCGATGAACCGCGTCTACGAGATCGACGAGGGCCGGCCCTTCTGGAAGCTACGGCCCGTCACGCTCCTGGTGACCCTGGTCGCGATCCTGCTGGTGGCCGTCGTCCTGGTGATGCTGGTCGTGTCCGGTCCGCTGGCGGACTCCATCGGCAACGTGATCGGGCTCGGCTCCCAGTCGGTCACCGTCTGGAACATCGCGAAGTGGCCCGTGATCGTGGTCTTCGTGGTCCTGATCGTGGCGATCCTCTACTACGCCACCCCCAACGTCCGGCAGCCGCGCTTCCGCTGGCTCTCGGTCGGCGCTGTCGTCGCGATCGCGATCTGGATCGTGGCCTCGGTCGCCTTCGCGCTGTACGTCGCGGCGTTCGGCAGCTACGACAGGACCTATGGCTCCCTGGCCGGCGTCATCGTCGGGCTGCTGTGGCTGTGGCTCACCAATGTCGCACTGCTGCTCGGCGCCGAGCTGGACTCCGAGCTGGAGCGCGGACGCGAGCTGGAGGCGGGTCTGCCCGCCGAGGAGGAGCTCCAGCTCCCGGCGCGCGACACCCGCGGGATCCGCAAGGCACGCACCAAGCAGAACAAGGACATCGCCCGGGGCAGGGCCATCCGGGGGCAGGCCGCCGAGAACGGCCGGCGGGAGCAGGATGACCACCCTGATGAGCAGACCCAGGGCCGGGACCAGGCCGAGCCCCAGGAGGCCGGTCGCCATCGGACCACGAGCAAGGAGGAGTCGCGATGAGGAAGCTCGAGCTGTTGGTGGCGTTCGCCGCCGGCTACCTGCTCGGCGCGCGCGCCGGGCGTGAGCGCTACGACCAGATCATGGCCAGGCTGGACGGGGTTCGCAACGACCCGCGGGTCCAGGAGAAGGCGCACCAGGCGGTTGACCTGGCCAAGGAGCAGGCGCCCGTCGTGGCCGAGAAGGTCACCCACGCCGCCTCCGCCGCGGCAGCCAAGGTCACCGGGTCGGACAGCACGCCCGAGCCGCACCACATGGCAGGCCCGCAGGGCGACCTGCCCTGATCTCTGGGGACCCCGTCTCCGGGCCACGGCGTCCGCCAGCACCTCAGGCGGTCGTCCCCAGGAGGCGGGAGTGCCACCCGACCGCGCTGGCGTCGGTCAGCGAGGCGATCTGGTCCACCACGACCCTGCGCCGCGCAGCGTCGTCCGACGCGGCCTTCCAGTCGTCGGCGAACGCCGGCTCGAGATCTCCCGGCGCCTCGGAGGCCAGCGCCTCGACGAGCTCGGCGAGGAGCTCGCGCTGGCGCTGCATGAGCCGGACGCGGTCGTCGGCGCGCATCACGTAGTGGGCGGCGATCCCCTTGAGGACCGCGATCTCGGTACGGGCATCCTCCGGCACGACGAGGTCGGCGAGGTAGCGCACCCGTGAGCCGGGGTACGCCGCCAGCGTCGCGGCCTGTGCGCGGGCCGCGAAGCGGCCGATCACGTCGCTGGTGAGGTTCTTCAGCGCGGCCAGAGCGCGCCGGCTCCCGTCGTACGGCGTCGTCGGCCACGAGGCGACCTCGCGAAGTCTGCCCAGCGCGGCGTGTAGGGCGCCGTCGTCGGTGTCGGGCAGGTACCAGTCGCGCACCACCCCGACGACAGCCGCCTCGTCGAGGCGGGTCAGATCGATCCGTCCGACGACGATCCCGTCCTCGACATCGTGGACGGAGTAGGCGATGTCGTCGGCGAGGTCCATCACCTGGGCCTCGAAGCACTGTCGGCGCTGGGGCGCACCCTGGCGATACCAGTCGAAGACCGGGCGGTCGTCGTCGTACACGCCGAACTTGCGCACCACCCGCGGCGACCCGTCGGCGTGGACGCCGCTCGGCACCGTCGCCTCTCGGAGTGGCCAGGGGTACTTCGTGCAGGCGTCGAGCGTGGCGCGGGTCAGGTTCAGGCCCGCCGAGCGGCCGTCGGCGTCGATGGTCTTGGCCTCCAGGCGGGTCAGCAGCCGCAGCGTCTGGGCGTTGCCCTCGAACCCCCCGCAGTCCCGTGCGGCCAGGGCCAGCGCACGCTCGCCGTTGTGCCCGAACGGCGGGTGGCCGAGGTCGTGGGCGAGCGCGGCCGTCTCGACGAGGTCCGGCTCGCAGCCCAGCGCGCGGGCGAGGTCGCGGGCGATCTGGGCGACCTCCAGGCTGTGGGTGAGCCGGTTGCGGACGAAGTCGTCGCTCTGGGGGCCCACCACCTGGGTCTTGGCCGCCAGCCGCCGGCTGGAGGCGGCGTGCACCAACCGCGCACGGTCGCGCTCGAACGGGGTGCGCTCGGGGGCGTCGACCCGCTTGGGCGGCTCGTCGACCCAGCGCTCTCGTGCGGCCTGGTCATACATCGAGGCGAGACTAGGGCACCTGGGCTAGTACACCGACACGTGGACGTGGTCCATGTGGTTGGCGGTGGGAGAGCCTCGGTCGGCGAACAGCCGCCATCCCTCCGAGGCCCGCACCGGTGTCCAGATGTGCTGCCGCCACAAGATGTCGTAGACGTGCAGCTGGGCGGCATGCGCCTGGAGCCACGCGGCGATCTGGTTGCCCAGGGCGACGTCGCTGGTCATGATGTCGAGCGCCTTGCCGGTGACGTGCTCGCCGTGGTCGTCCCACCCGCCGTACGACGTGATCTGGGGGAAGGCGTGGCACACCGAGCGGTAGAGGAGCACGGCGGCAGAGGTCAGGCGGTACTCCACCGAGCTGTCCGGGCACGGCGCCATCGAGAGACCGGCCGACACGGTGCCGCCGCCGGGGCGGCTGTCGGAGAGGTAGCCCGCGGTCACCCAGCGCGACTGGCCGGAGACGACCACCTCGAGCCGGCCGTCCGCGGAGCGCCCGGTCACCAGGACCGGCTGCCCGGACTGCAGCAGCCCGACCTGTCGAGCCACCTGCTCCGAGCTGGACCACAGGTCGAGGTCGGCGGTCGCCCACTTCCGCAGGTGGGCCTGCTCGACGGCGTGCGCGGTGGCCTCCTGGGCGGCCACCCCCTGCTGGAAGGTGCGGTCGGCGGTCCGGTCGAGCCCCCGGGAGACCGGCACGTCGTCGTAGCGACGGGGGTCGAGGTGCAGCGGTGCTCGCTGGTGTGCGGTGAGGTCGAGGGACCCGTCGGCGTGGACCACCCCGAGCGCGACGACCGGGAGCGTCGCCGCCGTGGCCACGCCGATCCCGAGCTTGGCGGCGTGGTTCCCGGTGAGGGTCACGAACCGGCGGGCATTGGTCTCCCGCTTGTGGCGAGCCACAGCGCTGATTCCCTTGCAGTCGTTGGTCGGAGGCGGCGGTCTGGATCTCGGCGGTCCGGCCTGACTTCCCCGTAGGTCACGATTCGGACACGCCACTCAAGCACACCAGGCAGGGCGTCCGAAATCCCGGGTCGGGGACTGGGCACGCCCGGGCCGGCCTCCGGCCGGGTCCGGAGTCAGCCGCCGGTGGTCTCGGTGGTGTCCTCGGTGAGGCGCAGCGAGGCGCCGTCGGTGTCGTCCAGCCACCCCTCCGGAAGCACCACCCGCGAGCGCGGAGAGCCTTGGCGCCCCCGCGGCGCGCCGAGCTCGGAGACCGGGAAGGGCTCGTCCGGGTCGAGCTCGTCGAGCAGGGCGTCAAGGGCCGCCAGGGAGTCGACCAGGGCCAGGGAGTGCCGCAGCTCGCCGCCGGCCCGGAAGCCCTTGAGGTACCACGAGACGTGCTTGCGGAACTCCTTGCAGCCCCGCTCCTCCCCCATGTGCTCGCTGAGCAGCTCGGCGTGCCGGCGCATCATCGTCCGGACCTCGCCCAGGGTGGGCAGAGTGGTGGGCTGGGTGGTGGGCTGGGTGGTGGGCTGGGTGGTGGGCTGAGATGGCTGAGTGGGGGTCGAAGCCGGGGCGAAGGCGGCGGCCAGGTCGCGGAAGAGCCAGGGCCGGCCCAGACAGCCCCGCCCCACGACCACCCCTGCGGCGCCGGTCTGCTCCACCATCGCCAAGGCGTCCGCCGCCTCCCAGATGTCGCCGTTGCCCAGGACCGGGATGTCGACGCTGTCGACCAGCCGGGCGATGGCGTCCCAGTCCGCCTGGCCGCTGTAGGACTGGGCCACCGTGCGGCCGTGCAGCGCGACGGCCGCGATGCCGGACTCCTCGGCGATCCGGCCGGCGTCGAGGTAGGTCAGGTGGTCGTCGTCGAGCCCCTTGCGGGTCTTCATCGTGACCGGCACGCCGTACGGCTCGGCGGCGCCGACGGCGGCTCGCAGGATCTCCCCCAGCAGTCCGCGCTTCCACGGCAGCGCGCCGCCGCCGCCCTTGCGCGTCACCTTGGGCACCGGGCAGCCGAAGTTCAGGTCGACGTGGTGGACGCCGTAGTCGGAGCACAGGATCTCGGTGGCCTTGCCGACGTACGCCGGGTCGGTGCCGTAGAGCTGCACCGACCGGGTGGTCTCGAGCTCGTCGAAGACCAGCATCTTCAGGGTGGTCGCGTCGCGCTCCACCAGCCCCCGGCTGGTGATCATCTCGCAGACGTAGAGGCCGGCGCCCTGCTCGGCGCACAGGCGGCGGTACGCCGCGTTGGTGATCCCGGCCATCGGCGCGAGCACGACCGGCACGGGCACGGTCAGCGAGCCCAAGGTCAGCGTGGTCACGGCCCGATTGTCGGTCGAGGCAGGGCACGCGGCCAAACCTGCGGCCGGGGCGGTGGCGAGTGGGCTGGGTCAGCCGCCGACGTGGCCGGCCCAGGTGATGGCCTTGAAGTCGCCGCTGGGCCGGAAGCTGACCGCGCGCATCGTGCCGTGGTGGACGACGAAGTAGACCAGGCAGACCGAGGTGGTCCTGCCCTTGGTCAGCTTCGGCAGCGGGCGGCTGGGGCACTTCGGGAAGCTGGCCTGGAACGACGAGGGCTGGAGCAGGGTGTTGCTCTGGTCGAGCAGGTACAGCGGCACCGTCGCGCCGCCGAGGTTGGTGTTGCCGAGGTTGCGGACGGTCGCGTGCACGAAGTACGGCGTCGAGTGCTGGGTGGTCCTGTCCAGCCGCCAGTCGGAGAACACGCTGATCGGCTCCCTCTGGAGCCTGGTCACGGTGAGCGCCGCGACACTGACCGCCTTGCCCTGCGGCTGCCAGGTCACCCGAGCGGTCTGCCCGACGTTCAGCGCGGAGCCCTGCGGCGTCAGCGTGACTCCCTGGACCTGGCCGGAGGAGCCGCCACTCGGTGCGGAGCCGGACGACGAGCCCGACGACGAGCCGGTCGAGGAGCCCGGGGACCCGCCCCCACCGGCGTTCGGGGTGGACGACCCGGAGCTGCCGCAGCCGGCGAGCACCAGGGCGGCCGCGACCGCTGCCACCGGACGAACGGCGCGCCAGCCTGCGTGTGAGCTCATCGGGTCATTGTGCCGGGTCGATGGGTGGGGTGACCCCACAACCGGCTCAGCAGCCCAGCAGGCGCTCGGCGAAGTACGCCGACGCCTGGTCCAGCGCGATCCGCTCCTGCTTCATCGAGTCGCGCTCGCGCACGGTGACCGCGTGGTCCTCGAGGGTCTCGAAGTCGACCGTCACGCAGTACGGCGTCCCGATCTCGTCCTGACGCCGGTAGCGGCGCCCGATCGCCCCGGAGTCGTCGAAGTCGACGTTCCACCCGTGGCCCCGCAGCTGGGCCGCCAGGTCGCGCGCCTTGGGAGACAGGTCGGCGTTGCGGCTCAGCGGCAGCACCGCGACCTTCACCGGGGCCAGCCGGGGGTCGAGCCGCAGCACCGTGCGGGTGTCGACCCCGCCCTTGGTGTTGGGTGCCTCGTCCTCGGTGTAGGCGTCGGTCAGGAACGCCATCAGGCTGCGGGTCAGGCCGCCGGCCGGCTCGATGACGTAGGGCGTGTAGCGCTCGTTGCCCGCCTGGTCGAAGTAGGAGAGGTCCTGACCCGATGCCTTCGCATGCGCCAGGAGGTCGAAGTCGGTGCGGTTGGCGACCCCCTCGAGCTCCTCGAAGCCGCGCTCGGAGAACCCGAAGTCGTACTCGATGTCCACGGTGCGCTTGGAGTAGTGGGAGAGCTTGTCCTGCGGGTGCTCGAAGTGACGCAGGTGGTCGCGGTCGATGCCGAGGTCGGTGTACCAGCGGGTGCGCTCGTCGATCCAGAACTGGTGCCACTCCTCGTCCTCGCCGGGCTTGACGAAGAACTCCATCTCGAGCTGCTCGAACTCCCGGGTGCGGAAGATGAAGTTGCCCGGGGTGATCTCGTTGCGGAAGCTCTTGCCCATCTGGGCGATGCCGAACGGCGGCTTCATCCGGGCGCTGGTGACGATGTTGGCGAAGTTCAGGAAGATGCCCTGGGCGGTCTCGGGTCGCAGGTAGTGCAGACCCGACTCGTCCTCGATCACGCCGAGGTAGGTCTTCAGCATCATGTTGAAGTTCCGCGGCTCGGTCCAGGTGTGCCGGTTTCCGCAGTTGGGGCAGGGCACCGACTCGTTGATGTCGACGGTGTCGGGGTCGGCGACGTCGTTGCGGGCGGCGTAGTCCTCCTGGAGGTGGTCCTCGCGGTAGCGCTTGTGGCAGGACTGGCACTCCACCAGCGGGTCGGTGAACGTCGCGAGGTGGCCGCTGGCCTCCCAGGTACGGGTGGGCAGGATGATCGAGGAGTCGATGCCGACGACATCGTCACGAGTGGTGACCATGAAGCGCCACCACTGACGCTTGATGTTCTCCTTCAGCTCCACCCCGAGCGGGCCGTAGTCCCACGCCGAGCGCGTGCCGCCGTAGATCTCGCCCGATGGGAAGACGAAGCCCCGTCGCTTGCAGAGCGAGATGATCTTGTCGAGGGTGCTGGGTGGTGGCTTCGCCACGTCGGTGCTCCTGGGGTCGGGCCGCTGGCTGTCGGTCTGCCGTGGTCAGTCGAAGACGTCAGCCTAACGAGCGGCCCTCGACGACGTTCAGGGCGGCCCCCGGCTCGACGACCTCGTAGGCGCTCGGCTCGTCGAGCGCGCGGCTCAGCGTCGGCACGGCGGCGAGCTTCACGTCGTACGCCGAGAGGGCGCGGCGGTAGGCGCCGGGGCCCTCCCACTCGGTGGTGAGGACCCACAGCTCAGGGTCGTCGACGTTGCGGCCGATGCGTCCGCGAACGTAGCCGCGCTGGGCGGCGAGCACCTCACGGGCGCCTTCGAGGCCGCCCCGGAACGTCGTCGCCTCGGTGTCGGGCACCCGGAAGCGGTTGACGACGATCACGGACGAGAGGGTAGCGACCAGGCCTGGTCAGTGACGTGGCGGGAAGCGGGTGGAGGCCCCGCGGTCGAGCTCGTCCGCGGCACGCCACGTGCGGCGGAGCTCGGGGAGCTGCGCGACCCAGGTGGCCATGCGCTCAGGCTACGGTCCGGCACGCGCACGAGGCACGCACCGGGACATCGGTCAGGGCCTGGGCGGCGTCGAGGTCGGCCTTGACGCCGGGCGCCTCGTCGGTCAGGCCCAGCCGGGTGAGGCACTCGTGGTAGCCGTGCAGGCTCCAGACGTTGCCGGGATGGCGCAGCGCGCGCGGCAGCGAGTCGTCGAGGCCGAGGTCGGCGCGATAGATCGCCGCCGCCTCCTCGACGTGCCCCTGCTCCAGCAGGAGCGCGCCGTAGGCGTGCCGCGTCGGCTGCATCCACCCCCACGGCTCGTCGTAGGGGAGGTTGTCGTCGAGCTCGACGCTGTGGCGCAGGGCGGCGTACGCCGCGTCGTACTCGCCGCGGCGGTAGAGCAGCTCGCCGTCCAGCATCTGCGCGGCGATCGCGAGGAGGTCGGCGACGGAGTTGTTGAACAGCGTGCGGCTCGCGGGCACCCGCGCGGCTGCGGCGACGAAGAGCTCGCGCTCTCGCTCGCCCTCGGCGACCCGGCCCGTCGCGCTGTGGGCGATACCGCGGCCGTAGCGCACGAGGGCCGTCGTGGCGGCGTACAGCTCGTGGTCCTGCGGGAGCGGCTCGACCGCCAGCTCCTCCCACATCCCGAAGCGGATCATCACGTGCACGCGGATGGCGACGAAGGCCTCGAGCAGGTCGGCCATCGGCGGTGACGCGACGCGGAGCAGCGACTCCGGGATGCAGTCCACCAACCGGTCGGCCGCGTCGAGGGCCCGGCCACGGTCGCCGAGGAACATCGCGCCGTAGACGAGGAAGTGCAGGTCGTGGCAGCGGTAGAGCGTGTAGGCGTTCATCGCGCCCTCGCGGGCGACGTAGCGTTGGTCCGCCTCGTAGGCGGCCTGGTTGGCGGCGATCACCGCGTCGTAGCGCCCGAGCAGCACGTCGATGTGCGAGGGCATGTGGCGCAGGTGACCGGCATCGGGCACGAGGTCCCGCAGCAGGTCTGCCGCCTCGGCCGCGGCGTCGGGGGTCGGCGACATCTCCATCAGGTGGATGTACATGTGGAGGATCCCGGGGTGTCGTCGAGCGGCCGGTCTGGCGAGCGCCTGCTCGAGCACCTCCCGGCACTCGACGGTGTGCGCCCCCGGGGCCGGCTGCCCGCTGGGCAGGTCCCACATCTGCCAGGGCGTGACGTTCATCAGCGCCTCGGCGAAGAGCGCGGCGACGTCCAGATCGTCGGGGAAGCGCTGGTACGCCGTACGCATCGCCACCGCGTGGCCCTCGCACCACCCCGGATCGCCCTCGATGGCGTCGGTGACCGGGTAGCGCGCGGCCAGCGTCGCGATCAGGGCCTGCTCGACGTCGGAGGCGCCGTCGGCGAGCTGCTCGGCGCGCTCCCGGGCCAGGCGGGCGGTGGTCAGCGAGTCGGCCAGGCGTCCGGGGTCGAAGTCGTCCCAGGCGAGGTTGTAGTTGGGACCCACGACGTAGGCGATCCCCCAGTGCGCCATCGCGCAGTCGGGGTCGGCCTCGGCCGCCCGCTCGAAGCACCGCCGGGCCTCCTCGTGATGGAAGCCGTAGGTCCAGGCCAGGCCTCGGTCGAACCACGTCTGCGCCTCGCTCGAGGGCGTCGTGACTGCGCGGTGGTGGTCGCCGAGATCGAAGTAGTCCGTGCCCGAGTCGTCGCAGCAGCCCGCCATGACCGGATGCTAGCGACGCGCTCCGTTGAGTGGCGTCTTCCGACCCGTTGAGTGGCGTCTTCCGACCCGTTGAGTGGCGAGTTCCGACCAACCGAGTGGCGGGTTCCGACCAACGACACCCGCCACGTCCGGTGGAGCTCGGTGGCTCCGCCGGCGAGGTTGGTCGGCTTCGACGGTCAAACCCTGGCTTTGCCCGCCACTCCGCACACGCCCCACCGGACGTGGCGGGTGTCGTTGGTCGGAACCCGCCACTCGGTTGGTCGGAACTCGCCACTCGGTTGGTCAGAACTCGCCACTCAACGGGTCGGAAGACGCCACTCAACGGGTCGGGGTCAGGTGCCGGTGTAGTAGGAGTCTGCGGTCTCCAGCGCCTCGTCGAGCATCGCCAGGCCCTCGCGGAGCTCCTGCTCGGTGATCGTGCACGGCGGGACGACGTGGGTGCGGTTGAAGTGCGTCATCGGCCACAGCCCGCGCTTCTTGCACGCCGCGGCGAAGGCGTTCATCGGGGCGGCGGCGTCGCCGGCTGCGTTGTAGGGCACCAGCGGCTCGTGGGTCGCCCGGTCCTTGACCAGCTCGACGGCCCAGAAGACGCCCAGACCGCGGACCTCGCCGACACTGGGGTGTCGGTCCGCGAGCTTGGCCAGCTCGGGCCCGATCACGTCGTCGCCGAGCGCGCGGGCGTGCTCGACGATCCCCTCCTCCTTGAAGATCTCGATCGAGGCGACCGCACTGGCGCAGGCCAGGGGGTGTCCGGAGTAGGTGAGACCGCCGGGGTAGGCGCGCTGCTGGAAGGTCTCGGCGACCGGGTCGCTGATCACTACGCCGCCCAGCGGGAGGTAGCCGGAGTTCACGCCCTTGGCGAAGCTGATCAGGTCGGGTCGGACGTCCCAGTGCTGCATGCCGAACCACTCCCCACACCGACCGAAGCCCGACATCACCTCGTCGGCGATCAGCAGGATGCCGTGCTCGTCGCAGATGTCGCGCACCCCGGCGAGGTAGCCCGGCGGGGGGACCAGGATGCCGTTGGTCCCGACCACCGGCTCGAGGATGATCGCCGCGATCGTCGCGGAGCCCTCGACCATGATCGTGTCGCGCAGATGCTGGAGGGCCCGGGTCGTCTCCTCCTCCGGCGTGGAGGAGTGGAAGGCCGAGCGATAGGGGTAGGGCCCCCAGAAGTGGACGATGCCCGGGATCGTGTGCGGCTCGGTGCCCCAGCGACGCGGGTCACCGGTCAGCCCGATCACGCCGTGCGTGGCGCCGTGGTAGCTGCGGTACATCGCGAGGATCTTCGGCCGTCCGGTGTGGAGCCGGGCCAGGCGGATGGCGTTCTCGTTGGCCTCGGCGCCGGCGTTGGTGAAGAACACCTGGTTGAGGTCGTGACCCGCCACCTCGGTGATCAGGCGGGCCGCCTCCGAGCGGGCGTCGTTGGCGAACGCCGGCTGGATCGTGGTCATCTGCTGGGCGTAGTCGGCGATCGCCTTGACCAGCTTGGGGTGCTGGTAGCCGATGTTGACGTTGACCAGCTGGCTGGAGAAGTCGAGATACTCCTTGCCGGAGTAGTCGGTGAAGCGCGAGCCAGCGGCGCTGGCGATGGGCAGCGGGTCGATCAGGGCCTGCGCCGACCAGGAGTGGAAGACGTGGGCCCGGTCGAGCTTGCGGACCGACTCCTCGTCGGTCGGGATGCCGGCGAGCGGGCCGTCGTACGTCGGGGTCATGGGTGTCCTCCGATCAGCGGTGGGTGGGGAAGCCGAGGTCGATCTTCGAGGTAGCCGGGTCGGGCCAGCGCGACGTGACGACCTTGCCACGGGTGTAGAAGGCGATCCCCTCGGGGCCGTACATGTGGGCGTCGCCGAACAGCGAGGCCTTCCAGCCCCCGAACGAGTAGTACGACACGGGCACCGGGATCGGGACGTTGACCCCGACCATGCCGACCTCGACGTCGAACTGGAACCGCCGGGCGGCTCCGCCGTCGCGGGTGAAGATCGCGGTGCCGTTGGCGAACTGGTTGGCGTTGATCAGCGCGATGGCCTCGTCGTAGGAGTCCTGGCGGACGACGCACAGCACCGGGCCGAAGATCTCATCGGTGTAGACGGTCATCTCCGGGCTGACCCGGTCCAGGAGCGTCGTCCCGAGGAAGAAGCCGTCGCTGGGCACGTCGGCCTCGCGCCCGTCGACCACCGCAGTGGCGCCGGCCTCGATGCCCTGGCGGACATAGTCGGCGACCTTGTCCCGGTGCTCGCGCGTGATCAGCGGGCCCATCTCCGAGTCGGGGTCGGTGCCGTCGCCGATGCGCAGCTTGGGCAGACGGGCCGCGATCGCGTCGACCAGCGGGTCGGCGACGTCACCCACGGCCACGGCGACCGAGATCGCCATGCACCGCTCGCCCGCGGCGCCGTACGCCGCCGACACCGCGGCGTCCGCGGCCATGTCGACGTCCGCGTCGGGCAGGACCAGCATGTGGTTCTTGGCGCCGCCCAGCGCCTGGACGCGCTTGCCGTTGCGGGTGCCAGTCTCGTAGATGTAGCGCGCGATGGGCGTCGAGCCGACGAAGCTGACCGCGGCGACGTCCGGGTGCTCGAGGATCGCGTCGACCGCCTCCTTGTCGCCGTGCACGACCGAGAACACGCCGTCGGGCAGGCCGGCCCTCTTCCACAGGTCGGCCAGGAAGAGCGCCGCGCTCGGGTCCTTCTCCGACGGCTTGAGGATGAAGGCGTTGCCGGTCGCGATCGCGTTGGCGCACATCCACAGCGGGACCATGACCGGGAAGTTGAACGGCGTGATGCCGGCGACCACGCCGAGCGGCTGCCGGATGGAGTAGACGTCGACGCCGGTGCCGGCCTGCTCGGAGTAGCCGCCCTTCATGTGCTCGGCCACGCCACAGGCGTACTCGACGTTCTCCAGGCCGCGCGCGATCTCGCCCTTGGCGTCGCTCAGCACCTTGCCGTGCTCGGCGGTGACGATCGCCGCGAGGTCGTCGACGCTCGCTGCGAGGAGCTCGCGGAAGGCGAAGAGCACCCCGGTGCGCTTGGCCAGCGACGCCGAGCGCCACTCCTCGGCCGCCTCGCTCGCGCTCGCGACGACCCGGTCGAGCTCCTCGCGGCTGGCGAGGTCGACCTCGCCGGTCTGCTCTCCGGTGGCGGGGTTGAACACCGCGCCGGAGCGCCCAGAGCTGCCGGGGGTGGAGCTGCCATTTGTCCAGTGGCTGATGCGCGTCGTCATACCCCGAAATTATCGACTGGACACTATCTAGAGCAATGCTTTCATTGCTATGTTACAAAACATGTGGCAGGAGCTGGTCGAGGCGGTCGACGACCGCTCGTCGAAGGGCATCGCGCTCGCCCTCTCGGCCGGCATCGACCGCGGCGTGCTCCGTCCCGGGGAGCGGCTGCCGCCGATCCGCCGGGTCGCCCGAGACCTTCAGGTCGCGCCGGCCACCATCAGCGCCGCCTGGTCGCAGCTGGCCCGGGCCGGTCTCATCGAGACCGACGGCCGCCGCGGCACGCGGGTGCGCGAGGCGTCGGTCGGTCCCCGGCGCTACCGCCGCGCGCTCGACGCCCAGGCCGGCTACCGGGTCGACCTCTCCACCGGTCTGCCCGATCCTCGGCTGCTGCCCGACCTGCACGCCGCGATGCAGCGGATCCCCCGCGACGAGACCGCCCACTCCTACCTCGAGGAGCCGGTCGTGCCCGCCCTCCGATCGCTGATCGAGAAGTCCTGGCCCAACCCCGTCGAGGCGCTCACCGTGGTCGACGGGGCCATGGACGCACACAGCCAGTTCGTCGCCGCCCATCTGCGGTTCGGCGACCGGGTCGCGGTTGAGCAGCCCTGCTTCCCCCCGCTGCTGGACCTGCTCGAGATGGCCGGCGCCGTACCCCTGGGCGTCGGCTACGACGACGCGGGTCCGGTGGTCGCCGATCTCCGGGCCGCGCTGGACGCCGGCGCGAAGGTGCTGTTCTTCCAGCCGTGGGGCCAGAACCCCTCCGGCCGTTCGCTGTCCGCGGAGCGGGCGCTCGAGCTCTGCTGCGTCATCGAAGGACGCGACGTGGTGGTGGTCGAGGACGACTCCGCCGGGGGTACGCCGTCCGGCCCGCCGGTCTCCCTGGGCACCTACCTGCCCGAGCGGACCGTGCTGGTGCGCAGCTTCTCCAAGACCCACGGACCCGACCTGCGGCTGGCCGCCGTGGGCGGGCCTGCCGCCGTCGTCGGGCCGATCATCGAGCGGCGCTACCTCGGGCAGGGCTGGAGCAGCCGGATGGTGCAGTCGATCCTGCTGGACCTGCTCACCGATCCCGCGGCGCGCACCTTGGTCGCGCGGGCTCGCACGACGTACGCCGCCCGGACCGCCGCCATGGCCGACGCACTCGCGGCGCGCGGGGTCGCCGTACCCGGGCGGGACGGCATCAACGTGTGGGTCCCGGTGGCCGACCAGGGGGCCGCGCTCGTGCACCTCGCAGCCGCCGGGGTGCGCGCCGCCAGCGGAGACGCGTTCTGGATCTCCCCACCGGGCTCGGACCACATCCGGATCACCACGTCGTCCATCGACCCGGAGGCCTCGCGCCCCGAGGGGCCACTCACGGCCGACCTCGCCGACCCCGCCGACCTCACCGGCCTCGCCGACCTCGCCGACCTCATCGCCGCCGCCACCCGCGCCGGTACCTGGGCCGGCCACCGCTGACCCATTCGCCGAGTCGGCATAGGACGACTCGGCGTGTTTTTGGTGCTTCTTTGCGCCGAGTCAGCGAAGGGAGGCGGTGAGGGCCAGGCCCCAGGCGACGGCGTAGCGGTGGCCGAGGCAGCCGGCGACGTCGCCTCGCCCGACGACCGTGCCCGACGGGACCAGGCGCGACACCGCGGTCAGGGCCTCGTCGTCACCGGCCGGCCCGCCGACGACGACCAGGGTGGAGGGCAGGGAGAGGGCAGACTCGCGCAGGGCCCGGCCGAGGACGACCTCCTTGAGCGACCAACGGGCCGCGCGCCACGAGGCGGCGGGCAGCTGGTCGCCGAACCCGAGCAGCCCGGCCGGACCGGGTACGGCGAGCCGGCCGACCGCGGAGGCCGGCGCGGTGCTGTCGTCGAGGTAGCGCTCCCCCGTCTCGGTGACGCGGACCGTCGGTCCCTCGACCCGCACGCACGGACCGCGCTTGATCCACTCCGCGGCTCCACGCGTCGTCCCCAGCGCCTCGGCCACGGCCAGCGTGAGCAGCGCGCCGCAGCCCGCCCGGGTCTCACCGGAGCCGCCGGTGACGAGGTCGGCGGTGCCGGCGCCGAGGTCCAGGACCGCCGCATCGGACTCGGCGCCCGGGGTGCTCGCCGCACCCAGCGCCGCCATCTCCGCCTCGGACGGCGCCAGGTCGACCGGGATGCCGAGGCGCCCCGCCAGCTCCGCCGAGGGGTCGACCGACGTCTCGGCCCCCGCGAGGTACGCCGCGGCGAGGAGATGCTCCCCCGGCTGTCGGGGCCACGCCGTCTCGGTGACGTCGACGACCGCGAGGTCGGCGACCGGCACTCCAGGATCGGCCAGGCGCCAGCCGTCGTCGGTCCTGATCACCGCCGGCAGGGCGTCCGGGGGCCCGGTGACGGGGACCGCGGCGTCCTCGAGGAGCACGAGGCCGGAGGACTGTCCGGAGAGCTGGGACGCCGCCAGGGCCGCGTCGGTGCGCTCGCCGTCGTCGAGTCCCAGCTCGGAGGTCAGCCACAGCGGGTCGACGAGGCGCGCGAGCACGCCTCCCGGCGACGCGACCTCGAGAGCGACGGCGGTGGCCGTCGCCAGCCGCTCGACCGGCACCTGGTCGAGGACGGGCACGCGGCGCTCGAGCCGGTTCCCCACCAGCACCGCCTCGTCGTCGGCCAGCGCGACCGCGACGACCTGGGCCGACGTCTCGTTGAGCGTGCGGGCCGCGGCGGCGTACCCGGTCCCGCTCGGCACCAGGGCCACCAGCGGCCCGGACGCCGAGCCCAGCTGGTCGAGCCAGACCCCGCGGCCGACGGCGGCCCCCGCCCGCACCAGCGTCCGTCCTACCAGGGGTACGACGCCCAGCCGGCCGGTCCCTGCTCCCGCGACCAGGCCGCTGACCACCCCGGTCTGCACCGGCGTCAGCAGCGAGACGGCGGCGCGAGCCGGTGCCTGACCCGCCTGCTCACTCATCCGCCGGACCAACGCGACGGCCGCGGTGACCGATGTCGCCGACCCCTTCGCCCCGCGGGTAGGCACCTGGTGGGCGAGCACCGGGCTCAGTGCCCCGGCGACGACGCGGGCCAGGACGATCTCGGTGGTCGCGTTCCCGATGTCGATCCCGGCGACCAGCCTCACGGGGGGCTCACGCGGTCAGGCCGGTCCGCTCGTAGACCGTGGCGGCC
This sequence comes from Nocardioides sp., assembly GCF_036267815.1. GTDB lineage: Bacteria > Actinomycetota > Actinomycetes > Propionibacteriales > Nocardioidaceae > Nocardioides. Next base: position 84,300 of record NZ_DATAVI010000054.1, on the reverse strand, counting down.
TCGCGCACGAACGCCGCGCAGATCGGCGCCGACCGCGCGTCGAGCGCGTCGGCTCGCGCTCTCAGCTCGGCTCCGGTCGCGCGTCCTGGTCGGAGCAGCTCGTAGAGCGCCAGCACGTCCGCCTCGTCGAACGCCGCGAGCTCGGCGGCGCGCTCGAAGTTCGCCGCCAGCTGGGGGTTGCCGTGAGCACGGGCCACGTCGGCCTGGTGGCGCAAGGTGTCGGGGCTGATCCGGATGTCGTCGGGACCCAGCCGTCCCTCGACGACACCCTCGACGGTCAGCTCGGAGGAGTCCCGGCCGGACCAGGCCCGGCGCGGCTCGGGGCTCATCGCTCCCCCTTCCAGGCGAGCTCCTCGGGCGGAGCGCCCGTGGCGAGAGTCCGCTCGATGGCGACCAGGGCGACGACGCGCGTGTGGTAGCGCGCCTCGATCGCCTCGTCGGAGTAGGGGTTGCGGGCCGGGTCGGGAGTGGCGCCCTTCGCGTGGCGCCCGGCATTGACGCCGAGGAGGCGATAGTCGGCACGCCCGATCGTCGGGGCGACGCTGTAGAGCTCCAGGTTGGCCAGGGGCGGGAGGTCGCGTCGGTGGATCAGCGCCGTGCCCTTGGCCTGGAGGCCGATCCCGATGCCCGACCCCGCGAGCCGCGCCGCCTTGAGCCCGATCGAGCCGAGGTCGATCGAGTCGTTGACCCGTACGAGCCGCGCGGTGCAGCCCTCCTCCTCCAGGCCCGCCAGGATCTCGGCGAGCGCCTCGGAGACCGACAGCCCCGACAGCGTCCGACTGATGGCCCGGCCGACGGCCGGCGAGAGCCCGACCACCACCTCGCCGGCGTGGGTCCCGACCGTGGCCTCCTCCACGACCGAGAACCTCGCGAACTCCGCTGGGTCGTCCTGCGCGCGTCGCAGGTCGTCGACCGACCGCTCCTGCCGGATCGCGTCGATCTCGGCTTGGCGCTCCGGGGTGGGGTCGTAGCCGGTGCCCGGGCCGAGGTAGTCGTTGGGGTCGGTCACCAGCGAGAGCACGTTCATCGACTCGTCGAAGATCGCCGCGGTCTGGAGGTAGTCGCCGCTCACCCGGGCCGCCAGCATGTCGAGCAGCCGCCGCGCCTCGTCGGGGTAGCCGCACTGCTCCAGCGCCGAGACCACGTCGAGCCCGGTCATGCCCGAGGTCTTGATGGTGAGCGCGGCGTTGAGTACGGCGAGCGTGTCGGTCGTCCCGAGGTCCTTGGAGCCGGCCGCGTCGACGGCGAGCTCGACCTGCTCGTCGCCGAAGTCCGCCAGACCGAACCACGCGTACACGTCGCGGGCCACCTGCGCCGCGCGGCGGCGGATCCGCTCCAGGTCGTCGGCGTCGGCGGTGCGCAGCCCCCCGTCGACACCCCAGTCGCGCTGGATGGCGAGGTAGTCGTCGATGTCCTCGGCGTTGAGGTTGCTGGGACCGAACATGTTGTCGAACCGCTGGATCGAGCCGAAGCCCGAGCAGATGAAGTCCGAGCCGGCCAGCAGCGTCGGGAGGGTGCGCGCCGTGCGACGCATGTCGGACTCGCTCATCAGCGCGTCGTTGCCCGAGCAGGACTCCAGGTTGCGCAGCATCACCATGAGGTTCTCGGCGGTCAGCGACCGCACGCCCTTGGGCACGGAGGCCGCGACCGACGCCGAGTCGATGCCGCCGTTCTGCACGCCTTGCGCGCCGATCGCCCGGGCCAGGGCGACGCAGCGGGCCTCGAGGTAGAACATCGAGTGCCCCTGGGCCCCGCCCATCAGCGCCTCGGCCCCGCCGCCGGACGTCACCCGCATCTTCACTCCGCGGGAGGCGTACGCCGAGGCCAGCAGGGCCTTCGACCACGGGGTGTCGTCGCCGTCGACGAAGACCTCGTGGGTGCCGTAGAGCGACACGGTCTCGGCGTAGGAGACGAAGCCGCGCATCCCCAGCTCGAGCTCGAGCGCCTCCTCCACCGAGCACTGCACGAGCACTCCGGCCGCCCCGACCACCGAGCCCAGGGTGACGGCGAGCGCGTTCGACGGTGCGTCGTTGAGGACCGGCACGGTCGTCTCGAGCTCGCGGAATCCGAACGCCGCAGCCGTGGCGGCGTCGGCCGCCAGCAGCAGCGGGTCGTCGAGGCGGTTCGTCACGTGGGCCTGGTTGCTCGGGGTACGGCGTGCACGCACCTTGGTCATCGCGACCATCAGCTCGACCGGCCGCAGCAGGGCCAACGGCGCCGCCAGCTTGGCCGGCGTCATCCCGGCCGCCAGCCGCACCAGCTCCGCGCGCGGCACCGCCGGGTCGACCAGCATCCGCGCGTAGGTCAGGTCGTCGACCGCCATCGCCTCCTCGGCGACGTCGAGGTCGAGCCCGTGGCGCGCGACGAACTCGTCGATGCTGTCGAAGTCGGCCTCGGCCCGCCCGTCCATCTCCACGACCCGTCCCTCGCGCAGCACGAGCGACGGCGCCGGGTCGGCCGGTGAGTCGTAGGCGACCATCCCGAGGTCGGTGTTCTCGGCGGCGAAGCCGTCGAGGTTCACCCGCTGGGCGTCCATGAAGCGCACTCGGCCGATCGGGCGAGGTCTCGGACCCTGGGCCTCACCCATCGAGCTCGCCTGCCGCCTCTTCCCAGAGTGCCGCGCCGGTGCCGGCGAACGCGTGGTCCTGCTCCCCGCTGGCTCCGCTGACTCCCACGGCGCCGACCACCAGCCCGTCGTACCACAGGGGGACGCCGCCGCCGAACGCGATGAACCGGCCGCCGGACGCCGCGTAGTAGCCGGCCAGGTCACCGCCAGGCGCCACCTGCTCGCGCAGGTCGAGGGTCGCGATCCGGTTGCCAGCGGCGGTATAGGCCTTGTCGACCGCGATCGTGGCACCCGCGAACTCCGCGCCGTCCATCCGCCGGAAGGCGACCAGGTGACCGCCCGCATCGACGACCGCTGCGGAGACCAGACAGCCGGCTCCCGCCGCTGCCGCGCAGGCGGCCTGCGTCATCTGCTCGGCGAGCTCGAGGGTCGGCCTCATGCGCGCTCCGTGGTCCCGAGGGGCTCGACCGGCGAGGTGAGTGCCGCGGCCTGGGCGCGCAGCCGGCCGTGGATGCCGGCGTACGCCGCGACGCCGGGGAGGTATCGCTTGGCGACCTTCGCGGTCATCGTGTAGACGGTGTCCACGACGTTGGCGACCGGCGACTCCACCACCTGGGTCACCAGCTGGTAGGCGTCCAGCGGCGACAGGCCCAGCTCCGCGCCCACCCAGCCGGTCATGTCGGCGTGGGCGATCCGGAAGGCGTCCTCGAGCGGCTTCGTCGAGCCGGTCGAGATCAGGTGGGTGTCGGACTCGACGCGGGGCCAGTCGGTGTAGACGCCCTTGACCACGTCGACGATGACGACGGTGTCCATGGCCGTCTCGACCGCGACCCCGCAGGTCTCCCCCTCGCCCTGCCGGGCGTGGCCGTCGCCGAGGCTGAACATCGCGCCCTCGACGTTCACGCCGAGGTAGCAGGTCACGCCGGCGCGCATCTCGGGGGTGTCCATGTTGCCGCCCCACGAGCCCGGCGTGAGTGACGACCTGGCCTCCCCGAGCGGCGGCGCAACGCCGACGGTGCCGTGCATGGGGTCCAGGGGCAGCTCGAGGGTGAACGGCGAGTCGAGCGCGGCGTACCGCACCAGACGGGCGTCCAGGTCCAGCTCGTACCACCAGGTCCGCTCGTCGAGGGGCGCGTTGAGCATGGCCGTGGTGGGGGTGGCGACCAGCGAGCCGAACCGCGGGATGTTCGCCGAGATGCCGAAGGCCTGGCGCGGCTCGATCGAGACGAAGTGCACCGCCAGCGTGTCGCCCGGCGCGGCGCCGTCGACGAAGAAGGGGCCGGTCTGCGGGTTGAGGTACCTCGGGTCGCAGACCTCCGAGACGACGTCGGACGCCGACCGGACCGCGCCGCCGAAGCAGTCGAACGTCCACGTGGACAGGGCGGAGCCGGGCGCCAGGGAGGCGACCGGCTCCACGCCGCCGAAGGTGTAGGTCAGCCCGGCCGGATCGGCGTCCGGGTCAGGCTGGTAGGAGACGGCTGGGGTCACACCTTGGCTCGCATCGGTCAGGCCCGCTCGTGGGCGTCCTCCAGGACCGTGCGCCCGATCCGCTGGTACTGCTCGGGATCACGGGCCCTGAGCCAGAGCATGAAGGCCAGGCCGATCAGGAAGGTCGCGCCGACGATGTAGGGGATCAACTTGTAGAGCAGCGAGCCCGAAGCGGCACCTCCCGCGAAGGAGAGGTTGCTGAACAGCAGGTAGCAGACGTACAGCATGCCGATCGCCCCGAGCGCGGGGATCACACCGGTGGTCACGATGTTGCCGGGGTGGACGCGCTTGACCTGGAAGTACCAGATCACCGCGACCGAGCAGAGCGCCTGCACCAGCAGGATCGCCATGGTGCCGAGGACCGCCAGCAGGCCGTACTCGTAGACGTACGCGGCCTGGACCACGTCGTTGCCCATCTTGAGCCAGAAGAGGATCGTGATCACGAGGGTGATCCCCGACTGGATGGCCGAGGCGATGTGCGGCGACCCATGGTGCGCGTGCGTCGCACCCAGGGTGTTCTGCGTCGAGGGGATCTCGCGGCCGATGGCGTAGATGTAGCGCGAGGCCGCGTTGTGGAAGGCCAGGGCGCAGGCGAACGACCCGGTCACGATCAGGAAGTCGAACACGTACGTCGAGGGGTGGCCGAGGTACTGGTCGAAGGTGCCCTTCATCAGGTCGACCGGGTTGGAGCCCGCCGAGGTGGCGATGGACTGCTTGGCGCCGGTGCCGGACACCGCCATCCAGGACACGAACGTGTAGAAGAGCCCGAGCCCGACGACCGCGATCATCGTGGCCCTGGGCACGATCCGCTTCGGGTCGCGCGACTCCTCGCCGTACACCGCGGTGGTCTCGAAGCCGACCCAGGACCAGAAGGCGAAGAACACGCCGATGGCCGCGGACCCCGCCGCGACCCCGGAGACACCGAGGGACGCGGACGAGCCCGGAAGGTTGCCCCCGGAGGACATCGACTTGAACGCGTTGACCGGGTTGATCGAGCTGCCCATGAGGCCGTCGTGACCGCCGCCCTTGAACAGCACCGTGAAGGCCATCGCGGCCAGGAGCAGCACCTCGCACACCAGGCAGACGCCGAGGAACGCGGCGGCGATGTTGATGTCGTAGTGACCGAACAGCGCGATCAGCACGATCCCGACCACGGCGATGAGGAACCAGTTCGGCTTGACGCTGAACCACGAGTCGAGCGTCGACTGCGTGAAGTAGGCGAAGACGCCGATCAGCGAGCCCTCGAACACGACGTACGCCAGGGTGGCCACGAGCCCGGCCGCCATCCCCCACACCTGGCCGAGGCCCTGGGAGATGAAGCCGTAGAAGGCGCCGGTGGTCGTGACGTGCCGGGCCATCGACACGAAGCCGACGGCGAAGAGGGTGAGCACGATCGTGGCGAACAGGAAGCCCCCCGGGGCGGCCAGGCCGTTGCCGTAGCCCACCGCGATCGGGGTGTTGGCGCTCATCGCCGTGATCGGCGCGGCGTTGGCGGTCGCCATGAACAGGACCGCGACCATGCCGATGGCCCCGGTCTTGAGCTTGTGGCCGGCGTCGACCGGTACCTCGACGAACTCGCTGCCCGTCATCTCTTGGCTCGTCATGCGTGGCCCGCCTTCGTTCGGAGCAGGTGTGTCTAGGTCACCCGAGCGGCATGAGACTCGCACCGGCGGGCGAGCACGCACAAGGCTTCGGCTCGAAATTGATTGTTTCAGGTTTGTTCGGGAACAGACCATTGACACCATTCCTCGCAAAGGTATGCAATGAGGTCGAACCAATCTTGGTCGATCCGGGCCAGTCGAGCGCAGGCATGCGGACGGAGGGGACGCGATGACCGACTACGGTCCCTTCTCCTTCGAGGACAAGCAGGAGGTCCTCGACAAGGCCCGCGAGTTCTGGAACCCCGGCAAGACCCAGTTCTGGATCGACTCCGGCACGCCGCTGGTCATCGACCGGCGCGAGGGCTACCTGCTGTGGGACATGTCCGGACGCCGCCTGATCGACGCCCACCTCAACGGCGGCACCTACAACGTCGGGCACCGCAACCGCGAGGTCGTCGCCGCCGTCGCCCAGGCGATGCACCGCTTCGACATCGGCAACCACCACTTCCCCTCGCTCGCCCGGACGGCGCTCGCGGAGGCCCTCATCGCCTCGGCGCCGGCGGGCCTCACCAAGGTCATCTACGCCAGCGGCGGCGGAGAGGCGATCGACATCGCGATCAAGACCGCCCGCCACGCGACCGGCAAGCGCAGGATCGTCTCGATCGTGAAGGCCTACCACGGTCACACCGGACTGGCCGTCACCGCCGGGGACGACCGCTTCGCCAAGCTCTTCCTGGCCGACCGCCCCGACGAGGTCGCCCAGGTGCCCTTCAACGACCTGGAGGCCATGGAGGAGGCGTTGCGCGCGCGCGACGTCGCGGCCGTGCTGATGGAGTCGATCCCGGCGACGTACGGCTTCCCGCTGCCGGACCCGGGCTACCTCGAGGCGGTCAAGCGGCTCTGCGAGCGCTACGACGCGCTCTACGTCGCCGACGAGGTGCAGACCGGTCTGATGCGCACCGGCGAGCTCTGGTGCATCACCAAGCACGGCATCGAGCCGGACATCCTGGTCACCGGCAAGGGGCTGTCCGGCGGGATGTACCCGATCGCCGCGGTCCTGGTCAGCGAGCGGTGCGCGGGCTGGCTCACCGAGGACGGGTTCGCCCACATGTCGACCTTCGGCGGCGCCGAGGTCGGCTGCATCGCGGCCATGAAGACCCTGGAGATCTGCAACCGCCCCGAGACCCGGTCGATGGTCCACTACCTCGCCGAGCTGCTCCGCGAGGGGCTGCTCCAGATCCGCGACGACAACCCGGGGTGGTTCGGCGGCATCCGCCAGGACGGCCTGGTGATCGGCCTGGAGTTCGACCACCCACGCGGCGCGATGATCGTCAGCCGCCACCTCTACGAGCACGGCGTCTGGGCGATCTTCTCCACGCTCGACCCACGGGTGCTTCAGTTCAAGCCCGGGCTCCTGCTGAACCCCGACCTCGCCGAGGAGCTGCTCGACCGGGTGGCGGTCGCGATCGGCCGTGCCCGCACCGACGCCGCGGCGCGTGCGGCATGACCAGCACCCCGACGAGCCGCACCCCATGAGCGAGACCACCGCGCTCGGAGCGCCCGGCCCGACCTGGGCCGAGCTGGAGCCCGAGCCCACCGACGTACCCCAGGCGCGAGCGATGCTGGAGCGGGCCGAATGGGCCTCGCGGGCCTTCCGCACGCTCGACAAGGCGGCCGTCGACCGCATCCTCGAGGCCGTCGCCGTGGCCGCCGTCCAGCATGCGCAGGAGTACGCCGAGCGGGCCGTCGCCGAGACCGGGTTCGGCGTCGTCGAGCACAAGCGCCTGAAGAACGAGGCCTGCTCCCGCGGCGTGCTCGACCACTACGCCGGCTCGGACTTCGTGACCCCCCGGGTCGACCCGGACGCCAAGATCGTCGAGGTCCCGCGACCCGCGGGCGTCGTGCTCGCCCTGACTCCGTCGACCAACCCCGTGGCCACCGTCTACTTCAAGGTGCTGCTCAGCCTGATGACGCGCAACGCGGTCGTGGTGAGCCCGCACCCGATGGCCAAGCGGGTGTGCGCCGACGCGGCGCGCACGCTCGCGGCCGCGGCCGAGGCCGCCGGCGCTCCGGCCGGCGTCGTCCAGGTCGTGACGGAGCCGACGATCCCCTTGATCGACGCCCTGATGACCGACGAGCGGACCAGCGTCATCGTGGCGACCGGAGGCAACGCCGTGGTCCGCGCGGCGTACCGCTCGGGCAACCCCGCGCTCGGCGTCGGGCCGGGCAACGTCCCGGCGTTCGTGGATGCGACCGCCGACCTCCGCGCAGCAGCACAGCGGATCGTGGACTCCAAGTCGTTCGACAACTCCTGCCTGTGCACCAACGAGTCGGTGGTGATCGTCGAGGAGTCCGTGGCGGACGCCTTCGGCCGGGCGCTGCGCTCGGCCGGCGCGTACCTGCTCGACGCCGACCAGGCGCAGCGGCTGCGCGAGCTGGTCTTCCCCCACGACCGCTTCACCCCGGCCGTGGTCGGGCGCCCGGCGACCTGGCTCGCCGAGCAGGCCGGCATCCAGGTGCCGCACAGCACCAAGGTGCTCGTGGGCGAGTTCGACCAGGTGGTGCCCGAGGAGGTGCTGGCCCGCGAGAAGCTGACCCCGCTGCTGGGCCTGGTGCGCGTGCCCAGCGTCGCGGCCGGGATCAAGGCCGCGCGCGCCGTGCTGCGGATCTCCGGCGCCGGTCACTCGGCCGCCGTGCACTCCACCGACCCCGGGACCGTCCTCGCCTTCGGAGCCGCCTGCAACGTGCTCCGGGTGTCGGTCAACGTCGGCAACAGCCTCGGCGGCTCCGGCATCTCGACGAACCTCGCACCGACGATGACGATCGGCACGGGGTACGCCGGCGGGTCGTCGGTGGGCGAGAACCTGCGACCAGACCATCTGCTGAACTGGGTACGGCTCGCCTACAACGCCGACCCGCAGGTGGCGATGGGCGACTTCGCGGAGCTCACGCCGTGGCGCGTCTCGCCGGGTCTGGTCCCGCCGTACCCGGTGGCGTCGAACGCACGTGCCGAGACGGGGCGCCGCCACGAACCGGGCGCGGTGGTCTCGACGAGCTCGACCGACGAAGCACCCTGCTCGACCGACGCCGACGGCGACCTGCGCGAGGAGCTGCGCCGGATCATCGTCGAGGAGCTCCACGACCTGATCGGCGGTGACCGGCGTGGCTGAGCCGAGTGAGACCAGGCTGCGCGGGTTCATCCACCTGGACCGGCTCCAGCCGCAGACGATGTGCTACCTCGGGTCCTGGATCCGTGGCTCGCTGCCGCGCGCCGGCGACGCGGCGCAGGTGGTCGAGGTCTCCCCCGGCCTCGACATCGAGCCACTCACCGACGTCGCCCTCAAGCACGCCCGCGTCAGCGCCGGGATGCTGGTCGTCGAGCGGCAGTTCGGGTACCTGGAGTTCCACGGGCCCAACGCCGCGGTGCGGGCGGCGGCGGGCGCGGTGCTCGAGCACCTCGACGCGGATGCGTCGTCGGCCGTGCCGCCGCAGATCCTGGCCAGCACCATCATGAGCCGCGTCGACAGCCAGCACGCGTTCCTGGTCAACCGGAACAAGCTCGGCTCGATGGCCCTGCCGGGCGAGTCGGTGTTCGTGCTGGAGATGCAGCCGGCCTCGTACGCGATCTTGGCGGTCAACGAGGCGGAGAAGGCGGTCGGTCCGGGCATCAAGGTCGTCGACTACCGGATGGTCGGCGCCACCGGCCGGGTCTACCTCAGCGGGCAGGAGGCCGACGTCCGCCAGGCAGCCACCGCCGCCGAGGCCGCCCTGACCAGCCTCACGGCGACCGCCCGATCCGCCGGGACCGGGCGATGAGCGACGCCGAGGCGCTGCGCCGGATGGTGCGCGAGGTCCTGCGGGAGGTGCTCCCGCAGGACGGTGCCCCCCAGCCTGCCCAGCCTGCCCAGCCTGCCCAGCCTGCCCAGCCTGCCCGGTCGCCGGAGCCGGTGTCCGGGGACGACGTACGCCGGGTGCGGGTGCGCGACGACCGCGACCTCGCCGACCTGGTCACCCAGGTCGTCAACCTGGCCGAGGACCCCGCGCGCGTCGCCGACCTGCGCGCCGGGCGGATCCGCTTCCGCCTGGCCGCCGACGAGCCCGCCCCGGCCGGCGAGACCGGCGAGGCCGCCGGACCGATCGAGGTCGAGCGGGGCGCGGTCACCGAGCGCATCGTGCAGCGCGCCGCCCGCGAGCAGCGCCCGCTGCGCGTCGGCCCCCGAGCCGTCCTCACCCCGCTGGCCCGGGACCGGGCCCGCGCACTCGGGGTCGCGATCCATCGAGCCCCGTCATCAGCAGAGGGAAGGGAGAGGCGATGATCCGCGCCACCGTGACCGGAACCGTGTGGGCGACCCGCCGGTTGAGCGAGATCCCGAACGGTGCCTTCCTGGAGGTGCGTGCCGGCGGCCCCGACGGCCCCGGCTCGCCGTTCGTCGCCTTCGACGTGCTCGGCAGCGGAGTCGGCGAGGAGGTCCTGGTCGTCCAGGGCAGCGTGGCGTCGGCGTGGTTCGGCGAGAGCCACCCGCCCGTCGACGCGCTCATCATCGGCTCGGTCGACCCCCAGAGCTCCCCCGTGCCAGCCAGCCCCACCCCAGACCCCGACCCGGCGCGTCCCGGTCAGGGCGAGTGATCAACGAAGAGGAGAGAACCGTGGCCAACAACGCCATCGGCATGATCGAGACCAAGGGCTACGTCGCGGCGCTCGCCGCCGCGGACGCGATGGTCAAGGCCGCCAACGTGACCATCCTGGGTCGCGAGGAGGTCGGCGACGGCCTCGTCGCGGTGACCATCGTGGGCGACGTCGGGGCGGTCAAGGCCGCGACCGAGGCCGGCTCCGAGGCGGCGGGCTCGGTGGGCGAGCTGGTCTCCGTCCACGTCATCCCGCGGCCGCACGTCGAGGTCGGCAGGCACTTCACGATCGCCTCCGACTGACCGTGGCGCACGCCCAGACCGAGTCCGCGGGTGCCTCCCGCCCCGTCGGGGCACCCGACGCGGCCGGAGCGGGGGTCGACCTGCGGGTCTACCTACCGATCCGGGACCTCCAGCCGCAGTTCGCGGCGTACCTCGGGACGCCGACGCGCGCCCGCGGGTACCCGCCGTACGCCGGTCAGCACGCGTTGATCGTCGAGGTGGCGCCGGGGCTCGCGATCGAGCGGGTCACCGACCTCGCGCTGAAGGCCGTGCCCGACGTCGACCCGGGCATCTTGTTCGTCGAGCGCCAGTTCGGCGTGCTCGAGGTGCACTCGGCCGAGGCCGCGGACGTCGAGCGTGCCGGCGAGGCGATCCTGCGCGGGATCGGTGCCCGGGCGGGCGACCAGCTCCGGCCCCAGGTGCTCTACCGCGACGTGATCGAGGACCTCTCCGACCAGCACGCGATCATCGTCAACCGCACCCGCCAGGCCTCGATGGTGATGCCCGGCCAGACTCTCCTCGTGTGCGAGATGACCCCCGCGCTCTTCGCGGCGGTGGCCGCGAACGAGGCCGAGAAGGCCGCGCCGGACCTGACCCTGGTCGATGTCTCGATGATCGGCGCGGCCGGGCGTCTCTACCTCGCGGGCGAGTCGGACTCGATCTCGACGGCACTCGCGGCGATCGACAGGGTGCTCGGGACCATCGAGGGGCGATGATCCTCCCGTGACCGAACGCGCCGCGCTCGACCGGATCGCCCAGGCGGCGCTCGCGTCGTACGACCTTCCGGAGGGCGCGAGCGCCGAGCTCGTCAACCGGTCGGAGAACGCGACGTACGCAGTGCGCGGTCCCGACGGGCAGACGGTGGCCGCGTTGCGGGTGCACCGGTTGGACTACCACCCGGAGGGCGCGATCAGGTCGGAGCTGGCATGGATCGACGCCGTGCGGTCCGCCGGCGTGGTCACGACGCCCGAGGTCAGGAGGGCGCGTCACGGCGACCGCGAGACGACCGTCGCCGACCCCGACGGCGCCACGCCACCTCGCTCGGTGGTGATGTTCGAGTGGCTGCCCGGTGAGGCGCCCGACGAGAGCTCGATGGTGGACGGGTTCGCCGAGCTGGGCGAGCTGACCGCGCGGCTCCACCTGCACGCACGCGACTGGCAGCCGCCGGTCGGGTTCACCCGCTTCGCCTGGGGCTACGACGAGGCGCTCGGCGCGGTCGCCCGCTGGGGTCGCTGGCAGGACGCGCCGGGCGTTGACGCGGCGACGAAGCCGGTGCTCGCCCGTCTGGACGCCACGCTGCGCGACCGTCTCGCGGCCTACGGCCGGGGCCCCGATCGCTGGGGGCTCATCCACGCCGACCTGCGGCTGGCCAACCTGCTGGCTCGGCCCGGGTCGCCGACCGCCGTGATCGACTTCGACGACTGCGGCTTCGGCTGGTTCGGCTACGACTTCGGCGCGGCCGTGAGCTTCGTGGAGGACCACCCCGACGTCCCGGCGGCGACCGAGCAGTGGGTCGAGGGCTACCGTCGGGTCGCCTCGCTGTCGGCGGACGACGAGGCCGAGCTCGCGACGTTCGTGATGTTCCGACGGCTGCTCCTGCTCGCCTGGATCGGGTCGCACGCCGACGTCGACGTCGCCCGGGAGCTCGCCCCGACGTACGCCACCGGGACGGCGGACCTGGCCGAGGACTACCTGTCCAGCCACACCTGACGCGTGACCAAGGAGGATCGGATGTTCACATCGCTCGAGGGGCGGTCGGTGGTCGTCACCGGCGCCAGCAAGGGCATCGGCAAGGGGATCGCGGCGGGTTTCGTGCGGGCCGGCGCCCACGTGCTGGTCGTCGGCCGGGACGGCGCCACGGCGAGCGCGACGGCCGAGGAGCTCGGGGGCGGTGCCTCGGCGTTCGCCGCCGACGTCGCCGACCCGGACGCGTGTGCCGCGATGGCCGCCGCGGCGGTCGAGCGCCACGGCGGCATCGACGTCCTCTGCGCCAACGCCGGGATCTTCCCGGACGTGAGTCTCTCCGAGATGTCCGCCGCCGACATCGACCAGGTGCTCGGCACCAACCTGAAGGGCACCATGCTCTCGGTCATCTCGTGCCTGCCGCACCTGGAGGAGTCGGGCCACGGCCGGGTGATCCTGACGTCGTCGATCACGGGCCCGATCACCGGCTTCCCCGGCTGGGCCCACTACGGCGCCAGCAAGGCCGGGCAGCTCGGCTTCATGCGCACCGCGGCCGTCGAGCTGGCGCGCAGGGCCATCACGGTGAACGCCGTACTGCCGGGCAACATCCTCACCGAGGGGCTGGTCGAGCTGGGCGAGGACTACCAGCGCTCGATGGCGGCCTCGATCCCCGCCGGGAAGCTCGGCACCGTCGACGACATCGCCAACGTCTGCCTGTTCCTGGCCACCGACGAGGCGGCGTACGTCACCGGACAGGCCATCGCCGTGGACGGCGGGCAGGTGCTGCCGGAGTCACTGGACGCGATGTCATCGTGACGATGACATGCTGAGGGCGACCATGACGAGCATCTCCCACGGCAAGGGCCCGCTGGCCGACTCGATCCAGCGCGACCTCCAGACACAGATCGACGCCGGCCGCTGGCAGCCCGGCCAGCGGCTGGGTTCCGAGCGCACCCTGGCCCTCGAGCTCGGCGTCAGCCGGTCGTCGCTGCGCCAGGCGCTGGCGATGATGGAGCAGGCCGGCGCCGTACGCCGCGTGATCGGGCGGGGCGGCGGCACCTTCGTCAGCCACCAGAAGATCGACCGCGACCTCTCCCACATCCGCTCGGTCCCCGAGCTGCTGTCCGCCCAGGGGATCACCGCGGGGACCCGGATCCTCTCCACGGGCATGGCTCCGGCGGCCGCCGCGACCGCCGAGGCGCTGGAGATCGAGCAGGGTCAGCTCGTCTACGCGATCGTGCGCATCCGGCTCGCCGACGGTGCCCCGATCTCGCTGGAGAACGCGTGGCTCCCGGTCTCGCTGTTCCCGGGCCTGCTGGACTTCCAGCTCGGCGGCTCGCTGTACGCGCTGCTCGGGGAGCACTTCTCCGTCGAGCCGCGCGAGACGAGCGAGCGGATCGAGGTCGTCCGCGCCGGCGCCGACGACGCCTCCATCCTCGGCATCGGCCGTGACGACCCGCTGCTGTCGATCACCCGGGTCACCCGCGGCGCCGACGGCACGCCGTTCGAGCACTCGCACGACCTCTTCCGAGCCGACCGCACCCGGATCGTCGTCCACACCGTCGAGCCCGGCGGGGACGCCGGCAGCCGGAGCGGCCAGATCGGCCACGACCACACCCGCCAGTCCTTCGAGCTCATCACCCGCTGACCCTCCCTCGCCCGCTCCGGGCAGCCCGTCAGGGAACCCGCATCCTTGACAATGATTCTCATTCTCAGTGAGAATGATTCTCATGATGCAAAGGGGTGCCGCGGGGCGACGTGTGGCGCGGGCGGGCCTGGTCGGTGCGGTGGCGGCGCTGGTCGTCCCGCTCCTGTCCGCGTGCGGGCCGGCCACCGACGGCGAGCACACGGTCGTCACGTCGTTCTATCCGCTCCAGTTCATCGCCGACGAGGTCGCAGGGCGCTACAACGACGTCGTCGACCTGGTGCCGCCGGGAGTCGAGCCGCACGAGTACGAGCTCACCGTGCGACAGACGGCCCAGGTCGACAACGCGCGGGTCGGCTTCTACGAGAAGGGGATGGCGCCGTCGATCGACCAGGCGATGGCGCAGGACTCCCCGGCCCACGCGCTCGACGTCACCAGCGTGGTCCCCCTGCACGCCCCCGAGCCGGGCTACAACGAGGAGACCGCGGACAACGAGGACCCGCACTTCTGGCAGAACCCGATGCTCATGGTGACGGCGACCAACGCCTTCGCCCGCACCATGGCGCAGGCCGACCCCGCCCACGCGTCGTACTACGCCGGCCGGGCGCGGGCGCTGAGCAAGCAGCTGGTCGAGCTCGACCACGACTACCGCACGACCCTGGCGACCTGCCGGATCCGTACGCTGGTGGTCAGCCACGACGCCTTCGAGTACCTCGGCCGTCGCTATGGCATGGACATCGTCCCGATCGCGGGACTCGAGCCGGATGCGGAGCCGTCGTTGCAGCGGATCCACCAGATCGCCGAGCTGGTGAAGGGTCGCGGCATCACCACCGTCTTCTACGAGGCGCTGGCCAGCCCGGCCCTCGCGAAGTCCCTCGCCTCGGACACCGGTGCCCGGACCGACGTGCTCGACCCGATCGAGGGGCTCACCTCGGCCGACCCGCACGCGACGTACCTGACCCTGATGCGGCAGAACCTCGCCGCCATCGCGAAGGCGAGTGACTGCTCATGACCACGGCGCAGCGTCCGGGCGAGCCGGTCCTCCGGCTCGAGCGGGTCGGCGTCGCCCTCGGCGGCCGGCCGATCGTCCGCGACGTCAGCCTGGACGTCGCCCCGGGACAGGTCGTGGCGGTGCTCGGCGCCAACGGCTCGGGCAAGTCGACCCTGCTCAAGGCCCTGGTCGGTCTCAACCCGGTGACCGACGGGTCGGTCTTCATGTTCGGCACGCCGCTCCCCCGGTTCCGCGACTGGTCCCGGGTCGGCTACGTCCCCCAGCGCTCGACGGTCGGCGCCGGGGTCCCGGCCACCGTCCGCGAGGTCGTCGCGGGGGGTCGGATCGCCCGCCGCCGCCCGTTCTGGCCGATGACGCGCGCCGACCGCCGGACCGTGGCGGCAGCCCTGGAGTCCGTGGGCCTGGCCGACCGCGCGGGCCACTCCGTGGCCACGCTCTCCGGCGGACAGCAGCAGCGTGCGCTGGTGGCCCGCACCCTCGCGGGCGAGCCGGAGCTCCTGCTCCTGGACGAGCCGAACGCCGGGGTCGACCACGACAGCCAGGAGGCGATCGCGGCGACCCTGGGCGAGCGAGCCCGGGCCGGCGCCAGCGTCGTCGTCGTACTCCACGAGCTCGGGCCCTTCGCGCCGCTCATCGACCGCGCCGTCGCCCTCCGCGAGGGTCGGGTGACCTACGACGGCCCGCCTGACCAGCTCGCGCTGGGTGACGGGTACGGCCATCACCACCCCGTCGACGGGCCGCTGCCAGCCTGGCAGGCCCCGCTCGAGGTCCGACCCGAGGCAGGTGGCCGCTGATGTGGGAGCTGCTCTGGGCGCCGTTCATGATCCGGGCCGTGATCGCCGCGGCCGTCACCGGCCTCGCGGCACCGTCGGTCGGCACCTATCTCGTGCAGCGACGGCTCTCCCTGATGGGCGACGGGATCGGCCACATCTGCGTCACCGGGGTCGCGCTCGGCTTGCTGACCGGCACCTCCCCGACGCTCACCGCGATCCTGGTCGCCGTCGTCGGGGCCCTGCTGATCGAGCTGATCCGGACCTCGGGTCGGGCCTCGGGAGACCTCGCCCTCGCGCTGCTGTTCTACGGCGGCATCGCCGGTGGTCTGGTGCTGGTGCAGATGGCCGGGAACGGCGCCTTCGCGCTCCAGGGCTACCTCTTCGGCTCGATCACCACGATCGCGCCGGACGACGTCGTGGTGGCCGTGGTGCTCGCCGGGATCGTCCTGTTCATCGGCCTCGCGCTGATGCCGCAGCTCTTCGCGGTCTCCTACGACGAGGACTTCGCGAGGGCCAGCGGCGTTCCGGTCTGGCTCTACAGCACGATGATGTCGGTGCTGACGGCGGTGACCGTGAGCGTCGCGATGCGCACCGTCGGCCTGCTCCTGGTCAGCGCGCTGATGATCATCCCGGTCGCCACCTCACAGCAGTTCACGCGCAGCTTCCGGTCCACCATGCTCGGCGCGATGGGCCTCGGGCTGGTCGCCGCCCTCGTGGGCGTGGTCGTGTCGGCGTTCCTGAACGTGCCGCCGGGGGCGATGATCGTGCTCGTGTCGCTCGCCGGATTCGTGGCGACCGCGCCCGTCGGGATGCTGGTGCAGAGCCGGCGGCGGGCGCGGATCCCGTTCGAGTCGCGGGCCCTGCCGCTCCACGAGGCCGCGGACGAGACCCACGGGCACGTCCACGGTCCCGGCTGCGGCCACGTCGCCGTCGAGCACGGTGACCACGTCGACTACGTCCACGACGGCCACCGGCACGCCGTCCACGTCACCGGGGAGGGGCAGCACTATGACGAGCACTGAGCACCCCGCGGACCACGCCGACGGGCCACGCACCACCCCTCAGCGCCAGGCGGTGCTCGACGCACTCAACGGCGTCGACGACTTCCGGTCGGCTCAGGAGGTCCACGAGCTGCTGGCCGGAGCAGGATCGGGCATCGGGCTCGCCACCGTCTACCGGACCTTGGCGCTGTACGCCGACCACGGCCTGGTCGACGTGCTGCGACGCGAGGACGGCGAGGCGATCTACCGTCGCTGCTCCGAGACCCACCACCATCACCTGGTCTGCCGGTCGTGCGGAGCGACGGTCGAGGTCGAGGGCCCGGCGGTGGAGCGCTGGACCTCGGCGATCGCCGCCGAGCACGGCTTCTCCGACCTCGCGCACACCCTCGAGATCGTCGGGACCTGCGCCGACTGCCGCCTCCGTTGACTGCTGACTCCACCCGGTAGTCCCTGACAGAAACGTCGGGATCAAGGTCGGGCGACGACATTTCTGTCAGGGACTACCCAGTCAGCAGTCAGCAGTGCCCAGTCAGCAGTCAGCGGAGGGTGACGGTGGCCGCTGGGACGTCCGTGCCGCGCCCGGACCGGGAGCGCCGCAGCACCAGCCCGGTGAGGGCGATGGCGACGATGGTCACCGCGAGCATCAGCGTGGCCAGCGCGTTCACCGCCGGTGTGATGCCGAACCTCACCGCGGAGTAGAGCACGATCGGCCAGGTGTTCGTCGTGCCGTTGGTGAACGCGGGCAGCACGTAGTCGTCGAAGGAGAACGTGAACGACAGCAGGGTCGCCGAGATGATCGCGGGAAGCAGCCGCGGCAGGGTGATCTGGCGGAACGTCGCCAGCCGCCCCGAGCCCAGGTCGTAGCCCGCCTCCTCGAGCGTGTCGCCCATGCCGACGAAGCGGGCCCGGATGATCAGCATCGCCAGCGAGGCGCCGTAGATCACCTGACCGAGGAAGATCGTCCAGGCGCCGAGCCCCGGGAAGAACGGCACGTTGTTCCGGACCTGCACGAAGAAGATCAGCGACGCGACGGCGATCACGATCTCGGGGACGACCAGGGTCAGGTAGACCAGCGAGTCGAACGGCACCCGCACGAGCTTGTTCATGCGCGCCAGGGCCAGCGCGGCCCCCAGCCCCAGCAAGGTCGAGACGATCGACGCCCCGGCCGCGATCTTCGCGCTCGTCACGATCGCCGGGATGTACGTCGGGTCGTGCAGGCCGGCGCTGAACCAGCAGGTCGTGAAGCCGTTCCAGACCGTGAGGTTGCCCAGCTGGGTGGGCGGGATGTCGCACACGTTGGAGCCGTGGAAGCCCGCGAGCGCCGACGGCGACGGCTTGTTGAACGCGAACAGCGCCATCACCGCGATCGGCAGGTAGAGGAAGACGAAGACGCAGATCGCCCAGGTGGTGAAGGCTCGCTTGGCGGTGACGACGCGACCGCGACGACGTGGGGACCTAGGCACCGAACCTCTCCTCCTTGGTCGCGAAGAAGATGTAGAACGCCACGAAGCCGGACAGCGCGATCATCAGGCTGATCGAGAGGGCCGAGCCGAACGGCTGGTTCTGCGCGGAGGCGAACTGGTCGCCGATCACGTTGCCGACGAACTCGTAGTTACCGCCGCTGAGGATGTTGGGGATGATGTACTCGCCGCACATCGGGATGAAGACCAGCAGCGCCCCGGTGACGACCCCCGGCATCGTCAGCCGCAGGGTGATCTGCCGGAAGGCGTTGAGCGGCTTGGCTCCCAGGTCGGTGGCCGCCTCGACCAACGACCAGTCCATGCGCTCCAGCGACGCGAAGACCGGGATGATGAAAAGCGGCAGGTAGTTGTAGACCAGCCCCACCGCAACGGCGTACTTGGTGTACATGATGTCGATCCCGAGGTACTTCGCGAGGTAGCCGTGCGGGTCGAGGATGATCTTCAGCGCGTAGGTGCGGATGAGGAACGACGTCCAGAACGGCACCAGCACCAGGAGGAGCGCCAGCATCTTGTACGTCGAGAGGTAGCGCGCCATCCAGTAGGCAATGGGGTAGCCGACCAGCATCGTCAGCACCGACCCGGTCGCAGCCATCACCAGCGTGCGCTCGAAGATGCGGATGTACAGCGAGTCGAGCACGAGGTGGTACTGGCTGGTGTCGAAGCCGTAGGTGATCGCGTTGAAGCCGGTCTGCGTGGCGAGCGAGAACGCGACCAGGATCGCCAACGGACCGAGGAAGAAGATGGCGTAGTAGAGCAGCGACGGCGTCGTGAGCCAGCCCGGGTAGCGCGGGTTGAAGGAACGGCGACGGCCGCGCCGCGGCGGGCCGACGACGTCGCCGGGATGAGCCATTAGCCGGCGCGGAACTGGGTGTAGATCTTCGTGCGCTCCTGCACGACCTGCGGGCTCACGTTCAGGATGTACTCGTAGTTCTCGGTGTAGCTGGCCGGCACGTTGAACAGCGGGTCGTTCTTCAGCGACGCCGGCAGCTGCGACAACGCCGAGGGGATCGGGACGTTGTAGTTGTGGTACTCCATCTCGGTCACCGCGGTCGAGGGCGTGAGCAGCCAGTTGATCCACGCGTGCGCCGCGACCGGGTCCGGCGCGGTCGAGGGGATGCACCAGTTGTCGGCCCAGATCTCCGAGGCGCCGTGCGGGATCACGGCCGTGATGTCGCCTTCCTTCTTGCGACCCTGCACGATCCGGCGCACGTCGCCGTTCCAGCCCTGGCTCAAGATGATCTTGCCGGCGATGGCGTCGTCGATGTACGAGGACGACGTGATCGTCGTGACGCCCTTGCGGATCGACATCAAGAAGCTGGTGACCTTGTCGAAGTCCGACTTGCTGTCGGTGTTGACGTCGATCCCGAGCGCGCTCAGCGCCAGCGGCACGACCTCCTCGGCGCCGTCCAGCAGGTTGGTCCGGCCCTTGCTGACGTACTTCGGCAGCAGCTCGTAGAAATCGTGCATCGTCTGCGGCTGCTCGGTGACGACGGTGTTGTTGTAGAAGAACATCGTGATCCCGTAGTCCTTGATCACGTGGTACTCCCCCGTGGGGTCGTAGGACGGCTTGAGGAACTTCGGGTCGAGGTTCGACAGGTTGGGGATGAGCGCCGCGTCGAGCTTGAGGAGCTTGCCCTCCTGGATCAGCTGCGCGACGGCGTTCTGGCTCGGCGCGATGATGTCGTAGGTCGTGCCACCGGCGTTGAGCTTGGCCAGCAGCTCGTCGTTGGAGGAGTAGTAGGTCTCGTGGATCTTCAGGCCGGCCTTGGCCTCCGCCGGCAGCTGCATGAACTTCTTGTACGTCGACGGGTCGTCGTACTCCGACCAGTTGAAGATCTCCAGGTGGTTCTCCATCGGCTTGCCGGCCAAGCCGCCCGACCCGGCCGAGGAGCCGCTGCCCGGACTCGCCTGCCCGGTCGAGGTGGAGCCGCACGCCGAGAGCAGCATGAGGCCGCCCAGGCCCAGGGCCGAGCGCCGCGACATCGGGTGACCCGCGGCGCGCTCCACGGCACGATGGAGGGCATCGAGCTTGGGCTTGGTCTCGGCGGGAGCCAGGATGCTGAGCTGGTCGGGACGGCGTGGGTCGCGGTTGTCGGTCATCGTGCTCACCTCTGGGGTAGGGCCGCGCGGGCGTCCTGCGCGGGGTCATCGGGGTCGTCGGGGTCGGAGGCCAGGTTCGTGGAGCCGGCCAGCAGCACGGGAGCCGAGGGCTCCCAGCGGATCGTGATCGCGTCACCGGGGCGGATCGCCTCGGGCGAGCCGTCATGGCCGGTGCGCTGCTGACGGACGGTCATCGCGGTGCCGCCCTCGATCATCGCGACCACCTGGACCTCGTCGCCGAGGTACATCAGGCTGTCGACCACGGCCTTGGCGGTGTTCACCGCTCCGAAGGCGGACCCGGACGAGATGTGCAGCCGCGCCGGGCGGATGCCGACCCGGGCCTTCTCCCCCTGGCGGGGGCTGCCGTGGGCCTGGAGGATCACGCCGTTGCCCAGGTCGAGGTCGAACTCGCCTCCGCGGGCTGCCCTGACCACGCCGTCGAGGAAGTTCATCTCGCCGATGAAGTCGGCCACGAACGCCGTCACCGGACGGTCGTAGATCTCAGCCGGGGTGTCGAGCTGCTCGATGATCCCCTGCGACATCACCGCGATCCGGTCCGACATCGACAGGGCCTCGCCCTGGTCGTGGGTGACGTAGACGAACGTGATGCCGACCTGTTGCTGGATGCGGGTCAGCTCCAGCTGCATCTCCTTGCGGAGCTTGAGGTCCAGGGCGCCCAAGGGCTCGTCGAGGAGGAGCACGCGCGGACGGTTCACCAGCGCCCTGGCCAGCGCCACGCGCTGCTGCTGACCACCCGACAGCATCGACGGCCGGTGCTTGTCACGACCCGTGAGCTGCACCAGCTCGAGAGCCTCGCGGGCCCGGGAGTACCGCTCGGACCGTCCGATCCGCTTCTGCTTCAGGCCGTAGGCGACGTTGTCGAGGATCGACATGTGCGGGAACAGCGCGTACTGCTGGAAGACGGTGTTGACGTCACGGCGGTAGGGAGGGACGCCGACGGCCTCGCGGCCCCCGATCAGGATCTCGCCCTCGTCGGGCTGCTCGAAACCCGCGATCATCCGCAGCGATGTCGTCTTCCCGCACCCCGACGGCCCCAGCAGGGACAAGAACTCGCCCTTGCGGACCTGGAGCGAGACGGCATTGACCGCCGTGAGGTCGCCGAAGCGCTTGGTGACCGACCGGAACTCCACGTCGTACGCCGTGCTGGACTCACCGGAGCTCACGCCCGCTGCCTCCCGCCAGTGCGTCAGGGGCGGCCCCGTCCGCCCGGCTGATCGACTCGACCTGTTCCGAGCCTACTGACTCCCCGAGAGGACGGTCGAATGGTGTTGCGGTAACGTATCTCTCAGCAAAACGGCCCGTCAACGTCCGAGATTCGCAGGCCATGGTGGCGTGAAGAACGGAATTCGCAGATGGAGATCGACCGCATCTCACGCGGGATCATCGCGATGCTGCAACGCGACGGGCGCTGTCCCTATACCGAGATCGCCCGCCGGCTGGGCATCTCCGAGGCGGCCGTCAGAGCGCGGGTCCAGGGCCTGACCTCCGCCGGGGTCCTCCAGATCATCGGCCTGACCGACCCCGGCAACATGGGCTTCGCGGTGATGGCGCTGATCGGCGTGCAGGCCAACAAGGACCTGAACTCCATCGCCGAGCACGTCTCGACGTGGCCCGAGACCACCTACGTGGTCATCAGCGCCGGCAGCTACGACCTCCTGATCGAGGTGGTGTGCACCGACAACGCCGAGCTGCTCGCGCTGGTCGAGCGGCTGCGTGCCGTCGAGGGGGTCCGCAGCAGCGAGTCGTTCATCTACATCTCCCGGCACAAGCTCAACTACGCCTACGAGCCCGAGCCCGAGCCGGACGAGACGGCTGCCGTCGTCCCCGGCTGAGACAGACGCTAGGCCCGACCGAACCGCCGGTCGCGCCGGGCGTAGATCTCGATGGCCCTCCACAGAGCCAGCCGATCCACGTCGGGCCACAGGACGTCGGTGAAGACGAGCTCGGAGTACGCCGCCTGCCAGAGCATGAAGTTCGACAGCCGGTGCTCCCCCGACGTCCGCCACAGCATGTCGGCCTCACCGAGGCCCGGCACGTAGAGGTGCCGGGCGAAGGTCCGCTCGTCGATCTTGTCGGGGTCGAGCCGACCCGCGGCGACCTCGCGGCCGATCGCGCGCGCCGTGTCGGCGACCTCGGCGCGGCCCCCGTAGTTGACGCACATGTTCAGCGTGAGCACGTCGTTGTCGCGGGTGAGCTCCTCGGCGACCCGGAGCTCCTTGATCACCGACTTCCACAGCCGCGGCGACCGGCCCGACCACGTCACCCGCACACCGAGCTCGTGCATCTCGTCGCGACGCCGCCGGATCACGTCGCGGTTGAAGCCCATCAGGAAGCGGACCTCCTCCGGAGACCGCGTCCAGTTCTCGGTGGAGAAGGCGTACGCCGAGATCGCCCGGACGCCGATCTGGATCGCGCCCTCGACGACGTCGAAGAGCGCCGCCTCCCCCATCTCGTGACCCTTGGTCCGCGGCAGCCCGCGCGCCTTGGCCCAGCGGCCGTTCCCGTCCATGGTGATCGCGACGTGTCGAGGCACCAGGGCGGCCGGGATGGCGGGTGGCGTGGCGCCGGACGGGTGCGGGCTCGGCGGACGGACGTCGCGACGGCGGCGGGAGCGGGTCACCTCTCGACGTACTCCAGCGATCGCAGGCCCCGCTCGAGGTGCCAGTGGAGGTAGGCCGCGACCATCCCCGAGGCCTCACGCAGGTGCCGCCGGTCGGTCGCCTCGACCGCCGGCCAGTCACCGGCGAGCAGCGCGCCCATCACCTCCAGCGTCCCGGCCGACGGGGTCGCCGAACCGGGCACCCGGCAGTCGGCGCAGAGGGCGCCACCGGCCGACGGGGAGAACCATCGGTGCGGCCCCGGGTCGCCGCATCGCGCACAGTGGGTGAACGACGGGGCGTAGCCCGCGACGGCCAGCGAGCGCAGGAGGTAGGAGTCGAGCACCTGGGCCGGCGTGTGCTCGCCCGACGTCATCGCGCGCAGGCCGCCCACGAGCAGCAGGAACTGCTGGAGGGCCGGCTGCTTCTCCTCGGTGACCAGCCGGTCGGCGGTCTCGAGCATCACCGTGCCCGCGGTGTAGCGGTCGTAGTGGTCGCCCAGCCGTGCCGGGAAGGCGTCGAGGGTGTCGGCCTGCGTGACCACGTCGAGGTTGCGACCCTCGGCGAGCTGGAGGTCGACGTGGGTGAACGGCTCGAGCCGCGAGCCCCAGCGCGAGGTCGTCTTGCGGACGCCCTTGACCACCGCGCGCACCCGCCCGTGCTGCCGGGTCAGGAGTGTGACGATCCGGTCTGCCTCACCCAGCTTGTGGGTGCGCAGCACGATCGCCTCGTCGCGGTAGAGCGGCACCGGTCCATTCTGCCGCCCAGACGGCCGATCCACTCACCCGCCGCGCCACGAGCCTTGAGCCCGAGCCGCCGGGCTGCCAACCTCGGAGGATGGTCGCCGTACGACGCCTGGGCCCCGACGACTGGGAGGTCTTCCGGGAGATCCGGCTGGCCGCCCTGGCCGACGCCCCGGATGCCTTCGGCTCGACGCTGGAGCGCGAGCAGGCCTTCACCGCGGACGACTGGCGCCAGCGCCTCGGCGGACCCGTCTACGTCGTGGACGACGCCGGCCCCGACGGGGTCGGGGCGGACGGGGTCGGACCGGTCTCGGTCGGCGGAGTCTTCGACAACGCCGGCACGCCGCACGTGTGGGGCATGTGGACCCATGCCGCCCACCGGCACCGCGGCCACGCCCGCCGGATCCTCGACGCCCTGATCCCGGCCGGGACGCCGGCCCAGCTCGACGTGAACGTCGCCAACGGCGGCGCGCGGGCGGCGTACGAGCGCTACGGGTTCGTCGCGACCGGCGAGGTCGAACCGCTGCGCCCCGGCTCCGACCAGCTGATCGAGCTGATGGTCCTTCCGGTTGCCTCCGGTCCAGGAGGTGCCGACTCCACCGACGGCACGGGCTCGAACGACGGTGTCAGGCGACGCGGTTGACCGCGCTGATGACCGCTCGGAGCGACGCCGTGACGATGTTGGGGTCGAGCCCGACGCCCCACAACACCTCGGTCTCACCGTTCGCCGCGGTCACCGCGCACTCGACGTAGGCCGCCGCGATGGCGTCGCCGCCCGAGCTGAGGGCGTGCTCGGCGTAGTCGAGCACCCGCACGTCGAAGGAGGCGCCCGCGCGCTCGACGCCGTTGATGGCGTCCACGAAGGCCGCGATCGGACCGTTGCCCTCACCGGACAGCTCGTGCAGCTCGCCGTCGACGTAGACGTTGACGTCGAGCCGGTCCTTCTCGCCGGCTGCCGAGGAGGTGTGCACGGAGCTGAGCTCCAGGGGCGACTCGCGGGTGAGGTACTCGGCGCGGAATGCCTCCCAGATCGCCGCCGGGCTGATCTCGCCCCCCTCGGCATCGGTGAGCTCCTGGATCACCCGACTGAACTCGATCTGCGCCCGGCGCGGAAGGTCGAGCTTGTGCTCGGCCTTGAGCACGTAGGCGACCCCGCCCTTGCCGGACTGGCTGTTGACCCTGATCACCGCCTCGTAGGAACGGCCGACGTCCTTGGGGTCGATCGGGAGGTACGGCGCCTCCCAGGGCAGCTCACCGACCGGCCGGGCCGCGTCGGAGGCCTGCTGCTCGAGCGCCTCCAGGCCCTTCTTGATGGCGTCCTGGTGCGAGCCGGAGAACGCCGTGTAGACCAGGTCCCCGGCGTAGGGGTGACGCGGATGCACCGGCAGCTGCGTGCACCACTCCACCGTGCGCCGGATCTCGTCGATGTCGGAGAAGTCGATCTTCGGGTCGACGCCCTGGCTGAAGAGGTTCATCCCCAGCGTTACCAGGCAGACGTTGCCGGTCCGCTCACCGTGCCCGAAAAGGCAGCCCTCGACCCGGTCCGCGCCGGCCATCATCGCCAGCTCGGTCGCCGCGACCGCCGTCCCCCGGTCGTTGTGGGGGTGCAGCGAGATCGTCGTGAACTCGCGTCGGGTCAGCTGCCGCGAGAACCACTCGATCTGGTCGGCGTACACGTTCGGGGTCGCCATCTCGACGGTGGCCGGCAGGTTGAGGATGATCTCGCGGCCGTCGTCGGGCTGCCAGACGTCGCTGACCGCCTCGCACACCTCGACGCTGAAGGGCAGCTCGGTGCCGGTGAAGATCTCGGGGCTGTACTCGTAGCCGATGATCGTCTGGCCGAGCACGTTCTCGGAATGCTTCATCACGATCTCGGTGCCGCGGACGGCGATGTCCTTGATCTCGTCGGCACTGGCCCGGAACACGACCCGGCGGAAGAGCGGCGCCAGCGCGTTGTAGAGGTGGATGTTCGCGTGGTGCACCCCGACCAGGGAGTGCACGGTGCGCTCGATGAGGTCCTCGCGGGCCTGCGTCAGCACCGAGATGGTGACGTCCTCGGGCACCCGGTCCTGCTCGATGAGCTGGCGGACGAAGGCGAAGTCGGTCTCGCTGGCGCTGGGGAAGCCGACCTCGATCTCCTTGTAGCCCATCTGCACCAGGAGGTCGAACATCCGCAGCTTGCGCACGGGGCTCATCGGGTCGATCAGCGCCTGGTTTCCGTCGCGCAGGTCGGTGGAGAGCCAGCGGGGCGCCCGGGTGATCTGACGCGAGGGCCAGGTGCGGTCGGGCAGGTCGACCGGCTCGAACGCGCGGTAGCGCGCGAAGGGCATCGGGCTGGGCTTCTGGGTGTTGGCGAAGCCCTCGAACTGAAGAGTCATGATCCGGTCCTGCTCACTGGTGTGGGTGGCGGCCGGCGCACGCGATCACTCCGCAGCGAGGAGGTCCGGCTCTGTCAGACCCCGCTGCGGCAGCGAAGGAGGAGCGAGCTGCGCATCATGAGGTGAGCCAGGCTAGCAGAGCCGGGAGTCCGCGTTCGGTCGCGTCTGCCGCTCGGTCGCCTCGCGTGCCGGATCTCGACTTTCGCTGATATCGCCGTCCCCCGTCAGGCACACTTCCGCGGTGAGCACGACGAAGGGCGCCGCGCGGAGCCCCCGGGACAGGTTCGAGGAGTACCGGCTGCGGCTCGTCGACGGGTACGCCGAGCGGCTCGTCGGGACGATGTCCTCCGCGCAGGCGGGCAGCACACGAAGCCTGCGGTCGACGCGCGTCGTCGGGGCGCTCGTCGTCCTCCCTGTCCACCTGCTCACCCTGGCCAGCCTCGTCGGCGGCCTCTACCTCCTCGTCGCGCCGCACACCTGGCCGGAGCGCGTGGCAGGGCTCGTGCTCCTGCTCGTCTGCTACGGCACACGTCCCGAGCTCCCCAAGCGGCCGGCGTACGTCGCCCGGTTGGGACCCGACGACGCCCCGGCGACCTTCGCTCTGCTTCGCCAGGTCGGCGAGCTGGTGCGCGCACCGGTCCCGGACGAGGTCCTGGTCAGCAGGGCCTACAACGCCGCCGTCGGCCGGGCCGGCCTCCGGGGACGGTTCGTCGAGCTGGGCGCACCGCTGTGGGTCGCCGCCCCGCCGCAGGCGCGGGTGGCACTGATCGCCCACGAGCTCGGTCACCTGGCACACAGGGACCTGACCAACGGCCTCTGGGTGAGCACGGCACGGCACACGCTGCGCAAGTGGAACGACGTGTTCCGGACCCCGAGCGCGGCGACCCACGGGACCAGGCGAGGCTTCTGGGGCGGTGGCATCGCCGTGGTGCTGTCCACGCTGCTGTTCCCGCTGCTGCGCGGGCTGACCGGTGCGTACACCTCCCTCGTCGAGTGGGCCAACGCACCGTCGCACCGACGACAGGAGATGCTCGCCGACCTCGACGCCGCGCGCGTCGCCGGCACCGACGGCGCTCTGGAGCTGCTGGACACCATCTTGGCGAAGCTGAGCGTGGAGACGTCGATCTCCTCCGCCGCCGTCGACGGCCGCCGACCCGACATGTGGCACGTCGTCACCGAGCGCCTTGCCGCCCGAGGCCCGGAGGAACGCTCGCGCGCCCGGGCCACCGCGACCAGCGAGCGCACCCGCGTCGACGCCAGCCACCCGGCCACGACGCTCCGGATCCGCCTGGTGGACGGCAGACCCTGGGAGGCACCCGCAGTCGTGCCCGACGCCGCCGAGTGGGGAGCGATAGACCGCGAGCTGGCCCGACCCCTGGAGGCAGCGGCGAAGGCGATCGGCGAGCGCATCCGCTACCGGCGCTGAGCCCGCCGGCCGCGAAACACGCTCGCGCGAAGGCCGACGTTCGCCGAGACTGGGCCGCGATGCCGACCTTCAGCCCGCCTCACCTCGACCTGACCTTCATGTCACCGCTCTCGGAGGCGCGCGCCGAGCGACTCGTGGCCTTTCTCGCCGGAGGCGAGCCGGCGAGCGTGCTCGACATCGGCTGCGGCTGGGGCGAGCTGCTGCTCCGGGTCCTCGAGGCGGCTCCCGAGGCGCGGGGTCTGGGCGTCGACCTCGACGAGGAGTCGGTGGCCGCCGGTCGCGGGGAGGCCGATCGGCGTGGCCTTGCCGGCCGGGTCGAGCTCACCGCCCGCGACGCGCGCACCGAGACCGGCAGCCACGACGCGGTCATCTGCATCGGTGCGTCGCAGGTCTGGGGCCCCGACGTGAGCGAGCAGCAGCCGCTCGACTACGCCGCCGCCCTGACCGCGCTCCGGGGCCTGCTCCCGCACGGCGGGCGCCTCGTGTACGCCGAGGGCATCTGGTCCGCGCCTCCGACCCCGGCCGCGACGGCGCCGCTGGCCGGGCGCGACGACGAGCTGGTCAGCATCGCGACCCTGGTCTCGCTCGCCGAGCGGCACGGGTTCGCCGTGCTCGCGGTGCACGAGGCCGGCCGCGACGAGTGGGACGCCTTCGAGTCCGGCTACACCGCCTGCTACGCCCGCTGGCTGGCCGAGCACGACCCCGACCACCCCGACGCCGAGGAGGTGCGTGCGCTGGCCGGCCGCCAGCACGCGGCGTACCTCGGCGGCTACCGCGGGATCATGGGCCTGGCCTACCTGCACCTGGTGGCGGTGTGAGCGTCGCGATCGAGCGCGTCGACGTCGCCGAGCTCGACCTGGCGACCGCGGCCGAGCTGGCCGCCATCGACAACGCCGGTCTGGACGGCGTACCGCTGCGCCGGCACACCGCGCAGACGTTCCTCCTGGACTGTCGCGACCGCGACGGCGAAGGCCCCGACGCGGGCTTCTGGCTCGCCCGGGAGGCCGACCGCCTGGTCGGCTTCGCTGCGCTGACGCTCAACCTCTTCGAGAACCTCGACGGCGCCAAGCTCCTCGGCGCCGTGCTCCCCGACTCCCGCGGGCACGGCGTGGGTCGCGCCCTCGTGGCCGCGGCCGAGGCGGCCACCGACCGGCCCCGCCTGCGTGCCCCGACCTGGGTCGGCACGGCCGGCATGGTGGCACTCCCCCGGCTGGGCTACGCGGCCGGCTTCTCCCACGAGGTACGACGTGTGTCCGTGCGCGACCGGCAGCCGGCGTCGTTGGTGGCCGCGGCGGAGGAGGCGAGCAGCGACTACGACGTGGCGCGGCTCTGCGGACCGGCGCCGGACTCCCTGCTCGACGACCTGGTGCCGCTGCGCGAGGCGATCAACGACGCCCCGGACGAGGGCGAGTTCGAGGCGTACTCACCGGAGCGGATCCGCGCCTACGAGCAGAGCCTGGCCCGCCGCCACCAGACGCCGTACACCGTCGTGGCCCGGCACCGGGCGACGGGCGAGCCCGCCGGGATCACGATGCTGTGCGTCCACGAGCTGCGCCCCGCGATAGCGGCCCAGGAGGACACCTCGGTCCTGGCACCGCACCGCGGCCACCGGCTGGGCCTGCGGCTCAAGCTGGCGATGCTGGACTGGCTCCGTGCGGAGCGGGCGGACGTGACGTGGGCCGACACCTGGAACGCCCCCGGCAACGCACCGATGATCGCCATCAACGACGCGCTGGGCTGTCGGCTGGTCGCCGAGGCCGTCCGCTTCACCAAGACCCGCTGAGCGATAGTACGGATCACCAGACTGCCTAGGCCCGCCGGGAAGCCAGCCGATCGATCCGTACTATCGCTCGGCTGAGCGTCGGGGGCTCGTCGTCGAGGTGGGCGGTGGCGACCAGAAGACCAGCCAACCTGCGCAACCAGTGGGGTAGTCCCTGACAGAAACGTCGAGATCGAGGCCGTAGACGACTCTTCTGTCAGGGACTATCCCAGTTGTGTGGTCATGGGGGGCGGCGCATGGGCCACAGCTCCGGGCCGTCCGGCGGCCGCAGCGAGTCGCGGACCTCGAAGCCGAACCTGGTGTAGAGGGCGAGGTTCTCCTGCTTGCTGCTCTCGAGGTACGCCGGTCCGCCGACCAGCTCGAGCCGGTGCTGGAGAAGCGCGCTGCCGATCCCCTCGCCGCGATGCACCGCCCCGACACCGGCGAGGTACCAGAACTCCTCGTCCGGCCGGACGCCGTGCAGGAGGTTCTCCAGCTCCGCGCCGCGCCCCAGGTTACGTCGCAGCGCGATGGCGTAGCGCGGCAGCGATGCCAGCTGGCGCCAGGGGCCGGGGCGGTAGCCGGGCTCGTGCCAGATGGCCGCGCCGACGGGCTCGCCGTCGCGCAGCGCGAGGTCGACGACCTGTCGGTCGGCGTTGGCCATCCGAACGTGGGCACCGAAGAGCGGCTCGAGCCGGAGACCGGTCGGCACCAGCCAGCGCATCACCGGATCGTCGGCGAAGGCAGTCGCGAGCACGCGCACGACCTCGCGTCGATCGGCACGGGACGCCGGACGCACCTCGAGCACGCCGCGATGCTAGGCCACGGGTGCCGCGGGCCGCGCCGACCCGCTTGGGTAGGCTCGCCGGGGTCCGGTCCCGACCCGCTGGGGGTTCGTCACGATGTCGCACGCGCTGCGAGTCGTCGTCCCCGTCGTGGCTCTCGCAGCGCTCCTCTCCGCGTGCTCCGGGTCGGGCAGCTCCCCTCCCAGCGCCGGTGGCTCGCCCGGCCAGCACTCCTCGGCTCCCGGCCCGCCCGCGTCCTCGAGCGGGCAGGTCCCGGTCCAGCCGGCGACGGCGCCCCAGGTCGGCAGCTGCTACCGCCTGGGGTACGACGAGGCGCTGGCACCGACGCTTGCCAAGAGGCCGGCGCCCTGCACGCGCGTCCACACCGCCGTCGCCTTCTTCGTCGGGAGGTTCGACCGTCACCTCGCCGTCGACGGAGCGCAGGTGCGTCACCTCGAGTCGACCGCGTGCACGCACCGGTTCGCGACGTACGTCGGCGGCACCCTCGACCAGCGCCGGGTCAGCATGCTACGCACGGTCTGGTTCGCGCCGTCGGCCGAGCAGGCCGCCGTGGGCTCGCACTGGTTCGTGTGCACCGCCATCGCCCTGCGCGGAGACCAGAACCTCGCGCTCCTGCGCGGCCCGCTGCACGGTGTCCTGGCCGAGACGGCGGGGCGTGACCACTACGGCATGTGCGGGACGGCGGAGCCCGGGCAGGCCGGCTTCGAGCAGCGCGTCTGCGCGGCGCCCCACGCCTGGAGGGCCCTGCGGACCGTCGGCTTCGCCCCCGGCATCTACCCGGGAGTGGACAAGGTGCGCTCGGCCGGCGAGGAGATCTGCAAGAGCGCGGCCAACGACGTCGCCAGCGACCCGCTGCACTACACGTGGTCCTACCAGTGGCCCAGCCGCCAGCAGTGGCGGGCCGGCCAGACCTACGGCGTCTGCTGGACTCCCAGCTGACCGCCAGCTGACCCCCAGCTCACCCGTCGACGGATGCGGCGGGTGGCCGGGCCCGAGGTCAGAAGCCCAGCTTGCGGAGCTGCCGGGGGTCGCGCTGCCAGTCCTTGGCGACTTTGACGTGGAGGTCGAGGAAGACCGGGGTCCCGAGCAGTGCCTCGATCTGCTGGCGGGCCGCCGTGCCGACCTGGCGCAGGCGGGCGCCCCGGTGGCCGATCACGATCCCCTTCTGGGAGTCCCTCTCGACGTAGAGCTCGGCGCGGATGTCGAGCAGCGGCTTGTCGTCCGGCCGCCCCTCGCGCAGCGACATCTCCTCGACCACGACGGCGATGGAGTGCGGCAGCTCGTCGCGGACACCGTCCAGCGCCGCCTCCCGGACCAGCTCGCCGACGAGCACCTCCTCGGGGGCGTCGGTGAGGTCGCCCTCGGGGTAGAGCGGAGGGCCCTCGGGCATCAGCCCGACGAGCAGGTCGGCCAGCAGCCCGACCTGGTCGCCCGAGACCGCCGAGACAGGCACGATCTCGGCCCAGTCGGTGCCCGTCTCCGCGCCGAGCGCGGCGATGTCCTGGAGGTGCTCGCCGATCCGCTGCGGCGCCGCCAGGTCGGTCTTGGTGGCGACCGCGACCTTCGGCGTGCGCCGTACCTTGGCCAGCTCGGTGACGATGAACCGGTCACCGGGCCCGATCCGCTCGTCGGCGGGGAAGCACACCGCGACCACGTCCACCTCCGCCCAGGTCGTGCGCACCAGGTCGTTGAGACGCTCCCCCAGCAGCGTGCGCGGCCGGTGCAGCCCGGGGGTGTCGACCAGGATCAGCTGCGCATCCGGTCGGTGCACGATGCCGCGGACCACCGTGCGGGTGGTCTGCGGCTTGTCGGAGGTGATCACGATCTTGGTGCCGACCAGCGCGTTGGTCAGGGTCGACTTGCCGGCGTTGGGTCGCCCGACGAACGACGCGAACCCGCTGCGGTAGCCGTCGGGGACCTGGGCGAACGCGGAGTGGTCAGACACCGCGCGCCTCGTCGTACGCCGCCCAGATCTGCTCGTCGGTCCTGCCCTGCGACTTCCCGGCCCGCCAGATCGGGCCCGGGTCGACCGCGCGTGGCTGCCGTGACCCGACCGCGCGCCAGTAGCCCATGACGTCGTACGCCGCGTTGGCCAGGCCGCGCGCGCGCATCAGGTGCTTGCGGATCACCCGCATCTGCGCCGACTCGCCGGCCATCCAGAAGTAGCCCTCGCCCGTCGGCCAGTCGAGGCCCTCGACGACCTCACCCAGCCGCGAGCGACCCTCGGCGGGCGGCTCCAGCCAGGTGACGTCGGCACCGTCGGGCAGGTACCCGTCGAGGTCGTCGGGCACCTCGGCCCACACCCGAGTCGGCAGGTCGACGCTGGCGAGGATGCGAGCCATCGCCGGCATCGCGGTCAGATCGCCCACCAGGAGCAGCCAGGTCGCCAGCGGTGGTGGTGAGAACGATCCCTGAGGCGCGGTGACGACCGGCCGGTCGCCGACGCACTCGCCGCTGGCCCACTCGGTGACCAGGCCCCGGTCGTGGGTCACGACGTCGAGCACCAGCTGCTCCCCGTCGAGGGAGCGCACGGTGTAGTAGCGCGACTGGAACTGGCCCGGGACGACCAGGCCGACCCACTCGTCGGGGATCCCCGTGGACGCGAACCCCGGCACCGACAGCGTGAGCCGTACCAGGTGCGGCGAGACCTGCTCACGCCGCTCCACCACGGCGTCGTAGCGCACGGACCTGGTCGTCATCGCTCCTCAGGCTAGTGCCGCGCGCCCGCGGGGCTAGCATCGCCGGGTGCCCGCGATCCACGCCCCCGAGACCGAGCGCTCGGCGGTGCCGGACCCCGCGCCCGCCACGCCCGATCGGGTGCCCTGGCTGGGCTGGCGCTGGAGCCACGTGCGCTGGGCGGCCCTCGCGGCGTACGTCGGGTGGGCGTCGTGGTTCGTCGCCACCCAGGGCGTGCCGACCGACCGGCTCGGCATCTACGCCGCGATCCTGGTGCTGCTGACGATCGTCGTGCTCGGCCGCGGGTGGCGTGCCTGGGCGCAGATGATGCTGGACTGGCTGCCCTTCGAGGCGGTGCTCGTCGCCTACGACTACAGCCGTGGCTACGCATCGCCGTACTCCGCGGAGCAGGTCAGGACCGGCGACTACCCGATCGCCGGCGTGCACAACTCCCTCGGCATCCCGCTGCACGTCACCTTCCCGATCCGGGTGGACCAGTGGCTCGGCGACCGCCTCGGGATGGGCACGATGCCGACCACCTGGGTGCAGGAGCACCTCCACCCGGGCACCGCGGTGCCGTGGTACGGCGTGCTGGTCAGCCTCGTCTACTGCTCCCACTTCCTGGTGATGCCGATCGTGGCGATCGTGCTGTGGATCCGCGACCGACGCCGCTTCCGCGTCTGGATGTCGATGGTGGTCGCGCTCGCGGTGGCCGGCGTCGCGACGTACTTCCTGTACCCGATGGCGCCGCCCTGGCTGGCCGACGACGGGCGGGTCTTCCCGGGTGGCTTCGTCGGGCGCTACACCGTCGAGGGCTTCGACTCGGTCGGGCTCCACATGGTCGGCGGCCTGGTCAGCCAGGGTCAGTACCTCGTGAACCCGGTGGCGGCCATGCCGTCGCTGCACACGGCGTACGCGACGCTGGCGGCGGGGTTCTTCTGGTTCGGGGCGCGGTGGTGGGGCAAGGCCCTGCTCGCCTGCTACCCGGTCGTGATGGGCTTCTCGCTGCTCTACGGCGGCGAGCACTACCTCGTCGACGAGCTGGCCGGCGTGGGCTATGCCCTCGTCGTCCTCGCGACCTGGCGCCACCTGCGGGCCCGCCGTCTCGCGGCCGGGCTCCGGGTCACGGCTCAGGCCTCGGGGTAGCTCGCCTCCTCGGTGAAGCGCGGACGGATGGGGTACCCCGCCTCGCCGTCGTCGCTGGTCTTGGTCGCCAGCACGTGGTGCAGCTGGATCTCGTTGCGCTCGAAGGCGAGCCTCGAGCCGGCCATGTAGAGGCCCCAGACCCGCGCCGTGCCCTCGCCGACCTCCGCGACGCAGGCGTCCCAGCTCTGCTCGAGGTTCTTGTTCCACTGCGCCAGCGTCTTGGCGTAGTGGACGCGGAAGTTCTCCTCGTGCTGGACCTCGAGGCCGACGTTCTGGACCTCGGTGACGATGCGCCCCGAGCCGGTCAGCTCGCCGTCGGGGAAGACGTAGCGGTCGATGAAGGCGCCCGTCTCCTGGTGCTTGTTGTGGGCTCGGGTGATGCAGTGGTTGAGCAGGCGGCCCTGCGGGCGCAGCCGGTCGCGCAGGAACCCGAAGTACGCCGGGTAGTTCTTCACGCCGATGTGCTCGGTCAGACCGATCGAGCTGACGGCGTCGAACCCGTCCTCGCCCACCGCGCGGTAGTCGCTGTGCCGCACCTCCGCGAGGTGGTCGAGGCCCTGCTCCTTGATCCTCTCCTGCGCCCAGGTCGCCTGCTCCCGCGAGAGCGTGACGCCGAGCACCTCGACGCCGTAGTGCTCGGCGGCGTGGCGGACCATGCCGCCCCATCCGCAGCCGACGTCCAGCAGCCGCATGCCCGGCTTCAGGTCGAGCTTGCGGGCGATCAGGTCGTACTTGTAGAACTGCGCCTGCTCCAGGGTCGCGTCGTCGGTCGGGTACACCGCGCATGTGTAGGTCATGGAGGGACCCAGGACGTGCTGGTAGAACGCGTTCGACACGTCGTAGTGGTGGTGGATCGCCTCGGAGTCGCGCTTGCGCGAGTGGCGCACGCCCTCGACCACCCGGCGCCAGCGCGGCAGCGTCTCCTGCGGCGGGGGCGGCGGCGGCTTGAGGTGGGAGATCCCGAGGGCGGTCACGATGCGCACCAGCTCGGCCGGCGACGGCATCTTCATCCGCAGCCCGACCTGGAGCACCTTGAGCGCCTCGTAAGGGTCGCCCGGGTGGAGACCGGTCACGTCGATGTCGCCCGAGACGTAGGCCCGGCCCAGGCCGAGGTCGCCCGGGGCCGTCATGAGGTACGCCAGACCGCGCTCGTTCTTCAGGGTCATGCCGTACGGCGCGTCCTCGGGCCCGCTCGCGCTGCCGTCGTAGGCCGTGAAGCGCAGCGGCAGGGAGCCGTCCAGCACCTGCTGGAAGGCATCGGCGATCGTCAGGCTCGGCCTGTGGTTGGCCATCTATCTTCTCCTCACGGCTTTGTCGTACAGGCTGGTCAGCCGGTGGTCGGGGTCGTAGCGGTCCTTGACCCGGGCGAGGTTGGCGCCGTCGTAGAGCCCGTCGAAGGTCTCTCGGTCGTAGAACGCCTCGGAGTAGAGGGACTTGTGCCCGTCGAGCTCGTGGACCTTGGACTCGATCGCGCGGTTGCGTGGCGCCTCGGGCGCCTCGGGACCCACTCCGACGTTGCCCCAGAACCCGACGTTGACGTACGCCTCGCCCGGCCGCAGCGGGTAGGTCGGCCACTTCCGGCCGGCCACCAGGGGGCACAGCCAGACCGGTCGCATCCCGACCTCGGCGTCGAACCACTCGAGGAAGTCGCCGAGACGGTCGACCGGGATCTCGACGTCCTGGACGACGCGCTCGCCCTCGGGGTTGCCCTTGCGGCGGTCGAGCCAGGCGCCGACGTGCAGGCGCTGGTCGAGCCGGACCATCCGGTAGTAGACGTCGCTGCGCTTGTAGCGGCGGGGCCAGACCCGGCGCACCAGCGGGTGCTGGGCGCCGAAGGCGCGGGAGCACCAGAACCAGTCGGTGTCCCATCGCCAGAGGTAGTCGTGCATCGTCAGCAGGTCGTGTCCGGACCCCGACGCCGCGAGCTCGGGAATCGAGCGGTAGAAGATCTGCCGCCCGGTGTAGTCCGACGGCGTGGTGTCGGCGCGCTCGGTCCACTCCGCCAGGGTCAGGTAGTACTCCCCCGGTTGGAACGCTGTCCCGTCGAGGCCGTCGACCCGGACCCCGTCGTACTGCCGGGTCCCCATGATCTCGGAGATGGTCTTGGAGAGCAGGCCGGCGTCGTCGAAGCGCACGTGCCGCAGGCTGACGTACGACGGCACCGGCTCGAGCCTGATCCGCAGCCGGGTGGCGTAGCCGAGCGACCCGTAGGAGTTGGGGAACGTCTCGAACAGGTCGCCGTGCTCGCCCTGCTCGCCGGACCGGGTCGTGACGACCTCGCCGGCACCGGTGAAGATGTCCATCTCCAGCACCGACTCGTGGGGAAGACCGCTGCGGAAGCTCGTCGACTCGATGCCGAGGCCGCTGACGGCACCACCGAGGGTGATCGTGCGCAGCTGCGGGACGACGTAGGGGATGAACCCGAGCGGGAGCGTCTCGTCGACGAGGTGCTCGTAGGTGCACATGCCCTGCACGTCTGCGGTCCGGGCCTCGGTGTCGACCGAGATCACGCCACCGAGACCGGAGACGTCGAGACCGGGGGCATCGCTGGCTGCGCGGGGCCGGAAGAGGTTCGAGGTCTTCTTGGCCAGACGCACGGTCTGCCCGGCGGGGATCTCGGCGTACGACGCGCGCAGACGCGCGACCGCGGCCTCGTGCGCGGCCTCTCCGATGAGCACGGACGGCAATTTACCCCGCCGCGCCGCCCCAGCGGAGAACAGGTCCGGTTCATCCGGCGGCGGACAGCCTCGCGAGGTCGTCGGCGGTGAGTCGCAGCGCCGCCGCCGCGACGTTCTGCTGGAGATGGGCGAGGTCGCCGGTCCCGGGAATGGCCAGGACGTGCGGCCCCAGGGCCAGGGTCCACGCGAGCCTGATCTGCGCCGCGGTGACGCCGTGGGCGGCCGCGACGGACCCGACCACGTCGTGGGACTCCTCGGCGCGGGCCTCCCGTGCCTGGGCGGCGATGCTGAAGAAGGGCACGAACGCCGTACCGGCCGCGCGGCACTCGGCCAGGACATCGGTGGTGTCGGAGCGCTGGTAGCCGAGCGAGTGCCGGTTCTGGACGCAGACGATCTCGGTCACCTGCCTGGCTGCGGCGAGGGCGTCCGGCCCGACGTTCGAGACCCCGACGTGCCCGATCAGGCCCTCGTCGCGCAGGGCTGCCAGGGCCGCCACGGCGGCCGGCACGTCGTCGCGCCCGTTGCTGCGGTAGCTGACGACGTGGAGACGGTCCAGGCCCAGGCTCGCGAGGTTGCGCTCGACGGGTGCGCGCAGCTGGTCCGGACGAGCCCAGTCGTGCCACGCGCCGGTGGCCAGGTCACGACCGGGGCCGACCTTGGTGACGATGGTGAGCCCCTCGTCGTACGGCGCGAGGGCGGCCCGGATGACGTCGTTGGCGCGGCAGGTGGGCGAGAAGTAGAACTCGGCGGTGTCGATGTGGTTCACGCCGAGCTCGACGGCGCGACGGACGACCTCGGCGGACCGGTCGGGATCGCGGTCCTCGCCGCGACCCATGCCCCCGGCCCCGGACAGCCGCATCGCCCCGAAGCCGAGCCTGTTGACGATGCGCCCGCCCAGGGTCCAGGTGCCGGCCGCCGCGGCCGGTGAGTCGCTCATGCCGAGCCTTCCGAGAGGTGGGAGTCGGGCGGCCGTCAGTCGGCGAGCCGACCGCGGGCGTCGCCCAGGTGCAGGACGACGTCGGGGCCGGCGAACTCGGCGAGGGCGCGCAGATCCGGCCCACGGTCGCCGCCGAGCCGGACCGCCGCCTCCAGCCCGCGCGACCCCGAGGAGATGGCCATCGCGACGCAGACCTCCAGGGCGGAGAGCTGGAGGCTGGGCAGCGAGACCGCGGCAGCGGCGTACGTGCGTCCGTCGAGGTCGCGCACCGCGGCACCCTCCGGCGCCCCGGTCCGCGCCATCGTCGCCCTGGCCAGAGTGATCAGCTTGCGATCCTCCCCCGACAGCCCCGGGTCGTCCGTCGCCTCTGCCACCTCCGCCATGCCGCCACGCTAGCCGCCTCACCCTCGCTGACCTCCCGGACAGTCCGTGCACAGTGGCCGGCGAGACGAGGCCGCGTGAGAGCCCAGCGAGGTCGTAGCCTGTGCCATGGCCACGTTCACCCTCACCTGCGTCGGCGACGACCGTCCCGGGCTGGTCTCGGCCCTGTCCGCGCCGATCAGCGCGCACGGCGCCAGCTGGGAGCGCAGCCAGATGGCCCGGCTGGCCGGCAAGTTCGCCGGCGTCCTGCTCCTCGATGTCGAGGACGACCGCGCCGAGGCGCTGGTCGCCGACCTGACGGCCCTGAAGGACAGTGGCCTCCTCGTCGTCCTGGAGCGCACCGACGTGCCGGTCGAGGTCCCGTCGAAGCGGCTGACCCTCGAGCTCCTCGGCGCCGACCATCCCGGCATCGTGGCCGAGATCTCCGCTGCCCTGGCCGCCGAGGGGATCGGGATCGAGGAGCTCAGCACCGACCTGCGGGCCGCCCCGATGGCCGGCGGCCTGCTCTTCGAGGCGCACGCCGTGCTGGTCGCGCCGCCGGAGGCGAGCACCGACGAGCTGCGCGGGACCCTCGAGGCCCTGGCCCACGCGCTGATGGTCGACATCACGCTGTCGGCCGACTGAGGACCGCCTCCCCCGGCTGCTCCCGGAGATGGTCAGTCCCGAGAGGCCACCGAGTCGGCGTCGGGAACCCGGCTCACGACGACGCTCTCGATCTTGTTGCGCCGGCCGGTCGCCGCCTCGGCGACGAAGCGCAGGCCCTCAGCCTCGACGTGCGAGCCCGGGATCGGCACCCGCCCGAGGTGCTTGGCCATCAGCCCGAGCACGCTGTCGACGTCCTCGTCCTCGACGTCGACACCGACCAGCTCGTCGAGGTCGTCGATCGGGAAGCGCGAGGAGACCCGGACCGAGCCGTCGGCCAGCGACTCGGTCTCGACCTGGTCGGCGTCGTACTCGTCGGTGATCTCGCCGACGATCTCCTCCAGCAGGTCCTCGATGGTGACGAGCCCGGCCGTGCCGCCGTACTCGTCGACGACGACCGCGATGTGCTGGCGTGAGGCCTGCATCTCCGAGAGCAGCGCGTCGACCGGCTTGGACTCCGGGACGTAGAGCGCCGGCCGCATCACGGCGTCGACGTGCTGGGTCAGCTCGACGCCGGGATCCTCGAAGTCGCGGCGGACGACGTCCTTGAGGTAGGCGAACCCCACCACGTCGTCGAGGTTGTCGTCGACCACCGGGACGCGCGAGAAGCCCGAGCGCAGGAACAGCGACAGGGCCTGCCGGAGGTTCTTGTGGCGCTCGATGTAGACGACGTCGCCACGGGGCACCATCACCTCGCGCGCGATCGTGTCGCCGAACTCGAAGACCGAGTGGATCATCGCCCGCTCACCCGACTCGATCACCGAGGACGCCTCGGCGTAGTCGACCAGCTCGCGCAGCTCGGTCTCGGTCGAGAACGGGCCGCTGCGGAAGCCGCGGCCCGGCGTGATCGCGTTGCCGACGACGATCAGCAGCTGCGGGACCGGACCCAGGACGCGGGTGGCCACCGTCAGGAGCAGCGCGGCCACCGGCGCCACCCGGTCGGCGTGCTGACGGCCGACGGTGCGCGGCGCGACCCCCACGACGACGAACGAGACGACCAGCATCACCCCGACCGTGGTCAGCACCGTGGGCCAGCGCGACCCGGAGTACCACCGCAGCACGACCAGGGTGAGCAGGACGGCCGCGCCGGTCTCGCACAGCAGGCGCAGGAGGATCGCGGTGTTGAGGTAGCGCGCGCGGTCGTCGAGCAGGGTCACGAGCCGCCGGGCACCGGCCCGGCCCTCGTCCGCGAGCTCCTCGGCACGAGCCCGGGAGTACGACGTGAGCGCGGCGTCGGCGGCCGAGAAGACGCCGGCGAGGACGACGAGGGCACCCGCGGTCACGAGTCCGGCCGGTCCCCCGGTCGGGTCGCTCACGGCCGGGTCACGCTCCTCGATCCGTGGCGGGATCCGTGGCGGGATCCGTGGCGGGATCCGCGACGCCCGACGGCGCCGCCTCCGGGCCGGCAGCCCGCCACCCGGCGAGGAGCTCGTCTTGGAGACCGAACATCTCCCGGTGCTCCTCGGGCTCGGCGTGGTCGTAGCCCAGCAGGTGCAGGATCCCGTGCACCGTCAGCAGCTCGAGCTCCGCGCCGGTGCCGTGACCCGCCGCCGCGCCCTGCCGCTCGGCGACCACTGGGCACAGCACCAGGTCCCCGAGGACGCCCTCCTCCGGCTCCTCGGTGACCAGGCCCGGGCGCAGCTCGTCCATCGGGAAGGCGAGCACGTCGGTCGGTCCCTCCTTCTCCATCCACTGCTGGTTGAGCGCGGCCATCGTGTCCTCGTCGACGGCCTTGAGGCACAGCTCGGCCAGCGGATGGACACGCATCCGGACCAGCACGAACCTGCTGAGCGCGGCGAGCCCGGTCAGGTCGAGGTCGAGCCCCGACTCGTTGAGGACCTCGATGCTCATCAGTCGGAGCGGCCGGTGACGCGGGGCTGGCGCGCGTCGTAGTCCTCGTAGGCCGCGACGATCTCCCCGACCAGCTTGTGCCGGACGACGTCGTGGGCCGTCAGCCGCTGGAACGAGACGTCCTCGAGCTCGCCGAGGATGCCCTCGATGATGCGCAGACCCGACCTGACCCCACTCGGCAGGTCGACCTGGGTCACGTCGCCGGTGACCACGATCTTCGACCCGAAGCCGAGCCGGGTCAGGAACATCTTCATCTGCTCCGCGGAGGTGTTCTGCGCCTCGTCGAGGATGATGAAGGAGTCGTTCAGCGACCGCCCGCGCATGAAGGCCAGCGGCGCGACCTCGATCGTGCCCGCCGCCAGCAGCTTGGGGATCGAGTCGGGGTCGACCATGTCGTGGAGAGCGTCGTAGAGCGGTCGCAGGTAGGGGTCGATCTTCTCGCTCAGGGTGCCGGGCAGGAAGCCGAGCCGCTCGCCCGCCTCGACCGCCGGACGGGTCAGGATGATCCGGTTGACCTGCTTGGCCTGGAGCGCCTGCACGGCCTTCGCCATCGCGAGGTAGGTCTTGCCCGTGCCGGCGGGACCGATCCCGAAGGTGATGGTGTGCCGGTCGATCGAGTCGACGTAGCGCTTCTGGTTCAGCGTCTTGGGTCGGATCGAGCGCCCACGGTTGCTGAGGATGTTGAGCGACAGCACGTCGGCCGGACGCTCGGTGGTCTCGGCGCGCAGCATCGACAGGACCCGCTCGACGGTCTCGCCGGTGACGCCCTGCCCCGCCCGGATCAGGGTGACCAGCTCGTCGAGGAGCCGCTCCGCCAGGGCGACCTCTCCCGGGTCGCCCTGCAAGGTGATCCGGTTGCCGCGGACGTGGACCCGCAGGTCGAAGGACCGCTCGATCAGCGCGAGGTGGTCGTCTCCGGGCCCGAGCAGGCGGACCATGTCGATGCTGCCGGGCACCACGACGGTGTGTCGGGCACCCGGGGCCTGGTCGGTGGGCTGGTCTGGCTGTCGGCTCTCTGTCATGTCGGTTCCATGCTACGGGCGGGCACCCCCGTCGACCCAGTGCTTTGCCGCCCGCGACCCAGCGACCGGTCCTCGGGCCTCAGCCCGGCGGCCAGGCCAGCGCCCGGCCCGCGAGCACGTGCAGGTGGGCGTGGAGGACCGTCTGGCCGGCCTCTGCCCCGGTGTTGACCACGAGGCGGTAGCTGTCGTGCCCGGCCTCGGTGGCGACCTGACGGGCCACGCGCACCAGCTCGGGCACGGTGCCCGGCTCCACCTCGGCGAGCTCACCGACGTCGGCGGCGTGGGTCCGGGGCACGACGAGCACGTGCAGTGGCGCCTGGGGGTTGACGTCGCGGAAGGCGAAGGCCGTCGACGTCTCGGCGACGACCTCGGCCGGGATGTCGCCGGCGATGATCTGGCAGAACAGGCAGTCGGGCATGGCGCCATCGTGGCACCCGCCGCCACCGGCGCGAGGTCCGCGGGCGGCCTCGGCAGCGACGATCGGGGTAAACCTGAGGGCCCCAGCGCGCGTGCCACTACCGTGATCGGACATGTGGAGGTCCGACTGATGGCTCCGACGCGGGGCCAGACGTCCGGCTGGAGCGCGGACGAAGCGCTCGAGCTGCTCTACGCCGCCCACTGGCGGCAGCTGGTCCGCCTGGGCGTGCTCCTCGTGCACGACGTGGGCACCGCCGAGGAGATCGTGCAGGACTGCTTCATCGCGGTGCACGCCAAGTGGAACCGCCTCCACGACCCCGACCGGGCCCTGGCCTACCTCCGCCAGAGCGTCGTCAACCGCTCCCGGTCGCACCTGCGGCACCTGTCGGTCGTACGCCGTCACGCCGAGCGGGCAGGTCCGCTCGAGCCGGCCGGGGGCGCCGACCACGCGACGTACGACCACGCCCGGAGGGCGGCCGTCCTCGAGGCGCTGCGCCGACTCCCCCGCCGTCAGCGCGAGGTGCTGGCCCTGCGCTACTACCTGGACCTCACCGAGGCCGAGATCGCCGACGTCCTCCAGATCAGCCGAGGCGCGGTGAAGAGCCACGCCTCACGTGGTGCCGCCGCGCTCCGAGCCGAGCTCGGCGCCGTCCTCGAGGAGTCGCGATGAGCGACGACGACCGGCTCCGCCGCCTCCTCTCCGACGCCGTGTGCGACATCGAGCCCGCCGACCGGATCGACCAGCTCCGCGCGTCGGTGCACCCGAGCCCGAGGGTGGTCCCGATGGCGCGCTCGCGCTCGTGGTACGCCGCGACCGGGATCGTGGCCACCGCGGCGGTGATCGGGGTGATCGCCTACCTGACGTCGGTAGTC
Source organism: Nocardioides sp. (assembly GCF_036267815.1). Taxonomy (GTDB): domain Bacteria; phylum Actinomycetota; class Actinomycetes; order Propionibacteriales; family Nocardioidaceae; genus Nocardioides. The sequence continues at coordinate 41,689 of NZ_DATAVI010000054.1, read as the reverse complement.
GGCGACAAGTCGCCCGGCATCGGACCCGCCGGCAACGGCGGCACGGCACTGCCGACGATGACCGCCTCGGACCCGGCCGGGCCGGGGGACACGAGCCGCCCGAAGCTGGTCGACCTGCCGATCTACTACCTCGGGCACAGCCCCCGGGGCGACGTCCTCTACCGCCAGGACACGCCGGTCTCCGCCGGGCTCGAGCCGCTCCGGGCGGCCGTCACCAGGCTGATGGCGACCCCCTTCGACCACGACTACCGGCTCGGCTGGTCTCCGGGATGGCTGACCTCGGCGGAGCTGAGCGACGGGGTGATCCGGGTCGACCTCGGGCGGGCGCCCCTGGCGAGGCCGGCGAGCATGAGCGCCCGGATGGCGTACGTCGTCGTCCAGTCGGCGGTCTACACCCTCCGGGCGGCGTCGCACTCCGGTGCCGACGTGCTCTTCGTGCGCGGCGGCCTGCCTGTCGCGTCGGTGCTCGGCGTGCCCACCGGTCACCCGGTGGCTCCGGGCGGAGCGGCCGATCTGCTGTCGCGGATCGACATCTCGCGCCCGGCTGTCGATGGGATGCACCCGCGTGGCACCCGGCTCGTGCTGACCGGCACCGACGCGGCGCCGTTGGACCGGGTCGTCGTGCGGCTGGTCCGCTCCGGTGGAGCCGGCTCCGACAAGACCCTGCGCACGCAGACGGCGCTGTCGGCCGGCGCCCCTGACGCGAGCGGCCGCTACCGCTGGCGGGTCGTGGTCGACATCGCCGGCGTGTCACCGGGCAGCTACACCGTGGTGGCCCGCAACGGCGGCCACCACGTCGACACCGACACCCGCGTCGTCGTCCTCCGCCCAGGACGCTGACCCGGCAGAGCGTCGCAGAGCCCAGATCGACACCCCCGGCCCCTCGGCCCCCACCCTCGTTGAGTTGGCCCTCCGGGCTCGCTCAACGAGGGTGAGGGGAGGGTGAGGGTCAGGCCCAGCGGGGGGTCCGCGCCAGCAGAGCGGCGACGGCGGCCACTCCCGCGGTCGAGGTGCGCAGGACCTCGGCCCCGAGGTGTACGGCGTGCGCACCCGCGCTCTCGAAGCTCGCGACCTCCTCGTCGGTGAGCCCACCCTCGGGGCCGACCACGACCACGACCGAGCCGGCAGCCGGGACCACCGCGGCCAGCGGCTCCCGGGCCGCCTCGTGCAACACGAGCGCGGTACCGGCAGCGGAGACCAGGGCGCAGACCTCGTCGGTGCCGGCGAGCCCGGCAACCTCGGGGAACCACGCCCGCCGAGCCTGCTTGGCGGCCTGGAGCGCCGTCGTCCGCCAGCGCTCGACCGAGCGGGTCGCCCGCTCGCCCCGCCACACGGCGACCGAGCGCGCCGCCGCCCACGGGACGATCCGCGCCACGCCGACCTCGGTCAGCACCTCCACGGCGAGCTCGCCGCGGTCGCCCTTGGGCAGCGCCTGCACGACCGTCACCGACGGCGTCGGCTCGCTGACGTGCTCGATCCGCTCCGCGGTCACGACGAGCAGCCGCTTGCCGGTCTCGGCGACCGTGGCGGTGACCAGGGTGCCGGCGCCGTCGGTGAGCAGGAGCGCCTCGCCGACCCGCAGACGGCGCACGGCGACAGCATGATGCGCCTCGTCACCCTCGATCTCCACCCGCGCTCCGGACCGGACGCCGTCGAGCCCCGGCACCCAGTGGACCGGCAGTGACATCGCCGGAGCCGCTCAGTGTCCGTTGAAGGCGTCGCGGATGCGGCCGAACACCGAGCCCGAGCCACGGCTGGAGCCGAGCCGGCCGTCCGGCTTCTCCTCGTCGCGGATCGCGGCCAGCTCGCGCAGCAGCTCCTCCTGGCGCGGGTCGAGCCGCGTGGGGGTGTCGACCACCACGGTGACGACCAGGTCGCCGCGCCCACCGCGGAGCCCGGGGACCCCGCGACCCCGGAAGGTCAGCTCGGAGCCCGACTGGGTCCCGGCCTTGAGGTCGAGCTCGAACGACGTCTCCAGACCCGAGCCCGCGCCCGACTCGAGGTCGGCCTCCAGCGTGGGCACCGTCAGTGTCGTCCCGAGCGCGGCCGCGGTCATCGGGACGGTCACCGCGCAGTGCAGGGTCGTGCCCTCACGGCTGAACACCTCGTGCGGCTCGACGTACACCTCGACGTAGAGGTCTCCCGGAGGCCCGCCTCCCGGGCCGACCTCGCCCTCGGCGGCCAGCTGGACGCGGGTGCCGTGGTCGACCCCGGGCGGGATCTTGACGGTGATCGAGCGACGCGCGCGGATGCGGCCGTCGCCGGAGCACTCCCGGCAGGGGTCGGGGATCAGCGTGCCGAAGCCGCGACAGGCCGAGCAGGGGCGCAGGGTCCGGATCTCGCCGAGGAAGGAGCGCTGCACGTGCGCCACCTCGCCGCTGCCTCGACAGGTCTCGCAGGGCACCGGATGGGTGCCCGGCGCGGTGCCCTCGCCCCGGCACGTCGTACAGACGACGGCGGTGTCGACCTTGAGCTCGCGGGTGACGCCGAAGGCCGCCTCCGCCAGCGACACCTCCATCCGGATCAGGGCGTCCTGTCCGCGATGCGACCTCGGCCGCGGGCCCCGGCCCGTTGGCCCGCCCTGTCCTCCGAAGAAGGCGTCCATGATGTCGGTGAACGAGAACCCGGCACCGAACCCGCCGGCGCCGCCGAAGACGTCACCGCCACGGTCGTACGCCGCGCGCTTCTGCGGGTCGCTGAGGATCTCGTAGGCGCGCGAGACCTCCTTGAACCGCTCCTGCGTCTGCGGGTCGGGGTTGACGTCCGGGTGCAGCTGACGCGCGAGCCGGCGGTAGGCCTTCTTGATCGCGTCGGCATCGGCGTCGCGGGCGACGCCGAGGAGGTCGTACAGGTCCTGGTCGGGTGGCATCGAGGGTGAGCGTCCTTCGTCCTTCGGAGTCGTGGGGGCTGGTGGTCAGGCTTCGTCGAGGATCCGCGAGACGTAGCGGGCGACCGCGCGGACGGCGGCCATCGTGCCGGGATAGTCCATGCGGGTGGGCCCGACGACGCCGAGGTTGCCGATCGCCGCGTCGCCCGGGCCGTAGCCGGTCGAGACCACGCTGGTGCTGGCGAACTCCTGGTAGGGACCCTCGTGGCCGATGCGGACCGTGACCATCCCGCCGCCCTGCGCCTCGCCCAGCAGCTTGAGCAGCACGACGTGCTCCTCCAGCGCCTCCAGGAGGGGTCGCACCGAGACCTCGAAGCTGTCGCCGAAGCGGGCCAGGTTGGCCGCACCGCCCACCGCGACCCGCTCGGAGGAGCGGTGGTCGGACAGAGCCTCGAGCAGGACGTCGGCCACTGCGGCGTGGACGCCGGCCACGTCCGGTGGCGGCACGGCCGCGGCCAGCTCGATGGCGGCCTCGGGGATGGTGCGGCCGGTGATGGCGGCCGCCAGGCGGCCGCGCAGGGCGGCGACGTCGTCGTCCCCCACGGCCACGTCGAGGTCGACGAGCCGCTGCTCGACCCGGCCGGAGCCGAGGATCAAGATGACCAGCAGCCGGGTGGGGGTCAGCAGGACCAGCTCGACGTGTCGCACTGTCGAGCGCGACAGCGAGGGGTACTGCACGATCGCGACCTGGTGGGTCAGCTGGGCCAGCAGCCGCACCGACCGCTGCACGACGTCGTCGAGGTCGACGGCTCCGTCGAGGATCGTGGCGATGGCGCGTCGCTCGGCGGTGGTCATCGGCTTGATCGTCGTCAGCCGGTCGACGAAGAGCCGGTAGCCCTTGTCGGTGGGGATGCGACCTGCGCTCGTGTGGGGCTGGGTGATCAGCCCCTCCTCCTCCAGGGCCGCCATGTCGTTGCGCACGGTGGCCGGCGAGACGCCCAGGCCGTGCCGCTCCACCAGGGCCTTGGAGCCCACCGGCTCCTGCGTGGAGACGTAGTCCTCGACGATGGCCCGGAGCACGGCGAGCCGGCGTTCGTCCTGCATCGCACACCTCCCCAGGGCACCGGGACTCGCCGATCACGGCCCGACCGGGCTGGCACTCGCCGTCCCGGAGTGCCAAGCCTACCCGGGTCCGGGAGGCCGTAGGGTCGGTCCATGACCAGCTTCGAGGAGGTGGCCGACCGGGTCTGGGTCGCGCGCCAGGAGTGGTACGACCTGAACGTCTGCCTGGTCGGCGGGTCGCAGGGGCTGCTGGTCGTCGACACGCAGGCGTCCGCGCGAGCCGCCCGGGTGATCGTCGAGGACGTGCGCGCGCTCGGCGTCGGCGAGGTCACGGCGGTGTTCAACACCCACGAGCACTTCGACCACACCTTCGGCAACGTGGCCTTCAGGGCGGCGTACGGCGCGGTGCCGATCCACGCGCACGAGGTGGCCGCCGAGCACACCGTCGAGGCCGGCGAGCGCATCAAGGAGCTCTTCGCCCAAGACGACGACGACCCGCACCGCGACGAGGTCGTCGAGACGGAGATCGTGGTCGCCGACCACACGTTCTCGTCGGTACGCGTGCTCGACCTCGGCGACCGGCAGGTCGAGCTCGCCCACCCCGGCCGCGGCCACACCGCGGGCGACGCCGTGCTCCGCGTCGCGGACGCCGATGTCGTGATCGCCGGCGACCTGGTCGAGGAGGGCGCACCTCCCGGGTTCGGCGATGACTGCCACCCCCTGGACTGGCCGGGCACGCTCGACGTCGTCCTCAGCCTGATGGGCCGCGAGACCGTCGTGGTCCCGGGCCATGGGGCGCGGGTCGACCGCGACTTCGTGGAGCAGCAGCGTCAGGACCTCGCCATCACCGCCCAGACCATCCGCGACCTCGCCGCGGCCGGCGTACCCGTCGAGCGGGCTCTCGCCGAGGGCGAGTGGCCCTTCCCCCGCGACGCGCTGAGCAGGGCCGTGACGCGCGGCTACGCCGCACTGCCGGCCGGCATCCGCACCCTGCCCCTTGCCTGAGTTGGCCTGAGTGGGTCTGAGTGGGCCTGAGTGGGTCGAGCGGCCGGCCACCCGTCGGGGTGGTGCGCACCGCTCGGTCTGGCTCTAGACAGGAGCCATGAGCGAGCAGAGCCCGGACGACGACGGCCCGATGAGCGTCCCCGACGACGAGCTGCCCGAGGACGTGCGCCCGGGCGAGGACAACCCGCTCGCCGAGCCCGTCGGCGACGACGTCCCGGACGACGTCGTCGCCGACGTCGAGCCCCGCAGCTCCGAGGACACCCACGCCGAGGGCGGCGACGGCGAGGACCGCGAGAACTGAGCCCGGCGCGCCTCGCGGGCTCGGCTCGCACCGCCACCTAGCGTGACCCGGTGCCCTCGGACCGCTACGGCTCGGACGTTCTCGCCTCCGACTGGAAGGCTCCTGCGCGCGGCCGCGCCACTGCGGCAGAGGCGACCGTCGGCCTGGTGGTCGAGGAGGTCATCACGGACTTCTGCGGCGTGATCGTCACGGTCGAGCGCGACCTCGACACCGTGATCCTGGAAGACCGCCGCGGTCGCCGGCGTACCTTCCCGCTGGGCCCCGGCTTCCTGCTCGAGGGGCGCCCCGTGGTGCTCACCGCACCGGTCACCCGCACTGCTCCGGCGAAGTCCGGGCGCACGGCGTCGGGATCGGTCGCCGTCACCGGCGGGAGGGCCCGGGTCGCTCGCGAGAGCAGGATCTTCGTGGAGGGCCGGCACGACGCCGAGCTGGTGGAGAAGGTGTGGGGCGACGACCTACGGGTCGAGGGCGTCGTGGTCGAGTACCTCGGTGGCGTCGACGACCTCGTGGCCGTCCTGCGCGACTTCGCGCCCGGACCGGACCGCCGGGTCGGCGTCCTGGTCGACCACCTCGTCACGGGCTCGAAGGAGAGCCGGATCGCCGACGACGTCCGCGGCTCCCCCCTGGGTGCGCACGTGCTGGTCGTCGGTCACCCGTTCGTCGACGTGTGGGCCGGCGTCAAGCCCGAGCGGCTCGGCCTGCGGACCTGGCCCGAGGTCCCCCGCGACGTCGAGTGGAAGCACGGGGTGTGTGCCGCCCTCGGCTGGCCGCACGCCGACCGGTCCGACATCGCCCGAGCATGGCGCGAGATCCTCTCCCGGGTGTCCTCGTACGCCGACTGCGAGCCCGCCCTGCTCGGCCGGGTCGAGGAGCTCATCGACTTCGTCACCGGTTGTGACCAGGCCGGCTGACCCGTCCGGTCAGACTTCGCGCGAACCGCGAACAGGAGGCATCCGGCCGCCCTAGTCTGCGGCCATGCCGGGTCAGCAGGTCTCTCACGCCGACGTGACGGTCGTCGTGCCTGCCTTCAACGAGGAGGCGCGGGTCGCCACCGTCGTGTCCGGCCTTCGCGTCGCGTTCGGCCGGGTGGTCGTGGTCGACGACGGCAGCAGCGACCGCACCACCGAGCTCGCCCGGGCCGCCGGAGCCAGCGTCGTCCGTCACCCGGCGAACCTCGGCCAGGGCGCCGCCCTCCAGACCGGCTTCGCCTTCGCGCTGACCGACCCGGACATGCGCTACGTCGTGACCTTCGACTCTGACGGTCAGCACCGCGTCGAGGACGCGCTGGCGCTGCTGGCCACGGCCCGCGAGTCCGGGGTCGACGTCGTCCTCGGCTCGCGCTTCCTGACCCCCGACACGGCCGTTCCCGCCGTACGCCGTGCGGTGCTGCGCGCGGGCATCGCCTTCACCCGCGCCACCACCCGTCTCGACGTGACCGACACCCACAACGGGCTCCGGGTCCTCAACCGTCACGCGGTCCGCCAGATCGACCTCACCCTCTCCGACATGGCTCACGCCAGCCAGCTGCTCGGCCTGATCGCGAAGCACGAGCTCACTTGGACCGAGGCGCCGGTCGTGATCGACTACGCGGATGAGTCGCGGCGGCGAGGGCAGTCGAACGTCAACGCGCTCAACATCGTCTTCGACCTCGCTCTCGAGCGGCTCCGCTCCGCAGGCTGACGCGCCGCGGACCCCGCAGGCAGGTCGGGCCCTGCTCGCACGCCTGCGCCGGGTCTTCCCGTGGCTGGTGCTGGTCGGCACCCTGGTCTCGCTCCTGGTCAACACCGCGCACCCGCTGACCAACACCGACACCTACTTCCACCTGCGCTTCGGGCACGAGTTCCTGCACCGGTGGTCGCTGCGACACCCGGGCAGCGTCAGCACCTTCGCGACCAGTGACTGGGTCCCGACCCAGTGGCTCTCCGAGGTCGTGATGGCCAAGACCGAGGACTGGTTCGGCCTCGCCGGCGTGGCCTGGCTGTCCGGACTGCTCGAGGTGATGCTCTTCCTCGGCGTCTACGCCAGCGCCCGCCTTCGCGCCGAGCCGCTGGTGGCGATGCCGTTGACCGCGCTCGCCCTCTACGCGATGCAGAGCGGCCTGTCGATGCGACCGCAGGTCGTGAGCTACCTCGCGGCGGCGGTGGTGGTGGCGGTCTGGCTCCGCACCCTCGACGACCACCGGATGCGCTGGTGGCTGGTGCCGCTGGTCTGGCTGTGGGCGATGCTGCACGGGATGTGGCCGGTCGCCCTGATGGTCGGCGCGCTGTCCGCCGTCGGGCTCGCCCTCGACCGCGCACCGCGAGCGGTGGTGCTGCGGGCGGCGGCAGTGACCGGAGCCTGCGCGGTCGCGGCGGCGCTGACCCCGGTCGGCCCCGCGGTGTACGGCGCTGTGGCCCAGGTGGGCTCGCGCACGTCGTACTTCGCCGAGTGGCTGCCCCCTGACTGGATCTCGTGGGACTCCGCCGGCTTCGCCGTCCTGCTTGCCGTGACGCTGGTCGGCCTGTGGCGCCGTGGACACAACTCGTGGACCGAGACCCTGCTGATCGTCCTGGCCGGCGTCTTCGGGGCGTACTCCGTGCGGACGGTGCCGCTGGGCGCGGCCATGCTCGCCGCCCTCGCCGCCGTCCCGCTCCAGGCGCTGGTGACTCGCGGGACCCCGCCTCCCCGAGCAACCGGGCGCGAGGTGCGCGGCATCCTCGCCGCCGCCGCCGCGGCCCTGGTCGTGCTGGGCCTCCTGGTCCCGCACACGGCGTCGGAGCCGCTGGCCGAACCCGCGTGGACCGGCCCCGCCCTGGGCAGCCTCCCGCCCGGCACCAAGGTGCTCGACGACTGGGCGCTCGGCGGCTACCTGATGTGGCGCTACCCGCGGCTCGACCTGGTGATGCACGGCTACGGCGACACCTTCACCACCGCCGAGCTCGACCGCAACGACGGCTTGATCACGCTCGCGCCCGGCTGGCAGCACGCCCTGCATCTCACCGGCGCCCGCGTTGCCGTCCTCCGGCCATGGTCGGCTCTGGCCCAGGACCTCATCGCCCAGGAGGGATGGCAGGTCGAGCACCGATCACCGACCCTGGAGATGCTCCGCGCCCCCAACACCTGGCACTCCCCCACCCCCGCCACCGCCCCCCACTTCTAGGGCAGAGCCGATCAATGGCGCCGTCGCGAGCGCCGCGACGCGTGTGCGATGGCAAGGCGGGGTCGCGACGGCATGCTGGGCGCACGTCGAGCGGCTGCGACGCAGCCGGCGTGCGCGCATTGCCGTGCGCAGCAGGCGGGACTGATCGGCGCTTCCCAAGCCCTGCCACCGCCACCGCACGCCGCCGAGCTTGCCCAGCCAAGCCGAGCCCAGCCCAGCCCAGCCGAGCCGAGCCGAGCCGAGCCCAGCCCAGCCCAGCCCAAGGGGGCCTTCCGAGGTGCCCCGGCGCCGGAAGAAGCGCCTACGAAGCGGAGCCCGCGACCCACCGCGCCAGAACCGAAGCCGCCGCCCCCGAGTCAACAGCCTCAGCCGCACGCGCATACGCCGCCGGCAGCACCTGCTCCGCAGGCACCCCAGGCTGCTCGTAGACAGCCAGCGCAGCCGCCGCGTTCAGCAGCACGGCGTCACGCACCGGACCGGTCTGACCTTCCAGGACCCGGCGGACCACCTCGGCGTTGTGCTGCACGTCCCCCCCACGCAGGTCCTCGGGTCGCGCCACCGGCAGGTCGAGCAGAGCGGGTTCGACCTTCGCCGAGGTGACGATTCCGTCGTGGACCTGCCAGACCTGGGAGGTCGTCGTCGTCGTCAGCTCGTCGAGGCCGTCGTCGCCGCGGAAGACCCAGGCGTCGGCCCCTCGCCGCGCCAGCACGCCCGCCATCAGCGGAGCCATCCGCGCGTCGGCGCAGCCGACCGCCTGCGCCGTGGGCCTCACCGGGTTGGCCAGCGGACCCAGGATGTTGAACGTCGTACCGATGCCGAGCTCGCGTCGGGTCGCCCCCGCGTGGCGCATCGCCGGGTGGAAGGCCGCCGAGAAGCAGAAGGTGATGCCGACCTGCTCGGCCAGGAGCGCCACCCGGTCGGGGGGCAGGTCGAGCCTGATGCCGAGCGCCTCGAGCACGTCGGCCGAGCCGGCCTGGCTCGAGGCGGACCTGTTGCCGTGCTTGACCACGCGCGCTCCCGCGCCGGCGGCCACGATGGCGGCCATCGTGGAGATGTTCACGCTCATCGACCGGTCACCACCGGTCCCCACGACGTCGAGGGCGCGCCCGGGGACCGTCAGCGGCGTCGCGACGGCGTACATCGCCTCGACCAGGCCCGTGACCTCGTCGATCGTCTCACCCTTGGCGCGCAGGGCCACGGCGAAGCCGGCGATCTGGGCCGAGGTGGCCGCGCCGGAGAGGATCTCCCCCATCGCCCACTGGGTCTGCTCGGGGGTGAGGTCCTGTCGTTGGACGAGAGCGGAGAGGACCTCGCTCCAGGTGGTCGACACGGGTCAGGTCGTCGTGCTGGCGGGCACGCGCGGACGCAGCAGGTCGGTCACGGCCTCGGCAAGCCGCACGGGGTCGATCGGGTGCGGCACCGCGGCCTCGGCTCTCGACCAGGTGGCCAGCCAGGCGTCCTGCGGGCGGCCCAGGAGGACCAGGACGGGGGGGCAGCGGTAGATCTCGTCCTTGAGCTGCTTGGCGATGCCCATGCCCCCGGCCGGCACGGCCTCGCCGTCCAGGATCGCCAGGTCGATGCCACCGGCATCCATGTTCTCGATGACCACCGGCTCGGTGGCGACCTCGACGTAGGAGAGCTCGGGAAGGTCGGGGTGGGGACGGCGTCCGAGGGCGAGGATCACCTGCTGCCGGACCTCGGCGTCGTCGCTGTAGACCAGCACGCGCAGCTTGGGCTGCGGCTGGTCTGCGTGGGAGTCGCTCACGGGCAGCAGGGTACCGTCCACGGTCGTCGGGGGGTCGGTCGCCCGCGACCGGAGCCCCGGGACATAATGACCCCGTGGCGACAGCTTCGACGACCATCCCGGCCTCCCGGCTGCACGGACACCACGACCGCCCCAGCATGGTGAGCGTGGGCACGATCATCTGGCTGTCCAGCGAGCTGATGTTCTTCGCGGCCCTCTTCGCGTCGTACTTCACGATCAGGGCGGTCAGCCCGGAGCTGTGGGCGCAGAGCACCTCGCACCTCGACGTCCCCTACGCCTCGGCGAACACCACGATCCTGGTGCTCTCCTCGCTGACCTGCCAGCTCGGCGTGTTCGCGGCCGAGCGCGGCCAGGTCGGACGCTCGGGCTCGGTGTTCCAGATCAAGGGCTGGGGCCTGCGCGAGTGGTTCGTGCTCACCTACTGCATGGGCGCCGTCTTCGTGTCGGGCCAGGCCAGCGAGTACGCCACGCTGATCAAGGAGGGCATCACGATCCCGGCCTCGGGCTACGGCTCGATGTTCTACCTCACCACCGGCTTCCACGCCCTCCACGTGACCGGCGGGCTCGTCGCCTTCCTGTTCGTGCTCGGCCGCACCTTCATGGCCAAGCGGTTCACCCACGAGCAGGCGGTCAGCGCGATCGTCGTGTCGTACTACTGGCACTTCGTCGACGTCGTGTGGATCGGCCTGTTCGCGACCATCTACCTCATCAAGTGACCGCAAGGGATCCATCGTGCGAATCCTGAACCGCTCTCTCGGACGACTCTCGCGGCACCGCCGCGGACCGGTCGCCGGTTTGCTCGTGGTCCTGATGGGCCTGGTCCTCACCGGCGGGCTGTACGCCGCGTTCTCGCCGTCCTCGTCGGCCCAGGACGACAACACCGCCGCCCTGGTCAAGCAGGGCCATCAGCTGTTCCTGGTCGGGTGCTCGTTCTGCCACGGCAACGACGGCCAGGGCGTCAAGACCCTCGACGGCAACCAGATCGGGCCGCCGCTGGTCGGCGTCGGCGCCGCAGCCGTCGACTTCCAGGTCGGCACGGGGCGGATGCCCGCGGTGCAGCCGGGGCCCCAGATCCAGGCCAAGGAGCCGTCGTACACCCAAGACGAGATCGACGCGATGGCGGCGTTCGTCGCCTCCCTCGGGCCGGGTCCGGCGGTCCCCAACCCGTCCGACTACAGCACCGACGGTCTCACCCCCGAGCAGCTCCAGGAGGCGATCAGCCGCGGTGGCCAGATCTTCCTGACCAACTGCACGGCCTGCCACAACGCCAACGGCGCCGGCGGCGCGATGCCGCACGGCGGCTACGCGCCGAAGATCTCCGGCGTCCCCGCCAAGTACGTCTACGAGGCCATGCTGACCGGCCCGCAGGCCATGGACACCTTCTCCAACGGCAACCTCAGCCCCGACGAGAAGCGCGACATCATCGCCTACCTCCACTCGCTCAAGGACAGCCCGGAGTACGGCGGCTTCGGCATGGGTGACATCGGCCCGGTCAGCGAGGGCCTGTTCGCCTGGCTGGTCGGCATCGGCTCGCTGGTCGGCGTGGCAGTCTGGATCGCGGCGCACACCGCACGGACGTCGAAGCAGAAGGCGGAGCTGTGAGCGACAACCTCCCCGAGACCACCCACGGCGGCGACGCGACGCTCGCCCACGAGCCGATCCCCGACCCGGGGCTGCCCGAGCACCAGTGGCGACCCACCGACGTCGACCCCAAGGCCGAGCGCCGGGCCGAGCGCCAGGTCGCCGGGCTGTTCATGCTGGCGATCCTCGGCGCGATCGGGTTCATCGTCAGCTACATCGCCTTCCACGTCGGCGACCACCCCGACACGATCGGCAACCTCGGCGCCTCCAACCTCGCGCTGGGGCTGTGCCTGGCGGTGACGCTGCTCGGCATGGGCGCCGGCATGATCCAGTGGGCCCGCAAGCTGATGGGCGACCACGAGATCATGGAGATGCGCCACCCGGCTTCCTCCTCGCAGGCCGACCGGGAGGCCGCGATCGCGATCCTCCAGACGGGGCTCGAGGAGTCCGGGCTGGGTCGCCGTCCCCTCGTCCGCAACACGCTGCTGGCCGCCGGCGGGGTCCTCGGCCTGCTCCCGGTCATCATGCTGCGCGACCTCGGCCCGCTGCCCGGTGACAAGCTCGACCACACCATCTGGGACATCGGCACCTGGACCCCGGAGATGCAGGCCTGGTGGAAGACCCAGGACCGCAGCCTCCAGCGCGTCGTCCGCGACGTCGTCGGCACGCCGATCAAGGTGACCGACCTCGAGATCGGCGACCTGGTCAACGCCGAGCCCGAGGTGCTGTTCGCGGTCGACCCCGACACCAAGCAGCTGGTCGTCGACGGCACCGACCAGCTGGTCGACAAGGCGAAGGCGGCGGTCATCCTGCACCGCATGCTGCCGCAGGACATCGTCTCCCAGCAGACGCTGAACTGGTCGGTCGACGGGATCGTGTGCTACTCCAAGATCTGCACCCACGTCGGCTGTCCGATCTCGCTGAACGAGCGAACCACCCATCACCTGCTCTGCCCCTGCCACCAGTCGACGTTCGACCTGGCCGATGCGGGGAAGGTCCTCTTCGGCCCCGCGGCGCGGCCGTTGCCCCAGCTGGAGCTGACCGTCGACGACGAGGGCTACCTCGCCGCGCGGCGTGACTTCACCCAACCCGTCGGTCCGAGTTTCTGGGAGCGAGGCTGACCATGGCCCTGGACACCAGCAAGATCGCCGATACCAACCGCGGCAAGGCCGCGACCGCCAAGAAGCCGAACAAGGCCGGTGCCGTCGCCGAGTGGGCCGACGACCGGCTCAGCGTCGGCTCGCTGACTCGCTACTTCGCCCGCAAGGTCTTCCCCGACCACTGGTCGTTCATGCTCGGGGAGATCGCGCTGTGGTCCTTCGTCGTGCTGCTGCTGACCGGGACCTTCTTGACCCTGTGGTTCACGCCCAGCATGTCGGAGACGACGTACGAGGGCTCCTACCCGCAGCTGCGCGGCGTCCCGATGTCGGACGCGTTCGCCTCGACGCTCAACATCTCCTTCGACGTCCGCGGCGGCCTGCTGATGCGGCAGATGCACCACTGGGCGGCGATGCTGTTCATCGCCGCGATGTTCGTGCACATGATGCGCACCTTCGTCACCGGCGCCTTCCGCAAGCCGCGCGAGCTCAACTGGGTGATCGGCTCGGTCCTGCTGCTGCTGGGCATCCTGGAGGGCTTCGCCGGGTACTCCCTGCCCGACGACCTGCTCTCGGGCACCGGCCTGCGGATCGCCGACGGCCTGATCAAGGCGACACCCGTGGTCGGCACCTATATGTCGTTCTTCTTATTCGGGGGCGAGTTCCCTGGAGACATCGTCATCCCCCGGCTCTACATCCTGCACGTGCTGGTGATCCCGGGGCTGTTGTTGGCCCTGATCGGGGCGCACATGGTGCTGCTGGTCTTCCACAAGCACACCCAGTGGGCCGGGCCGGGCCGCACCGAGCAGAACGTCGTGGGCTACCCGATGATGCCGGTCTACATGGCCAAGGCCGGCGGGTTCTTCTTCATGGTCTTCGGCGTGACCGCCCTGATGGGCGCGCTGCTCTCGATCAACCCGATCTGGAAGTACGGCCCCTACGACCCGTCCAAGGTCACCGCCGGCTCCCAGCCCGACTGGTACATGGGCATCGCCGAGGGTCTGTTACGCATCATGCCCAACTGGGAGACCCATATCTGGGGGGTGACGATCTCCTGGAACGTCATGATCCCCGGTCAGATCCTCCCGATGCTGTTGTTCGGCATGATCATCGCCTGGCCCTTCTTCGAGCAGTGGATCACCGGCGACAAGCGGGAGCACCACCTGCTCCAGCGACCGCGCAACGCACCCACGCGCACGTCGTACCTCGCCGCGATGGTCACGGTGTACGGCCTGCTGTGGGCGGCGGGTGGCAACGACATCCTGGCCACCCACTTCCACTGGAGCCTGAACTCCATCACGTACTTCATGCGGACCGCGGTCTTCGTGGTCCCGCCGATCGTGTTCTACCTGACCCGTCGGTGGTGCATCGGCCTTCAGCGGGCCGACAACGACCGTCTGCTGCACGGCTACGAGACCGGCATCATCATGCGCTCCCCCGACGGCGGCTACAGCGAGCGGCACCTGCCCATCAGCGACGCCCGCGCCTACACCCTGACCGCCCGCGAGCGTGACCACGTGCACGAGATCGAGTCCGCGGTCGACGCGAACGGCGTCGCGGCGCCGGGCACCCGCTCCGACCGGATCCGGGCGAGGCTGTCGAAGGGCATGTACGCCGACAACGTCCAGAAGCCGACCGCCGAGGAGCTCGAGGAGGCCCGGCACCACGCCGAGCACAGCCAAGAGCTGGAGGCCGGTCTCGACCACCCCGCGGCGGGGCACGAGTTCGACGACCACGCCCTCCGCGACGCCGACGACGTCCCCCTCCGCCAGCACTAGAACAACACCGCCGACTCGGCGCACAAGTACGTCGAAAACACGCCGACTCGGCGCAAGACGACGCCGAAAACACACCGAGTCGTCATATGACGACTCGGCGACGGCTGGCATAGGTACGTCGGGCCTCGGCTGTCTCGACCAACAGCCGATCGGACGCTCGTTTGCCGTCGCCATGCACGTCCACGGCGTAGAAGTAGCCGATCTGCCAGCCCTCGGACCGCTCCAGCCACCCGCACCGTTCTCGGTCGGCTTCGACCCGGTCCTCGCCGTGCCACTCCTCGCCCTGGTACTCCCCGGCGTAGAGCAGGTCGGGAACCGCGAGATCGAGCCGGTAGTGCCCGAAGGGCCCGCGGACCTCCCACTGAGGTTCGAACGCCGGAAGGCCCGGGGTCTCGATCCAGATGATCGCCAGGACGCATTCGCCGGGTGAGCCGAACCTGGGGTCGCACAGCGGAATCAGGATCCGGAGCTGGCGGACCCATCGGTGCCCCTTGAAGCGCACTGCCGCCTCGTGCTTGAGGTCCTCCAGGGTGACGTCGCAGACCTTCAAGAGCATGCACATCGCCCCGAACGCCTGCTTCCTGGGCAACTTCATGCCCAGGTCGCACATCGTGCGCAGCTGAGTCGTGACTCGAATGCCTTCGAGCTCCTCGATCTCCGAGGCGAAGAGCTCGCGCTGGCCGCTGCGCACGACCCCACGCCTGATGCGACCTCCCGGCGGCAGGAACAGGTCGACGCGCGGGACCTGGAGGTTCGCGCCCGGCTCGAGCACCATGGGGGCGCCGTGAAGCCACGCGGCCGTCCGATCGGTGACCACCGCGTGCTCGGGCACGACGAGCCTCAGACAGGCGAGTCGAAGGTCTAGGGAGTCGGGCAGCTGGGCGGCGTACAGGACGCCGTGCACCGGCGAGATCAGCAGCCCCGCCTCGACCCAGCCGCGGAGTCGGCGTCTGTCGACTCCGTGGGCCTTGGCCCAGCTCGAGGTGAACGGCCGGTCGATCGGCACGGGCGCGGACTCGGACAAGAAGGCTCTGGCGGTGGGGTTCATGGCCCCAAGTGGATGCCGGCTGTGGCATCCCTCTCAACCCAGCTAGCTCGAGCCTGTGGACAACGCATCCCGCCGAGTCGTCATGGGACGACTCGGCGTGAGTTTGGCGTACTCATGCGCCGAGTCGGCGTGAGTTCGACGTACTTGTGCGCCGACTCGGCGTCAGTGGAGGGCGGAGCCTTGCTTGTAGGCGGAGAAGGACTCGTTCCAGTCGCCGTAGCCGTTGCTGAGGGTCATCATCTTCGACGACCCGGTGTAGTCCACGACGTCACCGATCTGGGAGTGGTCGTAGAGCCAGCCCGCGTTGGCCGTGCTCATGCCCGTGCAGCCGTGCGAGACGTTCGCATGGCCCTGCGAGGCCACCGACCACGGCGCGGCGTGGAGGAACTCACCGGAGTAGGTCAGGCGCATGGCGTACTCGACGTTCTTGATGTTGTAGCCGAGCGCGCTGTTGGGGTCGATCCCGATCGTCTCGGAGTTCATCGTGTGGTAGCGGTCCTTCTCGACGATCACCTTGATGCCGGACCGCGTCGTGAAGCCCGGCATCCCGGTCGTCACCGGGATCGTCCGCGTCAGCCTGCCGTTGTCGTAGACACGCAGCTGGTCGGTCTGGATGTTGACCTTGTAGATGTGCGAGGCGCCGATGTGGAAGGTCTCGGACCGGTCGAGCTGACCGAAGATGCCGTTGCCGGCCGGGACGCCGTTGATGTCGGCGTTCACCGTCACCTTGGTGCCGGGCTTCCAGTACTTCGCCGGCCGCCAGTGCACCTCGTTGTTGCTGATCCAGTGCCACGAGCCCTTCTGGGCGGGCTGGGAGACGACGTGGAGGTTCTTCTCGATCGCGGCGTGGTCGGTGACCGGCACGTCGAACTTCACGATGACGGGCATGCCGACGCCCACGGTCTGGCCCTGGAGCGGAGCGAACGAGGGGTACGTCTGCTGGTCGAGGGTCAGCGCCTGCGTCTGGAAGTGGGTCGTTCGGGTCACCGAGCGACCGTCGGTGCCGGTCGCCGTGCTGACCACGGTGTACGCCGTACCCGGCTCGAGCAGCCCGCCCGCGACCCACGTCTGCTTGTCGCTGCTGAGCTGACCGCTGATGCTCCCGGTCGCCGAGCTCACAGCGACCGACGTCAAGGTGCCGTTGTGTGCGGTCACCTGGACCCGGTGATCGACCGGCACCGCCGCGGCGCCCTTGGCGACGTTGCTGCGCACCGAGGGCTTGGCGCTCGGCTGCGGGCTGGCGGAGGAGTTCAGGACGTCCTTGACCGCACCGGAGCCGTGGTCAGACTTCGACCCCCCGGCGCCGCAGCCGGCGACGGTCATGGAGATTGCCACGAGGGCACCGAGAATCATCGGCACGCGGGCGCGAGTGATAGACATCAGACTCCTGAGAAGGCAAAAGACGCTCGCGCCAAGGGTAACCCGGGACCCCACCCCGACCCGGAATTGGCAGCCCCAGAGAAATCTCACGCAACCCGGAGCGGCCCTGCTGCGTCTCACGCCTCGCTAGTGGGCGTGCTCGCCGCGGTAGTACTCGAAGACCCAACCCGACAGCGTGAGAGCACCCAGCCCGAAGCCGATGATCATCAGCCACCAGGCGCCGAGCGCGACGCCGTACACGATCACCGCCAGGGCCGCGCCGCACCAGAGCGGCCACCAGGAGTACGGCGGGAAGAAGCCCAGCTCGCCAGCGCCGTCGGCGATCTCGGCGTCGTTGCGATCCTCGGGCCGGGGCTCCATCTTCGCGGCGTGGAAGCCGAGGTACAGGGTCACCATCGCCATCAGCAACGTGGTCATCACGAGCGCGGAGGTGCCGGTCCAGTCACCGGCGATCAGCCAGTACGCCGGGCTCACGATCACGAAGAAGAGGGTGGCCATGCCGAAGATCCAGGCCTCGACCTTCACGAGTCGTCGCCCATCTGTTCGCGGAGGTGCTCCTCACGGCCTTCGACGTCAGGAGCGTCGGCGAACCCGCCGGAGTGCGCCATGGCGTGGTTGTCCTCCATCTCGATGGCGGCGATCTCCGGGTGGTGCAGGTCGAACGCCGGTGACTCCGAGCGGATGCGCGGGATGCTGTCGAAGTTGTGTCGAGGCGGTGGACAGCTCGTGGCCCACTCCAGCGATCGACCCCAGCCCCAGGGGTCGTCGACCTCGACCAGCGGCGCGTGCCGGGTGATCCACACGTTGTAGAGGAACGGGATCGTGGAGGCGCCGAGCAGGAAGGCGCCCACGGTCGAGACCTGGTTGAGCGTGGTGAAGCCGTCCGAGGGCAGGTAGTCGGCGTAGCGACGGGGCATGCCCTCGACGCCCAGCCAGTGCTGGACGAGGAACGTGGTGTGGAAGCCGATGAACAGCATCCAGAAGTGCACCTTCCCCAGGCGCTCGTCGAGCATTCGCCCGGTCATCTTCGGCCACCAGAAATAGAAGCCCGCGAACATCGCGAACACCACGGTGCCGAACACGACGTAGTGGAAGTGGGCCACCACGAAGTAGGAGTCGGACACGTGGAAGTCCAGCGGCGGGCTGGCCAGGATGACGCCCGTCAGGCCGCCGAAGAGGAACGTCGTCAAGAACCCGATGGACCAGAGCATGGGGGTGTCGAACGAGACGGATCCCCCCCACATCGTGCCTATCCAGTTGAAGAACTTCACGCCCGTGGGTACGGCGATTAAGAAGGTCATGCCGGAGAAGAACGGCAGGTCGACCTTGCCAGTCACGAACATGTGGTGGGCCCACACCGCCACCGACAGGATGGCGATGCCCAGCGTCGCCCCGACCAGGCCGATGTAGCCGAACACGGGCTTACGGCTGAAGACCGGCAGGATCTCGGTGATGATGCCGAAGAACGGCAGCGCGATGATGTAGACCTCGGGATGGCCGAAGAACCAGAACAGGTGCTGCCACAGGATCGGTCCGCCATGAGAGGTGTCGAAGACGTGTGCGCCTAAGCGTCTATCGGCCTCGAGCGAGAGCAGCGCGCCGGCCAGCACCGGGAACGCGATCAGCACCAGCAGGCTGGTGACCATCGTGTTCCACACGAAGATCGGCATCCGGAACATCGTCATCCCGGGCGCGCGCATGCAGATGATCGTCGTGATGAAGTTGACCGCGCCGAGGATGGTGCCCAGACCCGCCATCCACAGGCCCATGACCCACAGGTCACCGCCGACGTTGGGCGAGCGGACGGCGTCCGACAGCGGCGTGTAGGCGAACCAGCCGAAGTCCGCGGCTCCGGACGGGGTCAGGAAGCCGGATCCGGCGATCAGGCCGCCGAAGAGGAACAGCCAGTAGCTGAACATGTTGAGCCGGGGGAACGCGACGTCGGGCGAGCCGATCTGCAACGGCATCAGCGCGTTGCCGAAGCCGAAGAACAACGGCGTCGCGAACAGCAGCAGCATGATCGTGCCGTGCATCGTGAACAGCTGGTTGTAGACCTCGTCGTTGACGAACTGCATGCCGGGGTTGGCCAGCTCCGAGCGCATCATCAGCGCCATCACGCCACCGACGAGGAACCACGCGAACGACGTCGCGAGGTAGAGCTTGCCGATCACCTTGTGGTCGGTCGTGGTGATGACCTTGATGATCGCGGCGCCCAGCTCACGGCGCGGCCGGGTCACCGTCGGCGCGGTGGACGGCGTGGTGGCGGTCATTCGGAGCCTCCCTCAGAGCCGCTCCCGAGCCCGGCCTGCGTCTGGCTCTGCGAGCCTCCGAGCAGGGGCTGGGCGGCGACGTTGCCCTGGGCCTGGAGCTGCTGGAGGTAGGCCTGGAACTCGGCTTCGGTGACGATCTTGACGTTGAACAGCATCCGCGAGTGGTAGACCCCGCACAGCTCGTAGCACTTGCCCTTGAACGTGCCGGTGACGATCGGCTTGACCTGGAAGTGGTTGTCGTCGATCGCCGGCCCGGGGATCACGTCCTCCTTCTCGAGGAACCCTGGCACGCCGAAGTCGTGGATCACGTCGGGCGAGTGCAGCTTGAACTCGACGGTCTCGCCGACCGGCAGGACCAGCGTCGGCGGGTTGCCCGCCTCGCCGACGCTGTACAGCACCTGGTTGCCCGGCGTGTGGATCTCGCCGCCCGGCATGTAGTTGAAGGTCCAGGTCCACTGCTGCCCCACGACGTAGACCGTCACGGGGGGGTCGGGGATGTTCGCCCTGATGGCGTTCTGGGTGCGCTCGGTGTGGACGAAGAACACCACGACCATGATGATCGGGGCGATCGTGTAGAAGATCTCCAGCGGCAGGTTGTAGCGCGTCTGGACGGGCACCTCGTCGTCGCTGCGCCGCCGGAACCGGAACGCGGCGTAGAAGATGAGCCCCCACACCACGCCGCCCGTCGCCAGCGCCGCGACCCAGGCCCAGCGCCAGAGCAGGAAGATGTGCTGTCCCTGGGTGGTGACCGGGTCGGGCATCGCGAAGTTGTGCCACTCGTGACGCGTGTGCTCGCTGCACCCGGTCAGGCAGACGAGAAGGAGGGCACCGGCGAGGAGGACTGCTGCCTGTCGGACGAGGCCGCGGCGACCAGCGCGTCGCGGTGTCGCGGCCGAGGCTGCGGGGACTTGCCGACCCACGAAAGAGCCTTTCTCCTCCAGTGACCTGCTGGTGCTCCGACACCCGCACACTATCCGAACCCCAGGGGCCCCGGCCGGGTGGGTCGCCGGTAAGTCGGAGTGTCTGTCGCGGGGGTCCGGAGGACCGCTAGACCAGGTGGCTGGCCACCTCGGACGCCGCCTGCTCGCCGTACGCAGAGTGCACCCGCTCGACGAACTGCGGGTGGCTGAAGGAGTACTCCTGGGTGCCGACGGTCTCCACGACGTACGCCGCGAGGACGCACCCCACCTGGGCCGCTCGCTCGTGCCCGAAGCCCCACTGCAACGCGGCCAGGAAGCCCGCCCGGAACGCGTCGCCGACGCCGGTCGGCTCCACGGCCGCCACGCCGGGCGCGGCCTTGACCTCGACCACGTCGGCGCCTCGGGACATGATCCGCACGCCGTCCGCGCCCAGCGTCGTGACCTGGGTGCCGACCCGCTGGAGGATCTCGTCGGCGGACCACCCGGTCTTGGCCTCGATCATGTGCGACTCGTACTCGTTGGAGAACAGGTAGGCCGCGCCGTCGACGAGGTCGCGGATCAGCTCGCCGTCGCTGAACGCGAGCTGTTGGCTGGGGTCGGCGATGAAGGGGTAGCCGCGCTGACGGCACTCACGGGTGTGTCGCAGCATCCCCTCCGGGTCGTCGGCCGCGATCAGCACGAACTCCGGGTCGCCCACCCGGGCGACGATGGGCGCGAGCTCGATCAGCCGGGCCTCGCTCATCGCCCCGGGGTAGAACGACGCGAACTGGGCCATCGAGGAGTCGGTCGTGCAGACGAAGCGAGCCGTGTGCCTGGTCTCGGAGACGTGCACGAAGGAGCAGTCGACGCCGTGCCGGTCCAGCCAGCTGCGGTAGTCGTTGAAGTCCTCGCCGGCGGCGCCGACGAGCACCGGCCGCACGCCCAGGCGGCTCAGGCCGAAGCACATGTTGGGGGCCACTCCGCCGCGTCGGATCTCGAGGTCGTCGACGAGGAAGGACACCGCCAGCTTGTCGAGCTGCTCGACCACCAGGGAGTCGCGGAAGCGCCCCCCGAAGGACATCAGGTGGTCGGTCGCGATCGAGCCGCAGATCAGCAAGGACACGCACTGGACCCTAGGGTGTGGGTCAGGTTTCGGCGACATCGCGCGAGGCCGCGGCGCGCTCGGGCTCTACGGGTGGGTGTACCCGTGGGTAGCCGTTAGCGTGGATCAGGTGACCCGCCCCCTCGCCGCGACGTCGTATGCCGAGATCGACACGCCTGCCGCGATGCGGGCCGATGCCGCGGTCGCCCGCCGTGCTCTCAGCCTGGTCGACGAGGCCGCCGCGGAGGGAGCACCGAGCCTGCGGTACGCCGACTACCCGGCCGAGGTGGGCAAGCCCGAGATCGAGGTCAGCGAGGCGGCCGCTCGGCTCGCCGCCGTCCTCGAGGTCTACCTCTGAGGCCAGCACGGCACCAAGCCCCGCGGAGTCGTCTACTACGACGCGGGGCTTGGTGGCGTCGGTCGGCGCCGGGCGCCAGCTTCGAGGGCGCCCCTCAGTGGAACGAGTCGCCGCAGGCGCAGGAGCCGGTCGCGTTGGGGTTGTCGATCGTGAAGCCCTGCTTCTCGATCGTGTCGACGAAGTCGATCATCGCGCCGTTCAGGTACGGCACGCTCATCCGGTCGACGACCACGGCCACGCCGTCGAAGTCGGTCACGACGTCACCATCGAGGCTGCGCTCGTCGAAGAACAGCTGGTAGCGAAGACCGCTGCACCCGCCCGGTTGCACCGAGATGCGCAGCTGGAGGTCGTCGCGCCCCTCCTGCTCGAGCAGGCTCTGCACCTTGCCCGCCGCGACCGGGCTCAGGTTGATCTGGTCGGTACGGCGCTCGGTGACCTGGTCGGTCATGCTCGTGGCTCCTTCGTCGCTGTCGAGGACGCGCGCCTGGGAAGACGCGTCTCACAAGAGCAATTCTCGCACAGCAGCGGTTATTCCGCGGGCGGCGCCTCCCGACATCGGATCCGCGTCGGTGTCGCTCAGCGCGACCAGGTGCGGGCCACCCTCGAGGCCACGTCCGCCAGCGCACCGGCGGGGTCGCCGAGCGCCCGCTCCTCTCCCACCAGGTCGACCAGCGAGTAGGCCGACTCGATCCCGAGCGCTCGCATCTCTCGCGCACCCACGAGGACCCGACCCGCGAGCGCGACGCAGGGGCGCAGCGCCTCGGCGGCCACGGACGCGACGCCGTAGGGGACCTTGCCCGAGCGGCTCGAGAAGTCGAAGGCCCCCTCGCCGGTGAGCACGAGGTCGGCTCTGCGCGCGCGAGCGGCGAGGTCCACGGCCTCGGCGACGACGTCGAAGCCGGGGCGTCGGGTGGCGCCCAGCAGCAGCAGTGCGAAGCCGAGTCCGCCGGCCGCACCGGCGCCCTTCTCCAACGCCGTACGCCGGTCGGTCGCGGCCGCGAGGCCCTCCAGGACCGCGTCGAGGACCGGGAGCCGCTCCTCGTCGATGCCCTTCTGGGCACCGAAGCTCTTGGTGGCACCGAACAGCCCTGCCAGTGGGATCTCGACGTCAGCCGCGAGGGCCAGGCTCACCCCTGCGACGCGGGCTCGAGCCGGGGTCAGGTCGACCGTGCCGAGGCCGGTGAGGCCGGCCGCTCCGTGGTCGAGCGGCCGATCCGCGAGTGCCCCGAGCGCACCGAGAAGTCCGGCACCGCCGTCGTTGGTGCCGGAGCCCCCGAGGCCGACCACGATGTCGGTGGCGCCCGCGTCGATCGCGTGCAGTACCAGCTCGCCGACACCCCAGGTCGACGCGCTCTCAGCCCCCTCGCCGCGGGTCAGGGCGAGGCCGCAGGCCTGGGCGCTCTCCACGAAGGCCCGCGCCCCGACGCGGAGCACCGTGCCCGGCACGCTCTCGCCGTGCGGACCCCTGACCGTGACCGCCGCCAGCTCGCCGCCGAGGGCCTCGTGGAGGACGTCGACGAAGCCGGGTCCGCCGTCGGCCATCGGGGCCAGGTCGAGCTCGTCACCGGGGGCCCGTCGCCGCCAGCCGTCGGCGATCGCTGTCGCGGCCTCCACTGCGGTCAGGGTCCCCGCGAACTTGTCCGGGGCGACCAGCACGCGCACCTCAGGCCACCGACTCTGGCGAGACCCCTGCCGAGGTCCTGGGCGACATGGCGCCATTGTGAGGGGTCGCCGCCTGGCTAGGTTGGCCGGGTGAGCGACGTCCGGATCCGCCCGATGACCGTCGACGACGTGCCGGCGGCGGAGCGGGTGACCGCGGTCGGGTTCCACGAGCTCGACACGAGGATGTTCAGGCGAGCCTGGCCCGAGCCTCAGCTCCGCCCGGCGGAGCGCGGTGCGATGTGGGCGGAGCGCACCCGGCACCTGGTCTCGCACGACCCCGGTGGCTGCTGGGTCGCCGAGCGCGACGACCAGCTGCTCGGGGTCGTCGTGTCCTTCGTCCGCGAGCAGCTCTGGCTGCTGGCGTCGTACGCCGTCCTGCCCGACGCACAGGGGCTCGGGCTCGGCAAGGCCCTCCTCGCACCCGCGCTGGAGCACGGCCGGGGCTGTCTGCGAGGCATGCTGAACGCCTCGAGTGACCCGCGCGCCCTACGCCGCTACCACGACGCGGGGTTCACCCTCCATCCGCAGATGTTCCTGCGGGGCACACCCGACCGCGCGGCGATCCCGGTCCTGGAGAACGTGCGCGAGGGCGGCGAGGGCGACCTCGACCTGATGAACTCCGTGGACCGGCAGATCCGCGGCTCGGCGCACGGTCCGGACCACGAGATCCTGATGCGGCAGCTGCGGCTCGTGGTCAGCGAGACCAGGTCGGCGCAGGGGTATGCCTATCTCGACCAGGGCGTCGCCCTGTTGGCGGCGACCGACCGTCGTACCGCCACCAGCCTGCTGTGGGAGGCGATCGCCTCGGCCGAGTCGGAGCTGATGGTCGGTCACGTCACGCCGGAGAACTCCTGGGCTGTCGACGTCGGCCTCGCGGCCAGGCTCGAGCTTCACCAGGAGGGGTTCCTCGCTCTCCGGAACATGCGCCCGCCCGCGCCGTACCTCGCTCACGGCGCCCTCATGTGAGGCCGCCTTCAGCAGCGTGACCGGCATGCTCGGCACCCCCATCTGACCCACGCCGAGTCGGCATATGACGACTCGGCGTGATTTCGGTGCGCCCTTGCGCCGGCTCGGCGTGATTTCGGTGCGCCCTTGCGCCGGCTCGGCGTAATTTCGGTGCGCACATGCGCCGACTCGGCGTCAGAGGCCGGGGGCGCCCCAGAGGGCGAGCCAGCGCTGGAGGTCCTGCTCCATGGGGAGCTCGTCCTTCAGGGCGTCGCGCACCTGCATCTCCAGCAGGTTGTCGCGGACGTTCGGGCCGGTCGGGGCGAACGCGTAGAAGGTGCCCTGCTTGTAGAGGTAGACCAGCGCGACGTTGCGTCCCGAACCGTCTCGGAACGGCACCAGCGAGCACAGCAGGCCGGTGCCGAAGCCCTGCTCCTCCAGCCCGGAGTTGATGGCGTGCAGGTCGGTGCAGAGTCCTTCGACGTCGTCGTCGACCCGGTCGACGACCAACCAGGTGAAGCCGAGGTCGTCGTGATGCACCGAGACGTCGGGCTTGTCGGCGTCCTCGCGCAGCATGGAGACGACCTCGTCCTGGATCTGCTGGTACGCCGCGCCGTCCGGTGCGCGGAAGCACACCGACCCGGTGCCGGTCGCGGTGAACCCCGCCGCCGTCTGGAGCGTGACCGATGCCGAAGGCACCAAGAAGAGCGAGTCGAGGTTGGCCTGCTTGGGAGTCGTGCGGCCGGTGATGGCTCCCCAGAGACGGCTCACGACGCCGTGCCGTCGACCGGCCGGCTGAGCTCCGCCTCGATCGCGGCCAGCTGCTGGAGCCGCTGCTCCAGCGAGGGGTGGGTGGAGGTGAGCTGGCTGAGGCTGACGCCTTTGATCGCGGGGGCGATGAAGAAGGCGTTCATCGCGCTGGAGGCCCGGAGGTCAGCGGTGGGGATCGCGTTCATCCCGCCCGAGATCTTCTGGAGCGCCGAGGCGAGTGCGCGAGGCTTCATCGTCAGGTAGGCACCCGACCGGTCCGCACACAGCTCGCGGTAGCGCGAGAGCAGCCGGGTCAGGAAGAACGAGACGGCATAGACCACGAGGCTGACCACGAGCACGACGAGCCAGATGGGCAGCCCACCGGTGTTGTTGTTGTTGTCGCGGCGGCCGCCGCCGAAGAACGCGCCCCACTGCGCACCGCGGCTGAGCATGCCGGCCAGGATCCCCGCCGTCGAGGCGATCGTCATCACCGTCACGTCGCGGTGGGCGACGTGGCTGAGCTCGTGGGCGAGGACCGCCTCCATCTCGTCGGCGGTGAGCAGGCCGAGGATGCCGGTGGTGACGCACACGACGGACCGCTCGGGCGATCGGCCGGTGGCGAACGCGTTGGGCACCTTGAGGTCCGCGACGCCGACCCGGGGCTTGGGCATGTCGGCCAGGGCGCAGAGCCGGTCGACCATCTGGTGCAGCTCGGGCGCCTGCTGCGGGGTCACCTCGCGGGCGCGCATGGCCTTCATCGCGACGGTGTCGGAGAAGTACCACTGCCCCCAGGCGATGCCGAGTCCGATGACGCCGATGATCGGTGTCCAACCCGCGGGCAGGACGAACATCAGCACGACGACCAGGGCCACGAACACGGCACCGAGCAGGAACATGA
This sequence comes from Nocardioides sp., assembly GCF_036267815.1. GTDB lineage: Bacteria > Actinomycetota > Actinomycetes > Propionibacteriales > Nocardioidaceae > Nocardioides. Next base: position 15,822 of record NZ_DATAVI010000054.1, on the reverse strand, counting down.
CGGAGGTCATGCGAGCGGTGAGGCCGACGTCGGAGCCGAAACGGGTGCGAGCCATGGCCCCATTGTCGCCGAAGGCACCAAGCGGCGTCGCCGGGCCGGCAGATCGCGGCGTGGAGAGCCGGCGTCAGCCGGGGATCAGGCCGTCTCCGCTGAGCATGTCCTTGACCTCGCCCAGGCTCGCGTCGGCCATCGGCAGGATCAGGTCGGAGGAGTCCAGCGACTCCGCGTCGTGCGGGACACCGGCGCTGCGCACGCCGTCGAGCAGGGCCGCGAGGGCCTGGTGGAACGCCGTCTCGTCACCGGCCTCGATCGCGGACTCGACGGTCGCGTCGAGCTCGTTGAGCGAGCTGACCGCGTCGTCGGAGAGCACGAACTGGCCCTCGCCGAGGATCCGGACGATCACTTCCGGTCTCCATCGCCCGGCGCAGCCTCGGGCTGCGGCTGGGCCTGGGTCTCGGCCTGCGCCCCGCCCTCGAGAGCCGCGCCACCGGCGGGCGCGCCGCCCTCGATCGCGGTCGGCGTGCCGCCGCCCTTGAGGCGGGCCAGCTCGGCCTCGACCTCGGTCTGCGAGCTCATCGCCTCGAGCTCACGGGAGATGTCGTCGCCGTTGTTGACCGAGCTGGCGTCGTCGAGCGCACCGGAGGCGATCAGCTCGTCGATCGCGCCGGCACGAGCCTGCATCTGAGCCGTCTTGTCCTCGGCGCGCTGGATGGCCATCCCGACGTCGCCCATCTCCTCGCCGATGCCGGACATCGCCTCGTTGATCTTCGTCTGCGCCTCGGCCGCGGTGTACGTCGCCTTGATCGTCTCCTTGCGGGTACGGAACGCCTCGACCTTCGCGCTCAGACGCTGCTGGGCCAAGGTGAGCTTCTCCTCCTCGCCCTGGAGCTGTGCCTGCTGCGTCTTCAGGTCGGCGATCTGCGAGGTCAGGCCCGACTTCCGCGTCAACGCCTCGCGGGCGAGGTCCTCGCGCTGGACCGTGATCGCCTGCTCGGCCTGGCCCTGGAGCTTGTCGGACTGCGCCTGGAGCTGGTTGACCTGGAGCTCGACGCGCTTGCGCGACGTGGCCACGTCGGCGACCCCGCGGCGTACCTGCGCCAGCAGGTCGAGCTGGCGCTGGTAGCTGTAGTCGAGCGTCTCGCGCGGGTCCTCGGCGCGGTCGAGCGCCTTGTTCGCCTTGGACCTGAAGATCAGGCTGATCCGCTGCCACATGCTCATGAGGTCACCCTAGGGGTAGACGTCAAGGTCGGGGCAGCCGCGGTGGAGCGAACGGTAGGCTTGCCACTCGCCGCCGGCACGGGCTCACGCACCGACCGGGCACACCACCTCCACGCCAGGAAGCGCCGCCTTGTTCCGTCGTACCAAGTCCGAGTCGTCGTCCTTCGCCGACACCTCCGCGGAGGCTGCCGCCGAGGGCTCGGCCGCCGCCCAGAAGAAGGGCCGCCCGACCCCGTCGCGACGCGACGCGGAAGCCGCCAACAAGGTCAAGGCCAAGGTGCCCCGCACCCGCAAGGAGCGGGCCGCCGCCCGGCGCGTGACGCGCACCGACTCGACCGCCAAGATGCGCGAGGCGATGCGCACCGGCGAGGAGCGCTACCTGCCGGCCCGGGACCAGGGCCAGGTCCGCCGCTTCGTGCGCGACTACGTCGACCACAGCTTCTCGGTGATGGAGCTGATGCTGCCCGTGATGGTGGTGCTCCTGGTCTTCGGCTACGTCGGGAGCACGGCGTTGGCGACCGTCTCCAGCGCCGCCCTGCCGGCCCTGCTGCTCGTCGTGGTCGTCGACGCGCTCCGGCTCCGCTGGAAGCTGCGTCGCGAGCTGACCCGGCGCTTCCCCGAGGCCGCACAGCAGGGCGTGACGATGTACGCCGTGATGCGGTCGCTGCAGGTGCGGTTCCTGCGCCAGCCCAAGCCCCAGGTCAAGATCGGGCAGCACCTGCCCGAGCGGTACCGGTGACGGCGCCGGCGAGCGAGCTCAGGCGTCGTAGTCGAGGACGACGCGCTCGGAGGTCGGGTGCGACTGGCAGGTCAGGACGTAGCCCGCGGCGATCTCCTCGGGCTCCAGGGCGTAGTTGACGTCCATCACCACCGTGCCCTCGACCAGCTGGGCCCGGCAGGTGCCGCACACCCCGCCCCGGCAGGCGAAGGGCAGGTCGGTGCGCACCTCCAGGGCAGCCTCCAGGACACCGACCCCGTCGGGCCGCAGCACGAGGTCGGTGGCTCGCCCGTCCAGGCGGATCGTGACCTGCGAGGCGCCCTCGACCGACGAGGCGGCGTCCAGCGGTGCCCGGGGCACCGGATCGGCGTGGAACAGCTCGGTGTGGACGGCGCTCGTCTCGACACCGAGGTCGAGGATCGCCTGGCGCAGGTCGACCACCATCTGCTGGGGCCCGCACAGGAACCACTCGTCGACGTTCTCCGCGGGGAGCAGGGCGGTCAGGATCCGGCGCAGGCGCTCGGCGTCCAGACGGCCGGAGAACAGCTCGACGTCCTGCTGCTCGCGCGAGAGCACGTGCACCAGCTGGAACCTGCCCGGAAACCTGTCCTTGAGGTCGTGCAGCTCCTCCAGGAACATCACCGTGCGGTGGGTGCGGTTGGCGTAGACCAGCAGCACCTGCGACTGCGGCTCCTGCTCGAGCAGCGTCGAGACGATCGAGATGATCGGGGTGATGCCCGAGCCGGCCGCGACCGCGGCGTACACCTTGGCCGAGTCCGGGTCGAGCTGCGAGGTGAACCGACCCGCCGGCGTCATCACGTCGAGCTCGTCGTCGACGCTCAGGGTGTCGACCACGCCGTGCGAGAAGGCACCCCCGGGCAGCTTCTTGACCCCGATCGTCAGCCGTCGCGCCGTCGGCGTCGTGCAGATCGAGAAGCTACGGCGCTCCCCGTCGTCGCCGCGGATCGTGAGGTGCTGGCCGTGCACGAACCGGAAGTCGTCGGCGAGCTCGGGCGGCACCGCGAACGAGATCGCGACCGCGTCGTCGGTCAGCGGCTCGACGGCCGCCACCCGCAAGGGGTGGAACTGCGGCTTGGACATCCCTCAGAGCGCCTTGAAGTGGTCGAAGGGCTCGCGGCACGAGCGACAGACCCACAGGCTCTTGCACGCCGTCGAGCCGAACCTGCTCGACTCGACGGTGTCGAGGCTGCCGCACTGGGGGCAGCGCACCGACAGCGTGAGCTGCACCGGTCCGCCAGGCGCTCCTGCCGGTCCGGGAGGCGCGACGCCGGCCTCGGCAAGCTTGGCGCGTCCCTCGTCGGTCAGGTCGTCGGTGGTCCACGCCGGGCTGAGCGCGAACTCGACGTCGACCCGGAGATAGCCGGCCAGGGTCAGCGACTCGACGAGGTCCTGGCGGATGGTCTCCATCGCCGGACACCCGGAGTACGTCGGCGTGATCGTGACGTGCACGCGCCCCTGGTCGTCCTCGGTCACGTCGCGCAGGATCCCGAGGTCCTCGATGGTCACCATCGGCAGCTCGGGATCCAGCACGGCGGCGGCCAGGTCGTGCGCGGTGGGCATCGTCCGGGTCGGGGTCACCAGGTCGCTCCCGGGTGTGATCGGTGCAGGTGCTGCATGTCGGCGAGGAGGTGCCCGAGGTGCTCGGTGTGCTGTCCGCCGCGGCCGCCGCCCACGGCTGGCGCGACGTCGGGCACGGCCAGCGTCGCCGCCGCGACCACTCGCCGTACGTCGTCGAGCACGGGCTCGCGCAGCTGCGCCGGGTCGGCGACCTGCCCGGCCAGGGCGGGGTCGAGCGGGCCGAAGAGCTCCTCGACGTAGGGCCACTCCGCGTCGAGGGCGGCCTGCATCCTGCGGTGTGACTCCTCGGTGCCGTCCCCCAGCCGGAGCACCCACTGGCCGGCGTGGTCGAGGTGGTAGGCGACCTCCTTGACGGCCTTCGCGGCCACCGCGCTCAGCAGTGCGTCGTCGCAGGTGGACAGCGCTCGGTAGAGGTGCAGCTGGTAGGCCGAGAGGACGAGCAGCCGGGCCATCGCCACGCCGAAGTCCGACATCGGGCGCTCGACCAGCTTCACGTTGCGAAACTCGCGGTCGTCGCGCAGGTAGGCCAGGTCGTCCTCGGTGCGTCCGCGGCCCTCGACCTCACCGGCGTAGCCCAGCAGCGACCGGGCCTGCCCGAGCTGGTCGAGTCCGATGTTGGCCAGCGCGACGTCCTCCTCGAGCTCGGGGGCGCGGCTGATCCACCAGCCCATCCGCTGGGCGGACACCAGCGCGTCGTCGCCGAGGCCGAGGGCGTAGTCGAAGAGGGAGGAGTCCACTAGAGGTGCTCGACCCCCTCCGGCACGTCGTAGAACGTCGGGTGGCGGTAGATCTTGTCGGCCGCCGGGTCGAAGAAGGGGTCTCGCTCGTCGGGCGTGGACGCCTCGATGTCGGCGGCCCGGACCACCCAGATCGACACCCCCTCGCCGCGCCTGGTGTAGAGGTCGCGGGCATTGCGCAGCGCCATCTCGGCGTCCGGCGCGTGCAGCGACCCGGCGTGGACGTGCGACAGCCCCCGCCGGGCACGCACGAAGACCTCCCAGAGCGGCCAGCGTCGTACCGAGCCAGTCGCAGTGTCGCGGGCGCTCATGCCGCTCCGGAGGTACGGCGTGCCTGCTTCTCGGCGTAGGCATCGGCCGCCTCGCGCACCCAGGCACCGGCCTCGTGCGCTCCGCGCTTGTGGGCCATCCGGTCGGCGTTGCACGGGCCGTTGCCCTTGATCACCTCGAACAGCTCGGTGAAGTCGATGTCGCCGTAGTCGTAGTGCCCGCGCTCGCCGTTCCACCGCAGGTCGGGGTCGGGCAGTGTGAGCCCGAGCGCCTCGGCCTGGGGCGCGGTCATGTCGACGAACCGCTGGCGGAGCTCGTCGTTGCTGAAGCGCTTGATGCCCCAGGCCATCGACTGGGCGGAGTTGGGCGAGTCGTCGTCGGGCGGGCCGAACATCATCAGCGACGGCCACCAGTACCGGTCGACGGCGTCCTGTGCCATCGCCTGCTGCCCGGGCGTGCCGTGCGACAGCGTGTGCAGGATCTCGAAGCCCTGGCGCTGGTGGAACGACTCCTCCTTGCACACGCGCACCATCGCCCGCGCATACGGCCCGTAGGAGCAGCGGCACAGGGGCACCTGGTTGGTGATGGCCGCGCCGTCGACCAGCCAGCCGATCGCGCCCACGTCGGCCCAGCTCAGCGTGGGGTAGTTGAAGATCGAGGAGTACTTCTGGCGCCCCGAGTGCAGCTGGTCGATCAGGTCGGCCCGGTCGACGCCGAGCGTCTCGGCGGCGGCGTAGAGGTAGAGGCCGTGGCCCGCCTCGTCCTGCACCTTCGCCATCAAGATCGCCTTGCGCCGCAGGCTCGGCGCCCGGCTGATCCAGTTGCCCTCCGGCTGCATGCCGATGATCTCGGAGTGGGCGTGCTGCGCGATCTGCCGGACCAGGGACCTGCGGTAGGCCTCGGGCATCGCGTCGCGCGGCTCGATCCGGCCCTCGTCGGCCAGGAGCGCCGCGAAGGCCTCGGGGTCGGCCTCGGTCGGGATCCGCACGTCGCGCTCGGCGTCGCCGGCGAAGTCGTTGCCGTACACGAGAGCCAGGCTACCAGCCCTATGACACTTTTCCGCACGAGTGCTGACTCGGTGTAACAATCACGATGTGCCGCGCCCGGCGGGCAGCGTCGTCCTCCCGCGTTTTCCCCTTCCTGAGGCACCGCTGCGACGATGGCAGCCGTGAGCTCACCCACCGCCGACGTGTCGGTCAGGATCGCCTGGGCGGACGACGCCGAGGCCATCGCCGCGATCCAGGCACGCTCCTGGTCCACGTCGTACGCCGAGCTGGTGCCGGGTGTCGGCGAGCTCCGGCAGGCCGACTTCGCCGAGCAGTGGCGCCAGGCCCTCGCCAACCCGGTCGACGCCCGCCACCGTGCCCTGGTGGCCCTCGAGCGCAACCGCGTGGTCGGCTTCGCGATCACGACGCCGGCGGCCGACCCCGACTGCGACCCGGTCAGCGACGGCGAGCTGATGGAGCTGACGATCGAGGCCCCGGAGCGCGGCAAGGGCCACGGCTCCCGGCTGCTCCAGGCCGCCGTCGACACCCTGGCCGCCGACAGGTTCACCCGAGCGGTGACCTGGCTGGTCGCCGACGACGACGAGCTCCGCGGCTTCCTGACCGAGGCCGGGTGGGCACCGGACACCGCCCACCGGACCCTCGACCTGGACGGCACCGGGGTCACCCAGGTCCGCCAGGTCCGGCTGCACACCGCGCTGGCCTGAGCCCGGCGTGCACCGGCGGGTGACACTGCTTGGTTTTCGGCGATCCGGGGTCCACCATGGAGGCCCGGCTGACTGGCCACCGACTCCCCGAGGGGGCGCTGCGATGTTCGGACCACTGCCCATGCTGCACCGGATCGTGCTCGGCGCGATCAGCCTCTGCGTCGGTGTCGTGGCCGGCATGTGGATCGCCCACGTGACTCCGCTCCCGATGGCCATCTCCGGCGGTGCCCTGGCCGGCGGGCTGCTCGGTCTCGTCGCGGCGTACGCGCTCGGGCACAGCCACGAGCCGGAGCCGCGTCCGGTCCGCGTGCTGCGCCGTCGGTGAGCAGAGGTCTGTCACTAGGGTCGGAGCGTGCCCGACCCCGCCCCGGATCCGAGCGACCCGCCGCCGGCTGAGCGCCGGGCCGTCGTCCGCGACAGCCTGGGTGTCGGCATCGCGACGGGGCTGTACGGCGTGTCGTTCGGCGCCGTCTCGGTCGCGGCCGGCCTGTCGGTCCTCCAGACCTGTGCCCTGTCGCTGGTCATGTTCACCGGCGCGTCCCAGTTCGCGTTCGTCGGTGTCGCAGCGGCCGGCGGCGCTCCCCTCTCCGGCGCCCTGACGGCCCTGATGCTGGGCACCCGCAACACGCTCTACGGCCTGCGGCTCGCGCCGATGCTGGGGTTCCGCGGCTGGCGTCGGCCGGTGGCCGCCCACCTCGTGATCGACGAGTCGACGGCGATGTCGGTGCTGCGCCCGACCAGGGAGCTGGCCAGGACCGGCTTCGTGGCCACCGGCCTGTCGGTCTTCGCGCTGTGGAACCTGTTCACCCTGGCCGGCGCCCTGGCCGGCAACCTGATCGGCGACCCGCGCACCTACGGTCTGGACGCGGCGGTCGGTGGCGCGTTCCTGGCGCTGCTCTGGCCACGGCTCGGCGACCGACGCAACCGCGTGGTCGCGGTCTGCGCTGCCGCCGTGGCCCTCGGGGTCGTCCCGGTCTCCGCCGCCGGTGTGCCCGTGCTGGTCGCGGGTGGGGTCGCGGTGCTGGCCGGGATCCTCACCCGCTCGGCCACCGACCGCACGGAGCTCCCCGGGCGATGACCTGGACCGCCATCCTCGCCGCCGCAGTGGGCTGCTACCTGCTCAAGCTCGCCGGCCTCTCGCTTCCGGCCCGGGTGCTGGACCATCCGCTCGTCGAGCGCGTCGCCGATCTCATCCCGGTCGCACTGCTGGCCGCGCTCGTCGCCGTCCAGGTGTTCGCCGACGGCACCCGGCTGACCCTCGACGCCCGCGCCGCCGGGCTGGGGGCCGCCGTCGTGGCGCTGCTGCTGCGCGCGCCGTTCCTCGTCGTGGTGTTCGTCGCCGCGGCGACCGCGGCGCTGCTGCGACTGGTGTTCCCCGGCTGGTAGCGCTGCCTCCCGCCCAACCCTGCCCAGCAGACCCTCGCTCTCAGTCGAGGCCGAGCAGCTCCTCGATCCCGAGGGTCAGGCCGGGTCGCGCGACGACGGCGTGGACCGCCACCAGCACCCCCGGCACGAACGACGCGCGGTCCATGGAGTCGTGACGGATCGTCAGGGTCTCCCCCGCCGCACCCAGCAGCACCTCCTGGTGGGCGACCAGACCCCGCGAACGGACCGAGTGGACGTGGATCCCCTCCACGTCGGCACCCCGGGCGCCCTCGAGAGCGGTGACCGTGGCATCGGGCACCGGCTCGAGGCCGGCCTCGCGCCTGGCCGCGGCCACCAGCTCCGCGGTACGTCGCGACGTACCGCTCGGGGCGTCGGCCTTGTCCGGATGGTGGAGCTCGACGATCTCCACGGACTCGTAGAACGGCGCGGCCATCACGGCGAAGCGGGTCATCAGCGCCGCGCCGACCGAGAAATTTGGCGCCACCACGACGCCGACCCCGGGCGCGTCGGCCAGCAGTCCGCGCACCTCGTCGAGCCGGGCCTCGTCGAAGCCGGTCGTGCCCACCACGCAGTGCAGACCGCGGCCGAGGCACCACCGCAGGTTGTCCATGACGGCGTCCGGCCGGGTGAAGTCGACCACGACGTCGGCCAGGGCCAGCGAGTCGACCTCGTCGTCGGAGCCGATGCCGGCGACCAGCCTCAGGTCGGTCGCCCGGTCGACGGCACGGCAGATCTCGGACCCGACCCTGCCCTTGGCCCCCAGCACGCCCACCTTGATGGTCACGCGCCGACTCTAGTGACGTGGGCGCGAAATGCTCGGACGGTTCGTGGCGTCGGGGTGCGTGCAACGCAAGGCGGCGTCGCGAAGGGCTACCGGGCCTACCGCAAGCGACGCCAACGCAGCGAGGTGCGCGCCCTGGCGTCGCGCAACCGTTCCATGACTTCGTGCGCGCGGCACCAGGGTGTGTCGACGGCGACGACCGCGCGATCTGGCAGGCTGAGCGCATGCCAGTCCAGCAGGTCCCGCCCCGGATGATCTGGGCCGTCGAGCTGATGGACCCGCAACCCGGCGACAACGTCCTGGAGATCGGCTGTGGCCCGGGGTACGGCGCCGAGCTGATCTGCCAGCGACTCACGACCGGGAAGCTCTTCGCGATCGACCGGTCCGAGTCGGGCGTCGACCGCACCCGTCGACGCAACCAGAAGTTCGTCGACGCGGGCCGTCTCACGGTGCGTCAGATCGACCTGGCGACCCTCCGCGTGCCGGTCAAGCGGCTGAACAAGGTGTTCGCCTTCAACGTGAACCTCTTCTGGGTCCGCGACTGCGCCGACGAGGTGGCCCTGTTGCACGAGCGCGTCCTGCCCGGCGGCGCGGTGTACCTCTACTACGAGACGACCCAGCCCGAGCTGGTGCCCAACATCGTCCGCAAGACCTCCGCGGCGCTCGCCCAGGGCGGCTTCCGCGTCTCGGTGGTCGACCAGTTGGCCCCACCCGTCGTCGCCATCCTCGGCCGGCGCTAGGCCGACGCGGGTCCTCCGCCCCAGCCCGGGCCTAGCCCGGCGTGAGGCGGACGACCTACGAGGACGAGGCGTCAGACCTTGACGGCCTCCAGGATCGCGGTCACCTCCGCCGGGGTCGTCGCCGCGCGCAGCGCCTCGACCTGGGCGGAGTCGGTGAAGACCCCGGCGATCCGGGACAGCAGCGCGAGGTGGTCGTCACCGGCGCCGGCGACACCGACGACGAACTCCGCCGGCTTGCCGTTCCAGTCCACCGGCTCGGCGTACCGGACGAACGACAGCGCGGTCCGGTGGATCGACGACTTCGCGTCGTTCGTCCCGTGCGGGATCGCCAGGCCGTTGCCCATGAACGTCGACACCGAGGTCTCGCGGTCGTGCATCGAGGCGACGTAGCTCTCGTCGACGGCGCCGGCGGCGACCAGCAGCCGGCCCGCCTCGTCGATCGCATCGTCCCTGCTCCTGGCCCGGCCGCCGAGCACGATCGAGCTCGGGGCCAGGACGGAACCGGTGGGCTCCTGCGCCGCGACCGCCTGATGCGCTCCGGCGGCTGTCGCGGTCCCGTTCGCGCCGGCCTCACCGATCAGCTCGACGATCTCGTCGTAGCGAGGGCTGGCCATGAAGTTGTCGACCTCGACATGCACCGCCGACGGTGTTCGCTGCGCCGCCCGGTCTGCGAGGTCCTGGTGGCTGACCACGAGGTCGAAGGTGTCGGTGAGGTCGGAGATCGCCTTGTTGACGACCGTGACCCCGTCGTGTCCGGCGTCCTTGATCTTCCTGCGCAGCACGGACGCGCCCATCGCGGACGAGCCCATCCCCGCGTCGCAGGCGAAGACGATCGAGCGGACGACGCCGGCCGCACCGGCACTGGTGAGCGTCGCCGCGACCGAGGACCTCTTGCCCTTGTTCGTCTCCATCTGCGCGGTGGCGGCCATCAGGTCCCCGCCCTCCTCGTCGCGGTCGATCTTGAGCAGGAACGACGCGACCAGGCACGACACGGTCGCCGCGAGGATCACCGACAGCGTCACACCGAACAGGCTTCCCGGAGGAGCGGCCAGCCAGACGGCGATGATCGACCCCGGCGAGGCGGGCGAGCGCAGGCCGGAGTTGAACACCACGTTCGTCGCGACCCCGGTCATCCCGCCGAGGATGCAGGCCAGGACGAGGCGCGGCTTCATCAGGACGTAGGGGAAGTAGATCTCGTGGATCCCGCCGATGAACTGGATCAGGATGGCGCCCGGGGCCGACGCCTTGGCGGCGCCCTTGCCGAACATCCAGAAGGCCAGCAGGATCCCCAGACCCGGCCCAGGGTTGGCCTCGAGCAGGAACAGCACCGACTTGCCGTGCTGCTGGGACTGGTCGAGCCCCAGAGGTGTGAGCACGCCGTGGTTGACCGCGTTGTTGAGGAACAGGATCTTGGCCGGCTCGATGAAGATCGAGGTCAGCGGGAGCAGGTGGTGGTTGACCAGGGTCTGCACCACGTTGGACGCGATGGTGCTGAACCAGTCGACGAACCGTGCCGCCGCGCCGAAGCCCACCAGGGCGAGGATCATCCCCCAGATGCCGGCCGAGAAGTTGTTGACGAGCATCTCGAAGCCGGGTCGGATCTTGTGCGACCACAGCGCGTCGAGCTTCTTCATGCTCCAGCCGCCCAGCGGGCCCATCACCATGGCGCCCATGAACATCGGGACACTGCCGCCGGCGATGGCGCCGAACGTCGCGATGGCCCCGACGACTCCGCCGCGGATGTTGTTGTCGTAGGTCATCCGGCCGCCGGTGTAGCCGATCAGCAGCGGCAGCAGGTAGGTGATCATCGGGCCGACGATCCCGGCGCTGGTGTGCATCGGCGTGCCGTCGGGGTTCAGCCAGCCGCCGAGCACCGACACGAAGCCGTAGCCGTGCGTGGTCGGGCTGACGTGGAAGAGATGCTGGCCGATCAGCGCGATCCAGCCGGTCTGGATGAAGAACGCCGTGATCAGGCCCCAGGCGATGAAGGCGCCGATGTTGGGCAGGACCATGTTGGACAAGAAGGTGCCGAACTGCTGCACCCGCACACGTGCCCCCGGTCGGGCGGGGGGCATGGCGATGGAGGCCATGTGGGTTCCTCTCGGTAGCGGGACGTGACGCTCATCACGCCCCGATGAGCGCAGTCTGCAACACATACGGGCACGTTGCCAAGTATCCGGGCACGATTTTTGTGCCCGTTAGTGTTGTTTTTTGGTACCGTCCCCTCATCACCGCGTCGAAAGGACCCCTGACCCATGAAGGCTCTGCGCTTCTACGCCCCCGAGGACGTGCGGCTCGAGGAGGTGCCCGAGCCCGACTGCGGTCCCGGCGAGGTCAAGCTCCGCGTGCGCAACTGCTCCACCTGCGGCACGGACGTGAAGATCCTGCACAACGGTCACCAGAACCTCACTCCCCCGCGCACGATCGGCCACGAGATCGCGGGCGAGGTCGTCGAGGTCGGCGCCGACGTCAACGCGACCTACGACTCGGACTGGAAGGTCGGGGACCGGGCGCAGGTGATCGCCGCCGTGCCGTGCGGGGAGTGCTACGAGTGCCGCAAGGGCTGGATGGCCGTCTGTCAGAACCAGACCTCGGTCGGCTACCAGTACGACGGCGGGTTCGCCGAGTACATGACCGTGCCCCGGCAGGTGCTCAAGGTCGACGGTCTTAACCGCATCCCCGACAACGTGGGGTACGACGAGGCCTCGGCGGCCGAGCCGTTCGCCTGCGCGATCAACGCCCAGGAGCTGCTGGGCATCGAGCCCGGGGACACGGTCGTGGTCTTCGGCGCCGGCCCGATCGGCTGCATGCACATCCGGATCGCCCGCGGGGTCCACGAGTGCGGGCCCGTCTACCTGGTCGACGTCAACGCCGACCGGCTCGCCATGTCGGCCGACGCGGTGAAGCCCGAGGAGACCATCGACGGCTCCCAGGTCGACGTGGTGGGCCGGGTGATGGAGCTGACCGGTGGCCGTGGGGCCGACATCGTCATCACGGCCACGGCCGCGAACATCACCCAGGAGCAGGCGATCTCGATGGCTGCCCGCAACGGGCGGATCTCGTTCTTCGGCGGGCTGCCGAAGACCAACCCGACGATCACCTGCGACTCCAACCTCGTGCACTACCGCCAGCTGCACATCCACGGCGCCAACGGCTCGGCGCCCGAGCACAACAAGCGGGCGCTGGCGTACATCTCCACCGGCCAGGTCCCGGTCAAGGACCTGATCACGCGCCACATCCCCCTCGACGACGTCCTCTCGGCGTTCGACATCGTCGCCAACGGCGAGGCCATCAAGGTCACCGTCGAGCCGTGACCGACGGGGGTGGTCTCGACCGGCTCGACCGACGGGGGCGCTCGGCGGGCGAAGGATCTGGGGCTGGACTAAACCCGAACCCGCGTTGACGGCGTAGCACCCTGTGGAGACCCTGTTCTCCGAAAGGGCGGGACATGGCCGAGGGCGGTACGCCGACGGACTTCGCGCACTGGGTCGAGCCCTCCCTGCCCATCCTGGCGAGGTACGCCGCCCGGCAGGTGGCAGCCGACGACCGCGACGACGTGGTGCAGGAGGCGCTCATCCGTGCCTGGCAGCGGTGGTCGACCTACGACGAGAGTCGCGGAACTCCGGCAGGATGGCTGGTCGCGATCCTCGCCGACCGGTGCCGACGCCACCGGACCCGGAGACCGGCGGCGGTGCTCGTCGAGCTGGTCGACCACGGCGTCGCCGAGCCGAGCGGTCGCGACCTCGACCTCGAGCGCGCGGTCGACGGGCTCAGCCGCCGGCAGCGTCAGGCGGTCGACCTGCACTATTTCGTGGGCCTGGACGTCGCCGCCGTCGCCGAGGTGATGGGCTGTGCGCCCGGCACGGTCAAGGCGACCTTGTTCCAGGCCCGGGCCCGACTCCGCGAACTGGTGGGAGACGACGATGGATGACCTCATGGACGAGCAGCTGGACGAGCAGATGGACCGCCGGCTCGCCGCCGCGGGGCGCCGTTGGCGGGCGGAGCAGCCTGCGCCTCCCGCGGTTCCGGTGGATCGGCTGCCCGGATCCGTCCGGCGACGCCCGCGCTGGCAGCCGGTCGCCGTCGCCGCGGCCGTGACGCTGGTCGTCGGCGGCGGCACCGTCGCCCTGGTCCGGGTGACGCTCGGCAGCAACGACGCCCCCTCTGAGCGCCCCTCCAGCACGCCGGTCACGCACGGCACCCGCGTTGCCGACGAGGTCGTCCCCTTCCGGGCGAGCCGTCGTGGCCACGCCAAGGTCGGACACCGGGTCGACGGCCGTCTGGTCACGCCGTACGACGGCATCTTCGCCACCGGGAAGATCGGCGGGACGCTCCATCCCGGCGACGTGCTGACCTTCACCGTCACCTTGGAGTCGAGCGCGCGGGTGAGCCTGCACCCGTGCCCGAACTACTCGATCGGCTTCGGGACCCACGGCATCACCCGTCGGCTCAACTGCGCCCAGGTGCCGTACTACGCCAGCGTGCCCCGCTCCGACGGGACGATGAGCGACTTCCGCCCGACCCTGCCGGCGCAGACGCCGGTCACCTTCGCGATGCGCGTCCACGTGCCCGACGACCTCGGTGCGCAGAAGGTGCTGTGGACCCTCGACGGTCCGATGTCGGAGCCCGGCTTCTACGGGATCGTCCACGTCACCGCGGGCTGAGAGGTCTCAGGCGGGTCCGACGATCGCGAGCACCTCGGGCTGCGAGAACAGGTCGGCGGCGAGCCTGCGCACGTCGTCCAGCGTCACGCCCTCGATCCGGGTGAGCACCTCGTCGATGCTGAGCAGCTCGTCGTCGACCAGCTCGGACTTGCCCAGGCGGGTCATCCGGGAGGCGGAGTCCTCGAGTCCGAGCACCAGACCACCCTTGAGCTGGCCCTTGCCGCGAGCGAGCTCATCGGCGTCGATGCCGTCCTGACCGATCTTGCCGAGCTCGGCGCGGACGACGTCCAGCACCTGCTGGAGCTTGGTGGGCAGGCAGCCCACCGAGACCCCCACCAGGCCGGCGTCGACGTGCTGGCTGGCGAAGGAGAAGACCGAGTAGGCCAGGCCGCGCTTCTCGCGGACCTCCTGGAACAGCCGGCTCGAGGTGCCCCCGCCCAGCGCGGCGTTCAGCACGCCGAGCGCGAAGCGCCGCGGGTCGGACCTGGTCAGGCCCTGCACGCCCAGCACGACGTTGACCTGCTCGAAGTGACGCGTGGCCTCGGCGAGCCCCGTGGTGACCTTGCGAGGCCGGGCGGTCTGGCGCTTGGCGACCGGCTCGGCCCGGCCGGCGAGGAAGTCTCGCCGGGAGAAGGCCGCCCGCACGAGACGGACGACCTGCGTGTGGTCGACGTTGCCCGCGACCGACACGACCATCCGCTCGGGGCGGTAGTGACGCTGGTAGAACCGCCGGATCTGGTCGCGGGTCATCGCCTCGATGGAGGCGACGGTGCCGGCGATCGGACGGCCCAGGGGCGAGTCGCCCCAGGCCTGGGCGGCGAAGAGGTTGTGGGCGACGTCGTCGGGGTCGTCGTCGTGCATAGCGATCTCGTCGAGGATGACGTCGCGCTCGGCGTCGACGTCGTCGGCGGTGAGCAGCGAGGCCGTGATCATGTCTCCGAGGACGTCGACCGCGAGCGGGAGGTCCTCGTCGAGCACCCGCGCGTGGAAGCAGGTGTACTCCTTGGCGGTGAAGGCGTTGAACTCACCTCCCACGGCGTCCAGCTCCACCGAGATGTCCAGGGCGGACCGGTCGGCAGTGCCCTTGAAGAGCAGGTGCTCCAGGAAGTGCGAGCAGCCGTGCAGCGCCGGCGACTCGTCGCGAGACCCGACGCCGACCCACACGCCGATCGCCGCCGAGCGCTGTCCGGGGACCTGCTCGGTGATGATGCGCAGCCCGCTGGGCAGCGTCGTACGCCGGATGACTCCGCCGTCCTCGCGCAGCAGGGTGCGCGTGCTTCCTGCGGGCCGGGTAACCGGCGACCGGCCGGCAGCGGGCTGCCGGCCGGTCGTCGCGGTTGCCTGGAAGGTCACTCGGCGTCCGCGGCTTCGCTCGACTCCGCCGCGGAGTCGTCGGCGCCCGCGCCGGCCCCGTCGTCCTCGACGACCGGGACGAGCGACAGCTTGCCGCGGTCGTCGATCTCGCCGATCTCGACCTGGATCTTCTGGCCGACCGAGACGACGTCGTCGACGTTCTCGACGCGTCGGCCGCCCACCAGCGCGCGGAGCTTGGTGATGTGCAGCAGGCCGTCCTTGCCCGGCAGCAGCGAGACGAACGCACCGAAGTTCGTCGTCTTCACGACCGTGCCGAGGTAGCGCTCGCCGACCTCGGGCATCGTCGGGTTGGCGATCGCGTTCACCGCGGCGCGCGCGGCCTCGGCCGCCTCGCCGTTGCTGGCACCGATGTAGACCGTGCCGTCGTCCTCGATCGACAGGCTCGCGCCGGTGTCGTCCTGGATCTGGTTGATCACCTTGCCCTTGGGGCCGATGACCTCGCCGATCTTGTCGACGGGCACCTTGATGCTGATGATCCGCGGAGCGTGGACCGACATCTCCTCGGGACCGTCGATCGCCTCGCCCATGACCTCGAGGATCGTGTGGCGGGCGTCGCGGGCCTGCGTGAGAGCCGCGGCCAGCACCTCGGCGGGGATGCCGTCGAGCTTGGTGTCGAGCTGGAGC
>NZ_DATAVI010000053.1:0-11755 GCF_036267815.1 Nocardioides sp. | reverse complement strand
GGCCGCCGCAGCGGAGGCCGCGGACGCCGGACGCCGCGTGCTGCTGGTCGACCAGGAGCCGGAGCAGTCGCTGGGCGGCCAGGCGTTCTGGAGCCTGGGCGGGCTGTTCCTCGTCGACACCCCGGAGCAGCGCCGGATGGGGGTGCACGACAGTCACGATCATCGAGAAGGAGTTCGCACTCTCGGGCTCCGAGCAGAACCCCGACCTGACCGGCAAGGACGTGCGCCTGCTGCTCGGCCGGGTCGTCGGCGACGGCGCACCCGGCCCGGTCGAGGACTTCAAGGAGAACGGCGCCGACTTCGTCGTGGCCGACACGCTGCACGAGCTCGTGCGCGGCATGAACGAGATCGGCGGGCCCGAGCAGGGCGGAGCCGTGATCGAGGAGGCACTGCTGCGACGGCAGATCGAGGCCCGCGACCTCCAGATCGACAACCGCTACACCAAGGACACCCAGGTCGCGTTCGTCCGGCAGCACCGCGCCTACCGCGGCGACAAGCTGGTGCGGGTCGCGTCGCCGCACAAGATCCTGGACCCGAGGAACCGGCCCCTGATCGCCGTCCGGCTCAACATCGTGACCCGGAAGACGCTCGGCGGCCTGGTCACCGACCTGTCCGGGCGGTGCCTGACGGCATCCGGTGAGGTCCTCCCCGGGCTGTACGCCGCGGGTGAGGCCGCGGGCTTCGGAGGCGGCGGGATGATGGGCTACAACGCCCTGGAGGGCACCTTCCTCGGCGGCTGCCTCTTCTCCGGGCGCAGCGCGGGACGCGCCGCCGCGGCCGCGGCCGCCGGCTGACCGTCCGTCCGGAGCCTCGTCGGCGGGGCGGGCTAGCGTGGGTGCCGTGACGGACGGGCTGCGGCGAGGGTGGCGACCCGACTGGCCGGTCTCGCTCCTCGGGCTCCTCGGCGGCCTGCGTCGCGGGCCGGGCGATCCGACGTTCCGGCTGGACGGCGACCAGGTCTGGCGCGGCATCCGGGCGCCGTCCGGCCCCGCGACGCTGCGGCTCGAGGTCCGGCCGGCCGACGGAGAGGTGCTGGCGCAGGCCTGGGGGCCCGGCGCCGCGTGGGTGCTGGACGGCGTGCCGTCGCTGCTCGGCGGCGACGACGACCCGGGCGACTTCCGGGCCGACCTCCACCCGCTGGTCGCCGAGGCACACCGGCGGCGCCCGCAGGTCAGGTTCGGCGCGACGCATCTCCTCTGGGAGGCGCTGCTGCCCGCGGTCATCGAGCAGAAGGTCACCGGTCAGGAGGCCTTCGGCGGGTTCCGCCGCCTCGTCCACCGCTACGGCGAGCGAGCGCCGGGTCCGGGCCGCGAGCTGCACCTGTGGGTGCAGCCGGACCCCGCGACGGTGCGCCGGATCCCGTCGTGGGAGTGGCTCCGGCTCCACGTCGACCCGGCCCGGTCGCGGACCCTCGTGCGGGCCGCGGGCCTGGCCGACGCGCTCGGCCGGCTGACCGCGGCCGACGCCGACGCGAAGCTGCGCACCGTCCCGGGCATCGGGGAGTGGACCTCGGCCGAGGTGCGCTCACGCACCTTCGGCGACCCCGACGCCGTCCCCTTCGGTGACTACCACGTCGCCAAGGACATCGGCTGGGCCGTGACCGGCGCGCCGTACGACGACGAGCAGCTGCGCGAGTTCCTCGAGCCCTGGCGTCCCCAGCGCAACCGCGCGGTGGTCCTCATCCACGGCCTGGCCGGAGGTCGGCCTCGCCGCGGGCCCCGGATGGCCCCGCGCACCCACCTCCCCGTCCGCTGACCCGGCTCGGTCCGTCGGCGCCGTCGAGGGCGCGGTCACAGAGGAGCCGTGAGAGCAGGAGCCGTCAGGGCAGGGGCCGTCAGAGCAGGGGCCGGAGCGGGTTCAGGACGTACTCGGTGAACCGCCGGTACATGTCGCGGGCCTCCCACTCGGCCTGCGTGAGCTCGAGGCAGTTCGACTCGTCGATCCGGAAGATCTCCTCCAGCGAGGCCGCCAGCGCCGGGTCGATGATCTCGACGTTGATCTCGTAGTTGCCGGTCAGGCTGAGCCGGTCGATGTTGGCGGTGCCGACCGTCGACCACGTGCCGTCGATGGTCGCCGTCTTGGCGTGCACCATGGCGTCGCGGTAGCGAAGCACCGTGACCCCGGCGCTCAGGAGCTGGGAGAAGTAGCCCCGCGAGATCCAGTCGGAGACGACGTGGTTCGACTTGGCCGGGATGAGCAGCCGGACGTCGACCCCGCGACGAGCCGCGTCGGTCAGCGCCTCCGCGAAGTCGGGGTCGGGCAGGAAGTAGGCGGTGGTCAGCCAGATGTTCTTGCTGGCCCGGTTGATCGCCTCGAGGTACATCGACCGGATGGGGAACATCCACAGCCGCGGCACGTTCCGGTGGAACCGGATCGTCGGCTCCCACGTGGACGCCGTCTCGAGCAGCAGTGGCCGCTCGCTGGCGCGGAATCGTCGGCGCCGGTTGAGGTTCCAGAAGTCGGCGAACGCGCGCTTGAGGTCCCAGACGCCGGGCCCGGTGATGCGCACGTGGGTGTCGCGCCACTCGGTGGCGTACGCGGAGCCGATGTTGTAGCCGCCCACGAAGCCGATCGACTCGTCGACGACCAGGATCTTGCGATGGTCGCGGCCGTAGCGGCGCAGGTCGAAGGGCCGCCATCCCGCGGCGTACACGGGATAGCGCAGCACCTTGACCGCCGACGGGAACCGCTTGAAACGGGGCGAGACCACCAGGTTCGCGAACGCGTCGTAGATCAGGTAGACCTCGACCCCACGGGCCGCGGCGTCGGCGAGCGCGGCCTTGAAGCGAAGTCCGACGTCGTCGCCCTTCCAGATGTAGGTCTCCAGCAGGATCTGCCGCTGCGCACCGTCGATCGCGGCGATCATGTCGTCGAACAGCTCGGTCCCGAAGGTGTACGTCGTGACCTCGCCCTCGCCCACCACGACGGTGTCGGGAGGCGCGGTCGGGAACGACACGCCGCGGTGGCGTCCGCGCCGGCGGTAGGAGTCGACCAGGGTCATCGTGATCGCGACGAGGAACGGGGTCGCCACGATCCCCACGACGGCGCGGCGCACCATCGGCAGCCAGCGATCGGCCCTGCCACGAGACGGGGATCGGGAGCGCACCCTGTCAAACTACCGACCTGGAGCCGCCGGCTCGGAGCAACGACGCCGGTGAACGACGCGGGAGGACCGGGTGAGGACCAGGTGACGACCGTCGCGAGAGCCCTCCTCGAGATGCTCGGGCGCGCCGGCGTCGAGACGGTGCACGGGCTTCCGGGGGTGCACAACCTCGCGTTCTGGCGCGAGGCCGGACCGGGCACGCCCCGCATCGTGGTGGTGCGGCACGAGCAGACCGCGGTGTACGCCGCCGACGGGCTCGCGCGCGTCACGGGTGGCCTGGGCGCGGCCCTGACGACGACCGGTCCCGGCGCCGCCAACGCGCTGGCGGCCTTCGGCGAGGCGGCGGCCAGCCGCTCGCCGGTCGTCCTGCTGGCGACCGAGATCCCGTCCGGTCTCGCCCGCCCGGGCGTGGTGCGCGGCGTCCTGCACGAGTCGCGCGACCAGGCCGCCATGTTCGAGCCGCTGGCCAAGGCCGTCCTGCGCCCGCGCACGCCCGAGGAGGCGGTGCGCGCGGTGGCGTCGGCGGCCCGCACCGCGATGACCTCTCCGCGGGGACCCGTCTACCTCGACATCCCGGCCGACGTCCTCGACGCGGAGGTCGGGCCATCCGACGAGCTCGGGCGCGGCGTGCCCGCGCGCATCGCGCCGGCCACCGAGGCGATCGAGCGAGCGGTGCGGGCCATCGAGTCCGCTTCTCGGACCGTCATCTGGGCCGGCGGCGGCGTGGTGGAGAGCGATGCTGGTGCCGAGCTCGCCGCCCTCGCCGAGTGCCTGGGCGCGCCCGTGGTCACGACGTTCGCGGCCCGCGGCGTGCTCCCGCCCGAGCATCCCTGGCTGGTCGGGCTGCCCCCGCACGAGCCCGAGGTGGCGGCGTACCTCGGGTCCGCCGACCTGCTGCTGGTCGTCGGGTCACAGCTGGACGGCGCGTCGACCCGCAACTGGACGATGCCGAGGCCGCCCGCGCTGGTCGCCGTCAACGTCAGCGAGACCGACCTCGCCAAGAGCTACCAGCCCGACGTGGCCGTCCTCGGCGACGCGAAGCTGGTCCTGGGCGAGCTGGTGGCCCGGGTCGGACCGCGCGGGTCCGACGTCCGCGCGCTGGCGGAGCTCCGCGAACGGACGTGGGACCGCCTCCGCGCCGACGAGGCGGGAGGTCCGGCCCTGGCGTTCCTGGACGCGCTGGGGGCCGCTGTCTCGAGCGCCGGAGCGACCGTCGTCGTCGACATGGCCATCCCCGGCTACTGGTACGGCGGGTACGCCCGCGTGGAGCGGCCCCGCGGCCTGGCCTACCCGATCGGCTGGGGCACGCTCGGCTTCGCGCTGCCGGCGTCGGTCGGAGCCGCGGCGGGTGGCCGCCCGGTGCTGGCCGTCTGCGGCGACGGCGGCTTCATGTTCGCCGTGGGCGAGCTGGCCGTCCTGCGCCAGGAGAGCCTGCCGGTGACCGTCCTCGTCGTCGACGACGGCGGCTACGGCATGTTGCGCTACGACCAGGACCGCGCGGGCGACGAGCACCGCGGGGTCGACCTCTTCCGTCCCGACTTCGCAGCCCTGGCGGCGGCCTTCGAGATCCCGGCCGTCGTCGTCGGCGACGTCGAGGGTGACGGGCTCGCCGACCTGCTCCGGGAGGCGCTGGAGTCCGGCGGGCCCCGGATGGTCGTGCTCGAGCTGGCGCTGACCCCGCCGCGGACGACGTCCCCGCGGTGGCGCGACTGAGACCTCGGGCCGGTCCCGCGGGCGGGATGCCCAGGTCAGCCACTCCGCAGGCGCATGGCAGGATCGCGGGGTGTCGGCAAGCGCGAGGCGGCTCGGGAGCCGGGAGTGGTGGCGCACCGCTCGGGCGGCCAACCGGCGCTACCGCGAGGTCTTCGGGCGTCGTCCCGACCTGATCCGGGCGCGGCGCCACTCCGAGCGCATCCAGCGCGCGAAGCTCTTCCAGCGTGACCCTCGGCTGCCCGCGCTGGGCGACAAGATCGAGGCCAAGCGGCTGGTCGCCGACCTGGTGGGGGAGCAGTACGTCGTCCCCACGCTGTGGTTCGGTGAGGGCCTGCCGCCACGCTCGGAGCGGACCTGGCCGAGGCCCTTCTTCGTCAAGGCCAGCGCTGGGAGCAGCATGCAGGTGCGGGTGCCGGACGACGGGCCGCCGCGCTGGCGACGGGTCGAGCGCAAGGTCGACCGCTGGCTCGAGGAGTCGTACGGCGCGCCGGGTGCGGAGTGGCACTACGCCCTGATGCCGCGCCGGATCCTGGTCGAGCCGCATCTGGGCGACCACGACCGGCTGCCCGACGACTACAAGCTCTGGGTGTTCCACGGCCAGGTGAAGATCGTGCACTGGCTCACCGACCGCGGCACTCCGGAGTTCGGCGGTCGCTTCCTCGACCGCGACTGGACGGAGGCCTTCCGGTCGCATCGCTTCCGCACCCACGAGCGGATGCCGCACGTGCCGCGCTCCTGGGAGACCATGGTGGAGATCGCCGAGACCCTCGCCCAGGACTTCCCGTTCGTGCGGGTCGACCTCTACGAGGTGGACGGCCGGCCGATGGTCGGCGAGCTCACGTTCACACCGACCGCGGGCTTCCACCGGCTCGACCCCCCCGAGGCGGACCTGATGCTGGGGGCGTTCTGGCGCCGCTAGTCCGGCGCCGCCGGCACCTGCCGGGGAAGTCACACCTTCGTGGGGCTGTCGGCGGTGCTGTCTAGGCTGGAGTCATGCGACCTGTGACCGACCTCGAGCGCCGGGTGGCGCCGTTCGAGGTCGTCTCCGACTACCAGCCCAGCGGCGACCAGCCCGCGGCGATCGAGGAGATCGTGCGCCGCGTCAAGGGCGGGGTGCACGACGTCGTCCTGCTCGGTGCCACCGGCACCGGCAAGACCGCGACGGTGGCGTGGGTGGCCGAGCAGGTCCAGCGCCCGTTGCTGGTGCTCCAGCCCAACAAGACGCTGGCCGCGCAGTTCGCCAACGAGCTGCGCCAGCTCTTCCCGCACAACGCGGTGGAGTACTTCGTGTCGTACTACGACTACTACCAGCCCGAGGCCTACGTCCCCCAGACCGACACCTACATCGAGAAGGACTCCTCGATCAACGAGGAGGTCGAGCGGCTGCGGCACTCGGCGACCAACTCCCTGCTCACCCGCCGCGACGTGATCGTGGTCTCGACGGTCTCGTGCATCTACGGCCTCGGCACCCCGCAGGAGTACGTCGACCGGATGCTCAAGCTCAAGGTGGGCGACGAGCGCGACCGCGACTCGATCCTGCGGCGCCTGGTCGAGATCCAGTACACGCGCAACGACATGACCTTCACCCGGGGCACCTTCCGGGTGCGCGGCGACACCTTGGAGATCTTCCCGGTCTACGAGGAGCACGCCGTCCGGGTGGAGTTCTTCGGCGACGAGGTCGAGCGGCTGATGACCCTCCACCCGGTGACCGGCGAGGTGATCAGCGAGGACGACGAGCTCTACGTCTTCCCCGCCACCCACTACGTCGCCGGCCCGGAGCGGATGGAGCGGGCGATCCGCGGCATCGAGGCCGAGCTGGACGAGCGGCTGACGACCTTCGAGCGGCAGGGCAAGCTGCTGGAGGCCCAGCGGCTCCGCATGCGCACGACCTACGACGTGGAGATGATGCGGCAGGTGGGCTCGTGTGCCGGCATCGAGAACTACTCGATGCACATCGACGGCCGCGACCACGGCACGCCGCCCAACTGCCTGCTCGACTACTTCCCGGAGGACTTCGTCCTGGTCATCGACGAGTCCCACGTCGCGGTCCCGCAGGTCGGCGGGATGTACGAGGGCGACATGTCCCGCAAGCGCAACCTCGTCGACCACGGCTTCCGGCTGCCCAGCGCGATGGACAACCGACCGCTGCGCTGGGAGTAGTTCCTCGAGCGGATCGGCCAGACCATCTACCTCTCCGCCACCCCGGGCAGCTACGAGCTCGACAAGGTCCGCGGCGACGTCGTGGAGCAGATCATCCGCCCGACCGGCCTGGTGGACCCCCAGGTCGTGGTCAAGCCCACGAAGGGCCAGATCGACGACCTGATCCACGAGATCAACACCCGCGTCGAGCGCAACGAGCGGGTCCTGGTCACCACGCTGACCAAGAAGATGTCGGAGGATCTCACCGACTACCTCCTCGACGCCGGCGTGCGCACGCGCTACCTCCACTCCGAGGTCGACACCCTCAAGCGCATCGAGCTGCTGCGCGACCTGCGGCTCGGCGACTACGACGTGCTGGTCGGCATCAACCTGCTGCGCGAGGGCCTCGACCTGCCCGAGGTGTCCCTGGTCTCGATCCTCGACGCCGACAAGGAGGGCTTCCTGCGCTCCGACAAGTCGCTCATCCAGACCATCGGCCGGGCCGCGCGCAACGTGTCGGGCGAGGTCCACATGTACGCCGACAAGATCACGCCGTCGATGGAGTCGGCGATCGACGAGACCAACCGACGTCGCGAGAAGCAGGTCGCCTACAACACCGAGCGTGGGCTCGACCCGCAGCCGCTGCGCAAGAAGATCGCCGACATCACCGAGCTGCTCGCCCGGGAGGACGAGAACACCCAGGAGCTGCTCGCCACCTGGGCCGGCACCGAGGCCAAGGGCCGGGCCGGTGGGGTGAAGCCGAGACAGGGCCAGCCGGTCCCGATGCTCGGTCAGATGAGGGCCGGCGATCTCGCGGCCGACATCTCGGGCCTGCCCAGCGCCGAGCTCGCGTCGTTGATCCAGGAGCTGACCGATCAGATGCGGGCAGCGGCCGCCGAGCTCCAGTTCGAGCTGGCGGCCCGGCTGCGCGACGAGATCGGCGACCTGAAGAAGGAGCTGCGACAGATGATGGCGGCGACCCAGTAGCGGCTGGGCCTCCAAGCCGCGCCTTGAGCCGTCTCTCCGGCATGCGACCGCCACGCAGCCTGGTGTCCGTCGCGACCTTGGTGAGCTGTCGCCGCTGGAACTGGCGGCAGGCCCGCCGTACCCAGCTCCGCGACCACACCACGGCGGCGCCGTTCATCCTCGACGCGGTCGCCGAGGACCTCCTGGGGCACCTCGCCCGGATCGGCCCGGACCTCCGCTCCGCCCGCCGCGTCCTCCGCGCCTCCGAGCCTTCCGAGCCTCCGAGCCCGACCTCTAGGGTGTGGCTGGAGTCGACTGCCCGGGCTCGACGCGGCGGATGTCGGTCCAGCCTGTCCAGCCCCGTTCCTCCAGCAGCTCCAGCAGCCGTGGCGCGCACGGGAAGGACTCGAGGAAGGTCGTGTCGAGGAGCTCGACCAGCTCCGGGCTGATCGGGTGCTCGTCCTGGACCTCCGCCGCTTCGGCCTCGGCCGCGGCCGCCTCGATGAAGGCGGCGACGCGGTCGGCCAGCTCCGGCAGCCGAGGGTCGTCGGCCGCGCAGTCGGCGAGGTCGCCGACGTCGAGGTAGAGCCGACGGAGCGGCTCGTTCTCGATCTGGGCGTGCTTGATCGCCATCAGGTCGGCGGTCGCCTCCGGCATCTGGGCGGCGATGAGGATCCAGCTGTCGCGCTCCACCTCGACGAGCCGCTCGCGAAACCCGAGCTCGCGCATCCGGTCGAGGTAGGCCACGGTCTCGGGCGGCAGGGCCAGGCTCTCGCCGGCCGCCAGCCGGGCGATCCTCTCTCGGTGGAGCTGGCGCTCCCTGATCTCGGCTCGCAGGCGTCGGTCGACGTCCCGGACCGCCTCGGCGAACTCCTCCCCTCCTGCCGCGAGCAGCTCCTGGACCCGAGACAGCGGGACGCCGGCATCGGCCAGGACGCGGATCCGCACCAGCTCCACGACGGCCGCCGCGTCGTACCGGCGATACCCCGAGTGGTCGCGGTCGGGCTCGGGCAGCAGCCCCTTGGCGTGGTAGTGCCGCACGGTGCGCACCGAGACACCGGCGTACGCCGCGAGCTGGCCGATCGTCAACACGGGCCCAGTATCGGAGGGTGCACGGAACGCTCCATCTCTCGGGGCAGAAGGTCAGCCGATCGTGCGCCGGTAGGTGCGCATCGCGAGGGCGTACGCAACGAGCAGCGTCCCGACCGACCACGCAACGGCCAGCCGGCCCTCGGTGCCCACGTGCTGCTGGGCGTACAGGTCTCGGATGGTGTCGACGACGGACGTCACCGGCTGGTGCCGGGCGAACCAGCGGACCGGACCGGGCATCCCGGCCGTCGGGACGAACGCCGAGCTGATGAAGGGCAGGAAGATCAACGGGTAGGAGAACCCGCTGACCCCGTCGACCGATGTCGCGGTGAGGCCGGGGATCACCGCCAGCCAGGTCAGGGCCAGCGTGAACAGCACCAGCAGTCCCACGACGGCGAGCCAGGCGAGCACCCCCGCGCCCGATCGGAACCCCATCACCAGGGCGACGGTCACGACCAGCGCCAGCGAGACCAGGGTGGCCAGCACCGAGGTCAGCACATGGCCCCACAGGACGGCCGACCGGGCGATCGGCATGGACTGGAACCGCTCGACGATGCCGCCGGAGACGTCGGTGAACAGCCGGTAGGCCGTGTAGGAGACCCCGGACGCGACCGTGATCAGCAAGATGCCCGGCAGCAGGTAGTCGACGTACTTGCCGCCGCCGCCGGTATGGATGGCGCCGCCGAAGACGTAGACGAACAGCAGGAGCATGGCGACCGGAGTGACGGCCGTGGTGATGATGGTGTCGGGGCTACGCAGGACGTGGCGCAGCGAGCGCGTCAGCAGGACCGACGTGTCATGGACGAGGTGGCCGGACATGGGCGGGTTGCTCCTTCGGGCTAGCGCACGGCGTCGTCGTGACGCGCGTGGTTGTCGTGGTCGCCGACGATGGCGAGGAAGATGGCTTCGAGCGTCGGCTGCCTCTCGACGTACTCGACGGTGGCCGGCGGGAACAGCGCCCGCAGCTCCGCGAGGGTGCCCGAGGCGATGACCCGCCCCTCGTGGAGGATGGCGATCCGGTCGGCCAGCTGCTCGGCCTCCTCGAGGTACTGGGTCGTCAGCAGGACCGTGGTGCCTCGATCGGCGAGCTCGCGCACGCTCTTCCACACCTCGATCCGGCCCTGCGGGTCGAGGCCGGTCGTGGGCTCGTCGAGGAACAGCACCGGCGGGTCGCCCGCCAGGCTCATGGCGAGGTCGAGACGCCGGCGCATGCCGCCGGAGTACGTGCCGGCCCTCCGGCCGCCGGCATCGCTGAGTCCGAACCGGGCCAGCAGCGCGGTCGCGATCCCCCGGGCGTCGCGCAGACGTCGTAGCCGGGCGACGAGCTCGAGGTTCTCGCGCCCGGTGAGGATGTCGTCGACGGCGGCGAACTGCCCGGTCAGGCTGATCGACCCCCGGACGTCCTCCGGCTGGCCGGTGACGTCGTGCCCGTCGACCGACGCCGTGCCGCTGTCGGCCCGGAGCAGCGTGGACAGGATGCGCACCAGGGTGGTCTTGCCCGCGCCGTTGGAGCCCAGCAGCGCGAAGACGGTGCCGGTCGGGACGGTCAGGTCGACGCCCCGGAGCACCTCGGTGTCGCCGTAGGACTTGGTCAGCCCGGTGATCTCGATGGCTGTCGTCGCGGTCATGCCGAGAGTGTCGAACCCTGACGCTGCGTCAAGGTCAAGCCCCCCGCGGACCCCGAAGGAGGGTGACCTCCGTCAGCTCGCGGGAGGCCGTCGGCCCAAGCCCTGTCATAGGTTGCTGGACGTGGACGCGAAGCGGATGCAGGCCCACTGCCTCGGGAAGCCCGGAGCCTGGTCCGACAACCCCTGGGACCACCCGCACCCGGTGGTCAAGGTCGGACCGGGGGAGCGGGGCAAGATCTTCGCGTTCCTGGGTGGCAGTGGAGTCGGGGTCAAGTCAGCGCGCAGCCGGGAGGTCGCCGACGAGTGGCTCCATCGCTATCCCGGCAGCGCGTCGGTGATGGCCTACATCGGTCGCTCGGGGTGGAACGACCTCTCCTACGGCGGCGACATCCCAGACGAGGAGCTGCTCGAGGCGGTCGACGAGTCCTACCGGCTCGTCGTCGAAGGACTGCCGAGGAAGCTGCGGCCCGAGGGCTGGGACGCGTGAGCCGGTTCGGACCGGTGGCGCGGGGATGCGCAGGTGCGCTGGCACCGTGGCGAGCCATCCGGCCAGGTCAGGCCTCGTCGGGCTCCGCGTGCTCGGACGGCTCGTCCTTCTTGGGCGCCTTCGTGGACCTCGACGAGCCTGCGGACTTCGACGAGCCGGCGGGCTTGGGCGGCTCCAGCGCCCTGGCCTGCTTGCGCTCCAGCTTCTCGATCCGGGCCTCGACGATCGAGGTCTTCTGGGCGGCCACACGGACGAAGTTGCCGATGGTCGCGATCAGGACGAACGCCGGCCAGGGGAAGCCGTGTCCGGCGAAGAACCAGATCGTCCACACGATCAGGTTGGGCACCAGGAAGCCCATGAAGGCCTCGCCCAGCTTCTCGCGGTAGTAGCCGAGCGCCTGCCGCTCGAGCGAGGCACGCGAGGCCGGGCTCACGCCCGGGGCACTCGAGGCATCGGCGGTGAGGTCGCGCATGGGCGGCACCAGGTCGGCGTAGGTCTTCGCTGAGTCGACCTGCGCGGTGCGCTCGTCGAGCTCGTCGCGGTCGATCCGGCCCTCGGCGTAGGCCGAGGCGAGGATGTCGTGGACCACCGCGCGGTCGCGGTCGGAGGCCCGCAGCCCGTGGTACGCCG
>NZ_DATAVI010000052.1:0-1962 GCF_036267815.1 Nocardioides sp. | reverse complement strand
CTGAGAACCGCCTCGGGACCGCAGGCGAGGACGGCGGCCATCCAGCGCCCGTTCGCGGTCAGGCGTGTGTGGCCGACGGCGTAGACCGCGCGATGGATTCTCTGCAGCCGCGCCCTGGCGACCAGCGTTTTTATGGCTTGGGAAGAGAAGCCAAGGACCAACAGTTGCCGTCGAGCCACCACGCCATGCTGACGTGTCGCCAGGTTCCCGAGACGTGAGTCGTCTGGTGGTTGGTGAGCAGCCCTCAGTCGCATCACGTCCAGGGTCGCCGTCCTGGCTGTGACGGAACAAGACGCGTCTGGAACTTAAGTGCGACGTTTGTGCAACAAAAACGTTGCAAGCAACGTGAGCCCGGCAGCGGCGGCCGCGCCTGCGCGCCTCGTCCGCGACGCTGAGGCCCCGGCGGTTCCGTGCCCCCGAGGCGCTGGCATCGCGAACTCCTCGGCCGCGAGAACGTCATGGGGCTCGGCGATCCCGGACGGGTCGTCAGGCAGGGTCACGGGCCCGTGGTGCAGGCCCGGGTCGCGGGTGGGCACGCCGAACTCCTCGGCGGCAAGGACGTCGTGGGCCGCCTCGCGGTGCAGCGCCGGGTCCGGGGCGGGCATGCCGAACTCTTCGGCGGCGAGCACGTCGTGGGCGGGATCGTGGTCGGGGCGGCGCGGCGTCGGCATGGCCGTCGATGATCCCAGATCTCGCGCGATCGGCAGGGCGCGCTCGGGGCAATGGCGGGACGCAACCGAGCCCATGAGGCGAGACCCTATTGATAATCTCAGTCGAGGGGACTGAGATTCGACTAGCGGACCGTCCGGTCCGGTGGTATCCTCTACTTATCCTTCGTAAGTACCTAATGAAAGTGAAGACTTGATGAGTCGCCTTCTCCTGGTCCCGTTGGAGGACGTCGTCGTCTTCCCGGGCATGTCGCTGACGCTGGCGATCGACGCCGGCGACGAAGAGCGCGTGCTCCTGGTGCCTCGCCATGAGCACGAGTTCGCGGCCGTTGGCACGGTCGCCGAAGTGAGCAACCGGGTGCGCCTGCCCGGTGGCGGCCGCGCCTTTGAGCTGCAGGGCCAGCACCGCGGTGTCGCGGGTGCTGCCCAGACGCTGCCCGACGGCCGGCTGTTCGTCGAGGTCGACGAGCGCCCCGATCCCGTCCCCGTGGACGGCAAGACCCGCAACCTGGAGCGCGAGTACCGCGCCGTGGTCGAGGAGATCCTCGAGGTCCGCGGCGACGACGGCCGTATCTCCGCATTCCTGCGCTCGATCTCCGAGCCGGGCACCCTGGCCGACACCTCCGGCGACTCCCCCGACCTCAACTACGACCAGAAGGTCAAGCTGCTGCAGACGCTCGACGTCACCGAGCGGCTGGAGCTGGCGCTGGGCTACCAGCGCGAGCGCCTGGCCGAGCTGCAGGTGCGCAAGCGCATCCGCGAAGACGTGGAGTCCGGCGCCGAGAAGCAGCAGCGTGACTACTTCCTGCGCAAGCAGATGGACTCGATCCGCAAGGAGCTCGACGAGGACGACGCGTCGGTCGTGGAGGAGTACCGGACCGAGATCGACGAGGCCGGCATGCCCGAGCACGCTGAGGAGCAGGCCCTCAAGGAGCTCGGCCGCCTGGAGCGCATGGGCGAGCAGTCCGCCGAGTCCAGCGTCATCCGCACCTACCTGGACACCATCCTCTCGGTCCCGTGGAACGAGCGCTCCGAGGAGAAGCTCGACCCGACCCACGCCCGGGAGGTCCTGGACACCGACCACGCCGGCCTGGAGGACGTCAAGGACCGCATCGTCGAGTACATCGCGGTCAAGAAGCTGCGCGTTGATCGCGGGATCCAGGAGGACAAGCGCTCCGGCGCCATCCTCACCCTCATCGGCCCCCCAGGGACCGGCAAGACGAGCATCGGCGAGTCGATCGCCCGTGCCACCGGACGCAAGTTCGTGCGCATGAGCCTGGGCGGCGTGCGTGAC
>NZ_DATAVI010000051.1:0-59475 GCF_036267815.1 Nocardioides sp. | reverse complement strand
CTGGCGTTGGCAGGACAATGTTCCGCCTCCCGCGGTTCAGAGGCAGGCGGCCTGGGGATACCGCGTCGGCTTCGGCGGCCATGGTGAGTACGGCGTGCTCGGTGCCACCTTCGAGCCCCACGACTACCCGTACCTCCGAGTGGCAGTTGGAGCCACTCAACGAACCCGTTCCCGAGCCCCTAAGCCCTTCGATCGCGCGCGCGTAGGGCTTCCTCACGAGTACGTCGGCGGGGTGCTCGCGGGCGCCCTCCAGGAGCCCGATCGCGTTGGTCCCGGAACGCTGACATTCCGGTGGGCAGCAGTTCACGAGGTCGACAGTTCCTGGGAAGTGTTCCGAGTCCTGGCGATTGGCGTGGTTCGACTACTGAGCCTTCCGCTCGACGGCAACATCTCAGATGACTTGCTGCCGTACTTCGGTGGCGAGAAACCGCTCGCGCCCGGCAAATAGCGCTGGCCCAACTCAGTCGCCGATCCAAACCATCGTGGATTTCGGTAACGCTGCACAGGTCTCGGCCATGGCCTTGAGTCGGAGTAGGCCTCGCCGTTCGGGTCCTGGCTTCGCCGCCGGAAGCGCCAGTTCGATGTCGGCAAGCAGCAACCTCATGCGATCGGGCCGCATTTCGGTTGCCGCGTACGGATCGACCTTGCCCAAGGTGCCGAGGCGCAGGTCGCTGATGTGGCCGGCGTATGACTCGTCGAAGAACCGGTCGAAGTCCCCCGCCGCGTCGAAACGGCCGCCCGAGGGGTCTGGCATCCCTCGCATCACCCGGCCTTCGCCGTCACGAAGTTCTACGTACATTGGCACGTACTCAGGCTGCACTACATCGTGTCCGCGCGCATGTCTTGACTGGCGATGGCGCTCCGGTCGCGTCAGAGGTCGTACCTGCCGAGCGCGTCATCGATCTCGGCGTCAGTTGCGCGCCAGGGACGACGCGTCTCAACCAGTTTGATGAGGCCGAGGAGAGCAACTGGATCCTCTGCAACGAACCGTGAACCCCTCGCCGTCGCAGCGAAGCCGTCATCGTGGTGCTCGACCGCGAAGCCGAGCTTCTCCAGGGCGAGGATGGCTGGCACGACGGTATTGCCAGCCTGAGCGAGGTCGAGGCCCTCCGTCCTGAACAGGAGTGATGGGAGGGTTATCCCGGCCGCTGGGCAGCCACCCGCCGGGCACTCGACGTCGGGATCACCCTGATGCTCGAACTCATAGTGGAAGCAGACGTAGTGCATCCGCTCGAAGACCTCATATTGCTCGGCGGATGCGACCACAGGCTCCCCGCAACGACGACACACGGGCGGATTCGACATGGGCCTCAGGGTAGATCCGCCAACGGCCCTCAGGCTCACTCATTTCGTGACGCATCAGTCGTCTGCCGCCGCTACCGCGCCTTCACGTCAACGAGTGCGGACAGTCGTCTCGCGATCTCCGCATCCCGATCCTCAGCTGCGTGCTGGTAGCGCATGGCCGCACCAGGCGTGGAATGACCGAGGCGGCCCATGAGCTCCGCGAGGGTGGCGCCGGTCTGCGCGGCGAGGACCGCTCCGGTGTGGCGGAGGTCGTGCCAACGCAGGTCCTCGCGGCCAGCGGCCTTCCGAGCCGGGTAGTAGACCTTGTAGAGCGTCGACGGTGCCATGTGGGCGTTGCTGTCGGCCGCGGCCGGGAAGAGCAAGGCGTCCTTGCCCTTGCCGGTGTGGTTCTTGAGGTGCGCCTTCACGACGGGGAGCAGGTGCGGCGGGATGGCCACGTCGCGGACGCCGGCGTCGGACTTCGGCGAGCCGACGAAGAAGCCGCCGCCGACACGGACCACGCCGCGAGTGATCGAGACCCGGTTGGTGCGCAGGTCGATGTCTCCGCGGCGCAGCTCGGCCAGCTCGCCGAAGCGCATCGCGCACCAGGCGGCGAGAAGCGCCATCAGCTTGTAGCGATCGGGCAACGCCTCGACGATCGTCTCCAGTTCCTGGAGCGACGCGGGTCGGACCTTGTGCGCTCGCTTGACGTTGCCGGCGCCGCGGATGTGCGCCGGGTTGTACGGGATTAGGGGCTTGGGACGCGCCGAGGCCGCTGAACCGAGGATGGTGCGGAGCAGGCTGTATGCCTGCGACCGGATCGTCTCCTTGCCGGGCGCCAGGGCGTCGTACCAGTGGGTGACGTCGTCGGCGGTGATCCGGTCGAGCCGCTCGTCGCCGAAGGTCGGGTAGATGTAGGTGTCGAGGAGCATCCGGTACTGCTGCCGCGTAGTCGGGCGCAGCTCGCGGCCGCGGGTCTTGCGGCCCTGGAGCCACTGGTCTCCGTACGCCCTCATCGTCGGCACCGCGAGGCGGGAGGCGCCGCGGGCGGCCGCGTCGGGCGCCCAGACCTCCATCTGGATCTCCGCACGTCGGTTGGCCAGCCAGGCGACGGCATCCTCCTTGGCGTCGAAGGTCGTCGGCGCCCGGTAGAGCCGACCGTCCGGACCCGTGTACGCCGCGCGGTAGCGGCCGGACTCGCGCCGCTCGATCCGCCCGAAGCCACGGCGGGCGATAGAAGGTTCCCGAGCCATCTTTTGTTCCTCCAGTGTCGCCCTTTGGGGAACATACGGGGAACATAGACGTCAGAACGTGTCCGAAGATGTCGACGTCTGGCAGGCGTCTGAAGATCCCGTAAGTGCCCTCTGACCTGCGAGTTTACGCCAAATCCAGTGTCGCCAGCGAGACCGCGAGGGCCCGGCTCTGAAAGGTTCAAACCCAGTATCGCCCACCAGCAACATCCGGCCCCCGAGCATCGAACATCGGACGCGCGCGGCCGGGGACGAGGCCGGGGCGTTCCACGCTCTCCGACTCGGTCGTCCGCCTGACGGCGGGTCAGAGCCCGGCGTGGAGCGGACGACCCGAGTGCAGCGGCCCGGCCCAAGTCGTCAGGACCGCGTGGCGAGCGCCACCGGTCGGTGGTCCTTGATCCAGTCCCCGACCAGCATCGCGCCCGTGACCACCGCGAAGCCGAGCATCACCCACATGAATGCGTTCATCTTCAGTCTCCCCATCGACTGTTTGGCTTTGGGGCCCCGCTGGCTGCCCCCCAGTAGCCAGCGGGGCCGGTCCCCCGTTGGGTTAAGAATCACTCAACTCATGGACTCTTCCCAAGGAATTTCGGGAAATTGCCAGCGGGCTGGCACATCTGTCGCCATACTTGTGTCAACGGGTCCTTAAATCCCCCCTTCGGATCCGGCTGCCGCTACCCCCCCAACAGCGGCGCGAGTGACCCCCGACGCCTCGGCGATCGGGGGTTCTCACATTTCCGGGCTGGGAACCGGGCGGCCCACCTGATCACAGGTGTGCTCTTGTGCACCATAAGCCTCAGCCTTAACCTCAGACTCGCCGCGCTCTCCCACGTGGCACTCGCTCGAGCCGTGATCCGGGTATACCCCCGTTGCCTGACTCGCATGCTCCAGCGACAGCGCTCCGCGACCGCCCAGTGCGGTCGCGGAGCGCCTGCTCCGGGGCGCGGGACTCGCCGTTCGCCACCTCGAGCCCTGTCCAGCCCGGCTATGGCCCCTGTCTAGCCACGGACACCGGCGAGCCCTAGCGTGGGCAAGGTGCCGATCGACTGGACGAGGCTCGACGCACGGGAGACGGGCTTCGACGCAGCAGTGGCTCGCCTCGAGGCCGAGACGATCCGTCGTGTCAACCGAGAGATGCGCGGCCAGGACGCCGCCCGCGTTCACTCGGTGCTGATGTCCAGGCTGCGCGGCAGACTGCCCGGGGTGCCCCACAACCCGCAGCACGTGCAGCGGGTCGCCCAGGCCATCTCGCGCGGCACCCTCCCCGACACCGAGTGAGCGGGCTGCACCACGGTCAAGGGCGGCGCGGTCACCCATGAACACCGGATCGGGACGACGTCACCCGGCGGGGTGACGACGTACAGGCGTCCCCGGGGGCACGCTGGGGGTCGGCTGTCGTGCGGCACGCCGGCGAAGCATCTCCGGACCCCCGCCGGAGGTCAGCGCCCCACGGCACCCCATGCGCCGTGGGGCGCTTCGCGTCGCCGCGTGCAGGCGGGTTCCCGACAACTGGGGATGTCGCTCGAGGGGCGGGGCACGTAGCCTCGAGCTGGCCTCGTCAAGAGGCCCGCACCCGTCGGTGACCCCATGCTCCGACGGGTGCCGCCAAGCTCGAAAGCACACACCTGACGCCCGCCGGTCTTGGAGAGCCGGCGGGCGTCAGGTTCGTCCGGACTCAACCGGTCGGGTCTGGGAGCGAGCAGGCCGCGCCGCTACCCTGGCCGTGTTCCTCGGTTCTAGGGCGAGGAACGTGCGCCCCGCGGCAGCCCCATGACGCCGTGGGGCGCACTCATGTCTCAACGACCGAGGTCGCGCCGGGCTACGACGCCGGCCCGCGACACCTCGGGCCCCGGGCCAGGACGAGGGTGAGGGGTGGCCGTCAGGGACTCCCCCCGAGTCCGGACCGGCCACCCCTCGTTGGGCCCGACACGGGGAGTCGAGCCCATCTTCCGGCCGGGCACACGCACCCGGACCGGCCTGCGGGGGCCCCCTTGTGTGCCGCACGCCGACGTCGTCGGCGCGCACACGAGACCCCCCGTGAGTACCAACGACCGACGGTGCCCGATGTGACGCGCGTTCAGCACCAGTCTTCGTTGCCAATCGGCCTCGGAGCGGCAGCATCTCTGGCCGGGGGTCCGTTTCGGTGCCGATCCGGCAGCCGATTTGTCCCTTCGAGCCGGGAAGTGACCTCTCGGCGGCGTCACAACCGAGGTAAAGCGGTGTCTCTCCAGTGGCGTCCCGACCCATGCCGGGCGCCACCCCGCGGCGCCGGCACAGGCCTGCGTCGCGGGGGCCCCGGTCTCGGCGGCCCGGCGCCGTACCTCAGTCGGGTGACGACAACCCGGCAGCGTGGCCGACAGACTGGACACGCGGCCGCTGGGCACGTCCACCTCGACGCAGCGTCCGTCCCGGGACCCGTGCCGGGGAACGCGCCTCGCCACTCGGACCGAGCGGGGCGCGTTCACATTCTCCGGCTGGGGTCGCCACGAGGACCCCGACCGCTGCGGAATTCGCGCCGCACGGGTCCGGTTGGGACGGCATGAGGACCATCGGGCTCATCGGAAGCGGAAATATCGGCAGTACCGTCGCGCGGCTCGCGGTCGACGCCGGCCACGACGTCGTGCTGAGCAACAGTCGAGGTCCCGAGACCCTGGCCGACCTGGTCGCCCACCTCGGACCGCGCGCCCGAGCCGCGACACCCGACGAGGCCGCGAGGGCCGGCGACCTGGTCGTCGTGACGGTCCCGCTCGCAGCGGTCGACCGGGTGCCCGCTGCCCCGCTCGCGGGCAAGGTCGTCATCGACACCTGCAACTACTACCCGCAGCGGGACGGACAGGTCACCGAGCTCGACGACGAGTCGACCACCACCAGCGAGCTCGTCCAGCGTCACCTGGAGCAGAGCCGGGTGGTCAAGGGGTTCAACAACATCTCCTACGTGCAGCTGCGCGAGCTGGCCCGGCCGTCGGGCAGCCCGGACCGCTCGGTGCTGGCGATCGCCGGCGACGACGCGGACGCCAAGGCCGAGGTGACGTCGTTCCTCGACAGCATCGGGTACGACGCGTACGACGCCGGGCCACTGGCCGAGGGCTGGCGCTACCAGCGCGACACCGCGGCGTACGCCGGCCTCTACAACGGCGACACCACCGGGACCTGGCCGCCGCCCCCGGGCAGCGGAGTCGCGATCACCCCCGAGGTGATGCGGGAGAAGCTGGCCGCGGCGGAGCGCTACCGCGACATGTGAAGACGGACTGACGACGACATGTCGACTGGTGCCCGGGATCGCCGCCCGGCCGGCTCTGGGCAGGCTCAGTCGCCGACCGCCTTGATGCCGCGCGAGACGACGAGACGACCCGGCGTACGAGACGGACCTCGGCGCCTCTGATGTGCGCCGCCTGCCCGCTCCCCCGGGCTACGCGGCCAGGCGTCGAACGGATCACCGAGATCGCGGCCGGCCGCGGCCGAGGCGTGCTGGACGAGCACCCGGGGGCGCTCATGGTGCCCGGTCAGCCGCGGTCAGCGGCGGCAGCAGGCCGGGGCCGGACGTCACCGCCCGATCCTCGGGCATCCGGGTGAACGCCCGGTGTCGCGAGCGGGCGGCGACGATCTCGGCGCCCGACCCGGCTTCGGGCCCGCCCGGCGACGTACGGCAGAGTTGTCCGGTGACCACCGCTCCGTACCGCCTCAGCGAGGCTCACGACGAGCTCGACATGGACCGCGTCTTCGCCTGGCTCAGCGGCGAGTCGTACTGGGCGAAGGGACGGCCCCGCGAGATCGTCGAGCGCTCGTTCGCCGCGTCGGCGGTCTGCGGGATCTACGCCGGCCCCGACGGGCAGGTGGCGGTGGCTCGGCTGGTCTCCGACGGCGCGACGTTCGCGTGGTACTGCGACGTCTACGTCGACCCGGCCCATCGTGGCCACGGGCTCGGGAGCGCCCTCACCCGGTGGGCGGTGCGGTGGGCCGAGGAGCGCGACGTCCACCGGATCCTGCTGGGGACCCGCGACGCCCACGAGGTCTATGCCCGCGCGGGCTTCGCTCCGCTGCCGCGTCCGGAGATCTTCATGCAGATCGACCGGCGTCCGCAGCGACTGCCGGACTGACTCCGCGGAGCCGGTCGGCGGAGCTCGGTCGCCGGTCAGGTCTCGTCGAGGTCGGTCTCCTCGCCGTGCGTGCCCGGTCGGGGCGCCCACGGCAGCTCCTTGGCGGGGCGTACGACGATCAGCCGGTCGCCGCGGGCCAGCTGGGTGACCGTGGGGTCGAAGTACCGGTAGACCGTCTCGTCGCGCACGACCGCGATCACCTGGTCCGGCAGCGTCTGCGGCTGCTGGCCGACCTCGGAGACGAGCAGGTCGCGCTCGGCCACCTCGAGGCCCTCGCCGTAGGTCAGCAGGTCCTCCATCACGGTGCCCAGCGTCGGCGAGAGCGACGAGAGGCCCAGCAGCCGCCCCACGGCGTCGGAGGAGGTGATCACCGAGTTGGCTCCGGACTGCTTCATCAGCGGTGCGTTCTCGTGCTCCCGCACGGCCGCGACGATGTAGGCGCCCGCGTTGAGCTGGCGCACGGTCAGCGTCGACAAGACGTTGGAGTCGTCGCGGTCGGTGGTGATGATGACCTGGGTGGCGCGCTCGACACCGGCGCGCTGGAGCACTCCGCTGCGGGTCGCGTCGCCGGTGACCACGGCGAGGCCGTCGGCATGGGCGTCGGAGACTGCCGCTCCACCCTTGTCGACGACCACGATGTCCTCGCGCGAGATGCCGTTGTTCACCAGGGTCTCCGCCGCGCTGCGCCCCTTGGTGCCGTAGCCGACGATCACGACGTGGTCGCTCATGTGTCTCCTCCAACGGGCGATGCGCAGCATGCGACGGCCCTGGGCGGCCGCGACCTCGAGCGTGGTCCCGATCAACAGGACCAGGAAGGCGATGCGCAGCGGGGTGATGACGAACGCGCTGATCAACCGCGAGTGCTCGGCCACCGGCGCGATGTCGCCGTACCCGGTCGTGCTCAGCGTGACGGTCGTGTAGTAGATCGAGTCGGCCAGGTTGATCTTCCCGGTCGGGTCGTTGCTGTCGACGTAGCCGTTCCTGTCGAGGTAGACCAGCAGGACGGTGACGGCGATGATCCCGACGCCGAGCGCCACGCGCTGCGCAAGCGCCCGCCAGATGGTGTTGCCGCGGTCGGGGAGCACGACGAACCCGTGACGGGACTGCTCGTGACGCTCCTGGTCGTCGGGCACGGGCAGACCCTAGTGCACCTGCGCTAGCCAACGACCTGGGCCGACCCCTCCGGGAAGACGGTGTCGACGGCGGCGTTCAGGGCGGCCCCGACCAGCACCGCGATCGACAGGATGTAGAGCCAGAGCAGGACGGCGATCGGGGCGGCGAGCGGACCGTAGATCGAGCGGGAGTCCGACGCCGTCGCGGTCAGGAAGATGCGCAGCGCGAAGCTGCCGAGGATCCACACCCCGAAGGCGAACGCCGCGCCAGGAAGGTTCGTGCGCCAACGGCTCCGGACCGGGATGGAGACGTGGTACAGCGTGGCCAGGAAGCAGATGCAGACGATGACCACCACCGGCCAGTAGAAGCCCATCAGGAAGCCCGCCCGGTGTGGCAGCCACTCACGCACCAGCCGCGGGCCGGCCACGACCAGGGGCAGTGCGACCACGCCGGTGACGATCGCCAGCAGGTAGAGGCCGAAGGACAGCGCGCGGGTCTTGACGATCCCGCGACGACCGCTGAGCCCGTTCATGATCGTGATCGTGTCGACGAAGACGTGCATCGCCCGCGACCCCGACCACAGGGCCAGGACGAACCCCACCGACACCACGTCGAACCGCCCGCCGCGCAGCACGTCGTCGATGGTCGGCTGGATCACCCGGTGGACCGCGCTGTCGGTGAGGAAGCGCGAGGCGAGGTCGAGGATGGCGGTGCGGACGTGGTCGACCTGGCCCGGGCTGAACGACTCGGTGACGTAGCCGATCGCTCCGGTCAGCGCGAAGAGCAGGGGCGGGACCGAGAGCACCGTGAAGAACGCCGCCTCCGCGGCCAGCCCGGTCACCCGGTGTCGCATCGAGGAGGCTACGGACGAGACGACCAGCCGCCAGCCGGTCTCCCGGGTCCGGGCGAGCCACGCGGGCACGGCCAGGACCGCGCCACCTGGGTCGTCGGCGTCCACGGACCGCGACGGCTCGGGACCGGGCATGGTGTCTACCGTAGCCACATGTCGCCGTCCTCCCGGGAAGCCACGAACCAGCCGCCCCCGCTGGTCGGTCACAACGTCGTGGCGAGCGACCGGGCCCTGGTCGAGGCCGTCACCAGGCACGCCGGGAGCGACGTCGTCGACGACCTCCTGGCACTCGGACAGCGCGCCGGCAGCGCCGAGGCCCGCGAGCACGGCCGGCTCGCGAACCGCCACGTGCCCGAGCTCACGCCGTACGACAGGTACGGCAACCGGATCGACGAGGTCGTCTTCCATCCGTCCTGGCACTGGCTGATGGAGCGCGCCGTGGGGTACGGCCTGCACGCGGCGCCATGGGTCGAGCAGGCCGAGGGTGCCACGACCGCACACGTGCGCCGGGCGGCCGGCTTCATGGCCTGGTCACACACCGACCCCGCGCATGGCTGCCCGATCTCGATGACGTACGCCGCCGTGCCCGCGCTGCGGGTCGACCCGGCGCTGGCCGCGCACTGGACTCCCGCACTGGCGGCCACGGCGTACGACCCCGGGCTCCGCCCGCCGTCGGCCAAGCGTGGCGCGCTGGCCGGGATGGGGATGACCGAGAAGCAGGGCGGCTCCGACGTACGGGCCAACCTCACCGACGCGCGGCCCACCGCCGGGGAGGGTGAGTACACCCTGCACGGCCACAAGTGGTTCACCTCGGCCCCGATGAACGACGTCTTCCTGATGCTGGCGCAGGCGCCGGGCGGGCTGACCTGCTTCGTCGTGCCGCGGGTGCTCGCCGACGGGACGCGCAACCGGATCGACATCGTGCGACTCAAGGACAAGCTCGGCAACCGCGCCAACGCCTCGGCCGAGCTGGAGCTCGACGGCACCGTCGGGGCGCGGCTCGGCGAGGAGGGGCGGGGGGTGCGCACGATCCTCGAGATGGTCGCCGCGACCCGCCTCGACTGCGTGCTGGGCTCGACCTCGCTGATGCGGCACACGCTCAACGAGGCGGCCTGGCACGTCGCCCACCGTTCGGCGTTCGGCGGCCTCCTGGCCGACAAGCCGCTGATGTTGAACGTCGTGGCCGACCTCCAGGTGGAGGCCGAGGCGGCCACGGCCCTGGCGATCCGGCTCGCCGCGGCCGTCGACGCGGGCGACGACCCGCGCGAGGCCGCGCTGCGCCGGATCGCGCTGCCGCTGGCGAAGTTCTGGGTCTGCAAGCGGACGCCGGGGTTCGTCGCCGAGGCGCTGGAGTGCCTGGGCGGCAACGGCTACGTCGAGGAGTCGGGGCTCCCCCTGCGCTACCGGGAGGCTCCTTTGAACTCGGTGTGGGAGGGGTCGGGCAACATCAACGCGCTCGACGTACTGCGGGCGCTCGGGCGTGAGCCGGAGGTGCTGGACGCCTGGATCGTCGAGGTGGGGCACGCCCGGGGCGCCGACCGGCGTCTCGACCGCGCCGTGGACGACACCCTCGCCCTGCTCGGCGACACCGGCTCGGCCGAGGTCGGCGCCCGGCGTCTGGCCGGACGGATGGCGGCGTGCCTCCAGGGCGCCCTGCTCGTCAGGTTCGCCCCCGCCGAGGTGGCCGACGCGTTCTGCGGCTCGCGCCTCGGCACGTCGTACGACGGG
Source organism: Nocardioides sp. (assembly GCF_036267815.1). Classification (GTDB taxonomy): domain Bacteria; phylum Actinomycetota; class Actinomycetes; order Propionibacteriales; family Nocardioidaceae; genus Nocardioides. The sequence goes on along the minus strand of NZ_DATAVI010000051.1, from coordinate 49,153 downwards.
ACGTACGGCGCGCTCACCGCTGGGTCCGCCGACCTGCGCGCCATCGCAGACCGCGCCACCCCCACCCCGTTGAGCGGCGAGTCCTGACCGCTCCGGGTCCGTTGAGTTGGCCCTCCGGGCTCGTTGAGCGAGGTCAGGCCAGGTCGAGTCCGGGGTAGAGCGGGTGCTCGTCGAGCATCTCGGCGCTGGCCGCGTGGATGCGGTCGGCGACGCCGTCCGCGAGGGTGTACGTCGCCTTGGAGGGCGCGCCGGCCGACGTGGTCCCGGGCTGCGTGTTCGACAGCACCTCCACCATGAGCTCGGCGACCCTGTCGAAGTCCTCCGCCCCGAAGCCGCGCGTGGTCAGCGCCGGCGTACCGATCCGCACGCCGGAGGTGTACCACGCCCCGTTGGGGTCGGCGGGCACGGAGTTGCGGTTGGTGACCACGCCCGCGTCGAGCAGGGCGGACTCGGCCTGGCGGCCGGTGATGCCGAACGACGAGACGTCCAGCAGGACGATGTGGTTGTCGGTGCCCCCCGTGACCAGCGTCGCGCCACGCTTCAAGAAGCCTTCCGCGAGCGCCTGCGCGTTGTCGGCGACCGCCTGGGCGTAGGTCCGGAACGACGGCTGCCGGGCCTCGGCCAGCGCCACCGCCTTGGCGGCCATGATGTGCGACAGCGGGCCGCCGAGCACCATCGGGCAGCCGCGGTCGACGTCGGGGGCGAACTCCTCCTGGGCCAGCACCATGCCACCACGCGGTCCGCGCAGCGACTTGTGCGTCGTCGTCGTCACGACGTGCGCGTGCGGGACCGGGTCCTCGTTGCCGGTGAACACCTTGCCCGCCACGAGCCCGGCGAAGTGCGCCATGTCGACCATCAGCGTGGCCCCGACCTCGTCGGCGATCTCGCGCATCTTGGCGAAGTCGACCCGACGGGGGTATGCCGAGTACCCGGCGACGAGCACCAGCGGCCGGAACTCCCGCGCCTTGGCCCGCACGACGTCGTAGTCGAGCAGCCCCGTCGCCGGGTCGGTGCCGTACTGCTGCTGGTGGAACATCTTGCCGCTGATGTTGGGCCGGAAGCCGTGGGTGAGGTGGCCGCCGGCGTCCAGCGACATGCCGAGCAGGCGCTGGTTGCCCAGCTCGCCGCGCAGGGACTCCCAGTCGGCCTCGCTGAGCTCGTTGACGTTCTTGGCGCCGAGCCGGGCGAGCCCGGGGGTCTCGACGTGGTGGGCCAGGATCGACCAGTAGGCCACGAGGTTGGCGTCGATGCCGCTGTGCGGCTGCACATAGGCGTACGGCGCACCGAAGAGCTCGCGAGCATGCTCGGCGGCCACGGCCTCGACGGTGTCGACGTTCTGGCAGCCGGCGTAGAAGCGGTGGCCGATCGTGCCCTCGGCGTACTTGTCGGAGAACCACGTCCCCATCGTCAGCAGCACCGCCGGGGACGCGTAGTTCTCGCTCGCGATCAGCTTCAGCGACGCCCGCTGGTCGGCGAGCTCCTTGCGGGTCGCCTCGGCGATCCGCGGCTCGACGCTCGCGATGACGTCGAGGGCCGCGTCGTAGGCGGCCGAGGCGGTCTTGGCAGTGGTGTCCGGCGTGACGACGTCGCTCATGCGGGCCAATGTAGGACATGGCCGTCCGACGTCGCCTCGGTGGCCGGCGTACGGCAGATGCGCTGGAATGACCCCATGGACAGCACGTTCGCGGGCCTGCACGACGGTCCCCTCCCCCTGCTCCTGCCCAACGCCTGGGACCTCGCCTCGGCGCTCGGGTTCCTCGAGGCCGGGTACCCGGCGATCGGCACCACCAGCCAGGGTGTCGCGTCCAGCCTGGGCAGACCCGACGCCTCTCGGTCCACCCGCGACGCGAACCTCGCCCTCGCCCGCGCCCTGGGCCGGCTCCCGGTCCCGGTCAGCATCGACATCGAGGACGGCTACGACGACGAGCCCGCGGGGGTCGCGTCGTACGCCGCTCAGGTCGCCGCATCGGGCGTCGCGGGGGTCAACCTCGAGGACAGCCGCGACGGCCGCCTGCTCGAGCCCTCGGCCCTGGCGGGCAAGCTCGCGGCGGTCAAGGAGCGGGCACCGCAGCTGTTCGTCAACGCGCGCGTCGACACGTACTGGTTCGGCCAGGAGGACACCGTCGCCGGCACGCTCTCGCGCGCGAGGGCCTACGTCGCGGCCGGGGCGGACTGCGTCTTCGTGCCGGGTCTGAGCGACCCCGACTCGATCCGCGAGATCACCGGAGCCCTGACGGTGCCGGTCAACCTGCTGCCGGTGCCTGGGCTGACCCTCCACGACCTCGCGGGTCTCGGCGTACGACGTGTCAGCACGGGGTCGCTCCCCTATCGCACCGCGCTGGCCGCGGCCGTGGCTACCGCGAACGCCGTGCGCGACGGGCAACCCCTCGCCGACGCCGTGACCTATGCCGACCTCCAGTCACGACTGACCAGATACGTAGGACGCTAGTCGCAGCACCAGGCGCGCCCGAATGGGGAGAGACGCCCTAGGCTCGCGATGCCACCGTCCGGACGAACGAAGGATCTCCCATGAGCGAGCTCACCCCCGACGCCGTCGCCTCCGCCCGGCTCGGCGAGGCCGGCAAGGTGTGGACCTCGGACCTGTCGGTCAGCGAGTTCGCGCTGCTGGACTCCGCCGGCTTCCGCCCGCTGGAGTTCGTGATGGGCAGCTCGGTCTACCACATCGGCTGGCAGCAGCAGAACCTCCGCCAGTCCGTCGAGCTCCAGGTGCTCTCACAGGCGATGTACACCGCGCGGTTCAACGCCATGGGCCGGATGATCGCCGAGGCGGCCCAGGTCGGCGCGGACGGTGTCGTGGGCACCAGGCTGACCTTCCGCCAGCACGGCGTGAGCGCGGAGCACATCGAGTTCATCGCGGTGGGCACCGCGGTGATCAGCAAGGACGACCCCGGCGCGCTACGACGTCCCGACGGCGCGCCGTTCACCAGTCACCTCAACGTCCAGGACTTCTACACACTGCTCAAGACCGGACACACGCCGGTGGAGTTCGTGATGGGCGTGTGCGTCTGGCACGTCGCGGCCCAGGGCTTCATGCAGACCCTGCGGCAGATGGGTCAGAACGTCGAGATGCCGCAGTGGACCCAGGGCTACTACGACGCCCGCGAGACCGCGCTCTCCCGGATGCAGGCCGAGGCGGAGCGGGTGCAGGCCACCGGCATCACCGGGGTGGACTGGAGCGCCAGCGAGTGGATGTGGGGCACCCACACGCTGGAGTTCTTCACGTCCGGGACGGCCGTGCGCCGTACCGGTGAGCCCGACGGGTTCGATCCCGGCTTCGTCCTGCCACTGCGGTGAGCCCTCGGACAGCGCGATGAGCGAGGTACCTCTGCCGGCGGGCTACGTCGACCCGACCGACGCCGCGGCGGTCGCCGAGGTCGTGGCCGCGACCGTGTCGACCGGTGGTCTCGACGCGGTCTCGGACCTGCTCGCCCGGCTGCCCGGCACCCGCGTGACTCCGGAGGTGCGCAAGGGCCTGCTGCGCCCCGCGGCGCCCGCGGCGGTGTGGCTGGGGACCGAGAGCTGCTGGTCGCGCACCGAGCCGCCCACGTTGCTGCACGTCGTCAACGGCGTGGTCCTGCACCGCGAGGAGGTCGAGCCGGGCGAGGCCCCGGGGCTTCTCGGTCGAGTGGTGGTCGACCTGGTACGTCGCACCGGGGCGGTCGGCGACGCGTCCGCCGTCCTCACGGCGGCGCGCGAGCTCGCGGACGGCTGACCTCCCGCCGAGCCCCTCAGGATCTCACATATTGGTCAGTAGTCTCACTCCTCGGGATTTGGGTTTGTGGAACCCCGGTCCACTCACTGAGACTCGTCCCATGCTCACCGTCGCGTACCAGATGCACCTCGTGGCCCGGCGCCATGTGGACCTCGGGCGCACGCGCAGCATGATCTGTTGGCCCCGCTGACCGCGCCCACCACCCCTGCCGACGAGGCCGCGCCCGACGTAGCGCGCAGGCCCCGGCACCGGACCAGTCAAGGACCGACCACCCCATGCCAGACCTCCGCTTCAAGCCATCCCCGGCGACGCACACCGAGATCCCGCGCCCCAAGCGCGGTGAGGGCCAGTGGGCGCTGGGCTACACCGAGCCGCTCAACAAGAACGAGCAGTCCAAGAAGGACGACGACTCGCTCAACGTCCGCGACCGGATCCTGACCATCTACTCCCGGCGCGGCTTCGCCTCGATCGACCCGGCCGACCTGCGCGGCCGCTTCCGCTGGATGGGCCTCTACACCCAGCGCGCCCCCGGCTTCGACGGGGGCAAGACCGCGATGCTCGAGGAGGAGGAGCTCGACGACGAGTACTTCATGCTCCGGGTCCGCTCAGACGGCAAGCTGCTGAGCCACCGAGCCGTGCGCGCCCTGGGCGAGATCGGCGTCGACTTCGCCCGCGACACCGCCGACGTCACCGACCGCGAGAACATCCAGTACCACTGGATCCGGATCGAGGACGTCCCGGAGATCTGGCGGCGGCTCGACGACGCCGGCCTGTCCAGCCTGGAGGCGTGCGGCGACTCTCCGCGACCGTTCCTCGGCTCGCCGGTCGCCGGCGTCGCGGCCGACGAGATCATCGACGGGACCAGCGCCCTCGACGAGATCGCCCGCCGGGCCCTGGGCAACCCGGCGTACTCCAACCTGCCGCGCAAGTTCAAGACGGCGGTGACCGGCCACCCCAGCCACGACGTGGCGCCGGAGATCAACGACGTCGCCTTCGTCGGCACCGTGCACCCCGAGCACGGCCCCGGCTTCGACCTGTGGGTCGGCGGCGGGCTCTCCACCAACCCGATGCTCGCCCAGCCGATGGGCGTGTGGATCCCCCTGGAGGAGGTCGCCGACGCCTGGGAGGGGGTCGTCTCGATCTTCCGCGACTACGGCTACCGCCGGCTGCGCTCCCGGGCCCGGCTGAAGTTCCTGGTGGCCGACTGGGGCGTGGAGAAGTTCCGCGAGGTGCTGGAGAACGAGTACCTCCAGCGCCCCCTGGTCACCTGCCCGTCGCCGCCCTCACCCACCGGTCACCGCGACCACGTGGGTGTGCACGCGCAGCACGACGGCCGGCTCTACGTCGGGATCGCCCCGACGGTGGGCCGCGTGTCGGGGTCGCTGCTGGTGCGGCTCGCCGACCTGCTCGAGCGTTACGGCGTCGACGGCGCCCGGCTCACGCCGTACCAGAAGATCGTGCTGGTCGGGGTGGCGCCCGCCGTCCTCGAGGACCTGCTGACCGACCTCGACGAGATCGGCCTGTCGGCCCGGCCCTCGGCCTGGCGGCAGAACACGATGGCGTGCACCGGCATCGAGTTCTGCAAGCTGGCGATCGTCGACACCAAGAGCCGCGCCCGCGACCTGGTCGCCGAGCTCGAGCGCCGCTTCCCCGACCTCGACGTGCCGATCACGGTCAACGTCAACGGCTGCCCCAACGCCTGTGCCCGCACGCAGGTCGCCGACATCGGCCTGAAGGGTCAGCTCGTGCTGGACGGCGACCGCCAGGTCGAGGGCTTCCAGGTGCACCTGGGTGGGGCGACCGGGCTCAAGGCCGGCTTCGGGCGCAAGCTGCGGGCCCACAAGGTGACCAGCGCCGGCCTCGACGACTACGTCACGACCGTGGTCACCAACTTCCTCTCCGACCGCGCGGACGACGAGTCGTTCGCCGACTGGGTCGTGCGCGCCGAGGAGGACCTGCTGCGCGGTGACCGGGTGCTGGTCGGTCCGGGCCTGGAGGCGGTCTCGTGAGCCACGCGTCCGGCGAGCGCGCCGTCCCGTTCCACTGCCCCTACTGCGGCGACGGCGACCTGTGGCCGGGCGAGGAGGGTCACGGCGCCTGGGAGTGCCACTCGTGCCTGCGTGCCTTCTCGCTGAGGTCGCTGGGGTTGGTCAGGCCACAGCCGGCGGCACCGGAGGCGCCGCGATGACCTCCCCGGCGACGACGCGCGCCTTCAACGCGCGCGGCACCCACACCGAGGGCCGCAGCTCCGAGGAGCTGCGCGAGCTGGTCTCCCACGTCGGCGCCGAGCTGGAGCTGGCGCCGGCCGAGGACATCGTGGAGTGGGCCGTCGCGACGTTCGGCGACCGGTTCTGCGTCACGTCCTCGATGACCGACGCGGTGTTGGCCCACCTCGTCTCCCGAGTCGCGCCCCGTGTCGACGTCCTGTTCCTCGACACCGGGTACCACTTCACCGAGACCCTCGGCACCGCCGACGCGGTAGGCGCCACGATGGACCTGAACCTGATCCCGATCACGCCGGTGCAGTCGGTGGCCGAGCAGGACGCCGAGTACGGGCCCGAGCTGTACCTCCGCGACCCCGACCTGTGCTGCGCCCTGCGGAAGGTCCGCCCGCTGGGCGAGGCACTGCGCGGGTACGACGCCTGGGCCACGGGCCTGCGCCGGGCCGAGACCGCCCATCGCGTGATCGCGCCCGTGGTGGGCTGGGACGCCCGCAAGGGCAAGGTCAAGGTGTCCCCGCTGGCTCGCTGGAGCGACGCCGACGTCGAGCGCTACATCGCCGAGCACGGCGTGCTGGTCAACCCCCTGGTCTACGACGGCTATCCCTCCATCGGCTGCGCCCCGTGCACCCGGCGGGTCGCCCCCGGCGAGGACCAGCGCAGCGGTCGCTGGGCCGGCACCGGCAAGACCGAGTGCGGGATCCACTCATGAGTCCCCACCCCACCCCCACCCCGAGCCCGACCGACACCGCCGTCGGTTGCCCCACGCCGGCGTTGGAGCCGGCGACGAACAACGAGAGGAGGCCGCGCTGATGGCTGCTCCCGCACTGGTGGCCCTGGCTCACGGAAGCCGTGACCCGCGGTCCGCCGCCACGATCAAGGCGCTGATGGAGGAGGTCCGCGGCCTGCGGCCCGACCTCCGGATCGAGACCGCCTTCCTCGACCTGGCCAAGCCGACGCTGAACACCGTCGTCGACAAGCTGGCCCGGGCCAGGTTCGAGGAGGTCGTCGTGGTGCCACTGCTGCTCACCGACGCCTTCCACGCCAAGGTCGACGTCCCGGCCGTGGTCGCCGACGCAGGCACGCGCCACGAGCACGTGACGGTCCGCGCGACGTCCATCCTGGGCCTGGAGGCCTGCTTCCTGGAGGTCCTCGACGTCCGCATGCGCGAGGCGCTCAAGGCCTCGCGCATCCGCGAGCTCGACGCCCTGGTCCTGGCCGCGGCGGGCTCCAGCGACCCGTTGGCCAACCAGGCCGTGGCTCGCCTGGCGCGGCTGTGGGGCAGCCACCACCGCCTGCCGGTCACCGCGGCGTTCGCCTCCGCGGCCCCGCCGGCTACCGGCGAGGCCGTGCGCGCGTTCCGCAAGGAGGGCCGACGGCACATCGCCGTGGCCTCGCTGTTCCTCGCCCCCGGGTTCCTACCCGACCGGGCCAAGGAGCTCGCGCTCGAGGCCGGCGCCGTCGCGGTCGCCGAGCCGCTCGGCGTCCACGAGGCCGTCGCCCGCACGGTCCTGGCCCGGTACGCCGTCGGCGCGGTCGAGCTCGTGCCGGTCTGAGAACGCGGTTCCGCCTCGCCGGGCACCCCAGCTGACATAGCCTCCCGCTGGACCACGACGTCGTCGTCGTGACACGACTGGAGGAGGCTCCCGTGGAGCACGACCAGGAGCTTGCCCGGCTGCACGCCCGCGTCGCCCACTTGGAGGCGCTCGTCGAGCGGCTCACCGCACCACGGTCGGAGTCGCCGCTGACCGCCGACGGGCCGGACGAGGCGAGCGCGGTGAGCCGGCGCCGGATGCTGCGCCGCGGCCTCGGTCTGAGCGCCGCTGCGGTCGCCGGGATCGGTGGCCTGGACGCGCTGGGGTCGCCTGCGGCAGCCGCCGACGGCGACGGCGTGCTGGTGGCCCAGACGGTCTCGCCCACCGATCCGACCAGCCCGCCGACGCGGATCGCCAACCCCTCGTCGACGACGTACTCCGCCGCCCTCTTCCGCGTCGACAACACCATCAGGACCCCGGCCGCCATTCCGATCGACCAGGTGGGGATTGCCGCACTCGTGGACCACCTCGACGAGTTCTCCGACCCGACCACGTCCGCGGCGGTCTATGGCGGCGCCCTGTCGGGCTCGGGTGTGTACGGCAGGTCCGGGAGCGGCGCCGGGGTGTACGGGATGACCTATGAGGGCGACGGGGTCTACGGCAACGGGACGGTGGGTGTCCACGGCTGGGGAGGCATCGGCATCGGCATGAAGGCCGAGGCCACCGAGGGCATCGCCCTGGTCGCCACCAGCGACGGCCAGGGCATCACGTCGACCTCGCAGGGCACGGCCGTCTACGGCTACTCGCACCAGTCCCACGGCGTCGAGGGCATCACCGACGGCGTCAGCTCAGGAGGGCAGGTCGCCGGGGTGTTCGGTGCCTGCGACGACGGGCTCGGCGTCCTCGGCCGCTCCCTGACCGGCACTGCGATCAAGGCGTACAGCGAGTCGGGGACAGGACTCGAGGCGGTCTCCGACTCCTCGACGGCACTGGAGGCGACCGCCACCTCGGGCGTCGCCGTGCACGCCACGTCGACGTCGGGCCCCGCCGTCCATGCGGAGTCGGCGGAGGGTCCTGCGCTCCAGGCGGACGGCGGCATCACCGCGACGTCCGCGGCCGGACTGGGCGCATCCCTCGAGGGTGGGGTCGCGCCGCTGAGGCTCGTGCCCCACGCCACGACCGGACATCCGACGTCCGGGCACCACCAGCGTGGTGAGCTCGTCGTCGACAGTTCCGGCGCCCTCTGGCTGTGCACCAAGCCCGGCTCCCCCGGCAAGTGGAGGGCCGTCGCCTTCGCGTGACCCCCGCGCCGCGCGAGGACCCGGGGTCGAACATCACGGAGTCAGCCGACGAGGCGCTCCAGGAGGTGCTCGAGCTGACGGCCGGGGTCGGTGGTGACCCCGCCATGGACCGGGCCCGGCTGGAGCACCGTGCTGCGGGGCGCCTTGAGGAAGCCGAAGCGGGTGCCGGCGGGCTGACCGGCCGCGGTGCCTGCCGCCTCGTCGCCCGCACACACCGCCCGCACGAAGTCGAGCCCTTCGCAGACGGCGTCGAGGTCGAGCCCGGGCGCGACGGCACTCAGCCGCTCGCGGTCGACGCTCCACGCCGCCTCGAGGTAGCCCGCGGCCTCGCAGTAGAGCACGACGCCGACGTTGAGGAACTCCTCTCGGTCCACGCGCGGGACGCACCGCAGCACGACGTACTGGTACGGCATCCCCCGCGCCGGGCTACTCATGCCGCGGACTCCCCCGGCAGCCAGGCCCGGGTGCCGAGCCTGGCGGAGAGGAACGCGACATACGCCGCCCTCAGCTGGTCGGACGTCTCCGCCCCGGGCACCGGCTCCAGCCAGGCGTCGGGGACCTCCGCCACGCACGCGGCGAGATCGTCGGGGGTCAGGTCGATCGCCGCGTCCACGGCCGGCAGGCCCCCCAGCTGGCCTCGGAACACATGGTCCGCGGCATCCCAGGGCTGGGCGGCGAAGCGAGCCGGGTCGGTCGGGCCACCGCTCCAGGCGTGGTGGAAGTAGAGCGCCGCGCCGTGGTCGATCACCCAGGCGTCGCCATGCCACAGCAGGAGGTTGGGGTTGCGCCAGGTGCGGTCGACGTTGGCCGTGAAGGCGTCGAGCCACAGGATCCGCGCCGCGACGTCCGGCGGCGTGCTCGCCTCAGCCTCGAAGCCGAAGGCCCCGGGCAGGAAGTCGATGCCGAGGTTGAGGCCGGCGCTGGCGTTGATCAGGTCCTGCACCTCCTCGTCCGCCTCGTAGCGGGCGAGCTCCGGGTCGAGGTCGAGCGCCACGAGCCGCGGCGTGCGGAGCCCCAGCCGCGTCGCGAGAGAGCTCACGACGACCTCGGCGACCAGGACCCGGACGCCCTGACCGGCTCCCCGGAACTTGCACACGTAGGTGCCCAGGTCGTCGCCCTCGACGATCCCGGGGAGACTGCCGCCTTCACGCAGCGGTGTCACGTAGCGGGTGACTGCGACGGTGTCGATCACGAGACCGGAGTCTCCTCCAGGAGTCGCTGACGCTGGGCGTCCACGTCGAAGTCCGCGGGTGGCCACTGCGGGTTCAGCGCCCGGAGGTGATCCAGGAGCAGACGCCCGATCACCAGGTTGCGGTACCACTTGCGGTCCGAGGGAACGACGTACCACGGGGCGATCTCGGTGTTCGTGCGCTCCAGCGCGATCTGGTACGTCGTGCGGTACTCGCCCCAGCGCTCCCGCTCGTCGATGTCGCCGGGGTTGAACTTCCAGTACTTCTCGGGGTCTTCCAGCCGGGCCAGCAGCCTCTCCTTCTGCTCGGCAGCCGAGACGTGGAGCATGCACTTGACCAGGACCACCCCGTCGGCGGCAAGCTCGGCCTCGAAGGCGTTGATCTCGTCGTAGCGCCGCTCGACGGTCTCCGGCTCGGCCAGGCCGTGCACCCGCACGATCAGCACGTCCTCGTAGTGGGAGCGGTCGAAGACACCGATGTATCCCGGCTCCGGGAGCGCGTGGCGGATGCGCCACAGGAAGTGGTGGCGACGCTCCTGGTCACTCGGCGCCTTGAAGCTGGTGATCTTCACTCCCTGCGGGTCCATCAGGCCCACGGTGTGTCGCAGGGTGCCGCCCTTGCCCGAGGTGTCCATGCCCTGGAGGACCAGGAGCACCCGGCGGCGCGATCCCGTGCCGCGCTCGGCCCACAGCCGTTCTTGGAGGTCGGACAGCTCGTCGCCGAGGGCGGCAAGGGCGGGTGCGCCCTGCTTCTTGCCGCCGTCGAACCCCGGGGTGTCGTCGGTGGGGATCACGGTGAGATCCACCGGCCCGGCGGGCAGACGGTGCAGGTGTGCGGTCACCTGCCCATCATGGCGGACCGGGACACCGGGCCCTGCCACGACCACGGGAAGTCGATCCACCGCTCGGTCCGGCGCCAGACGTAGTCGGGCTCGACCACCGAAGGCGGCTTGCGGAACAGCACCGCGCTCCGCGCCTCGGCGACGTGCTCCGCACACCACGCCAGTACGGCCTCCAGGGTCAGCCCGGAGTCCGCGACGTCGTCGGCGATCAGGACCCGCTTCCCACGCAGGTCGCCGGCGCCGGTCGCCGGGGAGAGGAACACCGGGGCGTCCAACCGCGTGCCCACGCCGGTGTAGAGCTCGACGTTGACCATCGCGAGGTCCTTCACGTCCAGCGCGTAGGACAAGCCCATCGCCAGCCCCAGACCACCGCGCGCGATCGCCAGGACGGCATTCGGCGCGAACCCGTCGTCGGCGATCGTCTGCCCGAGCTCGCGTACGGCGTCGCCGAACATCTCGTAGCTGAGGACCTCGTGACCGGGGTCGTGCGGGACATCCTGGGGGGCGTCGTGTCGGGAGTCCGAGGGCTGCGTCACCGGCACATCGTGACACGCGCTCACGCGTCGGGGACGTCGCCCTCCGCACCCTCGAGCCCGGCTGCGGCCAGCTCGTCGCGGACCACGGCGAAGGCCATCCCGGCGGGGTACCCCTTGCGCGCGAGCAGACCGGCGAGACGGCGCGTCGCGGTCGTGCTGTCGACCCCGCGCAGCGTCCGCAGCCTCTTGCGGACCAGGAGCCGCGCGGTCTCCTTCTCCTGCTCAGGATCGATGTCGTCGAGTGCGACGCTCGCGGACTCCTGGTCGACCCCCTTGCGACGCAGCTCTTGGGCCAGCGCCCGCCGGGCCAGCCCCCGGCTGCGTTGCCGGCTCTCGACCCAGGAGCGTGCAAACGCCGCGTCGTCGACCAGCCCGACCTCGGTGAACCGGTCGAGCAGGCGCTCCGCCAGGTCGTCCGGCACGGCCTTCTTCCGGAGCTTGGCGCGCAGCTCGCGACGGCTCCGCGCCTGGCCGGTCAAGGCGTCGAGCAGGATCGCGCGGCCGACCGACTCCTGGTCGGCGTCCGGACCCTCGGCCGCGGTATCTGGCGGGGTGTCCGGCCGGGTCCCCCGCGGCGCCGCTGACGGGGGCTCGCCCGCGGACCCACCGGTCCACGCACGCACCCCCGCCTCGACGTCACCCTGCCAGGCGCTCGCCGGCCTAGAAGTCATCGACGCCGATCGGCTCGTCAGACAGGGCGTCGCCCTCGGCGGGCGCGTCCACGGTCGGACCCACGCCGAGCTTCTCCAGGATCCGCTTCTCCAGCTCGTTGGCGAGGTCGGGGTTGTCGGTGAGGAACGCGCGCGCGTTCTCCTTGCCCTGGCCGAGCTGGTCGCCCTCGTAGGTGTACCAGGCACCGGCCTTGCGGACGATGCCCGCCTCGACGCCGACGTCGATCAGGCCGCCCTCGCGGCTGATGCCCTTGCCGTACATGATGTCGAACTCGGCCTGCTTGAAGGGCGGGGCCACCTTGTTCTTGACGACCTTGACCCGGGTGCGGTTGCCGACCATGTCGGTGCCGTCCTTGAGGGTCTCGATCCGACGCACGTCGAGCCGCACCGAGGAGTAGAACTTCAGGGCGCGGCCACCTGTGGTCGTCTCGGGCGAGCCGAACATGACGCCGATCTTCTCGCGGAGCTGGTTGATGAAGATCGCGGTCGTGTTGGAGTTGTTGAGCGCGCCGGTCATCTTCCGCAGCGCCTGGCTCATCAACCGGGCCTGGAGGCCGACGTGGCTGTCACCCATCTCGCCCTCGATCTCGGCGCGCGGCACCAGCGCGGCCACCGAGTCGATGACCACCAGGTCCAGGGCACCGGAGCGCACCAGCATGTCGGCGATCTCCAGCGCCTGCTCGCCGGAGTCGGGCTGGCTGACCAGCAGGGCGTCGGTGTCGACGCCGAGGTTCTTGGCGTAGTCGGGGTCGAGCGCGTGCTCGGCGTCGATGAAGGCCACGATGCCGCCGGCGCGCTGGGCGCTGGCCACGGCGTGCAGAGCGACCGTGGTCTTGCCCGAGGACTCCGGACCGTAGATCTCCACCACGCGGCCGCGCGGCAGGCCGCCGAGGCCCAGCGCCACGTCGAGGGCGATCGAGCCGGTCGGGATCACCTCCAGGGGCGCCCGTGTCTCGTCGCCCAGGCGCATCACCGAGCCCTTGCCGAACTGCTTCTCGATCTGCGCGAGCGCCACGTTGAGCGCCTGGTCGCGGTCTCCAGCCATCTGCGTCCATCCTCTTCCGGGACCCCTGGCCCCGACTCGGTGCTGCCTCGTAGCAGCCATCAGTGCGGTCTTCGTCGTCGCGCGAGACGCTAGACCCGGCCGCCGACAGCCCGCTCGCGGCACGCGCGGACCTGTGGAGAGCCGTGGATCGAGCTCGGTTGCAGACACCATCTAACCCGAACACGTGTTCGATGCCGCGCCCGACACGCCGGGCAGGGTCCCGGGCAGGATCTTGGACAGAGTCTCTTGCGGTCCCGCCCTGGTCTGGGCACTGTGACCCCGTGACCGAGCTGGTGATCCGGCCCGTCGACGCGCAGGATCCCCCTGACGTCGACGCCTTCGTCTCGGTCTACGGCGCCGCCGAGCGGGCGGCCGATCCCGAGGCCCGGCTGGCCACCAGCGCCGACGCGACCGCGATGCTCGGCTCGCAGGACATGTCGTTCTTCCTCGAGGGCTACGGCGCCTTCGCCGACGACCGGCTGCTGGCCGTCTCGATGACCTCCGGTGGCCGGCGCGACAACCTCACGCTCGCGCAGATCCAGGTGTGGGTCCATCCCGACCACCGACGACGCGGCGTCGGGACCACCCTGGCCGACGCGATCGAGACGCTCCTGCATCGCGACGGACGGACCGTGCTCCGCACGCAGCTCCGGGCAGGTCCCGGTCACGTCGGCAACCAGCGGTTCGCCGAGTCCCGCGGCTACGCCGTCGTCCTGAGCGTCGTCGAGCGCCGGCTCCGACTGCCGGTGGACATCGCCCTGCTCGACCGGCTGGCCGCCGAGGCTGCCCGGCGGCACCAGGGCTACGACGTGCGCGTCGTCGTCGGTCCCTTCCCGGCAGACCTGCGCGCGTCGTACGTCGCGCTGCGCAACATGCTCATCGCCGAGGCCCCCAGCGGCGGGCTCGAGCTGGAGGAGGCCGGCGAGACTGTCGAGAACCTCGTGGCCGAGGAGGCGAGGCTGGAGGCCGCGGGCCGGGTCTCGGTGGCCGCCTTCGCCGTGCACGTCGACCAGGTCGTCGCCTACACCGAGGCACAGCTGCCGGCGGGAGCCCACCACGTCGACCAGCTCGGCACCCTGGTCCATCCCGCCCATCGCGGACGCGCGCTCGGAACGGCCGTCAAGTGCGCCCAGCTGCGAGCCGTCGGCGAGGGCTTCCCGGAGCGCGCATACATCGCCACGGCCAATGCCGAGGTCAACGAGCACATGGTCGCGATCAACCTCGCCCTCGGCTTCGAGGTCCACCAGGTGTGGATGGAGCTCGAGAAGCGCCTCGAGCCCCCGGGCTCGCAAATCGGTTGATCCCTCGGCAGGGACTCGAGACCGTGTGAGCCGTGTCCCCGATCTCGATCCGGCGCCTCGACCACGGCGAAGGCGCCGACATGGACGGCTTCCAGGAGGTCTACGTCGCCGCCGAGCTCGCCGAGGACCCCGTCGCGGCGCTCTACTCCCGCGAGGACGGCATCTCCATCCTCAGCGGCACCGACAGCGGCAGGAGCGCGGCGGCGTACGGGGCCTTCGCCGGCGACCGCATGGTCGGCGAGCTCATGGTGAGCCTGCCCCTGCTCGACAACCTCGACTCGGCCCGGGTGTGGATCTGGGTCGACCCCGCCCACCAGCGCCGCGGCATCGGGACCAAGCTCGCGGCGGTCGGCCACGCCGAGGTCCGGGACGCGGGTCGGCACGTGTGCCAGGCGACGGGCCGGATCGGGACCGACCGCGACAACGGCAACGTGCGGTTCGCGCGGTCGCTCGGCTACGACGTCGCCAACACCGAGATCGAGCGCCGTCTCGCTCTGCCGTTCGACAGCGACAGACTCGACCGGCTCGAGGCGGAGGCCGCACCACGCCATCACGACTACCTCCTGCGCACGGTGGTCGGGCCCGTGCCCGCGGAGCTCGCCGCGTCGTACGTCGCCCTGAAGAACCAGCTGATCGTCGAGGCACCGAGCGGTGAGATGGAGGTCGAGGCCGGGCAGGACACGGTGGCCGAGCTCGCCGCCCAGGACCGGGAGCTGGTGTCTGCCGGTCGCACCCGGGTGGCGGCGTACGCCCTGGACGCCGCGGGCACCGTCGTGGCCTACTCCGTGGCCGCGACGTCGAACGACAGCCACGCCCACGTCGACCAGTGGGGCACCCTGGTCGACCCGGCCCACCGCGGCCACCGGCTCGGGACGGCGGTGAAGTGCGGCGTGCTGCGGGCCCTGTCGGACGGCTTCCCCGGCAAGCGGTACGTCGAGACGACCAACGCCGAGACCAACCGGCACATGGTCGCGATCAACGAGGCGCTGGGGTTCGAGGTGTCGCAGGTCTGGGGCGACTTCCAGCGCCGGCTCGGCTGACCCGGTCGAGGCTCGGACCACGCACGAACGGCGGGCGAACGGCGGGCGGATCACGCCGTGCTGCGACGATGCCCGCCGGGCACGCACTGACCGGCGGGCATCGATGTCCGGCTCTCTGACCAGACGCCACCCGTTGGAGCATGGGGTGTGTCCACGGGTGTCTTTGCCCCTTCGCGCTGGGGCTCTCTGAACGTACAAAAAGACGTGCCTCACGCTCGTCCCCAGAATGAGGGTCTTTACCTTCGAGTTCTGCCGGAGGTCACACGAATCGGGTACAAGACGACATGAGCTCGGCCTGACGAGGGCGCCCGGCACAGCGCCACAGGGGGTCAGGGCCGATCGAGGACCCACTCCTGGGCCTGCTGGTATCGCTCCCGGACGGCCGGCACGCCGGGGCTGTCGTAGACGGTGACGGAGCCCGCGAGCCACTCCGGCGGCTCCTCGGTCCCCCCTGCCACCCAGGCGGCCTGCCGGGCCGCCCCCAGCGCGACGTACTCCCCCGGCTGTGGGACATGAACAGGACATCCCAGGATCTGCGGGGCGATCCGACGGACAGCCTCAGAGGCCGCTCCCCCGCCGATCAGGAGCACCCGCGACACGACCGCGCCCTGGCCGCGCAGCGCGTCCAGTCCGGTCGCCAGGCCGCAGAGCAGGCCTTCGACCGCGGCCCTCGCCAGGTTGGACGCCGTGGCGTTGGCGAGGGTGAGTCCGTGAACCGCTCCGGTGGCCGCCGGCCGGTCCGGGGTTCGCTCGCCCTCCAGGTACGGCACCAGCACCAGCCCACCGGCCCCCGGCGGCGCGGTGAGCGCCAGGTCGGACAGTTCGACGTGGTCCACGCCCAGGATGCGCGCGGTGGCGTCGAGCACGCGTGCGGCGTTCAGGGTCGCGACCAGAGGCAGATGACGTCCTGTGGCGTCGGCGAACCCGGCCACGATCCCGCTCGCGTCCGCGGCGGGCACGGCCGAGACGGCGGTCACGACCCCGGAGGTGCCGATCGAGACGACGACATCGCCCTCCGTGGCTGCGAGCCCGAGCGCGGCAGCGGCGTTGTCGCCCGCGCCAGGACCGAGGAGCGCGCCACCCGGGAGCATCCCAGCGGGCTCGCGCGGGCCCAGCACCAGCGGAAGAACGGCGTCCCTCCCGAGCGCCAGCCGGAGCAGGTCGGTCCGATAGGACTCAGTCGCGGCGGACCAGTAGCCGGTTCCGCTCGCGTCGCTGCGGTCGGTCCGGAGCGCATCGAGCCCCTGGTGTCGCCCGAGCCGCCAGGTGAGCCAGTCGTGCGGTAGGCACACCGCTGCGGTACGGGAGGCGTTCTCCGGCTCGTGCTCGGCCAGCCACCGCAGCTTGGTGACGGTGAACGACGCCACCGGCACGAGGCCGACCGCCTCCGCCCAGGCGCGGCTGCCCCCGAGCTCGGCGGTCAGCTCGGCGGCGGCCGTCGCTGAGCGCGTGTCGTTCCACAGCAGGGCCGGGCGGACGACGGCGCTCCCATCGTCCAGGCACACCATGCCGTGCTGCTGACCCGCGACCGCGACGGCCGCCACGTCATCGAGGCCGCCGGCCGCTGACACGGCCTCGGCGAGCGCCGCGTCCCATGCGGCGGGCGCCACCTCCGTGCCGTCGGGATGAGGCGCGCGACCCTGCCGCACGACGCGCCCGGTGTCGGCGTCGACCAGGATGACCTTGCACGACTGCGTCGAGGAGTCGACCCCGGCGACCAGACGCTTGGACGACGTCATGACGGGCCACCCCCCACGACGACCGGGCGGGCACCGTCGGCGGCGGAGGCGTAGCCGGCGAGCGCCACCTCGAGCGCGCGCAGACCGTCCTCGCCGGTGGCGCTGGGCGAGACGGGACGACCCAGACGGACCGACTCGCAGAAGGCATCGAGCATGGCGATGTCGGGATCCTCCGCGAAGCCCGCGAGGCGCAGGCCCGCACCGAGACGAGGGCTGACGACCTGCACGGACTCCGCGAGGTCGTCGAGGTCGATCGATCCCCTGGTCCCGACCAGGTGGAGGGAGAAGTCGTAGTCCCAGGGGTTGCCGGCCGGCACCGACCAGCTGGGGTCCAGGGCGACGACAGTCCCGTCGTCGAGCACCAGGGAGAGCAGTGCACAGTCCTCGACGTCTGTGTCCCACAGCAGCGTGCCGGTCTCCGCCGCGACCCGGCGCACCTCGCGACCGGTGAGGTGACGCACGAGATCGGTCAGGTGGACGGAATGGTCGATCAGCGCCCCGCCCCCGGACTCCTCGACGGTCGTGATCCACGCGGGGTAGTGCGGAGGGAGCGGCGGCCGCCCTCGGTTCACGAGCCGCATGCCGACGACGTCACCGAGCGAGCCGGCGTCGAGAGCGGCCTTGGCGGTCCGGACGTGAGGCAGGAACCGTGAGACGAAGGCGAGGTGGAGCTGGACCCCGGCCTCGTGGCAGGCCGCGAGCATGGTCGAGGCGTCGCGCAGGGAGGTGGCGATCGGCTTCTCGCAAAGCACGTGGAGACCCGCGGCCGCTGCCTGTTCGACGTGCTCGCGATGACGCGACGTAGCGCTGCACACGACGACCGCCTCGAGGTCGCCGTCCCGCAGCAGCGTCGGCAGGTCGTCGGTCCACGTCGCACCGAAGTCGTCGGCCACGGAGCGGCCGAGCGCAGGGTCCTCGTCGTAGACGGCGACCAGTCGAGCCCGCGCGGACGCGGACAGGGCGCGGGCGTAGGCCCAGGCATGGGGGCGATGGGCACAGCCCAGGATCGCCACGCGCACGGGCCCCGTCACGATCCCTCCCACGAGGTCAGGTCGACCGGCTCCCCGGCGCGCAGTGAGTGCAGGGCGGCCAGCGCCGTGCGGGTCGCGGCCACGCCGTCGGCGACAGGGACCGGGGAGGGCCCGCCGGAGCGCACTGCCTCGACGAAGGCAGCGATCTCGCGGGTGTAGCCGCGCTCCCCCAGTGGGTCGAGCCAGATGACGTCGCCCTGGTCGAGATAGATGGCACCGCCGTTGAGCGAGTCGTAGTCCCACGAGATCCGTCCATCGGTGCCGACGATCTCCACGACCGCCTTGAAGCCACGAGCGACCGGATGGGCCCAGCTGGTCTCGACCTGGCCCATCGCACCGCTGGCGAAGCGGACGGTGGCCAAGGCGTACGTCGAGGGACCCGCGGGGCTGTCGGCCGCCACCGCATGGACGCGGACGGCCGGACTGCCGATCACCCACGCGAGGTAGTCGAAGCTGTGGGCCGACAGGTCAAGCAGTGGTCCCCCGGACTCCTCGGCACGGGCCAGCCACCCTCCCTCGCTCCATCCGGGAAACGAGGTCGTCATGGAGTGCGTCGCCATCGCGACGTCGCCGACGTGACCATCCGCCACGAGGTCGCGCGCCATCCGGTGGTCGGGCTCGAACCGGCTCACGTGTCCGATCATGACCACCGTGTCCGCGGCCTCGGCGGCGCTCTGGATCCGGACGGCGTCGGCCAAGGTCCGGGCAACCGGCTTCTCGCAGAGCACATGGCACCCGGCCGCCAGGGCCTCGAGGGTCACGTCGGCGTGACGTGCCGGAGGCGTGCACACGCTGACCACGTCGACCCCCCTGCTCAGCACCTCGTCGAGATCGGCACAGGCGGCCGCGCCCACCGTGCTCGCGAGCTGCTCGGCCTTCGTCACGTGCGGGTCGGCCACCGCCACCACGACGACGTCCGGGATGCGCGTGTAGGCGCGGACGTGACAACCCGCGATCAGGCCGGCACCGACGACACCGACGCGGAGGGCGTCAGCCACGAGCGGCCTCGGGCGTGGTGAGACCGGTCGCCGCACCGAGCGAGGGAACCTCGTCGTGCAGGTCGGGCCCGAACAGGGCGAACACGACGAGCGGCTCCACCCCTGTGCAGCGGACCTGGTGCGGATGCGTCGCCGTCTGGTGGGAGATGACGAGCTCGTCGAGTCCGGGGTCCGCCCCACGCACCTCGTGGCCGGCGACCTCGCCCTGGCCGGACCACACGAACACCGAGTACACCCCGGGCTCGACGACCGAGACACTGGCGCCCGGCTCCACGGTGAGGCGCTTGCCGCAGAACTTCTCAGTGCCGTAGAAGACCCAGTGCTCCTCGACGCGCCCAGCCGGGACGGGGCCGATGTCTCGGGGGCTCGTCGGCAGCGGCCTGAGGTGGTGGTTCTCGTAGAAGTACGTGTCGGTGTTCTGCGCCCAGTCGACGAAGCGCAAGGGGAACCTCTCGCCCTCGTTCCGACGGTCCTCGGGACGGACATCCTTGAACAGCAGCTCCTTGCTGATGACGGCGCCCGCGTTGAGCGCTTGGAACATCGACAGCACGTCGGAGTCCTCCTGGAGCTCCAGGGTCAAGGCCGTCCCGGGAGCGTGGAGGACCCCGGACGGGATAAGGAAGCCCTCGCCCGGCACCTGGAGCTCGGCCCTGGAGTGGCGCAGGATCAGGTCGCTGTCCCAGTCCTCCAGGTACGGCAGGAGCACGTCGTGCGCTGCCTGGTTCCCGATCCAGGGGTGGAGGCCGAGGAACGACTCGGGATGGGCCCCGCGATCGGTGGGCAGGAAGTGGTAGGCCTCGTCCTTCGCGTGGGCTCCGACCAAGGAGGCGTACTCCTGCGGCGGGTGGACGTGGAACGGCAGTCGGTAGGCGTAGTCGAAGATCTTGGCGAGCCGGCCCAGCCCGTCCGGGTGCGCCGCGGCGTACTCCTGACCCATGAGAAGGTCCGGGGCGTGAGCCACCGCGTCGGCGAGGAGCAGCGGACCGTCGCCGGTGACGATGCCGCTGAGGCCCTCGTCCGGGGGGCCGACCCGGTTGTCCGCCCGGGTTGTCGAGGCGAGCCAGCGTTCGCAGATCGCGCCGCGCTCCCCCACGTCGTAGGCGTCCTCGGGGAGCCCGAGGCGGCGTCCCGGAGGCAGGAAGTCACGGGCCACGAACGCCGGCTCGAGTCGGAGCACACCACCGTCGTCACCGAGCAGGGCAGCCACCCGGTCGCGAACCGACGAGGCCACGCCTAGCCCTTGAGCCCGCTGAGGGCGATGCCCTTGATGAACCGGCGCTGGAAGATGGCGAAGATCAGCACCATCGGCAGTGTCGATATCACCGATCCCGCGAACAGCAGGTTCCACGACGTCTCGTTCTTGACGACGAAGAGTGCCAGTCCCAGCGGGGCGGTGTAGCGATCCGGGCTCGAGATGATGATCAACGGCCACAGGAAGTCCTCCCACGCCGCCTGGAACGTGAAGATCGCCGATGCCGCGAGGGCAGGCCCGCACAGGGGGATCACGATCGACCAGAAGATCCGGAACTCGCTGGCGCCGTCGATGCGGGCCGCTTGCAGCAGGTCGTCCGGGATGCTCTGCATGTACTGGCGCAGCAGGAAGATCCCGAACGCGCTGACCGTCCCGGGCATGATCAGGCCCCAGTAGGAGTCCAGCCACCCGTGACCGCCGTTGCCGAGGAAGTCGTTGCCCCCGAAGAACGGGATGTGCTTGGTGATGATGTAGTTGGGAATCAGCGTGACCTGGCCCGGGACCATCATCGTGGCCAGGAAGATCATGAAGATGATGTTGCGCCCGGGGAACTCCCGCTTCGCGAAGACATAGGCGGCAAGGGCGTTGAAGAAGGTCTGGAGGACCGTCACCGACGTGGCGACGAACGCGCTGTTGGCGAACCACCGCCAGTCGCCCGTCCCTTGCCCCCGCTGGGCGGTCGTGAGGTGACCGAGGTTGAGGAACTGCCGGTAGCCCGTGGCGGTCGCGTGGTGCGGGATCCAGTGCGGGGAGACCGAGAAGATCTCGCTCAGGCTCTGGAACGAGGCACTCACCAGCCAGGCGAACGGCGCCAGGAACACGATGGCGCCGGCCACCAGGACGAGGTAGACCAGCCATCGCGCCCAGCCCCACTCGGCCGTCTGGCCGCGGCGCCGCCGTTCACGTCCCGAGCCGGGGCGTCGCCGGTTCCCGGGAGCCTCGAGAACGGCCGCGGACTCGTGCTCGGTCTCGCCGTACGCCGTCACAGGTCCGCCCTCCGGTAGAGGCGCAGCTGCACCAGGGTCACGACGAAGAGCAGCGCGAAGAGCCCGAACGCCAGCGTGCTGGCATAGCCGAACTGGTAGAACTTGAACGCTGCCTGGTAGATGAAGAACACCATCGTGGTCGTCTTGTCGACGGGTCCGCCGTTGGTCATGATGAAGATCTGGGTGAACACCTGGAACGAGCCGATGATCCCCATCACGAGCAAGAACAGCGTCGTCGGACGGAGCATCGGGATCGTGATGTGGATCAGCCGCTTGAGCGGCCCGGCCCCGTCGATCTTCGCCGCTTCGTACAGCTCGTCCGGGATGGCCTGGAGGCCGGCGAGGTAGACCACCATCGAGAACCCGGTGCTCATCCACACTGTCATCAGGATTACCGCGGGCATGGCGAGGTTCTCACTGGACAGCCACAGCAGCGGCTGGTCGATCAGGTGCACCCTGAGCAGGTAGTAGTTGAAGAGTCCGAAGTCGCCGTTGTAGAGCCACTTCCACAGGATCGAGGCGGCGACCAGGGGCGTGACCACCGGAAGGTAGTAGAGCGTCCGGAACAACCCACGGAACTTGATCGGCAGGTTCAGCAGCAGGGCCAGCGCCAGGCCCACCAGCATGCCGAGCGGAACGGAGCCACCGGTGTAGTACACCGTGTTGAGGATCGACTGGCGATAGTCCTTGTCGTGGACCATGTCCCGGTAGTTTTGGAGCCCGACGTAGGGCTTGTAGGGCTGGATGGCATCCCACTCGTGGAACGTCAGGTAGAACGCGAAGACGAGAGCCGCCACGGTGAAGACGGAGAACACGATCAGTCCGGGCGCGAGGAACACGTAGGCCGACCACTCCCGGCGCGCCCGGCGAGCCGTCCTGCGCAGACTCCGCCTCCGCTTCGGCTTCGTCGGCTTGGCGTTCCGGGCGCGTCCCCGGGTCAGCGCTCCTGTGATCGCCACGTCCTCACTCTCCCGATCGTGCCCGTCGTCCTGCCCGTGGTGGTCGGATCCGGCGCTACCGCACGACGACCCGGGCCGGCGTGCCGGTCCGGGCCGTCATACGCCGAGTCGCCTTCGTCAGCGTGCTCCTCTCGAGCTCAGTGAGCCAGGATCTGCTCGGCCTTGTCCTTGGAGTTGGCGAGAGCCTGGTCCGCCGTCTGCTGCCCGTAGAACGCCTTGCCCAGCTCGGTGTTCAGCTGCTGCTCGATCTGCGGGAACTTCGGGTTCGACACGGTGCTCGCCACTCCACAGGACATGAGCTGCGCGAAGCCCTTGAGCACGGGCTTGGTCTTGGCCAGGTCCGGGGAGTCGAGAAGGGACTTCAACGGCGGGAGCTCGGTGCCGTTCGGGGACTTGTAGGTCCACAGCGCGAGGTTCGACGGCTTCTCGAGGTACTCGATCCACAACCAGGCGGCGTCGGGGTGGGGGCTGTCGGCGAGGAGCACCAGGGAGTCGCCCGCGATCGTCGTCTTGCACCCCGCGGGGCCGCTCGGGAGCGGAGCCGTGGCCCAGTCGTCGTCGATCTTCGGGTCCTCGGAGTGCAGCGTCCCGGCCAGCCACGAGCCGGCCATGTACATCGCCACCTGGCCCTGCTCGAACGCGACGCGTCCGTCGTAGGAGTTGGAGTTCAGGTAGTCCTTCGGCGAGTACTTGGCGAGGTTGACGTAGAAGTTCGCGGCCGTCTGCGCCTGGGAGCTGTCGAACGTGATGTCCTTGCCGTCGGCGCTGAGCAGGTCGCCACCGGCCTGGTACAGCCAGGGGTACCAGTAGTAGGCGGCCTCGGGGGCGAAGACCTCGTAGCCGTACTGCTTCGCGGCCGGATCGGTGAGCTTCTGGACGTCGGTCATGAACTCGTCCCAGGTCTTGGGCGGCCCGTCGATTCCGGCCTGCTTGAAGCGGTCGGTCCGGTAGAAGAGTCCGGTGGACTCGCCGTCGATCGGCAGGCCCCACAGGTGTCCGTCGTAGGTGACGAAGGTCTTGAACGCGTCGACGATGTCGTCAGGCTTCACCACGCTGCTGCGGCTGATGTAGTTGTCCAGGTTGACCAGCGCCTGCCGGGATGCGAAGTCCGAGGTGTTGCTGGCGTCGATGTAGGCGACGTCAGGCGGGTTGCCGCCAGCGATCTGCGTGGTCAGCTTCTGGGCCGCGTTGTCGGCGCTGACGTTCTGAAACTGGATGGTGATGTTCGGGTGGAGCTTGTGGAAGTTCGCGGCCATCTTCTTCATCGTCGGGTCGCTGCCAACCCAGGACGAGAAGGTGACCGTGGTCGGCGACGTCGGGTCCTTGACCGGACCCTGCCCCGTCCCAGCGTTCGTGCTCGGCTTGTGGCCGCTCCCGCACGCGGCGACCAGCGCACTGGCCAGGGCGACCGCGACGACGACACGTGCATTGCTGGAGACTCGGTGACTAACCATGGCTGGCCCCTTGGATCGAGCGCGTCTGGATGTGAGCGACGCAACATGCAAATCGATTGGCTTCCGGCAGCATCGTCTGTGGCGTTTCGGGTTGTCAAGAGCCGTTGCACCCCGGCTATGCCCTCGTTCACCTCGTCCGAGCGTCCGGGTGGACACCACGCACGCCCACCCGGGAGGGGGGGACCCCGAACTCCTGGCGGAATGCGCGGCCGAAGTAGGAGGGGTCGCCGAACCCGGCTGCCAGGCCCACCTCGGTGACTCCGAGCCGGGTCGACTCCAGCAGCGCTCGCGCGAACCGCAGCCGGCGCCGCTTCAGGTAGGACTGGAAGGAGTCACCGGTCGTACGCCGGAACTGCTCGCTGAACCAGTGCGGCGACAGATGGGCAACGGCGGCGACCTGCCCCAACGTGAGCGGCTCGCGAAAGTGCTGCTCGACGTACCGCACCGCTCGTCGAAGATGGATGGACCCGCCCTGGTCGTCCTCCTCGCGCTCGGTGTCGGCGTCGCCGCAGGACCGGGCCAGGCCCACCAGGGCGGCGGTGAGCGCAGACTCGACCACCAGCTCCCACCCCGGCTCGCGACGGGCCACCTCCCGACGCACGGCCCCGATCGCCGCCCGGACCGGCGCCAGCTCGCCGGCGTGCCAGGGCAGACCCGGATCGCCGGTCCGAACCGTCTCCAGTGTGGGCTCGACCAGCTCCGGATGGAGCACCGCGTTGACCATGAGGAGGGATGTGCGAGCCTCCAGGGCATGGAAGTCGGCCGGCGACAACAGGAAGGCGTCGCCGGGTCCCAGGTCGTGGGCACCGCCGTTGACCACGTGCGAGCCGCACCCCTCGAGCACGACGCCGAGCTCGTAGTAGTCGTGCCAGTGGACCTCGACGGAGGTCAGCTCGGGGACCTGGACGGCGAAGCGCCGGGGCCGTCGACGCGGACCCGTGGAGTCGGCCGCGACCAGCGCATCGATCCCGAAGCGCTCGACATCGGCCCACATAGCAAACCCCAAATCGATTTGTCGCCCGGCGGCTCGCTACGATACAACCCCGTCGGCCGGTCGGGAGATCGGTCGGGTCGACTCCGGGGCCTCGAGCGGAGGGGCCTGACGAAACGGCGAGGACATGGCGGCGAAACGAACGCTCAGCCCCGGCGCCGCGCCTGCCCACGGCGCCGCCCGCCTGCCCGAGCAGAGCCGGGTCACGATCAACCAGGTGGCCGCCCTCGCGGGCGTGAGCCCGACGACCGTGTCCCACGTGCTGTCCGGCAAGCGCCTCGTCGCGGAGGACACGCGCGGCGCAGTGCGTGAGGCCATCCGCACCCTCGGCTACCGGCCAAACCACGTCGCCCGCTCGCTGCGCACCAGACGGTCGCACATGATCGCGATCATCGTGCCGGACATCACCAACCCGTTCTACAGCGTGCTCACCCGCGGGGTCGCCGACGCCCTCGACGGCCAGGACTACGGCACCTACGTGTGCAACACCGACGGGATTCTCGACCGGGAGGCGACGTTCCTCGACGACGTCCTCGACCGCGGGGCGGACGGGATCGTGCTGGCCGCCATCGACGCCGCGTCCGCGGGCGCGCTCAAGCCCGCGGACATGGGAGTCCCGGTCGTGTGCGTCGGTCGCGGGCTGGACCATCCGCGGATCGACGTCGTGACCATCGACGACGAGAGCGGGTCCTACGAGGCGACCCGGCACCTGCTCGCACGCGACCCCGATCGGATCGCGATGATCCAGGGCCCGAGCCCGTACGGCGCCCAGCGCGTCAGCGGGTTCACCAGAGCCGTTGCCGACGCCGACCGCACCATCGACCCGGCCTACATGGTCACCGGCGACTGGACGAGGCACGGCGGGTCGGAGGCGATGCACACCATCCTGACCGCGCGGCCGGGCAAGACGCCGGATGCGGTGTTCTGCGCCAACGACCTGATGGCCATCGGAGCGATCGACGCTCTGCGCGACGCCGGGCTGACGGTGCCCGGCGACGTCGCTGTCGCGGGCTTCGATGACGTCGACGCCGCCACCATCGTCCATCCGCCGCTGACGACCGTGCTGAACCCGGCCTACGACATCGGCGTCAGCGCCGGCAGGCTGCTGGTGAGCAGGCTGTCCGGCGAGTACGACGGGGAAGGGCGTGAGGTGCCCCTCCCCTGTCCCCTGGTCGTCCGCGCATCCGGCTGACCCGCAGTGTGGCCGTCAGGACGTGCCCGCCATGGTGACCACCGCCTTGACGAAGCCGTCGGGCTTGGTGACGGCGGCGTCGAAGGCGTCGCCGATATCGGCGAGCGGGAACCGATGCGTCACGTGCGGAGCGAGATCGAGCAGGCCGGCTCGCAGCAGACGCATGCCGACATCCATGCCACGCAGGATCGTCGACATCTCACGGAAGTGGGCGTTGCGCACGTCGTAGGCCATCCAGTTCCACCAGCCCAACGGCACCGATCGAGGCGGCCCCTGGTGGAAGCCCACCAGCACCAGCTTGCCGCTCATCCGCGTGACGCGACCCATGCTCTCCAAGGCGGCCTGCGAGCCGGTGCACTCGAACGAGACATCGGCCAGAACGCCGTCGGTCAGCTCGGCGACGGCGGCGGCCAGATCCCGGTCGCCGGCATGCACCGTCGCCGTGGCACCAAGCGCGACGGCACGTTCGAGGGCGTCGACCCGGGTGTCGGCGACGATCACCTGTCGTGCTCCGCGAAGTGCCACCAGCTGGTGGACGAGGTGCCCCATGAACCCCGCGCCTACCAGGACCACGTCGTCTCCCAGCCTGACGTCGGCCAGCTCGACCGCGTTGACCGCGCAGGCGAGCGGCTCGGCGAGCACCGTGTCGAGCGGAGCCCCCTGCGCTGCGAAGCAGTGCTCCGCGCGAGCTACGACGAAGTCGGCGTACCCATCGCTCGCGACCCACACGCCCACCGGCTCGCCGACGGCGGGAGACTCGACGCCCGGACCCACCTCGACGACCGTCCCGCTCACCTCGTGTCCCAGACGGAGCGGGTACGTCGGCTCGGACCGGCCTGTCCACGCCTCCAGCTCCGAGGCGCATACCCCGCACGCCGAGACCTCGACCAGCACCTCGCCCCGCCCGGGGACCGGCGTGGCTACGTCCACGACGTCGAAGCTCCCCGGCCCGGTCAGCACTCCCTGCCTCATGTTCGGGCACCCTTCAGCTCGATCACCGCGTACACCCCGAGGTCCGGCAGAGTCACCGTGCGCACTCCGTCCTCTACCCGCACGTGCAACGTCTGCTCCGGAGCGTCCGGGGTGTGCAGGACCGCCTCGCAGAGGGTGTCCGCCGGCGCGCCGTCGAACCTGACCGAGACGGTCACCTCGCCGGTGCGGCGCAGGGCGTGCTCGTCACGGTCGATGTCGTAGTTCACCAGATGCACGGCCACACCCTCGGGGAGCCGGTGCGCGTTGACCCCCAGCGGGACCGACAGCGTGACCTGGGGGCCCCCCGGCGTCAGAGCGGCGATGTCGTCGGCCTCGCCCCGACGTACGCCCGGGTGAGCGAGCAGGGCCGACCTCCTCTGGGCCGACAACGACTCCCCGAACCGGTCGGTCACCACCAGAGTCATGCCGTTGTCCAGGCACTCGCGCAGCGCATCGACCTGTCGGTCGGTCAGGTCGAAGCAGTCGGGCAGGACGATGGTGCGGTAGCCCACCAGCGACTCCGCGGACACTCGGTCCGGAGCAGTCTCACCGTCGGGGAAGATCACGACGTCGAAGGGGAGACCACCTCCCGACAAAGTCTCGGTCACCACGCGGTACGGCACGCGGACGGACTCGTCGCGGGCGTTCGCGAGGTTGTCGCTGGCGTCGGCGCGGCCGATCAGCTCTCGGGTGCTCGCCACGCTGAACACCACCGCCACCTCGTGCCACGACTCCTTGGCGTAGAGGTGGTCGTGGTCGGCGATGAAACCCTGGACCTCTGTCGCCAGCTCATGCGGCGCGTAGAAGGCGTCCTGGATCGTCGCGCCCATCCACGCGCCGTACGGCACGGTCATGCTGGCACCGAAGGCGGCGGCCTCGTAGAGCGAGAGCCGGAACAGGTCGTGGCCGCGTCCGCGGCTGAGGAGATCGACCAGCTCGGGGACCACGCCGCCGTAGGGGTTCTCCACCACCACGACGTCCTTGTGGGCGGCGAAGGCCGCGACGTAGCGATACCATTCCGGCTGCCGGTACGTCGTGTTGCGCATCTCGGTGATGATCAGGTCCACATCGTCGGCCAGCGCCAGGTAGGAGGGGTCGAGGTTGAAGAAGTTCCCGGAGACCAGCACCTCTCGCCCGACGCTCTCGGCATAGGCACGCGCGTAGTCGGCGAGCTCGGCGAAGTGCCGCTTGACCGCCGCGCACTGCGCTCTGTAGTACTCACCGAACAGCGGGGTGTGCTCACGGTCGGACTTGAAGTCGTAGCCCTGGGCCAGCAGCCATTCGCCGTAGTGGAACGACGTCAGGTCGACCCCGTCGAGCAGGGGGCTGCGCTGTGCCTCGGGTTGGGCGAGCAGCCAGTCGCGGAAGAGCCGCAGGCAGTCCTTGCAGAAGCACGCACCGTACTGGAAGGCACCCATCGGGAGCTCGGCCTCGTCCAGCTGGATCCCGTCGACGCCGGCATCGATCTGGATCCGGATGACGGCCTTGAGGTACTCGCGCCACACGGGGTTGTTCCGGTCCATGTAGTAGCACTGATGCTCGCGGTCGGGACACTCCACCCAACGCGCGTGGCAGGGCTCCTGGTGGATGTCGCGGGCCACGCACTCCTCGATCAGATCGGTGACGCGCTCGCCGAGGCTGTTGACCAGGCCGTCGGGGAAGTAGTGCTCGACCGGCTTCCACAGTCTCGGATAGCGGTTCTGGGAGAACTCCCGAAGCCCGAGCCAGCCTCGGGTGCCCACACCACGCAGCTCGTTGAGGGACAGGACGGTGGACTCGTCGTCGTCCAGCTCGACCGGGAACTCCCAGCCCTGGGCCTCGAAGACGATGCCGAAGACGGCGATCCCGTGCTTGTGACACTCGGCAACGAACTCGCTGTCGTTGACGAAGCCGTAGAAGCGGTCACGCGCCGAGAGCTCGCCGAAGGCCTCCTGCTCCAGATAGGGCAACGACAGCGAGCCGCCACCCATGGACGCCCACACCAGCACGGTCGCGCGGTAGTCGACGAGGTCGTCGACCATGCGCAGCCGCCGCGGAGGCAGGCTCGGGTGGTAGCAGTGCTGGCGAGAGAACCAGCCGTCGAAGTACACCCCTCTGTGCACGCGCGTTGCTCCTTGGCTCGGGTCCGGGCGTCGTAGTCAGGTCTGCACGGTCGTCGTTCGCACCAGCGGGTCCAGCGTCTCCTGCGCGAGCACGAGTCCGTGGTGGACCTTCTCCTCCGTGCCGCTCCACACGGGATCCTCGTGCTCGACGGAGACGACGCCGTCGTACCCCGAGCTGCGCAGCGCCTCGACTACCGCCGCCCAGTCCACGTCACCGAGCCCGGGGATGCGGTAGCGCCACCAGCCGCTCGCCCAGGGGTTCTCCGCGCGCGCCACGGCGTTGCCGAACACGCCCAGCCGGTTTCGGCCGACCGGGTCGATCTCGGTGTCCTTGGCCTGGACGTGCAAGATGCGATCGGCGTACGCCGGGACGACGGCCACCGGGTCGATGCCCAGCCACGTCAGGTGCGACGGGTCGTAGTTGAGGTAGAGGCCCACGCCCGCCATCCAGTCCCACAGCTGCGGGGAGTAGGCGAGGTTCGCGGGGTAGCCGTCGGGATGCCAGCCCTCCATGGGGCAGTTCTCCACCACCAGGCGGACACCGCGGTCCGCGGCGTACGCCACCAGTGGCGGGAGCACCCTCTCGCCGAGCCGCAGGTTCTCCTCGACCGTGAGTGTCACGTCGCGCCCGACGAAGGTCCCGACCAGGCCGAGGCCGAGGAGCTCAGCGGCGTCGATCACCCGTCGTAGGTGCTTGTGGATGTCAGCGCGGCGCCCCTGGTCGGCTTCGAGGTTGTTCTCGTAGTAGGCCAGCGCGGAGATCTCCAGATGGTGCTGGTCGAACAGCTCCCGCGTCCGTGCCGCCTGTCGGGCGTCGAACGCCGCGACGTCGAGATGGCTCGCCTCCCAGTCGCGACCGGGGACGTCGGGCCAGACCGCGACCTCGAGGGCGGCGTAGCCCGCACCCGACGCCCACGCGACGATCTGCTCCAGCGGTGTGCCGGGCAGACACGCGGTGAGAAGACCCAGCCTCACTGCTCCATCCTCACTGGTCGCCCCTCAGGCCAGGGGTGGGCACGTTGGCGTAGGTGTTGCCGGCGAGGTCCTCACCGCGAGCCAGCCAGATCTTCCAGCCGGCGTTGATCTCGTTGTCGAACATCCGCACCGAGGTCGGGAAGTAGCGCATGGTGTAGCCGGTGCGCCGGATGGCGCTCGTGTTCGCCTTCGCCCCGTGGACGATCCGGCCGTCATGCATCGAGAACTCGCCCCGCTGGAGCTCGAAGTACACCGCCCTGTCCTCGTCGACCTGCGCGATCTCGGCGTGGAAGGTCTTGTTCGACATGTCCGTCGGCACGTACTCCGAGGCGCCGTACAGCAGATGGGTGGCCGGGACGACGCGCATGCAGCCGTTCTTCCGGGTGCTCGGGCTCTCCAGGGCCAGCCAGACGGTCACGATGCCGTCATAGGCACTGAAGCGACCGTTCCAGAAGGCGCTGTCCTCGTGCCACGGCGTCTCCCGACCGGTGAAAGGGTCCTTGGAGATGAAGTGGCTCGACCACAGGGCGATGTTCGGCCCGGTCAGCGGCTCGACGGTGTCGAGCACCTCGTCGGACATCAGGAAGTCCAGCAGGCGTGCGTCGCGGTAGTGCGGGGTGTCCAGCTCGTCGGACAGCTTGTCGCCCTTGTCGGCCAGGTGCTCGTTGAAGATGCCCTCCAGCTGCGCCAGCCTCTCCTCGGAGAAGAGCTGTCGCTGCGGCAGGAGGTAGCCCTGGCTTCGGAAGAACTCGACGTCGTCGTGGGTCAGCATCTGTCTCTCTCTCGGTGTCGTCGGGGGACTGCCCCGGGCGCTCTCCACGAGGCTAGGCAACGGCGGACGCTCACGCTTGGACTGAGTTCCGGCGTGCTCGACCTATCTTCCGGTGGTTGGCCGGTCACGCTCGGCTCACGCCTGGTCCGAAGCCTGCTCGAGGGCGCGGATGATCTGGACGAAGAGCTCCATGTCCTCCACGTAGTCCTCCGGCGTGGTCTTCACGGGGGCTCCCGCGGTGACCGCGGCGTGGAACGCCTCCAGCTCGTGGGTGTAGGGGTCCTTCAGGTGTGGCCTGACGACCGTTTCCTCGTAGC
This sequence comes from Nocardioides sp., assembly GCF_036267815.1. Lineage (GTDB taxonomy): Bacteria > Actinomycetota > Actinomycetes > Propionibacteriales > Nocardioidaceae > Nocardioides. Next base: position 18,001 of record NZ_DATAVI010000051.1, on the reverse strand, counting down.
CCTCGCCGACGGTCTGCTTGACGACCAGGGTCGTGGGGAAGTGCCGGATGTACGGCGTGTCGTACTGCACGCGCAGCTCGGCAAGGTCGCCGTACACCTCGAGGTGGGCGTCGAACCTGACCTGGTCGTCGACGCCGGTCTCGTAGACGGCGACGAAGTCGTCGTACTCGAGCAGCGCGGCGATGTAGCCGCCGTCTCGCCACTGCCGGGCCGCAGCGACCCGGCGCGGGCGTCCCAGCAGCTCGCGCATCGCCGAGAGATCGTGGCTCCCGAGGCCGCACAGGAGGCGATACGTGCCCCCGAGGACCGGGTCGACGTCCCCGATCGCCTCGCGCACCAGGGCCGAGCCGCGTGCCCAGCGCTCCTCGAGGGCCGACTGCGGGAGGTCGGAGGGCCTGACCACGCGCGCCGTCTGGTCGATCATCAGCTGGTTGCGGCCGATGATGTCGTGGACCCGTGCATAGTTGATCCGCCCGAGGCTCGCCAGCCGGGACTTGGCTGCCTCGAACGCCGGCGCGAAGCGCCGCATGTAGCCCACCATCACGATGCGACCGGAGCGGTCACGGGCCGCGAGGATCTCCTCGGCCTCCCTCGGCGAGAGGCACATCGGCTTCTCGACCAGGACGTGGAGGCCCGCGCCCAGGGCCGTCACCACGCTCTCGGTGTGGTACTCGTCGCTGTTGAGCACGAGCACGCAGTCCAAGGACGGCGTCTCCCGCACCATCTCCGCGACGTCGTCGTAGCGGTGCTCCACGCGGTACCGATCGCCCACGAGGTCACGCAGGGTCGCGGAGATGTCGCAGACCGCGGTGACCCGGTAGAGATCGGGCAGCGACTCCAGGACCGGTAGGTGGACGACCTGCGCGACCTCTCCCAGACCGATGACTCCGACGCGAAGCTGGCTCACTCGTGATCCTCTCGATGGTGTGGTTGGCGAGATGTCAGCGGGGCCGGGCGCGAGGGTCAGCCTCGCGACGAGAACGCTGCGTCGAACGCCGACGATGGTGGCTCGATTTCGGTCAGCCGCCGGACGAAGGCCAGCGCGTCGGGCGCGCCGACGGCGCGGTCCATGCCGGCGTCCTCCCACTCGACCGAGATGGGGCCTGCGTAGCCGATGCTGTTGAGCATGCGGAAGACCGGCTCCCAGGGAACGTCTCCGTGCCCGGTCGATACGAAGTCCCAGCCACGACGGGGGTCTCCCCACGGAAGGTGGGAGGAGAGGCGGCCGTTGCGACCGTTGAGGCGCACCTTCGCCTCCTTGCAGTCAACGTGGTAGATGCGGTCGCGGAAGTCCCACAGGAAGTCGAGCGGGTCGAGGTCCTGCCAGACGAAGTGGCTGGGATCGAAGTTGAGACCGAACGCCGGCCGGTGGTCGATGGCCTCCATCGCCCGCTCGGTGGTCCAGTAGTCGTAGGCGATCTCGCTGGGGTGGACCTCGTGGGCGAACCGCACGCCGACCTCCTCGAAGACGTCGAGGATGGGGTTCCAGCGCTCCGCGAAGTCGGCGTACCCGCGCTCGATCATCTCGGGAGGAACGGGCGGGAACATCGCCACGGTGTGCCAGATCGAGGAGCCCGTGAACCCGATGACCGTCTCGACGCCGAGCGCCGCGGCGGCACGGGCTGTGTCCTTGATCTCCTCGGCCGCCCGCGATCGCACGCCCTCGGGATCCGCGTCGCCCCAGATGCGGGCGGGAAGGATCCCCTGGTGGCGCTCGTCGATCGGATGGTCGCACACCGCCTGCCCGGTCAGGTGGCACGAGATGGCGTACACCGCGAGCCCGTGCTCGTGGAGGATCGCCCGGCGACCCGCGACGTAGTCGTCCTCCGTGACTGCGCGGTGGACGTCGAAGTGGTCGCCCCAGCACGCGATCTCCAGACCGTCGTAGCCCCAGCCCGCCGCGAGACGGCAGACCTCCTCGAACGGCAGGTCGGCGAACTGGCCGGTGAACAGCGTGACGGGTCGGGTCATCGGGAGCTCCTCACGATCTCGGTCCAGGTCGACGCTGCGGCCGACGAGCGCTCGACCGCGTCCATCACCTGCTGGACGTAGAGGCCGTCGGCGAAGGACGGGGACGGTGCGGTGCCTGCGCACACGTCGCGCACGAAGTCGGCAATCTCGTGGACGAAGGTGTGCTCGTAGCCCAGGCCGTGGCCCGGCGGCCACCACGCGCCGGCATAGGGATGGTCCGGCTCGGTGGCCAGGATGCGCCTGAAGCCCGCATCATTGCTGGGCACGCTGCCGTCATAGACCTGTAGCTCGTTGAGCCGCTCGAAGTCGAAGGCCAGGCTGCCCTCGGAGCCGTTGAGCTCGATCCGCATCGCGTTCTTGCGGCCGGTCGCGAACCGGGTCGCCTCGAACGTCGCCAGGGCGCCACCGTCGGTGCGACCGAAGAACGCGGTCGCGTCGTCCACCGTCACCTCGCCGGTCTCCTCACCCCCGCTCGCGCTGAGGCCGGCCGCCTGCTCTGGCACGGGACGCCGCTCGACGAAGCGCTCGAGCGTCCCTGAGACGCCCGCGAGCCGTTCACCCGTCAGGAAGTACGCCAGGTCGATGACGTGCGCGCCGATGTCGCCGAGCGCTCCGGAGCCGGCCTTGTCCTTTCGAAGACGCCACACCAGGGGGAATGCCGGGTCGACGATCCAGTCCTGGAGGTACTGCGCGCGGATGTGGTGGAGGCGGCCGAGCCGCCCCTGCGAGACGAGCTGGCGAGCCAGAGCCAGGGCCGGCGTACGCCGGTAGTTGAAGCCGACCATCGCGTGGACGCCGCGCGCGCGGGCAGCGTCGGCCGAGGCCACCATCTCCTCCGCCTCGGTCACGGTATTGGCCAACGGCTTCTCGCAGAGCACGTGCTTGCCTGCCTCGAGGGCCGCGATCGCGATCTCGCGGTGGGTGTCTCCCGGCGAGGACACGTCGACCACGTCGATGTCGTCTCGACCGACTACCTCGCGCCAGTCGGTGGCACTCTGGGCCCAGCCCAGGTTCCGGGCGGCTGCCTCGGCGGAGTCCTGCGTACGACCGCAGAGGACCGCCAGCTCGGGCACGGCCGGCAGATCGAAGAAGCGATGGGCGTTGCGCCAGGCCTGCGAGTGCGCTGCGCCCATGAACGCATAGCCGATCATCGCCACACGGAGCGCCGGCTTGTCGGTCATGGGTCCTCCCGGATCAGACCGCGTCGCGGTCCCAGTCATCCTATGCAAATCGATTTGATCGGCCTGTGGCGACGCTAGGGGGCCGACGGTGCCCTCGGCAAGGGGCGCCACGGATTATCCGAGTGGGATGTCGCGGCCCCGCGGGAAGGAGGCTTGCGCCCCGGGCCGAGACACGGAGTACGACGCGACAGCTGCACCCCAAGCGGCGGCCACGACGAGGTCGTGACCGAGCGCGAGCCCGACCACCATGGCTCCGGTGAACGCGTCACCCGCGCCGGTGGAGTCGACCGCCTCGGCCGGACGCGCGGGCACGCCCCGCGCCACTCCCGCCCGGCCGACCCAGGCGCCGCCCGGCCCGGCGGTGACCACGACCGACCGTGCCAGGTGCGAGAGCATGCGGGCGAGCTCGCGGGCAGCGACGCCATCCCGGCCCAGGAGCGTGGCGGCCTCACCCGCATTGACCACCAGGGGGTCGCACAGAGCCAGCACGGACTCGTCGAGATCCACGACCGGAGCCAGGTTCAGGACCGGTCGGGCGTCCGTGACGGCGGCCTCGCGCAGTGAGGCCTCGATCGTCCTCGACGGCAGCTCGCCCTGCGCGAGCACAACTCCTGGGCGCCGTCGTCGCACCACCTCGGTCGCCGCCTCGGCCGTGACAGTCGCGTTGGCGCCCGGCGAGACCACAATGGTGTTCTCACCGTCGGCCGCGACCGTGATCAATGCCGACCCGGACCTCACGTCGCGTCGTATCAGGAGGTCCGCCTGGTCGACGCCCGCATCCTGGAGTCCGCGTCGCAGAGCCAGCCCGTCCACATCGGACCCGACCGCGCCCACCATAGCGACCTCGACACCCCGCTCCGCACCCACGAGAGCCGCGGCGACAGCTTGGTTACCGCCCTTGCCGCCGCAGAACAGGGTCAGCTCGGAGCCCAGCCGGGTCTCGCCGGGACCAGGGAGCCGGTCGACCGCGCAGACGTAGTCGCGGTTGAGGGACCCGACGACGACGACCGTTCTCCGCACGCTCACGGCAGGGAGCCGATCCGCTCGAGGAAGTACTCGCGGAAGCTCTCGGCATCCACGTCGACGGCGATGCTGCAGTTGGGCTCCGGTGGGTGGTCCGTGCCGAGCAGGTCTGTGACCGCGACACCACGCGTAAGGGAACCGTGCCGCTCGACGGCGACCCGCGCCGGGCGCCAGGTCACCAGACCCGGGTGGGTCACCACGGCGACGGCGAGAGGGTCGTGCAGGGCGCAGCTTCCCCGGTCCCAGTCGTCGCCCGGGGTCGTCCGCTCGAGATGGTCGATCCACTCGTCGGTGCGGTCGGCGGCGAACGTCGCGAAGTTCTTGCCGGAGGCCCGGAGCCGCGCGGCGTCGGCACGTTCCAGTCGCACCCTTCGAGTGACGTCCAGACCCACGAGCCGCAGTGGCGCGCCGCTGTCGAGGACGACTGCCGCGGCGTCCGGGTCTACCCAGAAGTTGAACTCCCCGGGCATCACGCCGACGCCGGTGCCCCCGAGGAACACCCCGCCCATCACCACGATCTCACGCACGGCGGTGGCCACCTTCGGCTCGAGGGCCAGGGCGAGCGCGACATTGGTGAGCGGCCCGATTGCCACGACGGTGAGCTCGCCCGGCTCGCCCATCACCCGCTCGACCAGTCGGACGGCGGCATGCGGGGTCCCGCCGTTCCAATCATGGCTGGAGAGCGCCGGCGTGCCGCGGACAGCCTCGGCGGGCACGAGGGGCATGTCGCTGCCCCGGGTCACCTCCACCTCCCGGCCCAGCCGATCCAGGAGCTCGCCGGTCAGCCGGGTCGCGGTGACGACATCGGTGTTGCCGTTGACCGTGGTGACCAGCTCGAGGGACAAGTCGGGCTCAGCCAAGGCAAGGGCGAGCGCGAAGCCGTCGTCGATGTCCGACCCCGGCGCCCCCATCGCGAGGTCGGTGTCGAGCAGAACCCTGGTGGTCATCGGCGCACCCATTCGTCGGCGGGGTCTTCCCTTCCAGCGTGTGCATGAACGACCGTCCAGCTCCGAGGGGGCAGGACCAGGTTCGTCTCCCGGCTGTCCCCCGATGTCGGCAGGGGGGTCAGCCGCACGCGCGCAGCCGCCTCGCGGTCGCGAGGACCGGCGGCGTCGGCTGCGATCAGCTCGGCCGACCGGACGCTCCAGCGCGGGAACGCGGGATGACGCAGTCGGACCCTGGTCGCGCCCGGCGCCCGGTTCGTCACGAAGACCGCCACGCTCCCGGTCTCAGGGTCGTGGGATGCCGACGCGGCCACCACGGGGACGTCCCCGTAGCGGCGAGTCCTGAGCCCGGGTGACGTCACCCGGGCCACCAGCCCATGCCCTCGCGCCAGTCGCGCCACCGCTGCGAAGACGTGGAAGGTGGCCTGTCTCCAGGCCGGGCCTCCCGGCTCGGTCCGGATCGGCGCGATGACGTTGACCAGCTGAGCCAGGCACGCGACCCGGACGCGTTCGGAGTGGTTGAGCAGTGAGCTGAGCAGATCGCCGACGACGACGGCGTCCAGGGTGGAGTAGTCGTCCTCGATCCTGGCCCCAGCCTCCTCGAGCGCGAACGAGTCCATTCCCGGGAACCTGCTCCGGTACCACACGTTCCACTCGTCGAACGCGATGTCGATCCGGTGTGCGGACCGCCGTCGCGCCGCGACCGCGTCGACCGTCGCCACGACGCCGTCGATGAAGGAGTCCATGCTCACCGCCGACGCCAGGAAGCTGTCGGTGTCGCCGTCCTCCTCTTCGTAGTAGGCGTGCATCGACAGGTAGTCGATGTGGTCACCTGCCTGCTCCAGGACGGTGGACTCCCAGTAGCCGAACGTCGGCATCTCGTGGAACGAGCTGCCGCACGCCACCAGCTCGATGCCCGGATCGACCATGCGCATCGCCTTCGCGGTCTCGGCGGCGAGCGCTGCGTAGGCGTCGGCGCTCTTGTGGCCGATCTGCCAGGGGCCGTCCATCTCATTTCCCAGACACCACAGGCGGACGGCGTGCGGCTCGTCCACACCATGGGTTCGACGCAGCTCAGACCAATGGGTGCCGCCCCGGATGTTGCAGTACTCGACGAGCGAAGCGGCCTCCCGCACACCGGCCGTGCCGAGGTTGACGGCGATCATCGGCTCGACCCCGAGCGAGGAGGCCCACGCCAGGAACTCATCGGTGCCGACCCGGTTGGTCTCGATGGAGCGCCAGGCCAGGTCGAGCCTGCGCGGACGACGTTCGGGCGGCCCGATGCCGTCGGTCCAGTCGTATCCCGAGACGAAGTTGCCCCCGGGATAGCGGATGAGCCCGACGCCGAGCTCCGTGACCAGCTCGGCGACGTCGCGACGGAACCCGGAGGCTTCGGCGGAATCGTGACCCGGCTCGAAGACGCCGGTGTAGACGCACCGACCCAGGTGCTCGACGAACGAGCCGAACAGCCGTCCGTCGATGACACCGCGGTGATGACCGGGGTCAAGGTCGACGGTGGCGTCGTGGAGGCTCGGCACGGGTCGCCTTCCCGAGGTGCGCTTCAGAGCCGGTCGCCGTAGGTCTCGACCGCGTTGTCAACGCTGACGCGTTGCCGGATCTCGGCCGGCAGTGCCGTCAGCGCGTGCCGCGGGTCGTCGAAGTCCCAGTGCGGATAGTCGGAGCTGAACATCAGCGTCCGCTCCGCCTGGGCGATCTCGCAGAGCACATGCAGATGGTGCCGTCGTCTGGGCTCGGGCAACGGCTGCGTCGTGAAGCGGACGTGGTCGGCGATGTACTCGCTAGGGAGCCGCTTGACCCACGGCACCTCGTCGCGCAGGCCCCTCACGTTCTTGTCCAGGCGCCAGATGACGTCGGGTATCCAGCCGAGGCCCCCCTCGGTCAGGACGACCTTCAGCTCGGGGAAGCGCTCGAAGACACCGTGGCACACCAGGCTGATCACGTTGGCCTGGAAGACCTGGCTGAGCCCGGTGTGCCACTCCACGTAGTAGGTCGGTGTCCCGCCCGCCAGCGGCGGCGAGGTCCGGAAGATCCCCTCCCCGGAGTTGGGGTGGACGGTGATCGGCAGCCCCAGCTCCGCCGCCGCCTCGTAGATCGGGTAGTAGTGCCGCTGGCCCATCAAGATGTTGGTCAACGGCAGCAGCACCGCCACGAACCTCGGGTTCTGTCCGGACCTGCGGATCTCGGCCGCCGCTGCGGACGGGTCCTGCGCGCCCACCACGAGGTTCGCCCGGTAGCGCTCGTCGGCCTCGAGCCAGGTCGCGGCGAGCCAGTCGTTGTAGGCCGCGGCGATCAGTGCGGCAGCGTCGGGGTCGGGCATCGCACCCAGCCCGAGCACCTCGCCCCCGATCAGGACCGCCCGGTCGATGCCGTTGGCGTCGAGCAGCTGCTGCGCCGTGAACGCTGGGTCGGCCCCCGGCGCGGAGCCATCGGGAGCCCTGGCATCGTCGCGGAGCACCCCTGCCTGGTTCACGTACAGCATGTTGCGAGGGACGGAGACCGCCTCGCGATGCCCCGTCGTGGTCAGGTCGCGACGTTCGTCCAGACCGAGCCGTCGCCGTCCGGCCGACGACAGATGGGGGCGCAGGTCGGCCATGCCGCCACGCATGATCGGATGCACGTCGCAGTCGACCAGACGGTAGCGGTGGTGGCTCTCGGTGTCCGGCCCGACCTCGGCGAGCAGCTCGGTCATGGGGACTCTCCTGTCTCGGCGACTGTCGAACCGTTGCGCGGACGCCCTCCCTGGCGTCAGAGTCATGCTTAGCAAATCGTTTGGCATTGCGACAGGAGGTAGGGCGTGCAGGTTGTGGCCGGCTCCGTCGAGGACCTGCGACGAGAGGGATGCCGAGTCGTGAGCGTCGAGGGTCGGCCCGTCGGCGTGGTCTCGGTCGGCGAGGAGTTCTACGCCGTCTCCGACCGTTGTCCGCACATGGGCGCGTCCATGTGCGTCGGCTCACTGAGCGGGACCCTGGTGCCCTCAGACCCTCACGAGCTCGTCTACGGGATGGACGACCGGGTCATCCGCTGCCCCTGGCACGGCTGGGAGTTCGACCTCTCAACCGGCCGGTCTCTGCTCGAGCCGCGCCGCTACGGGCTCCGGACCTACGATGTCACGACGGACGACGGCCAGGTCGTCGTGCACGCATGAGCCTCGCGAGCCGGCCGACGACGACGTTCGAGGCCACGGAGGCCGGGGTCCGCGACCACCTGACGAGGTGCCAGACGCCTGGGCCACGCGCGATCGAGGACATCGCCCAGGTCGCGCCGCACCCGAGCGGTCGGCTCGTGGCGTGCACGGTGACCCTGCGGCAACGGCCGATGACCCCGGTCCAGCGTCGGATCGCCGTCGTCGACCTGTCCGCCGACGACCTCACCGTGCTGGACCTCCCGCACGACGACTGCGCCTGGCCGGAGTGGTCAGCGGACGGATCGCGGCTCGTCCTCGTCGGCACCTCGGACGAGGGCGCGGCCGCGGTCGTCCTCCAGGGAGAGCCGCACGAGCTGACGGTGACCGCGACCTCCGGCCTGCCGGGTTTCGTGGAAAGGGCCCTGTGGTCACCCGACGGCACACGACTGGCTCTCCAGGTCGCGATGCCCGGCGCGGAGATCTCCGACGTCCACGGCTCGGGGACGCTCGGCGGTGCCGACCACGAAGCCTGGCGGCCTCGCGTCGCCCCGGACCCGGGCGCCGGGCGGCGGCTGGCCTTCCTCTGGGATCCCGACTCGCGCGAGAGCCGGGCGCTCTCGGAGCTGACGGTCTGGGAGCTGGCGTGGAGCGGACCGGACGCGCTCCTCGCGCTCACCAGCGAGGAGCCCGACGAGAACGCGTGGTACGGCGCACGCCTGACGCGACTGGACGTCCGCAGGCCAGGGCACGAGACGTTGCTCGTGCCCGAGCACCAGCTCTCCGCGGTCGCCTCCACCCGGTCGGGTGCCCGCTGGTCGGTGCTCCGCGGACTCCAGAGTGACCGCGGGCTCCCGGCAGGCACTCTCGTTGTCGGTGGCGAGGGCGAGCTACCGAAGGATCTCGACACCCGCGGGGTCCATGTCACCGACCAGCACTGGCTCGATGAGCGGTCCCTGCTCGTGACCGGGCTGCGCGGGCTCCACACAGTCGTCGCCACCGTCGACGTGGGCTCCGGTGCCCTCGAGGAGCTGTGGGCCGGGCAGCAGACGTCCGGGGAGTACTTTCCGCAGGTCGCCGGCCTCGCGGGTCATGACCCGCTCGTCGTCCTGGAGAGCCACCGCGAGGCACCGTGCCTCGGGGTCCTCCGGCGTACCGGGTTTCGTCCGGTGCTTGCCGTCGAGGGCCCGGGGTCCCTCCACCAGGCGCGGTCCGCCGGCTCCATCTCGTCGATGACCTGGCCGTCGTCCGACGGCCTGGAGATCGAGGGCCTGCTGATCGAGCCGGACGGGGGGCCACGCCCGCACCCGCTCGTGCTTCAGGTCCACGGTGGCCCGACGCACGCCTACCGGGACACGTGGCTCGGCCGAGACCCCCACACGTCGTCCCTGGTGGCCCGCGGCTATGCGGTGCTGTGGCCCAACCCGCGTGGCAGCTCGGGACGGGGTGCGGCGTTCGCGGAGGCAGTGCGGGGCGACATGGGTGGCCTCGACGTGGACGACCTGGTCGCCGGCGTACGACACCTCGTCGACCTCGGGATCGCAGACCCCGCACGACTGGGGATCACGGGGATCAGCTACGGCGGCTTCATGTCGGCGTGGGTACCCGCTCGCACGGGCCTGTTCGCCGCCGCCGTCGCCCGCTCGCCCTGCACAGACTGGCTGCTCCAGCACCTCACCAGCAACATCGCCGAGTTCGACCGGCGGTTTCTGGACGGCGAGCCGTTCGATCCCGAGTCGCAGTATGTCGAGCGGAGCCCTCTGCGACACCTCGACTCGATCCACACACCTCTCCTGCTGACCGCAGGGAGCAACGACCTGGCCACCCCACCCTCTCAGGCCCAGGTGCTCCATACCGCTCTGCGCGAGCGCGGTGTCGACACTCAGCTCGTGATCTACCCCGACGAGGGGCATGGCGTACGCCACCCGTTGTCGGTCGTCGACCAGTGCGCCCGGATGGTGGCGTGGTTCGACCGGTACCTCCGGGGCGACTGACGAGTCGGCCCGCGGCGAGCTGCCCAGGATCGCAGCGGCGACCCTTCACCGATCCCGAGCCCTCGACGCTAGCCCAGCACGCTGTGGGGCGCGTCGCTCTCGGCGGTGCGCAGCCGGGAGAACGTACCGAGGTCGATCGTGTGACCCGTCCGCGGCAGCACGAGCTGGACCGGGTCGTGGTCGTGGTCGTGGCCGGCCCGGGCCGCCTCGATGAGGGAGCGCATGAGTCTGCCCACCACCGGCGCGTTCTTGAACTGGTTGCCGCTGGTCCCGATGGCCACGAAGAGGCCAGGCTCGCAGGTGCGGTCGTAGACCGGCGTCCAGTCGTCGGTGACGTCGTAGACGCCCACGACGCCACTCGGCCGCGATGGGACGCCGAGCGCAGGGAGCCGCCGAGCCGCGCGAGTGACCTGGGCGCGGAAGAGGTCGGCGGTCGGTCGAGGGTCGACCGCGTCGGGATCCTCCACCCACTCCAGCGGATCGCACTCCGGCTCGGTGCCGCCTACGAGGAGGTGGCCGTCGCCGGTGGGCCGCAGGTAGGTCCCGAGGTCCAGGTCGGCCAGCGCGACGGCACCGTCACCGTCGTAGCCCGCCGGCGTGGCGACATGGTGCACCTCCTGTCGCATCGGGCGGGTGTGCACTCCGAAGTCACGCTCGACCCCCGCCATCGCATTGACCCGGCCCGACCACGGTCCAGCCGCGTTGACCACCACCTCGGCGTCCATGTCTAGGGCCGACGTGCTGACGGTCCAGCGGCCAGCATGCCGACGCAGCCCGGTGACGGCCTGCCGCAGCAGGTAGCGCGCGCCGTGACCCCGCGCGGCGTCGGCGAGGTTCTGTGTGGCGAGCTGAGGGCCGTCGACGTATCCCGCGTCCGGTGTCCAGAGCCCGTCGAGCTCACCGTGCGCAGGCGCGAAGAACTCCTCGGAGTCGACGGGGCAGGGCGGTCCGAACGCGCGGGGGTCGAGGGCTGGGGCGTGCTCCGCCATGTCGCGGGCGGTCCACCGCTGCCAGGGCACGCCGGCCCGGTCGAAGAGCTCGGCCGTGGCCTGGGTGATCGACGCCTCGGCGGGTACGACGAGCATCCCCGTGCGCCGGAACCGCGCTACCTCCGCGCCGTGAGCAGACGACAGCGGACCGAGGTGCCCGGCCCAGTCCTGCCACGCATGCAGCGACTCCCAGGCCAGCGCGACACCGGCGAACGTGGAGTAGTTGAAGCGGACGATGGCGCTCGAGGCGCTGGTTGACCCATGACCGACTCCACCGGCCTTGTCGACGACCGTCACGGCGTACCCATGGCGCGCCATCTCCAGCGCGATCGACGAACCGATGACACCGGCGCCGATCACGGCGACGTCGCAGGCCCCCGACGGGGCCTGCCTCACCGTGCGGCCCAGAGCAGCCCACGCTCGGTGAGGGTCCGTACCTCGGGCACGTCGAGGTCCTCCAGCTGGTGGCCGATGGTCGAGACGAACACTCTCCCGCGTCCCCAGAGCCGTGTCCACGCCGCGGGCACGACCAGATCGGTGCGCCAGGGTGTCTCGTCGGTCGCCACGAACCGCGAGGTCAGGAGCACGTCGTTCAGGTCGTCGGTCAGGCACCAGTACTGCTCGGTGTGGTGGTGCCAGCGGTCGAGGCCCTCGACGATCGGGTGGTCACGTCGCTCGGGCACCACCGCGACCTCGTAGTCGACAAGGCCGCCGGGGTGCGCCGCCCACTGCCCGCCGGTGAGGTGCAGGTAGTCGGGGCTGGCACGGTAGGAGTCGACGATGCCGCCGTGCCACCCCGCGAGACCCGTGCCGGCCTGCACGGCGGCCATCAGGTTGCCCACCTGCTGATCGGTCGCGACGCCCTGGGTGTAGCACTGAAGGACGAGGTCGGTGTCGAGCAACGCGCCCGCGTCGTCGTACGCCGCGGGACTGTCGTGGACGTCGACGGTGAAGCCGCTCTTCTCCAGGAACGGGATGAACATGTCGGTCGCCTCGACCGGACTGTGGCCCTCCCAGCCCCCGCGGACGACGAGGGCCTTGCGCTCCGAGTCGTGCAGCGACGCGCCAGGGGCGTCAGACATGACGGGCTCCCAGCACGTGTTCGACCATCAGCTGGTCGACGCGCGCCACGCCGTAGCCGCGCGCGGCGGTCCCGTCGACGTCGTACTCCTCGAAGGCGCCTCGGTCCGCGCGCAGCGACTGCCAGGTCTCCCCCTCGGCCAGGCTTGGCTCGGCCAGCTCCGACGCCCCCGAGGCAGCCAGTGCCCGGACCACCTCCGGATCGGCGCGGAACGCCTGAGCGCGCTCCTTGAGCAGCAGGTACGTGCGCATGTTGGCCGCGGCCGAGGTCCACACGCCGGCAGTGTCCTCGGTGCGATGCGGCTTGTAGTCGAAGTGCCGTGGCCCGTCGTACGCCGGCCCTCCCTGCGTCCCGCCGTTCTCGAGCAGGTCGACCAGGCAGAAGGCACTCAGGAGGTCGCCGTGCCCGAAGACCAGATCCTGGTCGAACTTGGGACCGTGCTGGCCGTTGAGGTCGATGTGGAACAGCTTGCCGTGCCACAACGCCTGGGCGATGCCGTGCACGAAGTTGAGGTTCGACATCTGCTCGTGGCCCACCTCCGGGTTCAGGCCGACCATGTCGGCGTGGTCGAGGCTGCCGATGAACGCCAGTGCGTGGCCGATCGTCGGCAGCAGGATGTCACCGCGCGGCTCGTTCGGCTTCGGCTCGATCGCGAACCGGATGTCGTAGCCGTTGTCGACGACGTACGTCGCGAGCAGGTCGAGCCCCTCGCGATAGCGGTCGAGCGCGGTGCGCACGTCCTTGGCCGTGTCCACCTCGGCTCCTTCGCGGCCGCCCCAGAGCACGTAGGTGTGCGCGCCCAGCTCCGCAGCGAGGTCGAGGTTGCGCATGACCTTGCGGATCGCGAACCGGCGCACGCCGCGGTCGTTGGCTGTCAGCGCTCCCTCCTTGAACACCGGATGGGTGAACAGGTTCGTGGTTGCCATCGGCACCACGAGCCCGGTCTGGGCCAATGCCTGGCGGAACCGGTCAACCAACCGCGCGCGCTCGCCCTCCTCGGTCCCGAAGGGAACGAGGTCGTCGTCGTGGAAGGTCACGCCGTAGGCGCCGAGCTCGGCCAGGCGATGCACCGTCTCGACCGGGTCCAGGGGAGCCCTGGTCGCGTCGCCGAACGGGTCGACGGCGCGCCATCCGACCGTCCACAGCCCGAACGTAAACTTGTCCTCGCGTCTGGCGACGGCTGTGGGCGGGGCGTTCTCGTCTGCGCCGAGAGTCATCCGATCTCTCTTCTCCTGTCCTTGCTGCCGGGGGAACGCTGGTCGGCCTCAGCCCGGCCGTCGATGGCGTGGGTGCCGGCTCCCTAGCGCGGCAGGTGCCGCTCGAAGTGGAAGGGAACCGGCCGCTTCGGAGCCTGGGCCAGCCGGTCGTAGATGGCGTGGTACTGCGGCTTGGTCCGCAGGTGCCGGTCGAAGGCTAGCGGTCGCCTGTGCGCACCATCGCTGCGCGGGGTGTCCTCGTCGAGCCAGGTGTAGCGGTCGGTCAGGCCGAAGCTCATCACGGCCTTGACGTAGTGGCTCTCCAACGCAACGTCGAGGTAGCGGCGATAGACGTCCGCGATCATCCGGTCGCGACGGTGTGGCGCCTTGGGCAGCCCGTCGTCCAGCACGTCCATCTCGGTGATGAGCACGTGCAGGCCCCGCGCTCCGAGCTCGCGCAGGAAGTGGCGGTACTGCTTGGCGTCGAAGAGGCGATGGAAGCTCTGGGCCGCCAGGTGAGCCTGGACACCGAACGCGTCGAGCGGCACGCCGTCCTTCTGAAGGTCGTCGATGACCTTCAACGTCGCCCGCATCTTGTCGATCGGCCGGTCGCCGTAGACGCTGACCGTCTCGTAGCCGAAGTCGTTGAGAAGCAGCATGCCGTGGGGGTCGGCCTCGCGCGCCTCGTGGAAGGCGTGCGCGACGTACCCCGGACCGATCGTGTTGAACCACGGAACGTCCTTGCGGAGGCCGCGGTGGCCCTGGTCCGTGCCGTTGACGATCGCCTCGTTGACGACCGGCCAGACCGCTGTCCGACCCTTGTAGCGCTTCATCACCGCGCGGAGCGTCCCGTAGAGCAGGTGCCGCGCGCGCTTCTCGCTGATGTTCCAGAGGTCGTCGTCGGTCCAGCCGTCGCCGAAGCCGTCGTCCCAGACGAGGCCTGGGCCTGCGTAGACCAGCTGGCGATGCTTCTCGGCGAAGGCGTAGATGCGGTCGGGGTGGGTGAAGTCGAGGCCGGAGGTCGGGGTAGGCCGCAGACGCCACCACAGCAGGTCGTCCTCGGGGAACAGCAACGCCGCATGGTGCGGATGGAGCTTGGCGTAGCCGTGGTCGGTGATCTTGCCGGTCGCGTCGTCCTCGATCTGCCAGGTCGCGATCGACGACCCGTACAGGATCCCGCTACGACGCGCGGCGGCCTTCCAGAGCGCCGGAACGTGCCAGCCCAGCCTGGTCCTGGCTTCCTCGTGGGCGGCCGGTACCGCGTCCGCCGGCTCCCATGCGAGACCCGACAGGGCCCCGACCACACCCGCGCCGCCACCCAGCAGGAGGTTCCTCCGGTTGACGCCGGACGTGCTCCCCGTCTCGTTGCTCACCTCGTTGCTCATCACGGCTCCTCGCGACCGATCCCGTTGCCGACCCCCTCGCCGCGGTGCGGCGGCGGTGGATGCAAAACGATTTACATCTGCTTCGGGACCTTATGCCCGACGGTGCCGGACGGCAAGGCCAGACTTCGGTCGGGGTCGGTCCCCGGTCGTCGCTCGGTGCCGCGCTCGTGGTCAGCGCTCGGAGGCGGGGAGCCCGAGGGTGCGCCAGACCGCCGCCCAGACGGCCTTCGGCGGCTCGCCCGCGTCGAGGGCGGCCTGGGCCGTGCGCTCGCCGAGCTCGGCGATGACGTACCGGCCGGCCCAGGCCCGGGCGTATGCCGGCCCGAGGGCGGCCTCCATCCGGCTCCAGAACTCGGTGTGCCTCACCGGAGCATCATCCTCCGCCGCACCAAGGCACATCGCCCGGGCTGGCGGTCGGGCCGACCGGTCAGGCTCGCCGGGCCAGCACCTCGAGCCAGGGCTCGCCCTCGCGACCCTCGCCGGACATCACGTCGTGCACCTGCCAGCCGGCGGCCTCGAGGATCGACCGCAGCGGCTCGGCCCGCCAGAAGGTGAAGAACCGCGGTGCCGTCACGTTGCCGTGCACCGACCACCCCTCGCCGTCGCCCTCCTTGACCGAGACGAACAGCGCTCCGCCGGGCTTGGTGGCCGCCCCCAGGCGGGCGAGCACGGCCGGCAGGTCGTCCCGGTCGACGTGCAGCAGGCTCGCGTCGGCCCAGACCCCGTCGTACGCCGTGCCGGGTGCGGCCGGGTCGGCGAGGTCGTCGTGCAGCGGGTCGAGCTGGTCGGCGGCATGACCCGAGTCGCGCAGCATCCGGACGAACGCCGGGGTGATGTCGGTCCGGCGCACCGAGAGCCCGGCCTCCTCCAGGGCCAGCGCGTCCCGACCGGAGCCACTGCCGACCTCCAGCACCCGGGCGCCGGGGCCGAGCATGCCGACGTAGCGCCCGACGGCGGCGGCGATCGGCGGTGGCAGCGCCGCCGTCGCCTCCCGGTAGCCCGAGGCGTCGGCGTCGTAGGCCCGGATGGTCGCGGCCCGCGCGGCATGGCGCACGTCGTGGAGGTGGTGGACGACGTCGTGGAGCTGGTAGCGGGCCAGGGTCTCGATGGTGAACCGGCTGCCGTTGCTGCGCCGGCCCGGCCGTCGCCAGGACAGCGGTGGGACCGCGGCGTAGAGGTCGGCCATCGCGTAGGCGGCGGTCACCAGGCTGGGCCCGACGATGCCAGCCAGCTGCTCGGAGTAGCGGCCCTCGGCCGCGGCGCGGTCCTGGTCCCAGTCCGCGAACTCGGGGTCGTCCTCGACGAGCATCAGCGTGACCCGGTCGTGGTAGACCTGATGGACGTCGTGCACGTGGCAGGCGTACTCCAGGGTCGACCAGCGGTCCGGCCGGATGCGCTCGCCGACGCTCGGGTCGGCCAGCAGGGTCAGCCAGACCTGGGCGTTGCTGCGCAACGACCTGGGGATGGCCGGCCGCTCGAAGGCCCCCGCCTCGAACCCGCACTCGTCGCACGGGCGGTCCAGGACCCACGTCCAGTCCTTGGTATCGGGTTCGAGGGCCACTGACTCATCCTGCCCCCCGTGGCACAGTGGCGTCGCATGCGAAGCCCCCTTCTCGCCGTCGCTGTGCTCACCGCTCTCGCGCTGCCGGTCACGGCGGCGCAGGCCCAGACCGTTCATGACCATCTCGACGAGCCGACGGCCGTCGCCTCACCCAGGGCAGCGACCGTCCACCTGCGCCCCCGCGCGTGGGAGGCCAAGGTGATCGCCCTGACGAACGCGCGCCGGACGGCGCACGGCGTGAAGCCGCTGAGGGCCGCGAGGTGCCCGCGCCGGTTCGCGGCACCCTGGGCTCGACACATGGCCCGGATCCAGCTGCTGGTCCACCACTCGTCCCTCGGTCGGCTCCTCCACTGCGGGAGCAGCGCCCACACGGCCGGGGAGAACATCGCGTGGAACTACGACACGCCGCGGTCGGTGGTCCGCGGCTGGATGAGCGATCCGCCACACCGGCACAACCTGCTCGACCCGGCCTTCACCCGGATCGGCGTCGCGGGCGCGCGGCTGGGCCACGGCGCGACGTACGCCATCCAGGACTTCGTCGGCTGAACCGGGCGGTCGGACCCGCCGGGTCCCGGTGCTCTCAGAGAGCGTCGTGCTCGCGGACGCGTTCGGCCAGGGAGCGCATCACCTGGATCGCGAACATCGGGGTCTCGTGGACCAGGAAGAGGAAGGTCCGCTCGTCGATCACGGCCAGCTGTGACGACTCGGTCGCGATCGCGCTCAGGCTGCGGGGCGCATCGCTCACGATCGCCATCTCCCCGAACGTCTCGCCGGGCTCCAGCACCCGCACCGTGTGATCGCCCTTGCGCAGCTCGACAGCGCCCGAGATCACCCCGAACATCTCGTGGCCCGTCTCGCCCTCGGCGAAGATCGTGTCCCCGGCAGCGACCTCACGTGGCTCCTTGGCGTTGGCGAACACCGCTCCGATGCTGGTCATGGGCGCATGATCGCAGGTCGCCGAGACCCTCGGCATCGGGCACGACCAAGTGGTCATCGAAGGTTTCCCCGGCGTTCAGACTCCGAGCCCCGTGGGGACGGCCCTCACGACCGCTGCGCCAGGCTCACGGCGATCCCGTGCTGGGAGAGCAGCGCCAGGAGCCGGCCGAGACCCTGTTCGAAGTCCCACTGCTCCGATGCCAGGCCCGCCGAGCGAGCCCCCTCGACGTTCGCCGCAATGTCGTCGACGAAGAGGATCGCTTCCGGAGCGGCGCCGATCTTGGCCGCGGCCCGCGTGACGTGTCCCGGACTCGGCTTGGCGACGCCGAGCTCGTAGGAGTAGCAGCTCGTCGTGGCGCCGTACTCGGCCAGGGCTGCCGCCAGCAGCGGGAGGTAGTCGGCCTGGCCGGCCAGGGCCGGCAGCTCGTCGCTCCACGTCGCCTCCAGGAACTCGCGCGCCCGGTCTCCCAGGTGTGCCTCCATCGCGGCATACCAGCCGCCCGGGACGTCTTGGAGCACGCCGTCGGCGTGGAAGAGAACGTGCTGGACGCGGGACAAGGCACTCCTTGGCGAGGACGACGTGGGCTCAGGTCAGCAG
>NZ_DATAVI010000050.1:0-6010 GCF_036267815.1 Nocardioides sp. | reverse complement strand
CATCGGGATCGGGCTCGGTGCGGCGATCTCGGGTCTGATGGTCCAGTTCCTGCCCGCCCCACGCGTCGCCGTCTACGTGCTGCTGGCGGTGCTGTTCGTCGTCCTGGCCGTGGCCGTCGCGGTCCGCATCGAGCCGGCCGCGCGGAGCCGGGACGACACGCTCTCGGTGCGGCCGCGGCTGGGCGTTCCGCCGGCAGCCCGCCGCAGCTTCGCGCTGCTGGTGCCTGGCGTGGTGGCCTCCGCGGCGATGGGCGGCTTCTACAACTCGCTCTCGGGGTCGGTCGCCGTTCAGATCCTCGGTCACGCGAACCGGGCGATCTCCGGCTTCGCCATCCTGACGCTGCAGGCCGCGGCCATCGCGGCCAGCCTGGCCATGCCCGCCCTCGCCCGAGCGCCGCGAGTGGTGGTCGCGGGCTCCTGCGTCCTCGCGGCGGGGCTCGGCGTCCTCGCCCTGTCCCTGGTGGCCAGCAGCACGACCGCCTTCTTCCTCGGCACTGCCCTGGCCGGAGGCGGGTACGGCGCGGTCTATCTCGGGACGGTCCGAGTGCTGGCCGACCTGGCGCCGGCCGGTCGTCGCGCTGAGCTGATGTCGGCGCTCAACGTGGTGAACTACCTGAGCCTGAGCGTCCCCACGCTGGCTGCCGGGGTGCTCGCGACGCACATCGGGCTCCGCCCGACGGCGATCTCGTTCTGCCTGGTGCTGGTGTCATTGGCGCTGACCTCGGTGGTGGCTCTGACCGGCGCTAAAAGAGTTAAATGATATGGACTACCCTCGAATGAGGAGCAGGACCAGGCCGGCGCTGAGGCCGGCGCCGACCGAGCGGGAGGGGACGAGCATGGATGCTGACGAGACGAGGGCGCGGGCCGCGATCCTCGACACCCTGAGCAAGTACACCCGGCACGTTGACAGCGGGCGTGCCGTCGAGCTCTCCCAGTTGTTCACCTTCGACACGCGCTACGACATGGGCGGCGGCGTCGTGGCCGAGGGGCGCGACGAGATCCGGGGGAAGGTGGAGGAGCTCAAGGCGGTGTTCGCGGGCGCCGAGAGCTTCGGCCGGATCCGCCACCACACCTCATCGGTCTTCGTCGAGGTCGAGTCCGAGGACCGCGCCCGCGCCGTGAGCTACTTCGCCGCATTCTCGGCGCAGGGGCCCGATCACTGGGGGGTCTACCGCGACACCCTCGTCCGCGTCGGCGAGCGCTGGCTGTTCGCCTCGCGCACCGTCGTCCTCGAGGGCGCGGCGCCCACCAGCCCGGTGCGCGGGATGCTGCCCACGGTCCCTTGACCCGGGCGGACCGCCCGCGTACGTTGGCCAAAGATATACATTTTCGCATTCAATCATCCCAGGAGGGACCGTGGGCAGAGAGTTGCTCATCGTGGGCGCCGGCCCCGGGCTCTCGCTCGCGAGCGCTCGACGGTTCGGCGCCGAGGGCTATCGCGTCCACCTGCTCGGGCGCAGCCAGGAGCGGCTGGAGGGGCTTCGCGACGTGCTCGCGGCGGAGGGTGCCGAGGCTGAGGTGCATCCTGCCGACATCACCGACCACGCCGCACTGACAGCCCTGGTCGAGGACCTCGATCGCGAGACGCCGTTGGACGCCTGCATCTTCCAGCCCGGTGGACGCAGTGGCGACCTCGTCGACGTCCTCGACGCGACGGTGGCCAACGTGCGCCACAACCTCGAGCTGCTCGTGCTGGGCGCCGTGGCGGTCGGGGCGGCGCTCGCGGGCCCGATGGCCCGGCGCGGCTCGGGGACGCTGGTGTTCGTGGGCGGCGGGTCCGCTCGACTGCCGCTGCGCGACTTCGGCAACCTCGGGATGGCGATGGCCGGCCTGCGGAACTATGCGCTGACGCTGAGCGCCGCGCTGAGCGGCACCGGCGCGCACGCGGCCTTCTACACGGTGGCCGGGATGATCGCGACCGCGACCCCCGAGCCCGGCCAGCTCGACCCCCAGGAGCTCGCGGCCCGGATGTGGACGCTGGTCGACGGGCAGGATGCCCGCGAGGTGCTGATGACGCCTCAGGGGGAGATCGTGCCGAAGGGTGCCCGGTGACCGCCGCATCGCTGACGGATCTGCGCGACTCGCGCATGCTGCACCGGTTCCTGCGGATCGCGGCGCAGGAGCATCCCGACCGCGTCGCCCTGTCGTTCCAAGGACGCGAGCACACCTACCTCGAGCTGGAGGAGCGGGCCAACGCCCTCGCCCATCGGCTCGTCGAGGCGGGCCTCGGCCCGGGCCGGCGCGGCGCCGTGGTGATCTCCAACCGCCCTGAGTGGATCGTCGCGACTCACGCCGTGCTCAAGACCGGCGCCGCGGTCGTCACGCCGATGGCCACGTGGACCCTCTCCGAGCTCGAGCACGTGCTCGGGCTGACGGCACCTGACGTGGTCGTGGCCGAGACCCTCAGCGCCACCACGCTGACGGCGTACGACTCTCCGGCCCTGCGTCTGTGCGTTGACCACGACGCGCCGCAGGGTTGGACCGACATCGCCGACCTCATCGACCAGCGAAGCGCCGACCCGGTCAGCGTCGTCGTCGACGACGAGCAGGAGGCCTTCCTGTTCTTGAGCTCGGGCACGACGGGGCTGCCCAAGGCCGTCCGGCACAGTCATCGCTCGATGTCCGCCATCGTCCACGAGTGGATCTGGCAGGCCGGGCTCAACGGTGACGACCGGGTCCAGTTCTTCCTGCCGGCCTGCACGATCTTCGGCATGTCGACGATGCTGAGCAGCTTCTCCACCCAGTCCAGGATCTCCTTCTTCCAGCGGTTCAACCTCGACGTCATGCTCCACGACGTGGAGGAGAGCCGGATCACGGTGGGCATGGCCGCGGCGCCGATCGCGGTGGCGATGGCCGCTCATCCCGATCTGGAGAGGTTCGACCTCTCGTCGTTGCGCTATCTCGTGTGGGGAGCGACGCCCATCAGCAAGGACGTCGCGGAGACCGTGACGCGTCGTACCGGCGTGCGCTGGCTCCACGTGTACGGCACCAGCGAGCACGGCCAGCTCGCCGCCAACCCGGTGACCGAGCCGGCCCGCTGGCGCCTCGACTCTCCCGGACTGATGACGCCGGACGGCACCTATCGCTTCGTCGGGGAGGACGGGCGCGACGTACCCCCGCACGCTCCGGGTGAGCTCTGGGTGCGCTCCTCGCAGACGATGCTGGGATACCTGCCGGAGGAGTCGAACGCGGACGTCTTCGTCGACGGCTGGGTCCGCACGGGTGACATCGGCTTCGTCGACGGGGACGGCTTCCTGTACCTGGTCGACCGCAGCAAGGAGATGATCAAGGTCTCGGGCTTCTCGGTGTCGCCGGTCGAGATCGAGAAGACCTTGTTCAGCCATCCCGACGTGGAGGACTGCGGGGTGTACCGCGTGACCGACGCCTCGTCGCAGGAGCGTCCCGCCGTCGCCGTCGTACGCCGTCCCGGATCGCAGCTGGAGGCCCAGCAGCTCCTCGACTGGTGCAGGGAGCGGATGTCGCGCTACAAGCGCCCGGTGTCCGTGGCCTTCGTGGACGCCATCCCACGCAACCCGTCGGGGAAGGTCCTCCGCCGGCGCATCCCCGAGGTGGTCGCCGCGAGCCTCTCCACCGAACCCCAGGAGGTGGCCCCATGACCGACACCGTCATCATCGACGCGCTCCGATCGCCGATCGGCCGCGCCTTCAAGGGAAGCCTAGTCGACGTCCGTCCTGACGACCTGGCGGCCACCGTGGTGAAGGCGCTGCTAGACCGCAACCCGGCGCTGCCGCCCGAGCAGGTCGACGACGTGATCTGTGGAGTCTCGGTGGCCGTAGGGGAGCAGGCCTACAACCTCGGGCGCATCGTCGGGCAGCTGGCGGGCCTCCCGAGCACGGTCCCGGGCACCACCGTCAATCGCTTCTGCGCCTCGTCGCTCCAGGCCCTCCGGATGGCACACCACGCGATCCAGGCCGACGAGGGAGACGTCTTCGTCGTGGTGGGGGTGGAGAGCGTGACCCGTCGCGGGCGGGCGTTCGAGCCCGAGGACCTCAATCCCCGGATGATCGACCAGGGCCGACCGGACTTCGTGAACCAGATGTACATGCCGATGCTCGAGACCGCCGAGCGCGTGGCCACGATCCACGGCATCACCCGCGACGAGATGGACGAGATCGCCGTCCGCTCGCACACCCGGGCCCTGGCCGCTGGCGACGACGGCACCTTCGCCCGCGAGACCCTCCCCATCGAGACCCGGACGGGCACGATGGACCACGACGACGGGCCTCGTCCCGGAACGTCGATGGAGACCCTGGCGGCTCTCAAGCCCATCCTCGACGACGGTCTCGTGACCGCGGGCAACGCCTGCCCGATCAACGACGGCGCGGCGGCGGCGATCGTGATGTCGTCCGACCGGGCTGCCGAGCTCGGTCTCACGCCGCGCGCACGCGTGTTGGGGAGCAACGTGACCGGGCTCGAGCCGGAGCTGATGGGTCTCGGCCCGATCGAGGCCACCCGGGGCCTGCTGTCGCGCACCGGGACAAGCGTGCGCGACCTCGACGTCGTCGAGCTGAACGAGGCCTTCGCCGCGCAGGTGATCCCGGTGTGCCGCGAGCTCGGCGTCGACATCGAGGCGCAGCTGAACCCCTTCGGTGGTGCCATCGCGCTGGGTCATCCATTCGGCATGACCGGGGTGCGGATGGTCACGACCCTGCTGAACGCGCTCCAGAGCCGGGACGGCGAGCTCGGCCTGGTCACTCAGTGCATCGGGGGCGGTCAAGGGATGTCCATGCTGTTCGAGCGAGTGGCCTGATGCTCGGGTCGACCGTCCAGGACGAGCCGCTCGCGACCCGCGTCGAGGGCGACGTGCTGCGGGTCACGCTGAACCGGCCGGCCAAGCGCAACGCGATCAACCCCGCCCTGCGCGACCGGCTCCTCGATGTCTTCGACGGAGCCGAGGCCTCCGGTCATCGCGCGATCCTGCTCGACGGCGCGGGGCCCGGCTTCTGCGCCGGAGCCGACCTCCAGGACTCCGCGCCCAGCGGGCCCGGGATGGAGACGACCCGCGTCATGCGAGCGTCGACCCAGCGGTTGGTCACGTCGATGTTGGACTGCCCCGTTCCGGTGGTGGCGGCGGTCCACGGCGCCGCTGCGGGGATCGGGCTGACCCTGGCGCTGGCCGCCGACGTCTGCGTGGCCGCCGAGGACGCCCGCTTCATCCCTGCGTTCGTGCAGCGCGGCCTCGTCCCGGACGGCGCGGTCGTCAACCTCCTGCCGCGGTTGATCGGTATCGCCCGCACGAAGGACTTCCTGATGCGCGGTCGGCCACTGTCCGGCGGCGAGGCTGCGGCTATCGGGATGATCGCCGTGGCCGTGGCCCCGAGCGCGCTGGAGAGCACGGCATCGTCGGCTGCCGCCGAGCTGGCGGCGCTGCCCACGGCCACCCTGGCGCTCACCAAGCAGATGCTCGGCGCGGCATTCGAGCACGACATCGCCTCCACACTCTTCGCCGAGCGCATGGCCCAGGGCCTGGCGACCGGAACCGAGGATGCGGCCGAGGGGAGGGCCTCGTTCTTCGAGCGCCGGCCCCCGCAGTTCCGCGGCCGTTGACCACGCCCCAACCGACGACACCACCGATAGGGAAGGACCTCCGCCGATGTCCGCAGAAGAGCCCATCCTCAAGCTCGAGAAGGACGGACCGGTTCGCGTCCTGACGCTCAACAAGCCGGACAGCCTGAACGCCATGTCCGACGACCTGCACAGCGCCCTGGCCTCGGTGTGGCAGCAGCTCAGTGGGGACTGGGAGGCGCGCGCCGTCGTGCTGACCGGCGCAGGGCGCGCCTTCAGCGCCGGCGGCGATGTCCCCGGCTTCCTCGAGACGGTGAAGAACTTCGACCACCGTCGGTCGGGGTTCCGCGAGGCCGGGCGGATGGTCACCGAGATGCTGCGCTTCCACCTGCCGGTGATCGCGGCGGTCAACGGGCCCGCGGTCGGCCTCGGCGCGAGCGTGGCCGTCATGTCCGACATCGTCTACATGGCCGAGGGGGCCTTC
>NZ_DATAVI010000049.1:0-16743 GCF_036267815.1 Nocardioides sp. | reverse complement strand
AACCGCAGAAGAACGGCAAGACGATCCGCTGGTGCCAGGTGGACGTCGGCCCCCTCAACGCCGGCGTCGAACCCCGCGGCATCGTCTGCGGCGCGCACAACTTCGCCGTCGACGACCTCGTCGTGGTGTCGCTGCCCGGCGCGGTGCTGCCGGGCGGCTTCGCGATCAGCGCGCGCAAGACGTACGGGCACATCTCCGACGGCATGATCTGCTCGGTACGCGAGCTCGGGATCGGCGACGAGCACGACGGCATCCTCGTGCTGCCCGCCGATGCGGCCAAGCCAGGCGACGATGCGCTCGACGTGCTCGGTCTGCGCGACGCGGTGCTCGATGTCGCGATCACGACCGATCGCGGCTATTGCCTCTCGATCCGCGGGCTGGCTCGCGAGACGGCGGCCGCGCTCGACGTCGCGTTCACCGACATCGCGGCTGAGCTGCCCGAGCCGGACGGCCGCGCCTACCCGGTATCGGTCGACGACCCCGTCGGCTGCGACCGGTTCTCCGCGCGTGCGCTGACCGGACTCGACCCGGCAGCCCCCTCGCCGGACTGGATGGTCAAGCGGTTGCGGCAGTGCGGCATGCGTTCGATCTCGCTCGCCGTCGACGTCACCAACTACGTCATGCTCGAGACCGGGCGACCGATCCACGCCTACGACGGCGACCGGCTGCGGGGCCCGCTGATCGTGCGCCGCGCGGCCCCCGAGGAGCGCCTCACCACGCTGGACGGCGTCGACCGCGAGCTGTCGACCGAGGACCTCGTCGTCTGCGACGACTCCGGTGCCATCGGCCTGGGCGGCGTGATGGGCGGCCAGACGACCGAGATCTCGGCGGAGACCACGACGGTGGTCGTCGAGGCCGCCCACTGGGACCCGGTCTCGATGTTCCGCACCGGCAGGCGCCACAAGCTGACCTCCGAGGCCGGCAAGCGCAACGAGCGCGGAGTGGACCCGACGATCTGCGAGATGGCCGCCGACCGCGTCGTCGAGCTGCTGACCACCCACGGAGGCGGCACGGCGTCGCCGGGTGTGAGCGTGGTCGGGACCCCGCCGGAGCCGACGCCGATCGGCCTCGACGTCCGGCTGCCGGGTCAGGTCGCCGGTCTGGCGATCGCGGCGGACGTGGTCGTCGCCGACCTGAGGGCGATCGGCGCGGAGGTCTCCGGCGAGGGCACGCTAGCCGTTCTCCCACCACCCTGGCGGCCCGACCTGACCGATCCCTACGACCTGGTCGAGGAGGTCGTCCGGGTCGTCGGCTACGACCAGGTGCCCTCGATCGTCCCGGTCCCGCCGGTCGGGCGTGGACTGACCCGGGAGCAGCGTCTGCGGCGCCGGATCGGCCGGACCATGGCGGCACTGGGGTGCGTCGAGGTGGTCAGCTTCCCGTTCGTCGGCGAGGAGGTCTTCGACGCTCTGGGCCTGGCCGACGACGATGTGCTGCGGCACGCCGTCCGGCTCTCCAACCCGCTCTCGCAGACCAGTCCGCTCTACACCACCACGCTGCTGCCGGGAGTCCTGGAGGCCGCCGCACGCAACCTCGGGCTCGGGCAGACGGGGGTGGCGCTCTTCGAGACCGCGACCGTGGCCTTCCCGGCCGACCGCGGGCCCGCGCCGGTGTACGGCGTCGAGTGGCGACCGACGTCCGCCGAGCTGGACAAGCTGTTCGACACCATCCCCGACCAGCCGCTGTTCCTGGCCACCGTGCTGGCAGGCGAGCGTGACGCGGCGGGCTGGTGGGGTCGCGGACGCACCGCGGACTGGTCCGACGCGATCGAGCTGGTGCGCGAGCTGGGTCGCGAGCTCGCCGTCGAGGTCCGAGTCGAGCAGACCGAGCGGATGCCGTGGCACCCGCGCCGGTGCGCGCTGGTGCTCGTGGGTGACGTCGAGCTGGGTCACGCCGGCGAGCTGCACCCCCGCGTGTGCGAGTCGTTCGGCCTGCCTAGGGGCACCGCCGCTCTCGAGATCGACCTCGACGCGTTGATGAGCCGGTCACCCGACGTCGTCTCGGCCCCGGCGTTCTCGCCGCAGCCTCTGGCCAAGGAGGACGTCTCGCTCGAGGTGGACGCGGAGGTGCCCGCAGCCGCCGTGGAGGCAGCCCTGCGCGCGGGAGCGGGCCCGCTGCTGGAGTCGATCAGGCTCTTCGACGTCTACACCGGGCCCCAGGTCGGCGAGGGTCGCAAGTCCCTGTCGTTCGCGCTCCGGTTCCGCGCGACGGACCGCACGCTCACCGAGACCGACACCGCGGCAGCCCGCGACGCAGCGGTCGCCTCCGCCACCTCGGCCGTGGGCGCCGTCCAACGCTGACCCGGCGGCACCGAGATCGCGTCAGCGTTAAAGTTCGCCAGGTGACTGATCTCGCGCCGTTGACCATGCCCGCCGCCGACGCCGGGACCGAGGCCTGGTCGGCCTGGCTGACCACGCGCACGACCGACGAGCTGGCCCGCGCTCGCGACCTGGTCGAGGCCGTCAAGGCGGAGCGGCCACGGCGTGCGGCCGACCTGCTCGACCGCTGGAACCTCGTCAGCGTCGCCGTTGCCAACGCCCTGTCCGCGGCCGGCCTGTTCCAGCAGGTCCACCCCGATGCCGAGATCCGCGAGCAGGCCGAGCGAGCCGAGGTCGAGGGCTCCAAGCTGGTCACCGACCTCTCGCTGGACCGCGAGCTCTATGACCTGATGGTGGTCGACGACGCCGAGGAGCGCGTGTCCGGGCTCGACGACGACGCCGAGCGCGTCCGCAACTTCGCGCTGCGCGACTTCCGTCGGGCCGGCGTCGACCGCGACGCCGCCGTGCGTGACCGCGTGAGGCACCTCAACGAGCGCCTGACCGAGCTCGGCCAGACCTTCCAGCGCAACATCCGCGACGACAGCACGACGGTGAAGGTGCGACGGGACCAGCTCGACGGGCTCCCCGCGGACTGGGTCGAGCGCCACCCATGGGGCGAGGACGGTCTCGTCGAGCTCACCCTGGAGTACCCCGACGTCTTCCCGATGCTCCAGTTCGCCACCGATCGCGACGCGCGGGTCGCGGTGCACAAGGCGTTCAACAACCAGGGCTGGCCGGCCAACGACGCGGTTCTGGTGGAGCTGCTCGCCGTGCGCCAGGAGCTGGCGACCCTCCTGGGCTACGACGGGTGGGCGGCGTACGACGCCGAGACGAAGATGATCCAGACCGGTGAGGCCATCGGATCGTTCATCGACAAGATCAGCAAGGCCGCCGAGGCCTCGGCCATCCGCGACCGCGACCTCCTCCTGGACCGGATCCGCCAGGACCGACCCGACGCGGAGGTCCTCGACCCGGCCGACTCCACGCGCTACCTGGAGATCCTGCGCCGCGAGCGCCACGCCGTCGACGCGCAGGAGGTACGCCGCTACTTCACCTTCGAGCGGGTGCGGCAGGGGCTGCTCGACGTGACCGCCCGGCTGTTCGGGCTCACGTGGACCGAGGTCCACACTCCGACCTGGCACGAGGACGTCACGTCGTACGACGTGGCGCTGGGGGAGCGGTACCTCGGTCGGATCCACCTCGACCTGCACCCGCGGGCCAACAAGTTCAACCACGCCGCGCAGTTCACCCTGACCGACGGCGTCGTCGGGGAGCAGCTGCCGGAGGGCGTCCTGGTCTGCAACTTCCCCGAGGGCCTGATGGAGCACAGCGACGTCGTGGTGCTCTTCCACGAGTTCGGGCACCTGATCCATCACGTGCTGGGCGGCGGGCAGCGGTGGGTGAGGTTCGCCGGAGTGGCCACCGAGTGGGACTTCGTCGAGGCGCCCTCCCAGCTGCTCGAGGAGTGGGCGTGGGACACCGACGTCCTCGTGGGCTTCGCCACCGACGAGGCCGGTGACCCGATCCCCTCCGACCTGGTGCGACGGATGCGCGAGGCCGACGACTTCGCGAAGGGAATGGGGGCCCGCACGCAGATGTTCTACGCCGCGCTGGCCTACCGGTTCCACGAGGACGTGCCCGCCGACGGGGCCGCGCTCATCGCGCTGACGCGGAGGCTCCAGTCGGAGTACTCCATGCTCGTGGCGTTCGACGACACGCACTTCTACGCCGGCTTCGGCCACCTCGACGGCTACTCCAGCGGCTACTACACCTACATGTGGTCGCTGGTGATCGCCAAGGACCTGTTCTCCGCCTTCGACCCGAACGACATGTTCGAGCCGCAGGTCGCCGCCCGCTATCGCGACCGCATCCTGGTGCCCGGCGGGCGCCGGGACGCCGCGGACCTCGTCGAGGACTTCCTCGGTCGCCCGTTCGGCTTCGAGTCCTTCGCAGACTGGCTCGCGGAGCCGGCCCCGACCGAGGGGAGGGTGCCTCCCGACGGTCGGTAGCGCGTGGCGCCGGCCTACTGGATCGGCTCGTGGATGATCGCCCGGAACCGGTCGACGATCTCGAGGCTGCCGGAGAGATGGGTGTCTGCGCCGTCGGCGCGGCGCCACATCCTGGCGTCGACCACCTCGGCGGTCCCCGAGATCACGGCGTCCGGCTCCACGCCGGGGTCGGTCACGACGTGGAGGTCGTCCTCGTCGTGGGTGATGCCGTCGGGGTCGATGCCGTGGAAGTGGCCGAGCTGCACCCACACCTGGTCGCCGGTGTCGGTCAGGTCGACCCGGACGTAGTGGGGCAACGGCGAGAACTCACCCCACGACGGGCACCCGCCGTACATCACGTCGAGCACCTCGTCGACTCCGTCGGCGGCGAGCGCGGGCGGGAACGGCGAGACCGTGCCGGCGGCGAGCTCGGCGTCGCGTCGGTGGATCAGCGCCTCGTGGGCCTGTCGCCGGAAGATGAACGCGACGTCCTTGTGGTCGGGGTGCCAGGTCCAGGCGTGGTCCTCGGGGTCGGCCGACCCGAGGGCCTCGACCAGCCCGGCGAGCTGGTCGTCGTAGTAGGCCAGCAACGCGGCGTAGTCACGAGGTCGGACCGGCTCGGGGTAGTCGTCGGGCCCCTTCGGACGGTTGGCGATCATCCACGTCCAGAAGTGCTGCACCTCACCGAGGTGCCACAGCAGGTCGGCGGCGTTCCAGTCCGGACAGGACGGCACCGGCGTGCCAGGGTCACAGCCGGCGAGCGTGTCGCGGAAGGTCCGGGACTCGTCGCGGATGTGCTGGAGGTACGTCGGGAAGTCCAGTCGAGCCATGCTCCGAACCTAGCCGCGACGACCGACGGTCGCGACCCTCAGCCGTTCCCCGGCCACCACCAGCGTCGCTCGTGGGCACGCTGGTGAGTGAACATGCATGTCCATGTATGATCATGCACATGACGGACATCCAGGTCGCCGTGGCCGGTGCCAGCGGCTACGCCGGGGGCGAGCTCCTGCGGCTCCTGCTCGCGCACCCGAGGGTGGCGGTGGGAGCGCTCACCGCCGGTGACAGCGCGGGGGAGCGGCTCGGGCTCAGTCAGCCCCAGCTGACACCCCTCACCGAGCGCGTGCTCCTCGCGACGACCCCGGAGGCGCTGGCCGGCCACGACGTGGTCTTCCTTGCGCTGCCGCACGGCCAGTCGGCGGCCCTGGCCCAGGCTCTGCCGGAGACCAGCGTGGTGATCGACTGCGGAGCCGACTTCCGGCTCACGGATCCGGCCCAGTGGGCCGCCTTCTACGGCGGCGAGCACGCCGGCACGTGGCCCTACGGTCTCCCCGAGCTGCCCGGGCAGCGCGACCAGCTGCGTGGGGCGCGCCGTGTGGCCGTCCCGGGGTGCTACCCGACGGTGACCACGCTGTCCCTCGCGCCCGCCGTGAGCGGTGGTCTGGTCGAGCCCGACGTCGTCGTGGTGGCCGCCTCGGGGACCAGCGGTGCCGGCAAGGCGGCGAAGCCGCACCTGCTCGGCAGCGAGGTGATGGGCGACGTGTCGGCGTACGCCGTGGGCGGCGGTCACCGCCACGTCCCGGAGATCGTGCAGAACCTCGCCCGCCTCACCGCGGCGCCCGTGCGGGTCAGCTTCACGCCCCTCTTGGTGCCGATGAGCCGGGGCATCCTCGCGACGTGCTCGGCCCCCCTGGCTCCCGGAGTCTCGGTGACCGACGTTCGCGAGGCCTACCTCAAGGCCTACGACGCCGAGCCGTTCGTCCAGGTGCTCCCCGAGGGCGCCTGGCCCCGCACCAAGGCCGTGCACGGCAGCAACTGCTGCCAGCTCCAGGTCACGGTCGACCCGAGTGCCGGGCGGCTGGTGGCGGTCGGGGCGATCGACAACCTCACCAAGGGGACCGCCGGCGCTGCGGTCCAGTCGATGAACCTCGCCCTGGGTCTCGACGAGACGCTGGGCCTGCCGCTCGTGGGGGTCGCGCCGTGAGCGTCACCCATCCGCGGGGCTTCCGCGGCGCGGGCGTCGTGGCCGGTCTGAAGAGCAGCGGCGCCACCGACCTCGCCCTGGTCGTCAACGACGGGCCGACCTACACCTCGGCGAGCGTGTTCACCGCCAACCGCTGCCAGGCGAACCCCGTGCTGTGGAGCAAGGAGGTGACCAAGGACGGCGTGGTCCGGGCCGTGGTGCTGAACTCCGGGGGAGCCAACTGCTACACCGGCGCCGAGGGCTTCCAGACCACCCACGCCGTGGCCGAGCGCGCGGCGAGCCACCTCGGGGCGGGCGCCGTCGACGTCGTCGTGTGCTCCACGGGGCTGATCGGGCTGGCCAACGACCGCGGCCGCGTCCTGGCCGGCGTCGACGCGGCGTACGCCGCGCTGAGCGCGGACGGCGGAGCGGATGCGGCGCACGCCATCATGACCACCGACACCGTGCCCAAGCAGGTCGTCGTGGAGGGTCCGGGCTGGTCGGTCGGGGGGATGGCCAAGGGAGCGGGCATGCTCGCGCCCCAGCTCGCCACGATGCTCGTCGTCCTCACCACCGACGCCGTCGCCGCCGCCGAGGATCTCGACGGGGCGCTGCGCGCCGCGACCAGGGTGAGCTTCGACCGCCTCGACTCCGACGGCTGCATGTCGACCAACGACACGGTGACGCTGCTGGCCAGCGGCGCCAGCGGCATCAGCCCGAGCTTCCCGGACCTCGCCGACGCCGTCACCAGGGCCTGCACGGACCTCGCCATGCAGCTGCTGGCCGACGCCGAGGGCGCCGACCACGAGATCGCCATCACCGTCCTGGGCGCCGCCCACGACGACGACGCCGTCGAGGTGGCCCGGTCGATCGCGCGGAGCAGCCTGTTCAAGGCGGCCGTGTTCGGCAACGACCCCAACTGGGGCCGGGTGCTCGCCTCGATCGGCACGACGGCGGCGGCGTTCGACCCCGCCGACCTCGATGTCGCGATGAACGGGGTCTGGGTCTGCCGGGGGTCCGCTCCGGCCGCAGATCCCGCGGAGGTGGATCTGAAGCCTCGCCAGGTCACGGTGACCGTCGACCTCAAGGCCGGCGACGCGCGGGCCACGGTGTGGACCAACGACCTCACCCATGCCTACGTCCACGAGAACTCGGCGTACTCCTCATGACGACGCACGAGACCGCGCTCCAGACCGCGCTCGGGACCGAGACCGGCACCGGACCCGGCCCGGATCCCGCCAAGGCGGCCATCCTCGCCGGTGCCCTGCCGTGGCTCAAGCGCTACCACGGCAAGGTCGTGGTGGTGAAGTACGGCGGCAACGCGATGACCGACGACACCCTGAAGAGGGCCTTCGCCGAGGACGTCGCGTTCCTCCGCTTCGCCGGCTTCAAGCCCGTCGTCGTGCACGGGGGCGGTCCGCAGATCTCCGCCATGCTCGACCGGCTCGGCATCGAGTCGGAGTTCCGCGGGGGGCTACGGGTCACGACCCCGCCGGCGATGGACGTCGTCCGGATGGTGCTGGTGGGGCAGGTCCAGCGCGAGCTCGTGGGGCTCGTCAACGAGCACGGCCCGCTCGCGGTCGGGCTCTCGGGTGAGGACGCCGGGCTGTTCACCGCACGCCGCACCAACACGGTGGTCGACGGCGAGGAGGTCGACCTCGGCCTGGTCGGCGAGGTCGCCGAGGTCCGGCCCGAGGCCGTGCTCGACCTGGTCGAGGCGGGCCGCATCCCGGTGATCTCCAGCGTGGCTCCGGACAAGGACGGGGTCGTGCACAACGTCAACGCCGACACGGCGGCTGCCGCGCTCGCCGTGGCCCTCGGAGCGGAGAAGCTGCTCGTGCTCACCGACGTCGAGGGCCTCTACCGCGACTGGCCGGCCAGCGACGACGTGATCGGCGAGATCAGCCCCGAGGCGCTCGCCGAGCTGATGCCGGAGCTCGCCGCGGGCATGGTGCCGAAGATGGGCGCCTGTCTGCAGGCGGTCCGCGGTGGTGTGCCGAGGGCGACGGTCGTCGACGGCCGCGAGCCGCACGCCGTCCTGCTGGAGCTCTTCACCGACGAGGGCGTCGGGACCCAGGTCCTTCCCGGGGTCGCCACCAAGACCAGAAAGGCCAGGACGTGACCGACAGCCGAGCCCGCTACGCCGCGGCCGTCATGAACACCTTCGGGCCGCCCCAGCTCGTGCTGACCCGCGGCAAGGGTGCCCACGTGTGGGACGAGGACGGTCGCGAGTACGTCGACCTGCTGGGCGGCATCGCCGTCAACGCGCTCGGACACGGACACCCCGCGGTCGTGGAGGCGGTCTCCCGTCAGCTCGCCACGCTCGGCCACGTCTCGAACTTCTTCGCGACCGAGCCGCAGATCACCTTGGCCGAGCGACTGCTCGACCTGGTCGTCGGGCGTGCGGATACGCCGGGCATCTCGCGGGGGAAGGTCTTCTTCGCCAACTCGGGCGCCGAGGCCAACGAGGCCGCCCTCAAGCTCACCCGGCGGACCGGCCGGACCCACCTGGTCGCTGCCGAGGGGTCCTTCCACGGGCGGACGATGGGAGCACTGGCCCTGACCTCGAAGGCGGCCTATCGCGAGCCCTTCGAGCCACTCCCCGGAGACGTCACCTTCGTGCCGTACGGCGACGCCGCCGCGCTGGCGACGGCCGTGACCGACGACACCGCGGCGGTCGTGCTGGAGCCCCTCCAGGGCGAGGCGGGAGTCGTCGAGCCGCCCGCCGACTACCTTGCGCGGGCGCGCCGGATCACCACGGCTCACGGCGCCCTGCTCTGGCTCGACGAGGTGCAGACCGGCATCGGCCGGACCGGCGGCTGGCTGTGTGCGGCCGACGACCCCGACGTCGCGCCCGACGTGGTCACCCTCGCCAAGGGCCTCGGCGGCGGGCTTCCCATCGGCGCGTGCATCGGCGTGGGACCGGCCGGCGACCTGCTCCAGCCGGGGCATCACGGCACGACCTTCGGCGGCGGGCCCGTGGCGTGCGCGGCGGCGCTCGCCGTCCTCGACACCATCGCCTCGGACGGGCTGCTGGCGCGGGTAGCCGCGGTCGGGGACCGCCTGCGCTCCGGCCTCGCCGACCACGAGCGGGTCACCGCCGTGCGGGGCCGGGGTCTGCTCGTCGGCGTCGATGTCGACGCCGAGGCGCCGCGGGCCGTGGTCGCCGCTCGCGCCCGTGGCTTCATCCTCAACGCCACGGGTCCCTCGACCCTCCGCCTGGCCCCGCCGCTGGTGATCGAGGACGAGGATGTCCAGACGTTCCTGGCCGCGTGGCCCGGCATCATCGATGATGCAGTCGACGCAGCATCCGACGCAGCATCGGACCAGGGGGACCCCGCATGACCCGACACTTCCTGCGCGACGACGATCTGTCGCCGGCCGAGCAGCACGAGGTGCTCAGCTTGGCCGCCTCGCTCAAGCAGGCGCCGTACGACTCCCAGAGCCTGGCCGGTCCGCGGACCGTCGCGACGATCTACGACAAGCCGACACTGCGCACGCAGGCCTCCTTCGCGGCGGGCATCGCCGAGCTGGGCGGCAACCCGATGCAGGTCGACGGCTCACTGGCCGGGATCGGCAAGCGGGAGTCGGTGGCCGACGTCGCGCGGGTGCTGGGCCGGCAGGCCTCGGTGATCGTGTGGCGCACCTTCGCCCACAGTGCCCTGGAGGAGATGGCCGAGCATGCCGGGGTGCCCGTCATCAACGCCCTGACCGACGAGTTCCACCCGTGCCAGCTCCTGGCCGACCTGCTCACGATCCGCGAGCACAAGGGCGAGCTCGCCGGGCTGACCGTGGCCTTCGTCGGGGACGGCGCCTGCAACATGGGCAACTCCTGGCTGCTGGCCGGCGCGACCGCGGGGCTGCACGTGCGGATCGCGGCTCCCGACGGACACCAGCCCGAGGAGCAGTACGTCGTCCGGGCGCGCGAGATCGGTGAGGAGACAGGAGCCACCGCGGAGGTGACCGCCGACGTCCAGGCCGCCGTGTCCGGCGCCGATGTCGTCGTCACCGACACCTGGGTCTCGATGGGCAAGGAGGAAGAGGCTGCCGACCGGTTGGCGGCGTTCTCCGGCTACACCGTCACCTCGCAGCTCGTCGGGCTCGCCGCCCGCGACGCGATCGTCATGCACTGCCTGCCGGCGTACCGGGGCAAGGAGATCGACTCCGAGGTCCTCGACGGTCCGCAGAGCGTCGTGTGGGACGAGGCCGAGAACCGCCGGCACGCGCAGAAGGCCGTCATCACCTGGCTCCTGCGCGACGAGAGCGACGGTGTCTGATGACCGACTCGGCCCGCCGTCCCACGACGAAGAACTCCCGCCACCAGCTCATCGTCGAGCTGCTCTCCGGCACCGAGGTCCGCTCCCAGCCGGAGCTCCTCGAGCTGCTGGAGGGTCGCGGCGTGCAGGTGACCCAGGCGACGCTCTCGCGTGACCTCGTCGAGCTCGACGCCGTGCGGGTGCGGGCCCAGTCCGGCGCTCTGGTGTACGCCGTACCGGCCGAGGGCGGCGACCGTCGCCCGGCTGCTCCGGGGGAGACAGCGGCGGCGGGTCACCGGCTCGGACGGCTGCTGGCCGAGCTGTTGGTGAGCGCGGATGCCAGCGCCAACCTCGTCGTGCTGCGCACCCCGCCAGGCGCCGCGCAGTTCCTGGCCTCGGCCATGGACAAGGTCGAGTACGCCGACGTCCTCGGCACGATCGCCGGCGACGACACCGTGCTGGTCATGAGCCGCAGACCGGCCGGTGGTGAGGAGATCGCCCGACGACTCCTGGCGCTGGCCCAGCAGCCGGCGCCCTGACCCGCGCCCGTCGCCCGTTCCCCAACCCCAGAAAGCCACCACGTGAGCAAGGTCCTGACCTCCCTGCCCGTCGGCCAGCGCGTCGGCATCGCCTTCTCCGGCGGTCTCGACACCTCCGTCGCGGTCGCCTGGATGCGCGCCAAGGGTGCGATCCCGTGCACCTACACCGCCGACATCGGCCAGTACGACGAGCCCGACATCGGCAGCGTCCCCGACCGCGCCCTCCAGTACGGCGCGGAGCTCGCTCGTCACGTCGACTGCAAGGGCCCCCTGGTGGAGGAGGGCCTGGCCGCTCTGGCCTGCGGTGCGTTCCACGTGCGCTCGGGAGGCCGCGCGTACTTCAACACGACACCGCTGGGGCGCGCCGTGACCGGCACCATGCTGGTGCGCGCCATGCACGACGACGGCGTCGACATCTGGGGGGACGGGTCGACGTTCAAGGGCAACGACATCGAGCGCTTCTATCGCTACGGGCTGTTGGCCAACCCCGACCTCCGCATCTACAAGCCCTGGCTCGACGCGGCGTTCGTCAGCGAGCTGGGCGGCCGCCACGAGATGAGTCAGTGGCTGGTCGCGCAGGGGCTGCCCTACCGCGACAGCGCGGAGAGGGCCTACTCCACCGACGCCAACATCTGGGGCGCCACCCACGAGGCGAAGACCTTGGAGCACCTGGACGTCTCGCTCGAGACCGTCGAGCCCCTCATGGGCGTCCGCTTCTGGGACCCCGCGGTGAGCATCGAGCCCGAGGACGTGACCATCCGCTTCGACGCGGGTCGTCCGGCCGCGGTCAACGGCACGTCGTACGACGGTCCGGATGGTCCGGTGCGCCTCGTCCGCGCGGTCAACGACATCGGCGGCCGACACGGCCTGGGCATGTGCGACCAGATCGAGAACCGCATCATCGAGGCCAAGTCGCGAGGCGTCTACGAGGCGCCCGGGATGGCCCTGCTCTTCATCGCCTACGAGCGGCTCCTCAATGCCATCCACAACGAGGACACCCTGGCCAGCTACCACGCCGAGGGCCGAAGGCTGGGCCGCCTGCTCTACGAGGGACGGTGGCTGGACCCCCAGGCACTGATGCTGCGCGAGTCGCTCCAGCGGTGGGTCGGCTCGGTGGTGACCGGCGAGGTGACGGTCCGGCTGCGACGCGGCGAGGACTACACGATCCTGCGCACCGACGGCCCGGCCTTCTCCTACCACCCGGACAGGCTCTCCATGGAGCGCGTCGAGAACGCCGCCTTCGGTCCCACCGACCGGATCGGGCAGCTCACCCTGCGCAACCTCGACATCGCCGACTCCCGGTCCAAGCTCGAGCTCTACGCCGGTCAGCCGCTCGACCAGGGCACCGTGCTGGTCGAGCACGGCATCCTGCTCGGGGAGCTGCCCGCCGGGGGAGCGCAACGCATCGCCGCCAACCCCGCCCGCGAGGACGCCGGTGACGACGAGGCACTGGACAACGCCGCCATGGAGTTCGGCACCGACTGACCGCCAACCCGGCCCCGAGGTGCACCGCTATGACGCCGACCCGGCACCAGAGTGCCCACGAAACGTCGCCGAGCCGGCACATGCTGGCGCGACGAAGAACCCCCAACTGCTAGGAAGGTGGCCGTGACCGAGCCGATCCGTCGTACCACCGCGCGAGTCCTCCCGGTCGACGTCGACGGTGAGGTGCTGCTGCTTCAGGACCAGGACCCGGCTCACCCGGGTGTCCTGCGGTGGGGCAGCATCGGGGGCGCCGCCGACGAGGGGGAGACGTTGCTGGAGGCCGCCCTGCGGGAGCTCCACGAGGAGACCGGAATCGTCGTCCCCGCCTCGGAGCTCACCGAGCCGTTCCTGCGGTCCAGCTACGACTTCAGCTGGGGCGGCACGCCGTACCGCAGCGACTCGACGTTCTTCGG
The DNA here is from genome assembly GCF_036267815.1 of Nocardioides sp. Taxonomy (GTDB): domain Bacteria; phylum Actinomycetota; class Actinomycetes; order Propionibacteriales; family Nocardioidaceae; genus Nocardioides. Next base: position 3,784 of record NZ_DATAVI010000049.1, on the reverse strand, counting down.
GCTGCTGCTCGATCGCGGCGTCGAGGTCAGCTTCGCGCACCTCGAGGAGGCCGAGGTCGGCAACGTGCTCGCGGCCCGGTGGTGGCGTCCCGAGGACCTCCGGGAGGCCGGCGGCGCGGTCGCCGACGACCTGCCCGAGATCATGGTGGCGGCTGTCCACGCGGTGCTGGGGGTTCGTCGGTGAGCACGCACGAAGGCTCCCTGTGGGGTGGTCGCTTCTCCCGGGGTCCCTCCCCGGAGCTCGAGGCGCTCTCGAGGTCGACCCACTTCGACTGGCGGCTGGTGCCCTACGACGTCGCGGGCTCGACCGCCCATGCCAACGCCCTGCACCGCGCCGGCCTCCTGACCGACCACGACCACGCCGCCCTGCTGGCCGGCCTGACCGCGCTGAGCGAGGAGTACGACGCGGGGTCGCTCCACCCCGAACCCGCCGACGAGGACGTCCACGGAGCCCTCGAGAGGCTCCTGGTCGAGCGGCTCGGACCCGATCTGGGTGGCCGGCTCAGGGCGGGCCGCAGCCGCAACGACCAGGTGGCGACGCTGTTCAAGGCCTACCTGCGTGACCAGGCGCGGACGGTGTCGGCGCTCCTGCTGGAGCTCGTCGAGGCGTTGGCCGGTCACGCCCGGGACCACCTCGGCGCCGTCATGCCCGGCCGGACGCATCTCCAGCACGCCCAGCCCGTGCTGCTGTCGCATCACCTGCTGGCGCACGCCTGGCCGTTGGTCCGCGACGTCGAGCGACTGCGCGACTGGGACGCGCGCGTCGCGGCGGACTCGCCGTACGGGTCGGGCGCTCTCGCCGGGTCGAGCCTTGGTCTCGACCCGCGAACGGTCGCCCACGAGCTCGGCTTCTCCGACTCGAGCGCCAACTCCATCGACGGCACAGCCGCGCGGGACTTCGTCGCGGAGTTCGCGTTCGTCGCGGCGATGACCGGGGTCGACCTCAGCCGGCTCGCGGAGGAGCTGGTCATCTGGACGACGGCGGAGTTCGGCTTCGCCCGCCTCGACGACGCCTACTCCACCGGCTCGAGCATCATGCCGCAGAAGAAGAACCCCGACATCGCCGAGCTGACCCGGGGGAAGGCCGGCCGTCTCATCGGGAGCCTTACGGGGGTGCTGGCCACACTCAAGGGTCTCCCTCTGGCCTACAACCGCGATCTCCAGGAGGACAAGGAACCGGTGTTCGACTCGGTCGACACCTTGGTCGTCGTTCTGCCGGCGTTGACGGGGATGGTCGCGACCACGGTCTTCGACACCGCCCGCATGCGCGAGCTCGCTCCCCAGGGCTTCTCGCTGGCCACGGACCTCGCGGAGTGGCTCGTCCGCGGGGGAATGCCCTTCCGTGAGGCACACGAGGTGGCGGGAGCCGCCGTGCGCCGATGCGAGGAGCTCGGCTGTGACCTGCCCGACCTGACCGACGACCAGCTGGCCGAGCTCTCGCCGACGCTGACGCCGCCGGTCCGCGACGTCCTCACCGTCGAGGGCTCGGTGGCCTCGCGCAGCGGCCGGGGTGGTACGTCGCCCGAACGCGTCGGCGAGCAGCTCGTCGAGCTGGCGACCCGCGTCGAGGCGGCCCGTGCCACGCTCGGCTGACCTCAGGGCCCTGCTGGCCGGGCCGGTGCTCGAGGTGGCTCCCCGCCTGCTCGGCTCGACGCTGCGGCACGGGCCCGTCGCCTGTCGGATCACCGAGGTCGAGGCCTACGACGGCGCCAACGACCCGGGGTCGCACGCCGCGCGGGGACGGACGCCGCGCAACGCGGTGATGTTCGGCGAGCCGGGGCACCTCTACGTGTACTTCACCTACGGCATGCACTTCTGCTGCAACGTCGTGTGCGGCCCGGAGAGGACGGCGAGCGCGGTGCTGCTCCGGGCGGGTGCGATCGTCGCCGGGAGGGAGGTGGCCCGGGAGCGGCGTGCCACGGCTCGGACCGACCGCGACCTGGCGCGCGGGCCGGCGCGGCTGTGCCAGGCCCTGTCGATCGGTCGTGACCAGAACGGCCACGACCTGACCCGCGAGCCGCTCGTCCTCGAGCCGGGTCCACCGGTGCGCGAGGTGCTCACCGGACCTCGCGTCGGGCTCCGCGAGGCCCCTGACCGCCCGTGGCGGTTCTGGCTCCCGGGAGAGCCCTCGGTGAGTGCCTACCGCCCTGCCACCCGGCGGGGGGTCAGGCCCTAGGGTCGACGTCGTGGGGGTGAGGGAGCTGCTGGCCGACACCACCCCCCTCACCGTCCCGCCGTTTCGCCGTCTCTGGTCGGCGAACATCATCACCGTCGTCGGAGCCCAGCTCACCGTCGTCGCGGTGCCCGCGCAGATCTATGCCATCACCGGCTCGTCGGCCTACGTCGGGCTCACCGGCGTCTTCGGTCTGGTGCCGCTGGTGGTCTTCGGCCTGTGGGGTGGAGCCCTGGCGGACGTCTTCGACCGGCGGACGTTGCTGCGCGCCACGACGATCGGGTTGATCGCGACCAGCGCCGCCTTCTGGGTGCAGGCGGCGCTCGGGCTGGACAACGTGTGGCTGCTGCTGAGTCTCTTCGCGGTCCAGCAGGCGTTCTTCGCCGTGAACCAGCCGACGCGCAGCGCGGTTCTGCCGCGCCTGTTGCCCCCCGAGCTGCTACCCGCCGCCAACGCGCTCAACACGACCGTGATGCAGGCCGGCGCGATCGCCGGTCCCCTGGTAGGCGGCGCGCTCATCCCGGTGCTGGGCTACTCCGCGCTCTACCTGATCGACACCTGCACCCTGTTCGCGACCCTATGGGCCGTCATCGCGCTGCCCCGGCTTCGGATCGAGGGCGCCACGGGCAACGCTCCCGGCCTGCGCGCCGTGCTCGACGGCTTCGCCTACCTGCGGGGCCATCGGCTGCTCCTGATGAGCTTCGTGGTCGACATCATCGCGATGGTCTTCGGCATGCCGAGAGCGCTGTTCCCCCAGGTCGCTCACCAGAGCTTCCACGGCCCGCCACAGGGCGGTCTGGCGTTCGCCCTGCTGTTCGCCGGCATCCCGGCGGGCGCCGTGCTGGGCGGGGTGTTCTCCGGCTGGCTCTCACGCGTGCGCCGGCAGGGCCTGGCGGTCGTGCTCGCGATCGTCGGGTGGGGGCTGGCGATGACGGCGTTCGGTGGCGCCGTCGGGCTCGCTCCGCACGCCCGCAAGACCATGCTGGGGGTAGCCGTGGCGGCGCTCGCCGTGGGCGGAGCGGCCGACATGGCCTCAGCCGCCTTCCGGTCGAGCATGCTCATGGGCGCGGCGACCGACGCCGTGCGGGGCCGGCTCCAGGGAGTGTTCGTCGTCGTCGTCGCCGGTGGTCCTCGGGTGGCAGATGTCGTACACGGCGGGTCCGCAGCGGCACTCGGGACCGCCCTGACGGCGGCCGCGGGCGGGGTGCTCGTGATCGTGCTGGTCGCGCTCGCGGCCGCCGCGGTGCCGTCGTTCCTCCAGTACCGCGCGGGCGCGGGCGGTCCCGGCGGGTGACGGGGTTTGGACCCGAGGAGCAGGGTCGGTAGAGTTGCCCCTCGCGCCTCAGGAGGGCCCTCGACGAGGGCCCCCAGCAGGGCGCGGCGAGCCGGATCCGATTTGACGCTCCTGGGCGTGGGCCGGTAAGTTTTGTCAGGTTGCCCCCGAGTCTGCCTCGATCGAGGCCGCTCCGGTGTGCGTCTGATTTTTGAGAACTCAACAGTGTGTTTGTCGATGAATTGGTTTGTATGTTGAAACCTCCGTCCGTCCTGCTGCATGGTTTTTGGGTGTGGTGGGGTGGTTGGTTTTTTTGAGTTGACGAACTGTGATTCTGG
>NZ_DATAVI010000048.1:0-2596 GCF_036267815.1 Nocardioides sp. | reverse complement strand
CGCGTGCTTGTCATTTTCGGCGCGACCGGCGACCTGGCCAAGCGCAAGCTGTTTCCCGGCTTCTTTCACCTGTTCCGCGAGGGCCTGATGCCCGAGGACTTCCGGATCATCGGGTCGGGGCGCCGCTCGCCGGGGTCCGACGATGACTTTCGCCGGCACGTCAATGAGGCGCTGCAGCAGTACGGCCGGGTCGAGCTCGACGAGCACTGGGACGACTTCGCGGCGCGCGTGAGCTTTGTGACCTCCAGCGCCGAGGACGGCAGCGAGCTGGCCCAGGCGGTCAAGGAGGCCGAGAAGGAGATCGGGGCCGAGGGCGAGCGGCTCGTCTATCTGTCGGTGCCGCCGAGCGCGATGCAGGACATGGTGCGGATGCTGGGCAAGAGCGGGATCGCCGAGAACTGCTCGCTGGTGGTGGAAAAGCCCTTCGGACACGACGAGGCCAGCGCCAAGGAGCTCAACGCGACGCTGCACGAGGTCCTCGAGGAGCAGTCGATCTACCGCATCGACCACTTCCTGGGCAAGGAGGCGGCCCAGAACATCCTGGCCCTGCGCTTCGCCAACGGGATGTTCGAACCCGTCTGGAATCGCGACCACGTCGCCTACATCCAGATCGACGTGCCCGAGGCACTGGACATCCAGGGCCGGTCCGGGTTCTACGAGCAGACCGGAGCGTTTCGCGACATGGTCGTCACCCACCTGCTCCAGATCCTGGGGATCGTCGCCCTGGAGCCGCCCAGCCGGGTGGACGCCGAGGGGCTGCACCTCGAGCGGACCAAGCTGTTTGACGCGATCCGCCCTCTTGATCGGTCGCGGGTGGTGTTCGGGCAGTACGAGGGGTACCGCGACGTGGACGGCGTCGCCGACGACTCTCAGGTGGAGACGTTCGCCGCGCTCGAGGTCTGGGTCGACACCTGGCGCTGGAGTGGGATCCCGTTCTACCTGCGGACCGGCAAGTCGCTGGCCGAGGGCCGGCGCACGGTGACCATCGGCTTTGACAACGCGCCGCTGCGCCTGTTCCCCGAGCACACGCCCGAGCACTGCGAGCGGCCCTCAGAGCTTGTGTTCGAGCTCTCCGACGATCCCCAGATCCGCGTCGAGGTCCAGACCAAGGTCCCCGGGCCGGTGCTCGACCTGGGTCGCGCTGCGCTCACCCTCGATGTCGACAAGGCCTTTGACGGTGCCGACGGCCTGGAGGCCTACGAGAGGCTCCTGCACGACGTGATGCTGCGGCAACGCCTGCTCTTCACCCGCGCCGAGCAGATCGAGCGGCTGTGGGAGGTGTGCGCGCCGGTCATCGAGCAGCCCCCTGAGCTGCAGCCCTACGAGCCGGGCTCATGGGGGCCGGAGGCGGCGCTTGGACTGCCCGCCTCGCCGGGGTGGCGGCTGCCTGACGGCAACGGTGGCTGATCGGCGTCAGCCGACCCAGGCCTCGCTGCGCTCCCACAGCTCGGCGCCGGCCTCTGGAGTCGCGTGGCGGCTGGGCTCCTTGCGCCGGCAGTCGTCGTAGTAGAGCCCGGACTCGCCGGCAACGTCGGGCGAGGTGGCGCAGTACAGCGACGTCTGAGCGCCCTCCTCCGGTGAGCGCATGCGCAGCTTGAGGAGGGGTCGGATCGGCCAGGGGACCTCGCGCCAGACGTCGGAGGCGATCGTGCCGGGGTGCAGCGAGTACGTCGTCACCCCTGAGCTGTCCAGGCGCCGGGCCAACTCCTGGGAATGGAGCACGTTGGCGAGCTTGGACACGCAGTACTCGTGAAACGCCGTGCGGGTGCGGGTGGGTCGGCGGACCGCGTCGTAGTCGATCCCGTCGACGCGGTAGTGGCCCTCGGAGGAGACGGTGACGATGCGGGCGGGAGCACTGGAGCGCAGGCGGTCGAGCAGGAGGTTGGTGAGGAGGAACGGTCCGACGTGGTTGGTGCCGAAGGCCAGCTCGAAGCCGCCCGCGGTCGTGCCGCGTTTGCCGGCCAGGCCGGCGTTGTTGACGAGCACGTGCAGCGGCGCGCCGGTCTGGCAGAACGCGTCGGCGCACGCCCGCACCGACGCCAGATCGGCGAGGTCGAGGGTCACCAGGTGCAGGTTGGCGTTGCCCGTCGCGGCGGCGATCTCCTCGCGCACCGGCACGGCCTTGGCCTGATTGCGGCAGGCCATGTACACGGTGGCACCCCCGGAGGCCAGCGACTCGGTGGTGGCGCGGCCGATCCCGGTGTTGGCCCCGGTGACCAGCACCGTCAGCGCGTCGAACTCGCCCATCTACGCCTCGGGTAGCCAGCCGTCCTGGTACGGGGTCTCGACGTCGTCGGCGATCTCGGCATAGGCCGTGGACGGGTCCCGGGTCTCGCGACTGACCCCGGCGCGGTGGCGGAGCGCCACCTCTGAGACGGGATAGATCGTCTGGTCGCCGGTGCGGCTGCCCACCGCCAGTACCGCGCACGGCCCATCGCCCGCGCCGACGAAGACGTGCTCGGTCCACGGCGGGCAGTGGACGAAGTCCCAGGCCTTGAGTGGCCTCTCCTGGCCCTCGATGAGCAGCAGGCACTCGCCGCTGAGCACCAGGAAGTCCTCCTGATCGTTCTCGGCGTGGTAGTAGCAGGCCGGCTGG
>NZ_DATAVI010000047.1:0-107980 GCF_036267815.1 Nocardioides sp. | reverse complement strand
CGGCCTTGATGGCGGTCATCGCGGCGACGAAACGATCGAGTTCGCTCAGATCCTCGGATTCGGTCGGCTCGATCATCAGGGTGCCGGCGACCGGGAACGACATCGTCGGGGCATGGAATCCGTAGTCGATGAGCCGCTTGGCAACATCGTCGACGGTAACGCCGCTGATGCGGGTGATCTCGCGCAGGTCGAGGATGCACTCGTGCGCGACCAGGCCACGCTCACCGCGGTAGAGCACCGGGAAGGCCTCGTCGAGCCGGGCCGCCACGTAGTTGGCGGCGAGCACCGCGGTCGCGGTCGCCCGCCGCAGGCCCTCGGCGCCCATCATCATGATGTAGGCCCACGAGATCGGCAGGATGCCCGCCGAGCCGTACGGCGCCGCGCTGACGGCACCGATCCCGGTCCGGCGCTCGGGATCCGGGTGCTGGAGATGCGAGGGGAGGTACGGCGCCAGGTGGGCGCGCACCGCGACCGGCCCGACTCCGGGCCCGCCACCGCCGTGCGGGATGCAGAAGGTCTTGTGAAGGTTCAGGTGGGACACGTCGCCGCCGAGCTCCCCCGGGCGGGCGAACCCGAGCAGGGCGTTCAGGTTCGCCCCGTCGACGTAGACCTGGCCACCAGCCGCGTGCACGATCTCGCAGAGGTCGCGGATCGTGTCCTCGTAGACGCCGTGGGTCGAGGGGTAGGTGACCATGATCGCCGCGAGGTCCTCGCGGTGCTCCTCGCACAGCCGGCGCAGGTCGTCGAGGTCGACCGAGCCGTCGTCCGCGGCGCGCACGACGACCACGCGCATCCCGGCCATCACCGCCGAGGCCGCGTTGGTGCCGTGCGCCGACGACGGGATCAGGCAGACGTCGCGCCCCGTGTCTCCGGCCGCGTGGTGGAAGCCGCGGATGGCCAGCAGGCCCGCGAGCTCGCCCTGGGAGCCGGCGTTGGGCTGGACCGAGACCCGGTCGTAGCCCGTGGCCTCGGCGAGCATCGCCTCCAGCTGGTCGACCAGCTCGCGGTAGCCCGCGGCGTCGGCGGCAGGCGCGAAGGGGTGCAGGTCGGCGAAGCCGGGCATGGAGACGGGCTCCATCTCGGTCGTCGCATTCAGCTTCATCGTGCACGACCCCAGCGGGATCATGCCGCGGTCGAGGGCGTAGTCGCGCGCCGACAGGGTGCGCAGGTAGCGCAACATCCGGGTCTCGCTGTGATGCCGGCCGAACACCTCATGGGTGAGGTACGGCGTCGTCCGGGCCAGACCCTCGGGCGCCAGCGGTCCGTAGGAGAGCCACCGGGGCTCCACGCCGAACGCCGCGAGCACGGTCTCCACCGTGTCGCGACCGGCCGTCTCCCCGACGCTCACGCCGACGTGGTCGTCGTCGACCCGCCGCAGGTGCACTCCCGCGCCGCGAGCGCGGTCGACGACGTCGGAGGCCCGGCCCGGCACCCGGGCGAGCACCGTGTCGAAGAAGTCCTCGTGCACGACCTCGACGCCGCCCTCGCGCAGCGCCGCGGCCAGCGCGTGGGCGCGTCCGGCGACCTGCTCCGCGATCGCGCGCAGCCCGTCGGGCCCGTGGTAGACGGCGTACATCGAGGCGACCACGGCGAGCAGCACCTGCGCCGTGCAGATGTTCGAGGTCGCCTTGTCGCGGCGGATGTGCTGCTCGCGCGTCTGGAGCGCCAGGCGGTACGCCGGCCGGCCCTCCGCGTCGACCGAGACGCCCACCAGCCGGCCCGGGAGGTGACGCTCGAGGCCGGCCGCCACCGCCATGAAGCCGGCGTGCGGGCCGCCGTAGAACATCGGGACGCCGAAGCGCTGGGACGAGCCGACGACCACGTCGGCCCCGAGAGCCCCGGGCGCCTCCAGGATCGTCAGGGCCAGCAGGTCTGCCGCCACGACCGCCAGTGCGCCGCGCTCGTGCGCCGCGTCGATGACCGGCCTCGGGTCGAGGATCCGGCCGGAGGCACCGGGGTACTGCACGAGCACGCCTGACAGCTCACCCGCGGGCAGTCCTCGGGACAGGTCGGCGACCTGCACCTCGATCCCCATCGCCTCCGCTCGGGTGCGGATCACCTCGATCGTCGCAGGCAGCGCGTCGGCGTCGACCACGAAGGGCCCCGACGCACCGCGCTGGGCGCGGCGCACCAGGGTCATCGCCTCCGCGGCCGCGGTCGCCTCGTCCAGCAGGCTCGCGTTGGCGGTGGGCAGGCCGGCGAGATCGCCGACCACGGTCTGGAAGTTGAGCAGGGCCTCGAGCCGGCCTTGGGAGATCTCCGGCTGGTACGGCGTGTAGGCGGTGTACCAGCTCGGGTCCTCCAGCACGTTGCGGCGGATCACCGGGGGCGTCACGGTCGCGTGGTACCCCAGGCCGATCATCGACTCCGCCGGCCGGTTGAGCCCGGCGATCCGACGCAGCTCTCGCGCCGCCTCCTGCTCCGAGAGCGCCGCGGGCAGGTCGAGGGTGTCGGAGGCGATGGACGCCGGGACCGCGGCCGCCATCAGCTCGTCGAGCGAGGCGAAGCCCACGGCGGCAAGCATCCGCTCGACGTCGGCGGGACGCGGGCCGACGTGGCGGTCGGCGAAGACGGGTGGCTGGGTCACGGGGCGGCTCCTCGACTGGGATCGTCAGGTTGCCTCCCCCTCTGTCGAGCCGTTGCCGGTCCTCCAGAGTTGCCTGCCCCGCACGGTCCTGGCGCCTGAGAGGTTCCGGGGAGGGGTTGCCCCTTCGGCGCTTCGTCCCGGGTGGCCACGGGTGGGCTCCAGTGGTCTCCCGGCGAAGACTCTCCCGTGCGGGATCGTCAGCGCTCCCACTGTAGCCCGGGGGCGACCAAATGCCAGGCTCGGCTCAGCCGAGTCTGCGGGCGCGGCGAGCCGCCAGCTCGTCGTTCGTCTGCGGGGTGCTCACGTCGTCGGCGGTGCGCTCGCTGGGCAGGTCGGAGAGCGTGCCCTCGATCTCGCGCCAGACTCCGCCGATCGCGATGCCGAAGACTCCCTGGCCACCTTGGAGGAGGTCGATGACCTCGTCGTCGCTCGTGCACTCGTAGACCGAGGCGCCGTCGCTCATCAGCGTGACGCGGGTCAGGTCGTCGGTGCCACGGTTACGGAGGTGCTGGACGGCGGTACGGATCTGCTGGAGCGAGATCCCGGCGTCCAGGAGGCGCTTGATGACCTTGAGCAGCAGGATGTCGCGGAAGGAGTACAGGCGCTGGGAGCCCGATCCGGTCGCGCTGCGGACGGTGGGCTCGACCAGGCCGGTGCGCGCCCAGTAGTCGAGCTGACGGTAGGTGATCCCGGCCGCGTTGCAGGCCGTGGGACCGCGGTAGCCGGTGTCGCTGGGCAGCGGCGAGACGTCGTCGGTGAAGAGCAGCCCTTGCTCCTCCGCGGCCTCGGCGGCACGCGCCGCCTCGGTCTCGTCGGCCGGGGCGTTCGTCCCGTGCTGCTCGTTGTCGACCACTGTGACCTCCGTCAGGTACCTCGCGTGCCGTCCCTCCGGGGAAACCGTACGGCCTGGGCCACATCGGTGGAGTTACAACGAGGACAGTCCAAGGTAAGCCCGCCGGGAGCGACCGTCAAAGAAGGGCACGGCGTGTCGCAACCCTCAACCTCAGGTTGAGGTTGATGGCCCAGGTGGGCCAGGGGCGAATGGAGGGACGCGGCCACGACGGCGCCGCGTCCGGGCGGCCTCAGCGGGTCTCGAAGTCCTCTGGTGAGACGTGGTCGAGGAACTCCCGGAACTTCTCGACCTCGTCCTCCTGCTCGGCCGGCGCGTCGAGGCCGGCCTCGTCCAGGACCTCCTCCGCGCACAGGATGCGGCTCCCGGTGCGCAGCGCGAGGGCGATGGAGTCCGAGGGCCGGGCGCTGACCTCGACGCCGGAGGCCAGCACGAGGGTGGCGAAGAAGATGTTGTCCTTCACCTCGGTGATCCGCACCTCGCTCAGCTCGTTGCCGGTGGACTCCAGGACCTCCTTGAGCAGGTCGTGGGTCAGCGGCCTGGGCGGGACGACGCCCTGCTGGGCGAACGCGATCGCGGTGGCCTCCACCGCGCCGATCCAGATCGGCAGGTAGCGCTTGCCCTCCACGTCTCGCAGCAGCACGATCGGCCGGTTGTCCGGCATCTCCACGCGGACTCCCAGAACGTCGACCTCGCGCATGCCATCAACACTACCCCGGCCCGCAGGGGCGTCTTCCGGCCGCTCAGCGCGCGCGCAGGCCAGCCTTCACCAGCGTGGCGTGCAGGCGCACCGACAGCGCGGCGATCTCGCTGATCGTCTCCTCGGCCTGCCCCCGGGCCGACGCGTCGCGGCCTCGCATCTGCGGTGCCACCACCTGCTCGACCAGGCCGACCTCACGGTCGGCCGAGGTCTTGAACGCGCGGAGGTGCCGAGGCTCGAGCCCGAACTCGGACAGCTCGCGGGCGGTCGTGGCGATGACCAGGGCGTCGGTGTCGAAGTGGCCGGTGCCCGGCCGGGCGGTGACCAGCCCGAACTGCTCGAGCTGGGCCAGCTGCTCCTCGGTGATCTCGGCGATCTTGAGCAGCTCCTTGCGCGAGAGCCTGACGTTGTCGTGCCGCAGGAACGACTCGGCCGACGGCGTCCCGTCGGCGGAGAGGCTGACGGTCGGGACGGTAGGCACCACGGGCTCGATCGGAGGCGGCGCCATCCCCCGGTCGATCGCGTCGAGGTGGTCGCCGATCACCCGCAGCGGGAGGTAGTGGTCGCGCTGCATCCGCAGGACGTAGCGAAGCCGTTCGACGTCGTCGTGGGAGAACTTGCGGTAGCCGGCCGGCGTGCGCTCGGGCTTGACCAGCCCCTTGTCCTCCAGGAAGCGGATCTTCGGGATGGTGACGCCGGGGAAGTCGGGACGCAGGAGGTCGAGCACCTCCCCGATGTTGAGCCGGACGCGACCGCCGGCGGCGGCTCCCAGGGTCTCCGTCACGAAGACGGCACCGAGGCTCGGTCGGGGGCCGGCTCGTGGCCCTGGAAGAACACCAGGCGGTACTTGCCGATCTGGACCTCGTCGGAGTCCTTGAGCAGGACGTGGTCGATCCGGTCCCGGTTGACGTAGGTGCCGTTGAGGCTCCCGGCGTCGGCGACGGTGAACGTGTCGCCCTCGCGGGTGAAGGTCGCGTGCCGACGCGAGACCGTGACGTCGTCGAGGAAGATCTCGCTGTCGGCGTGACGGCCGGCGGTCGTGACCTCGTTGTCGAGCAGGAACCGGCTCCCGGCCCCAGGGCCGCGCTGCACGACCAGCAACGCCGACCCGACGGGGAGGGCGTCGACGGCCGCGGCGTCGACCGGGTTGAGCTGGCGGTCGGAGGAGACGTCGGGCCGGTCACTGCCGGTCAGGGAGATGGTCGCCGTCGCGTCCGCGGGCTCGGGCAGGTCCGGCACGACCGGAGCGTCCGCGGGCGCCAGCCGCGTTCCGCACTGCGAGCAGAACCGGGCGTCGTCGCCATTCGCGCTGCCGCAGTTGCCGCAGTACGGCATCGGTGATCGTCTCCTGTCCGACCCTCAAGTAAGGGCTGAGGTTGATGGTTGCACCGAACTTACCAGGCGCGACCCACCCTCCACCGGGCCTTCTCGAGGCCCCGGCGACCTCACTCGCCGATGGTCTCCTGGTACGCCGCGGCGTCCAGCAGCCCGTCCACGGCGCCGGAGTCGGTGGGGGTCAGCTCGTAGAGCCAGCCACCGCCGTACGGGTCGCTGTTGACCAGCTCGGGGGTCGTGTCGAGGCTCTCGTTGACGGCGACGACCTCGCCGTCGACGGGTGCGTAGACGTCGCTGACCGACTTGGTCGACTCGAGCTCGCCGCAGGCCGACCCCGCGGTCACGGCGTCGCCGACCGCCGGGAGCGAGACGTAGACGATGTCCCCGAGCTGGTCCTGGGCGTAGTGGGTGATGCCCACCCGCACCGAGCCCTCGGTGTCGCCCGGCGTGCGGACCCACTCGTGCTCCGGGGTGTACTTCAGGTCGACGGGGTACACGGCACTCCTTCGGTCGCGGGCTGGGGTGGGCGGTGCTCGTCGGCAGGCTACTCGGAACCGGACTGCGTCGAGGGCGGCCGGACCGCGGTGACGTCGAGCGAGCTGCGCTGCTGGATCGTGACCGTGGCACCGGCGTCCTTGAACTGCGCCACCGGGCCGTCGACCAGCTGGAGCGCACCGCTGAGCGTGTGCGGGTCGCCGATGACGTCGAGCACGTACGGCGAGGCGACCAGCTTGCCGTCGATGCGCAGGCCGCCCGGTGCCGACTCGACGGCGCTCTGCGCGACCAGGCGCACCTCGCCGTTCACGGCCATCGCCTCCGCTCCGGCCGCGCGCAGCTCCTCGATCGTGTCCAGCACCGAGTCGACGTCGACCGGACGCGGCCCCTCGGTCACCGTCACCCGGATCCCCGGCCCGGTGACCGGGACCAGCCCGGCCAGGATGTCGAGCTCCTGGGCCTGGCGCTGCGCCGCGGCGACGGCCGCGCTCTGGGCCTGCTGGCTCCGCTCGAGCTGGCGCCGCTGCCCTTCGAGCTGGTCGATCTGGGACCGGGCCCGCTGGGCGGTGCCGGCCAGGCCGGAGAGAACGTCGACGAGATCCTGCTCGCGGTAGCCCTTGTAGGTGTCGTCGGTGCCGTTGGCCCGGACCTGGGTGATCGCGGCGAACCCCAGGGCCGCGAGCAGGACGCCGACGACCAGCTGGGCTCGCGACGGGCGGAAGAACGCCTCCCGGAGCCGCCCCAGCGCCGCCTCGTCCGCGGACTCGCCGGTGAACCCGGTGGACCCGGCAGACCCGGCAGATCCGGCGGGCTCGGCCCCAGGCTCGCCGGGAGACTCCGCGGAGGGGACGGCGCCCGCCTCGTCAGGCATGGAAGACGTACCGCCTGATCTGGGCCACGTTGGAGAAGATCCGGATCCCGAGGACCACGATGACGCCGGTCGACAGCTGCCCGCCGACCCCGAGCTTGTCGCCGAGGTAGACGATGGCGGCCGCGATCACGACGTTGGAGAAGAAGGAGACGACGAACACCTTGTCGTCGAAGATGCCCTCCAGGTACGCGCGCAGGGCGCCGAACACCGCGTCGAGGGCCGCCACCACCGCGATCGGGAGGTAGGGGTCCAGCCCCGCCGGCACGTCGGGGGTGAAGATCAACCCCAGGATCACTCCCACGAGAAGTCCGACTGCGGCGATCATGGCCCGCTCTCCCCTATCTGCGTGCGCTTCTTCCCGTCGTGTGGACCGGCCACCTGAGCCGACCGGAGCCGCTGCTCGACAGCGGCCGGCAGCGACATCGTGCCACCGTCTTGCACATCGAAGCGGAACCCGAGGCTGTCCTTGAGGGCGTACCACTTGGCGCCGATCGCACTGGACAGCAGGTCGGCGGGCAAGGTGTCCGGGTTGCCGACGACCTGGAAGACGTAGGGCGGCGTGACGGGCTCGGAGTTGAGCAGGAGCCCGACTCCGACGTTGCGGAAGGCGCTGAGCGCCGTCAGCCGCTGTCCGTTGACGCTGATCGCCTCCGCGCCCGCCGCCCACAGGGCATCGGTGAGCAGGGTGAGGTCGGAGTCGCGGACCAGCTGCGTGCCGGCGCTGCCGGGTGCGCTGTCGACCGTGACCCGGATCCCCGGCCCCCGCACCGGCCCGAAGCCGGTGCGTGCCCGGAGCCGGTCGAGGCGGGCCTCGATGGCCTTCTGCTGGGTGTCCAGCGTGCTCAGCGTGCCCTGGAGCGCCACCACGTCGGCCTCCTCGCGGGTGATCTCCTGCTGGAGGTCGGCCACGGCGTCACGGCGCAGGCCCACCTGCTGGATCAGGCTCTCGCGGCTCGCGTCGTCCGCCGATGCGTTGCGGCTGGTCTGCACCGCGGCGATGGTCACCAGGAGCCCGAAGACCAGGAGGACGAGTCCCGCCGTACGTCGTGGCACGCGCTGGGCGCCGACCGACGCCCCCGCGGACCGTCGGCGCACCGCGACGTGCTCGTAGTCGGCGTCGAGGGAGCGTTGGGTGATCAGGGCCAGCAGCGGCACGGTGACGTGGTCGGGCAGGGGCTGGTCGGTGCCGCGCAGGGTGGAGCCCTCAGCCATGGACGGCCGCCCGGCGCTCGGTCGTCTTGAGCAGCTTGTAGACCTGGTAGGCGTAGAGGATCCCGGCCCACCAGTACAGACCGATCCCCCAGCCCGCGAACGCCCAGCCGAACACCTTGGCCAGGGTGGCGGCGGCGCTCGTGCCGTCACCGAGCAGCAGCAGGGGGAAGGCGTAGAGCAGGTTGAAGGTGGCGGCCTTGCCCAGGAAGTGGACCGGCAGGGCGCTGTAGCCCCGCGTGCGGAGCAGCGGCACCAGGCCCCACAGCAGCAGGTCGCGCAGCGGCAGCACCACGGCGAACCACCACGGCACGACCGAGCGCAGCGCCAGCCCGATGACGACGGCGAGGATGTAGAGCCGGTCGGCCACCGGGTCGAGCACCTCGCCGAGGCGGCTGGTCTGGTGGAGACGGCGCGCGAGGTAGCCGTCGAGGTAGTCGGTGACCCCGGAGGCGGCCAGCACGGCCAGCGCCCAGCCGTCGGCCTGAGGTCCCAGGACCAGCCACAGGAAGAGGGGCACGCCGAGCAGCCTCAGGAAGCTCAAGGCGTTGGGGACCGTCCACACGCGAACGCCGTCGCGTGCTGCCTCGTCCGCCACTGCCGTGCGCACCTTCCCCGCCGCCCAGGATCGCCAGAACTGCCGCGCACACCCTAGCCGGGGCCGGACGCGCTCCCCTCACTCCTCGGGGTCGGCAACCACCCGTGGCAGGACGCCGGACTCCTGGTGGGCGGTGTCGCGGATCTCGCCGACCAGCTCCTCGATCACGTCCTCGAGCGTGGCGACACCGAGCGTGTCGCCCTGGTCGTCCACGACCCGGGCCATGTGGGCTCCGCGGCGCTGGAGCTTCTCGAGCGTCTCGTGCAGGAGGTCGTCGGCACGGACCGGCGCGAAGGGCCGGATCCACTTGTCCTCGACCGGGCGGTTGCGCCGCTTCTCGTCGGTCTCCAGCACGTCCTTGATGTGGAGGTACCCGAGGAGCCGGCCGTCCGTCTGGGCGTCGTCCACGACGGGGAACCTGCTGAACCCGGTGGCGGCGCAGAGCGCCTCGACGTCGGCGCCGCTGGATCCACGGCGCACCGTCTGGAGCGTCTCAGGGGGCATCAGGACCGTCTGGACGGTCTTCTCGGTGAAGCCCAGCGCTCCGGAGAGCCGGTCGTACTCCCCTGCCTCGAGCAGCCCCTCGCCCCGCGACTCCTCGACCAGCGCGGCGACCTCCTCGCGGGTGTAGGTCGAGCTGACCTCGTCCATCAGCCCGACCCCGAGCAGGCGCAGCACGCCGGAGGCGAGCGCGTTGATCCCGACGATCACCGGCCTCCCCAGCGAGACGATCGCCCAGATCGGCGTCCCGAGCACCAGCGCCGCCCGGTCGGGCCCGGCCAGGGCGATGTTCTTCGGGATCATCTCGCCGAGGACGACGTGCAGGTAGACGACGACCGCGAGCCCGATCACGACGGCGACCGGGTGTCGCAGGGACTCCGGGGCGTGCGCGGCATGCAGCACGGGCTCGAGCAGCCGAGCAGCGGTCGGCTCCGCGACGGCACCGAGGACCAGTGAGCAGACGGTGATGCCGAGCTGGTTGAGGCCGATGACCAGCGACATGTTCTCCATGGCGCGCAGCGTCGTGCGCGCGAGCCGCGAGCCCTCCTCGGCTCTCGGCTCGATCTGGGTTCGCCGTGCGGAGACCAGGGCGAACTCGGCGGCGACGAAGAACGCGTTGCCGAGGAGCAGCAGGACGGCGAGCAGGACCGAGGTGGTGGTGCTCATGCGCGGTCACCCGCTCCCCCGGTGCCCGGCTGGTCCAGGAGCCGCAGGGAGAGACGGTCGATCCGCAGGCCGTCCATGTGCTCGACGGTGAGGACGGCGAGCCGCTGTCGCTCGGGCTGGTCGGGGTCGGACCGGTCGGGGACCGGCACCTCGGCCAGGTCGCCGCGAGCCGGGACCCGCCCCAAGACCTGGAGCACCAGTCCGGCGATCGTGTCGTAGTCCTCGTGGTCGGGCAGCTCGATGCCGGTGAGGTCCTCGACCTCGTCGGGGCGCAGCAGCCCCGACAGCACCCACGAGCCGTCGTGCCGACGTCGTCCACGCGAGCCCAGCCGGTCGTGCTCGTCGGAGATGTCGCCGACGATCTCCTCGATCACGTCCTCGATGGTGACGATGCCGGCCTGGTCGCCGTACTCGTCGAGAACCACGGCCAGCTGGCCCTCCTGGCGGAGCAGTGCCAGCAGCGGGTCCAGGCGCAGCGAGTCGGGGACGACGATCGGCCGGGTCATCAGGTGCTTGACCTTCGTCGTCTGCCGCTCCGCGATCGGCAGGGCGACGGCGTGCTTGACGTGCACGGTCCCGACCACGGTGTCCTCTGAGTCGAGCACGGGGAACCGCGAGTGCCCGGTCTCCCGCGCGAGCTCGATCACGGCCCAGGCCCGGTCGTTGGTCTCGAGGCTGACGGTGCGGACGCGGGGCGTCATGATCTCGCCGGCGGAGCGGGTGCCGAACTCCACGGAGCGCTCCATCAGCTCGGCCGTGTCGGCGTCGAGCGTGCCCTCGTCGGCCGAGCGCGAGATCAGCGACGCCAGCTCCGTCGAGGAGCGGGCCGACCGCAGCTCCTCCTGGGGCTCCATGCCCAACCGGCGCACGATCGCGTTCGCGGACCCGTTGAGCACCCGGATCGGGCCGCGCATGACCGCGGTGAACACTCGCTGGAACCCCTGGGTGGCGCGCGCGGTCTCCATCGGCTTGGCGATCGCGAGGTTCTTGGGCACCAGCTCGGCGAAGACCATGGTGACCACGGAGCTCAGCGTCAGTCCGACCGCTACCGCGACCGGGTCCACGCCCCCCTCGGGGAGTCCGGTGGACCGCAGGGGCGGTGAGATCAGGTGGGAGATCGCGGGCTCGGCCAGGAAGCCGATCGCCAGGTTGGTGATCGTGATCCCGACCTGCGCCCCGGACAGCTGGGTGGACAGCGAGCGCAGTGCCCGCAGCACCCCGGTGGCGGCGGCGTCCCCCGACTCCGACGCCCGGGCGACCTTCGACCGGTCGACGGTCACGAACGAGAACTCCGCGGCCACGAAGACGCCGGCGGCGACCACCAGCAGGACCGAGACGCCCAGGAGCACCCAGGAGGTCAGCACCGGGACACAGCCCGGAAGCGGAAGGGCGACGAGCGGCGACTGTCAGAGCCGTCCATGGGCGGGTCTGGGTCCTTCGGACTCGGGGGCACGGGGTCGGGCACGGTGTCGGCAGACTCTACCGACCCGGTCTGACCATCGGTGCGTCGAGGCGAGTTCCGGCCTCACTGGTGGCCGATGGCGACCACGTCGCCGCGTTGAGGGGACGGCGCTGGGGCGCCGCCTTCCACCAGCGGACCCACGGATGGGAGTGCTGGCACCTCCTTCCCGTCAGCACTGCCCGCCCCGACGCCGAGTCGTCACAAATGAGCACTGAAGTCACGCCGAGAACCACGCCGAGCAGCGCTGTCGACGGTGCCTTGACGGAGCGGAGGTGCCCGGGAGGTATCCGCAGCCCGCCAGCCCAACACCCCAACGCGCGCCGAGGCAGACGCGAGCCCGGGGATGAGGAAGCGCGGCCCGTCTCGAACCCCGGTGACCGGTCCCGTCGGTCGACCAGGGCAGTCGTCAGCCGGTCGGGGCGTCCGTGGGGGTGTCCGTGGGGCTGTCCGGGGGGTCGTCGGACGGAGACGTCGAGGGGGCGTCCGAGGGGCTCGGGTCCTCGTAGCCGGCGACCCAGGTGACGAACACGAGCAGGTCGGGGTCGTCGATCGGGACGTCCACCTCGTCGGCGAGGCACTGGGTCAGGGTCGCGACCTGGTCGGGGTCGGACGACCACCCCGCGACGAGGTCGTCGTCGCACGCGGCCCAGGCCTGGTCGTAGGCCTGGATCTGGGCGGGCGAGAAGTCGGCGAGCTCGCTCGGCAGCGGCGTCGGGATGATCGGCGGCTCGGTCGGCGCGGTGGGGTCGGGCGGGTCGCTGGGGCCACCCGGCGACGTCGGCGGGTCAGTGGGTGGATCGCTCGGCGGGTTGGTCGGCGGGCTGGTCGGGGGTGCCGTGGGTGGCGGTGTCGGGGTCGGCGGCACCGGGGTCGGCGGCACCGGGTCGGTCGTCACCGGACCAGGGCCACCGGGGTGGTGGTGTCGGTGATGACGGCCGTGGGGCTTGCCGTGCGGGCGTCCGGACTCGTCGCGCCCCGGCTCGATGAAGGTCACGGGCCGGGCCGACATGTCGCCGGTGGGCAGGAGTCCGCTGGCGAGATAGGCGTGCGCGATCGCCATCACCCGGTCGACGTAGGCGCGGCTGTGGTTGTAGCGCATCAGCGCGGCTCGCTGCCCGGCCCGCGTGGACAGGTCGTCGTGGTCGGCGCACAGGTAGACGGCCGAGCCGAGCGCAGCGTCGTTGATGTCCTGGACGTCGCGCCGCCCGTCGCCGTCACCGTCGACGGCCACCGCCGCCCACGTCGAGGGCAGGAACTGCATGGGCCCCACGGCCCGGTCGTAGCGGCTGTCGCCGTCGAGGCGCCCCGCGTCGGTGTCGCGCACCAGGGAGGTCCCGTGCTTGCCGTCGAGCCTCGGACCGACGATCGCCGGGTGCGCGATGCCGTCGGAGCTCAGGCTGCTGCCTCCGACCTGGCCGTGGTCGGACTCGACGTCGCCGATCGCCGCCAGGGTGGCCCAGTCGAGGCGGCACGACGGGTCGGCGGCGTCGATCACCGCCGCCGCGCGCTGGTAGGCGGTCAGCGCGACGGCCGGGACTCCTTGGACGTCGGGCAGGCCGCTCGGGTCGGGTCGGCTCGCCGACGCGGGTGCCCTGACCGCCTGCCCGCTGGGGTGCGGCAGCTCGACCGGCGGCACCGTGGCCGGGGCCTGGGCCGCGCCCGCGGTCTGCCCGGTGGGCGCCCCGTCGGCGGTCGCCAGCATCTGGGTCGAGGGGTCGCGGCCCCCGGTCACCAGGGCGGCGGCCAGCACCGCGACGACACCCGAGCTGAGCGCGGCACGAACCGGTCCGCGGCGCAGGCCGTGCAGCCGCGCGCGAACCCGAGAGGTCACCGTTCCCCCCACCATCGTGCTTCGAACGCTAGTCGGGGGCTTTGCCAAACGCATCCCCAGTCTGGATCACAAGACGATGAAGACTCGGTGACGCGGAGCCGACCAGCAGACCACCGGTCCGGAGCCGGACCGCCGGAGCCGGGAATTTTGCCAAGTTTCGGCTCCCGCCGCCCGCCCGGAGCCCTACGTTGGACGCTGACCTGACCATGCCCGCGTCGGTCCGGGGGGTTCCCACGCGGTGAGTGCACGACTGGAGCCCCCCATGGCACTCCCCCACGCCAGCGACCTCACCCCCGCCAGTCCGAGCCCTGGCCGTCCGAGTGCTGGCCGTCCGAGTGCTGGCCGCCGCGGCATCCTGGCCGGGGCCGGTCTCGCCACCGGCGTCGCCCTTCTGCCCGAGGTGGCCGAGGCCGCCGGTGCGGTCGCAGCGCGGGGTCACGCCGCGCCGCTGCTCTCCACCCGGGCCCGGCACCTGGTCGGACGGTTCTCCTACGGCGTGACGCCGGCCCTGGCGCACGAGGTCAGGCAGCACGGCGGCGCGCGGCAGTGGCTCGAGTGGCAGCTCTCGCCCGGTGCCGTGCCCGACCCCGGCGGCAAGGCGGTCGACTCGTGGTTCCCGCACCTGCGGTGGTCGCCGTCGAAGGTGTCCCACGAGAACGACACCGGCAAGGTCGGCGGCTGGGAGGTCATGAGCGACTACCAGAACTGGCTGCTGCTGCGCCGGATGCGCAGCCGTCAGCAGGTGCTGGAGGTGATGACGGAGTTCTGGGAGAACCACTTCAACGTCCCGGTCAGCGCCGACGGCGTCTACACGTGGCGGGTGCGGTACGGCCACGTGATCCGCTCCCGCGCCCTGGACTCCTTCGAGTCGCTGCTCCAGGCGGTGAGCGTGCACCCCGCGATGGGCATGTACCTGGGCAACGCCGTCTCCGACCAGGACCACCCCAACGAGAACCAGGGCCGTGAGCTCCTCGAGCTGCACACGGTCGGGCTCGGCGCGGGCTACGACGAGCACGACGTCGTGAGCTCGGCCAGGATCCTGACCGGCTGGCGGGTCGACATGTGGGACACCTGGCAGCCCTTCTACGACCCGGGCTCCCATTACCGGGGGCACGTCCGGGTGCTCGGGTTCCACAGCAAGAACCGGGGCCACGCCAAGAGGGCGGACAAGAAGCTCACCCGCGACTACCTGCGCTACCTGGCCCATCACCCGTCGACCGCGACGCACATCGCGACGAAGCTGGCCACGGTCTTCGTCTCCGACGCCCCGCCGCGCCGCCTCGTCAAGCATCTCGCGCACGTCTTCTTGGCCCACGGCACCCAGATCAAGCCCGTCCTGCGGGCATTGGTGGACTCACCGGAGTTCCGCCACTCCGTCGGCCAGGTCATCCGCGACCCCGAGAACGACCTCGTCGCGACGTACCGCCTGCTCGGCGTACGGGTCTCGAAGCCGCACACCGCCGACCGTGCCGCGCACGAGCTCTCGTACCAGGCCAGCACGATGGGCCAGGAGCCGATGGCCTGGCCGGCTCCCAACGGGAGGCCGATCGCGGGTGCGGCGTGGAGCTCGCCGTCTCGCGTCATGGGGTCGATGTCGACCCACTACTCGATGGCCAACGGCTGGTGGCCCAACCAGGGCATCCACTACCGCAAGCCGGTCTCGTGGCTGCCCGCGAGGTCCGTGCGCTTCGACCATCTCGTGGAGCACCTGTCGCAGCGGATCCTGCACCGGCACGCGGACCCGCATCTGCACGAGGCCTGTCGCAAGGCCGTGGGCATCGCGGGCCACGAGCAGATCACCAAGGACCACCCGCTGGTGCAGTGGGAGTTCGGGATCCTGCTGTCCACGCTCCTCGACTCCCCCGACTTCTTCCGGAAGTGACCGCCATGGACCCGATCACCCTCCCTGTGGCCGAGGACGCGTGCTGCCCCGAGTTCGCCGACCTGAGCAGGCGCAGCCTGCTGCGAGGTGCGCTGGCGCTGGGCGGCGCGACGTTCATGGTGGGCGGCGCCACGGTCTCCGCCTCGGCGGCCAGCCCCTCCCCTGCCTCCGCAGTCCTGGTCGTCCTGTCGCTGCGCGGCGGCGCCGACGGCATGTCGCTCGTGGTCCCCCACGGCGACGCCGGCTACTACCACGCGCGGCCCACCATCGGGATCGCGGCGAGCCAGCTGCTCGTCCCCGACACGCAGTTCGGCCTCCACCCCAACCTGGCGCCGCTCCTGCCGCTGTGGAACGCCGGTCAGCTCGCCGCCGTCCACGCCACCGGGCTCACGGTCGCCAACCGCTCGCACTTCTCGGCGATGGAGGAGGTCGAGGAGGCCCACCCCGGGTCGACCAAGCGGATCGGCTGGCTGAACCGCCTCGTCGGCGCCGCCTCGAGCCGTCACAACCCGTTGCAGGGCGTCGGGATCGGCGGCGGCACGCCGCCGACCGAGCTCTCCGGGCCGCTGCCGCTGATGACCCTGTCGGACCTCCAGAACGCCTCGATCGCGGGCGACGACGGGTCCAAGAAGAGCCCGCGCCGCAAGTCGCTGCACGCGATGTGGGACCACGACCACAGCCCGATGGGCGTCGCGGTGCGCTCGACGATGAAGGCGATCGACGATCTCAAGCCCGCTCAGGCCGAGACCAACGCGCAGGACTACGGGAGCTCGGCGCTCGGCGCTGCGCTGGCCACCGCGGCCCGGATCATCCAGGGAGACGTCGGGGTCGAGGTCATCACCGTCGACCAGGGCGACTGGGACATGCACGTCAACCTCGGTGGCCTCGACGGCGGCGAGATGCTCGGCAACGCGAGCGACCTGGCGACGTCGCTGGCGGCGTTCTTCGGCGACCTGGGCGACCAGGCCGACAAGGTCACGCTGGTCACCATCAGCGAGTTCGGCCGTCGTACCCAGGAGAACGGTGACCGCGGCCTCGACCACGGCTGGGGCAACGTGATGTTCGTCGCCGGTGCCGGGGTCGACGGCGGCGCCTACTACTGCCAGGAGTGGAAGCCGCTGGCCAACGACCTGGAGTCCGACCTGCACGTCACCACCGACTACCGCAACGTGCTCCGCGAGGTCGTCCATGCCCGCTTCGCCGCCGCCAACACCTCCCAGGTCTTTCCCGGCCTCAAGCCGCACACCCTCGGCTTCATGCAGGCGACCTGAGCTAGGCGCGCACGAGGTCACTGAACGGTCGCGCGACGCCAAGGCGCGGACCGTCCAGGCATTTCGCACCCGCCCGTAGCACTAGCCCGAGGCCCCGCTGGTGGACCCGGAGGCGTCCTCGACGCGGGTGGTCTCCACCTTGGTCCCGGTGCGCCCGGTGAGCCTCAGCCACAGGTAGCACCCGGCCGCGACCGGGACGGGCAGCCAGAACTGGAAGACGCGCCACGTCAGCACGCCCAGCACGGCGGTGCCCGGTGCGGCACCCAGCGCGATCAGGAGCGGGATCAGCGAGCCCTCGACCAGGCCGAGGCCGCCGGGGGTCAGCGGCAGCAGCCCGAGCAGGTTGGCGAACCCGTACGCCGTCAGGACCACCTCGGGACCCAGGTGGGGTCCGCCGTAGGCGGCGAGGCAGACGAAGAGGCAGGTGGCGTCGAGCAGCCAGTTGGCCATCCCGAATGTCGCCGCGCGCGCCGTTCGACGACGGTCGACCAGGAAGTCGACCAGCTGCGACCCGGCCGTGGCCAGCCGCGGCTGGAGCCAGGCACCGAGGCGGCTGCCCGCCTCCTCGATGGGGTCCGACCAGCGCGGGTGGCTGCGGACGATGACCGCGGCCCCGATCCCGACCAGCAGGAAGAACCCCGCGCCGGCCGCGGCCGCGACCTGGAGGGACCGGTGCTCCAGCACCTGCGGGAAGGCCACCAGCGCTCCCCCGAGGTAGCAGACCGCCAGGAAGAGGTCGCTGAGGACGGTCTGGGTGGCCGTCGCGGTCATCACGGACTGTCGAGGGACCCCGGCGGCCGCCATCAACCGATAGCGCAGGCCCATCGCCGTCGCGCCGCCGCCGGGCACGACGTGGCTCACGCCGTACCCCGTCAGGTCGATCGCGAGCTGGGTGCCCCAGCCCAGATGGACGTCGGCGGGAAGCACGGCTCGGGTCAGTCCGGTGTAGCAGACCAGCGAGACGGCCTCCAGGACCACCGCCGCGCCGAGCAGGAGGTAGGACGCGTTGCGCACGAGGTCCACGTCGTGACGGGCCGAGACCAGGCTCGGCAGCACGCCGTACTCGACGGCGGCGAGCACCAGCACGACCATCACCGTCGTGCGGACCCAGCGCGGGCGCCGCCGTCGTGGCGTCGACCGGTCGCTCGCCATGGCGGCCTCTGGCTCGCCTGCGGTCTCGTCAGCCATGCGGCGGGATCGTCCTCCGGGTCGATGTCGTCACGATTGTGACGGGGCCGTCCTCGGCTTCGACACCCGACGCCCCGATCGAGGCCTTCCGGCTTGCCGCGGCGGTGCGGATCGGACGCCGGGCCGCGCCTTCCCTAGGAGGCGACCTCGTCGCGCACCGCGACCCAGGGAGCCGTGATGCCGTGCTCCACCGCCCACAGGACCGCCTGGGTGCGGCTGGCCACGCCCATGGCCCGGTAGGCGGTACGGATGTGGGACTTCACGGTGTTCATCGACAGGCCGAGACGGCGAGCGATCTCCTTGTTGGGGGCGCCCGCCGCGATCAGCGACACGACGTGCGACTCGCGGGGGGTGAGCCCGAGGGCGCGCGGGGTCCGCGACGCGTCCAGGGGCACCAGGTCGAGGGCGACGATGCGCTCGCCGGCATGCACCTTCTCCAGGGCCGCGACGAGCTCGGCCGCCGGGAGGTGCTTGGAGAGGTACCCGTCGGCGCCGCCGAGCATGACTCGCTCCACGAAGCCGTCGCGGACCTCCCAGCTGAACACGACAACATGAGCCGTGTCCGGGGGGCGGGTCACGGCTGTGGGGCCGTCGGTCCGGTCGCCGTGGCGTGCGAAGGGGTCGACGAGAGCGATGTCGGCCGGCTCGTCCGGGCCGGCGTCGGGCGGGAGCACCCGAAGGCGGTCGTGGTGCTCGGCCAGCATCTGGGTCAGCCCCGCGCGCACGAGCTCGCACTCGCGCACCAGGCGCACCCGCAGCGGTCTGTCGAACTCCACGATCCCGCCGTACCCGCGCGCCGACGCCCCCATGCGCCGCGGTCGCCCGGGACCACGTTGCCCGGGCGACCTAGGCTCGAAGCGTGCGCAAGCCTCCGAAGGAAGTCGTCATCGCGGTCGTGGCGGTCGAGGCGGTCTCGGCCGCCTTCGCCTTCCGTGACCTGGCCCGGCGCTCCGATGACCAGGTACGTGGGCCGAAGCTCCTCTGGCGGGTCGTGATGGGTCTCAACCCGGGCAACTCACTGGCCTACTGGGTCCTCGGTCGACGCTGACACCGACGCCTGCTCCGTGGCCGCGTCCGCGGGACCGGCTCAGCTGGGGTTGCCGAGCGCGTCGCAGGGCAGCATGGCCGGCAGGCGCGCGTCGCGCGACATCACCGACAACGACGCCTGCATCCGGGTCGGGTGGAGCTCGGCGCCGCGGTTCTCGAACGGCCGGTCCAGCACCCAGATCAGCGTCAGCGCGGAGAACAGCGTCGCGGTCATCGCACTCATCGCGACCGCCTGCCCGAACGCCGTCGCCGTCGGATCGGCGAAGAGGCACTGGAAGGCGACCACGATGATCGTGATCAGCACCAGCACGAACCACACGAACCCCGGCACGAACGGACGCGCCTCGCCCAGCCGCGTTCGCCGGGCCTCCTGCCGGTCCTGGCTGAGGCTCAGCCAGTGCTCCAGCGCGGCACCCTGTCCGTTCCCCGCGATCTTGGTCTGCTGGATCGAGGTGTCCAGCCGGTCTACCCAGGTCTGGACGACCGGGCTCTCATGTCCGTCGGACATCGCCGGCCACTCGTCGTGGATCACCGCCCGGGAGTAGCAGACCGTCTCGCCCCGCAGCGTGCTCGTCTGGTCGGGGAAGAAGCCGGCGGTGGAGTACATCTGCTGGCTCGCGACGGCCTCCTCGCCGGCTGCCGACCGGGCGTTGGAGTAGCTGTCGAAGACCGCGAAGATCACGAACGCGAGGAGCACCGCGAGCCCCGCGCCGGCAGCGCTGAAGACGCCGTCCGCGGACTCCATGGTGCCCAGGTAGCCGCCGTCCGGCGCGTTATGGCGGACGAGGAGCATCGCCAGCACGGCGCCGATGGTCGGCACACCGATGAGTAGAGCTGAGACGATCACGTACTCCTGCACCCTTCCCTCTCCGCGGGACCGGCCGGGTTCGGCCCGCACCGTGCATCATGGCGCACGCCGGCGCTCGCCGGTCCGAGCGACCGCGCCGGACCTGTGCTGGCCTGTGCTGGCCTATGCCGGGTCCGCGCCGGGTCCGTGCCCGGA
This sequence comes from Nocardioides sp., assembly GCF_036267815.1. GTDB lineage: Bacteria > Actinomycetota > Actinomycetes > Propionibacteriales > Nocardioidaceae > Nocardioides. The sequence continues at coordinate 88,484 of NZ_DATAVI010000047.1, read as the reverse complement.
GCGGTCTCGGGATCGGGCTCCCGGCGCCGGGCCGCCGTAGGATCCCCCCATGCCCGAGGTCGCCGAGAGAGCAGAGCGGCTCTCCCGGCTACGACGCGCCCGCGGTGGCGCGGCCCGGAAGATCGTGCGCTACGGCACCGGCTCGGTGGTCGCGACGGTGTGCAGCCAGGCGACGTTCCTGGTCCTCTACGGGCCGGCCGGTGCGTCGACGACGCTGTCCTCGATCCTCGCGTGGTGGGCGGGGGCCATCCCCAACTACTGGATCAACCGCAGCTGGGCGTGGGGCCGTCGTGGCCGCCCTAGCCTGCGGGGCGAGCTGCTCCCCTACGCCGGGATCGTGCTCGGCACGCTGGTGCTGGCGATCCTGGCGACCTCCGGCGTCGCGCACCTGCTCAACGGCACCTCGGTCTCCCACAGCACCCGCACCTTCCTGGTCTCGGGCACCTACTTCATGGTCTACGTCGTGATGTTCGCGTTCCGGTACGTGTTGTTCGACCGCCTCTTCTCCACGCCGAAGAGCCCCGCGGTGCTGCCACCAACCTGACCGGATCCGGTCGCCGGGTGTGCCCCTGATGGGCGTTCTGGCGCTGAGCAGGCTAGGTTTCTGCCCGACCGGTGCAAGGAAGGGGTCCACGGTGCGTGTTCTGGTGCTCGGCGGCGACGGCTACCTCGGATGGCCCACTGCGATGAGTCTGTCCGAGCACGGCCACGACGTGGCCGTGGTGGACAACTACCTGCGTCGACAGATGGTCAGCGAGGCCGGCGGCGACAGCCTCACCCCGATCCTCAACCTCTCCCAGCGTGCGAAGGCCTGGCACGAGGTGTCGGGCAAGACCGTCGACGTCCACACGTTCGACCTGCGCGACTTCGACCTGGTCAACCGGCTGGTGCGCGAGTTCCGGCCCGAGGCCCTCATCCACTACGGCCAGATCCCGTCGGCCCCGTACTCCATGACCGATCGTCGGCACGCGGTGTTCACGCAGCTCAACAACATCGAGAACAACCTCAACGTCATCTTCGCGCTGGTCGAGAACGACCTCGACTGTCACCTGATCAAACTCGGCACCATGGGTGAGTACGGCTGCCCCAACATCGACATCGAAGAGGGGTTCATCGAGATCGAGCACCGTGGCCGCAAGGACACGCTGCCGTTCCCGAAGATGCCGCACAGCTGGTACCACGCCAGCAAGGTCGCCGACTCCACCAACATCCACTTCGCCACCCGCGTCTACGGCATCCGGGCCACCGACCTCAACCAGGGTGTCGTCTACGGCGTGCACACCGACCAGACGGTGCTCGACGACCGGCTGCTGACCCGCTTCGACTACGACGAGCAGTTCGGCACCGCCCTCAACCGCTTCTGCGTCCAGGCGGTCGTCGGCCACCCGCTGACCGTGTACGGCACCGGCGGCCAGACCCGCGGCTTCCTCAACATCCGCGACACCCTGGCCTGCGTCGAGCTGGCGATGCTCAACCCGGCCGACCGTGGAGAGCTGCGCGTCTACAACCAGTTCACCGAGTCGTTCTCGATCCGCGACCTCGCGGTCGAGGTACAGCAGGCCGCCAAGGAGCTGGGGCTGGAGGTCGAGATCCACGAGATCGACAACCCGCGCACCGAGGCCCAGGAGCACTACTACAACCCGACGCACACCAAGCTTCTCGACCTCGGCCTCGAGCCGACCCTGCTGTCCGAGGACCTCGTGACGGCGACCCTGAGCACGCTCCTCCAGTACAAGGACCGCGCGATCGTCGACGCGATCGCACCGCGCACCACATGGCGGTGACGCACGACCGCGTCCTGGTGACCGGCGGCGCCGGCTTCATCGGCGTCAACCTCGCGCCCGTGCTCGCGTCCCTGGGGTATCTCACGCGCTGCTACGACGACTTCAGCACCGGCCGGCGAGCCGACGCCGAGCGCGCGGCGTACGACGAGGTGGTCGTGGGCGACATCCTCGACCTCGCAGCGCTGACCGAGGCCGCGCGAGGCTGTGCGCACGTGGTCCACCTGGCCGCGCAGGCCGGCGTCCCCGCCTCCGTCCGAGCGCCGCTGGAGGACAGCGAGCTCAACGTCCGGGGCACCTTGAACACCCTGCTCGCCGCGCGGGACGCCAAGGTCGGAGGGTTCGTCTTCGCCTCGTCCAACGCCCCCCTGGGCGAGATCACCCCGCCGGCCCACGAGGACATGGTGCCCAGGCCGACGTCGCCCTACGGTGCGTCGAAGCTGGCCGGCGAGGCCTACTGCTCGGCGTTCACCGGCTCCTACGGCCTGCCCACGACGGTGCTCCGCTTCGCGAACGTCTACGGCCCCTTCAGCTACCACAAGGGGTCGGTCGTGGCGGCGTTCTGCAAGCAGGCGATGGCCGGTCAGCCGCTGGTCGTCTACGGCGACGGCACCCAGACCCGCGACTTCGTCTTCGTCGAGGACCTGTGTCGGGGGGTCGGGGCCGCCCTCGCCCACGACGGCGAGGCGACGGTCGCGCACCTCGGCTCCGGGGTCGAGACCACGGTGCTCGACGTGGCCCAGCTGGTGGCCGACCGGCTCGGCGGCGCGTCGGTCGAGCACCAGGCCGAGCGCGCCGGTGACGTGATGCGCAACTACGCCGACATCTCGCTGGCCCGCGAGCTGCTCGGCTTCGAGCCTCGGGTCACGCTCGAGGAGGGGCTAGACCGCACCGTGGCGTGGTTCCGGGAGTCCTCGGAGTGAGACGTCCGGCCTCGGCCTCCGGTGACGCCCGGGTCGCCGCGACCGCCGTCCGCCAGGCCGCGGTCGCGGACGCCCTGGCCAGCCAGGCGGGCCCCGCCGACGCGGCCGAGGGCGGCCTCGTCGTCGTGATGGCGGCCTACAACGAGGCCGGCAGCGTGGGGCCGGTGCTGCGGTCCCTCCCGGAGACGGTCTGCGGGCTGCGGGTCCGTCCGGTCGTCATCGACGACGGCAGCACGGACGGCACCGCCGAGGAGGCACGGGCCGCCGGGGCCGTGGTCGGCACGCATCGGCGCAACCTCGGCCAGGGCGACGCCCTCCGGACGGGGTTCGCCCTGGCGCCGCAGCTGGCAGCGCGCGTCGTCGTCACGATGGACGCCGACGGGCAGCACGACCCCGACGAGCTGGCCGACCTGGTCGGCCCGATCGTGGCCGGCGATGCCGACTACGTGCAAGGCTCACGCTTCCTGGGCAGGTACGACGACGCCGGCGGCGCGCGCGACCTGGGGATCCGCGGGTTCACCTTGCTGATCCGGGTGCTCACCCGCACCTCGATCACCGACTGCACCAACGGCTACCGCGCGATCGACGCCGCCGGGCTGGCGCGCCTCCGGCTGGTCGAGGACCGCTTCTCCGCGGCCGAGATCCTGATCCAGGCCGCCGGCCAGGGCCTGCGCGTCCGGGAGGTCCCGGTCCACATCCGCAGCCGCGAGATCGGCACCAGCAAGAAGCCGAGCGGCCTGGGCTACGCCTCCGGCTACCTCGCGACCATCGTCCGGTCCTGGGCCCGGGTCCACGATCCGCGCGCCAGACGCCGGCGCGCGTGACCGGATGAGGGCGATATGAGGGCGATGTGAGGGAGCCATGAGTGTGCTCGCGAGCCTCCTGCTCACCCTTCTGCTGCCCGCGCTGGCCGGCGCGGTCCTGCTCTCGCCGGCTGCCGCGGCCGACCCGGGGCCCGAGCCCGGCACCGTCGACGGCACCGTCGACGACGGGGGCGGGGCGGGCGGCGCGGACCTGGTGGTGGCCCGCGGGCTCGCGGCCGGCCTGGCGACGTGGCTGCTGGGCTCGGGCATCCTGACCCGCACGGTCGGTCTCACCGGCGGTGCCGCGTGGACGTGGGACGTCGTGGTGGCCGTCGCCTCGCTGGTGGTGCTGGCCCTCCCCCGGCAGCGTCGGCGGCTCGCCGCCCTGCTCGCGCCCGCCGCCCGTCGCGCCGGCGAGGTCTCCGGGCTGGCGGTCGTCGTCTTCGCGCCGTTGGGCGGCGCGATCCTCACGAGGCCGTGGTCACCACTGGGCTCGACGCCGTGGTACTACTACGGGCTGGCCCGGCAGGTCGCCGACCTGGGGTCGATCCCGTCGACGTCGGTGGAGTTCGGGATCTCGACGCCGTTCCTCAACGACTACCACCTCTTCACCACGGGCACGGCGATGCTGCTCGTGCAGGACCCTGGTCACCCGATGGCCTCGGTGATCACGGTGACGCTGCTCAGCGCCCTCCTGGTCGCGGTCGGCATGGTCGCCCTCACCTCGACCCTCGGCGCGGGACGGTTCGTGTCCCTGCTCGCGGTCCCGTTCGTCGTGGCCGCCGGGATCCTCCAGATCCGGGCGTCCGGCTATCGCCCCGAGACCCTCGGCCTGGGTCTCGGGCTGCTGATGCTCACGCTCACCATCGACTGGCTGCACCACCGTCGCCGGGGCTCCCTGGTCGGAGCCGCGCTGATGGCGGCGACGCTCTCGCAGGTGCACGGGATCGCCGCCCTGGTGGCGGGGACCATGGTGGCCGCCATCGCCCTGGTCTCGATCGCGCGCGGACCGCGCCGGCGCCAGATCGTGCGTACGGCGATCGCGCTGGCCGCACTCGGAGCCGCGGTCGCCGTCATGGGGCTGATCTTCCGCGAGGCGTCGGGCACGGTGCACGCCGGTGGCCTGGTCGACCGGGGCGGCATCGGCGACCCGACCTGGGAGTTCTTCCGCGCGGCGCGTGGCGAGCAGCCCTCGATGCCGGTGAGCAACCTCAGCATGGTCCGCACCTCCGTCCGCGAGCTCTACAGCTGGCAGGACTGGTGGATCGTCCCGGCGCTCCTCCTGACACTGCTCGGCCTGTGGCGGAGCCGCCGCGACGCCGCGACCCGACAGGTCGTGGGCTTCACCCTGCTCACGCTGCTCGGGCTGGCTCTGGTCGCGTCGGTGTTCATGCTCGGCTGGCAGGGCTACGTGCCGCGTCGGACCGGCGGGTCGCGGATCGTGCTGGAGTCGAGCCTGGTCGTCCCTCCCCTGTTCGTCCTCGGGCTCGCGGCGGCCACCCGGGCCTCCTGGTCATGGCGGGGCCGGGCGCTGATGGCGACGCCGCGGACGCGCGCCGTGGTCCTGCTGCTCGCGCTGACGGCCTGTGGCGTGGTCTCGATGGTCCGCGTCGCCAGGTACGACAACGGCCAGGCGCCCAGTCAGGAGGATCTCGCCGTCTGGCGCTCGCTCCCCCTGACCGGCCACGACGTGGTGCTGGCCAACGGCTACACCGAGGGCTTCATCCCGGACGTGACCCCTGCGCAGGGTCTGCTCGACGGCCGCGCGCCGTACACCTTCGACACCCAGCTTCACGACGCCAACGCCCTGCTGCGCGGCGGCCAGGCCTTCTTCACCGACCCCTCGGCGCACTGGGGCTACCTCGCCCAGAACCACGTGACCTGGGTGGTCGTGGGCGACCCACACGCCTACTCCCTGGCCACCGGCAACGTCTGGGACGCGCCGACGGCGCTGGACGCCCTGCGGGCCTGCCCGGGTCTGCACCAGGTACGTCGTACGTCCGCCCTGGCCGTCTACCAGGTCGTCGACTCGGGCGCCGGCGGCTGCTGACCCCCGACCCCCGGCCCCGGGCCGCGAGCCCGGCCCCCTGACGAGAACCGGCCGGGTTCTGTAGAGTTGACCGAACGATCAGTCAGGAGTCCTTCGATGGATCCCAGCAACGTCGCCACCGACATCGCCAGCCCCACCAGCACCCCCGAGTCGCGCGCCACCCAGAAGGGGCCGACCGCGACCCGGAGCCTGCCCGGCATCGCCTACACCGATCCGGTGCTCTACGAGCAGGAGCTGACCGAGGTCTTCGCCCGCGCCTGGATCCTGGTCGGACACATCTGCGAGCTCTCCGAGCCCGGTCACTACGTCACCGCGAACGTCGGCCGCGAGCCGGTGCTCGTCGTCCGCGGCCACGACGGGGAGCTGCGGGCCATGTCGAACGTCTGCCGACACCGCGCGTCGACCATCCTGGAGGGCACCGGCCAGACCCGCTCGGTGATGCGCTGCCCGTACCACGCCTGGACCTACGAGCTGGACGGCCGGCTTGCGGCGGCACCCTCGGGGCAGGGCTTCGCCTGTCTCGACCGCGACCAGGTGGCGCTTCCGCAGTTCCGGGTCGACGTCGTGGGGGGCCTGGTCTTCTGCTGCGTCGACCCCGACCAGATGCCGCTGGTCGAGATGCTCGGCCCGGTCGGGCCCTACCTGGAGTGGCTCAACGTGTCGGGGCTCCAGGTCGACCGCGGCCCCGACGGCGCCCGGTGGACCGAGGACTTCGAGGAGAACTGGAAGATCCTCGCCGACAACTACTACGAGGACTACCACGTCCCGGTCGCCCACCCCACGCTGGTGCGGCTCGTCGACGTCAAGGAGACGGTCGGCGACAACAACGACTGGTGCGAGTGGTCGCGGGTCCCCTACCGCAGCCGGCCCTCACGCGAGCCCCGCGAGCGGGAGTACCAGCAGCTGATGCGGCGGATGCCGGGCATGCCCGAGGAGTTCGAGAACGCCATGGGCCACGTCTGCATCTGGCCCACGACGTTCTTCGAGATCTACCCCCACCACATCGACATGTGGCAGCTCGAGCCCACCGGGCTCCAGCGGACCCGGGCCACGACCATGACGCTGGTGCACCCCGACGAGGGCGAGCAGGACCGTCGGGCGCGCGAGCTGATGCGCGAGCTCAACGTCGACATCATGGGCCAGGACGTCGACATCACGACCCGGGTGCAGCGCGGGGTCCAGGCCCCGTCGTACCACTCGGGCATCCTCAACGACGAGCAGGAGTTCTCCGTCATCCGCTTCCAGCAGCGCCTGCGCGAGCTGCTCCCGCGGATCGCCGAGCTCGAGTCGATGGCCACGGGGACCCGCAGTGTCGCCACACCCTGACACCTGGCTGTTCCTGCCGCCCGAGGTCGAGGCGATGGTGCCGTCGCTGCTGGCGCGCCTGGCTGCCACCGGTGGCGGATCTCCCGAGGACGTCGAGCGCGACCTCCGCGACCGCATCGAGACCCTGGTCGTCGAGGGCGACGCCGAGCGGTGGCGGACGTTCTTGCGCGAGGCGGCCCGGACGGTCGCGGAGTACGCCGGCGACGACAGCGAGGCGCGACGCGTGCTCGCCTCGATCCTCGACGACCAGTTCCTGCTCGCCCGGGCCGTGGTCGACCTGGAGGGTGCCGACCTGGATGCCCGCCGGCGGCTGGCTCAGGCCGGTGCGACCCCACCGGCCGGCAGTCGAGCCTGACCCTGGGCCCGACCCTGCGACAAACCCCGGGCCTCGGCCGACGAGCGCAGGAAGATGCCGGCGGCCGGCTTGGGCTCGAAGTACGTCGTCTTGGGCGGCATCACCTCGCCCGCGTCGGCGACCTCGACCAGCGCCTCGGGCGGCGGCGGAGCCAGCGTGAACAGCGCTCCTCGGTCGACGTCGCACCGGGCGACGAGCTCGTCGAGCGGCTCGGCCGACGGCACGCCGTCGACGGTCCGGACCCGGCCGGGCGGCGCCGGCTCCAAGCGGTCGAGCACGCGCGTCTGGAGGATCGTCGCGTCCAGGCCGGCGACGCCCACAGGGCGTTCGGCGGGCAGGAGGACCTGGTACCAGCGCCCGGCGAGGTAGAGCCCGAGCGTGCCGACCGAGGGCTCCGGGATCGCGTCCGCCTCCCGCACCTCGAACTCGTCGCGGAGACCGGTCAGCAACCGGTCTGCGTCGACCGGCCCCGAGACGCGGCGATGGAACGACGAGAGGACCAGGCCGTCCATGGGGTGCACCAGGCACAGCAGCCCGGCCTCGGCCGGCTTGCCCGCGAGCCGCCACTCCTCCAGCGCGGCGGCAGCCCGGTGGTGGCCGTCGGCGATGTAGAGCTGAGCCGAGGCCAGCTCGTCGGCCAGGGCCGAGGTCGCCGTCTCGTCGTCCAGGCGCCACACGGTCTGGTGGAGCCCGCCCGGCCCGTCGAAGTCCAAGATCGGCTCCGACCGCTCGGCCTCGGCGAGAGCGCGGGCGTACTCCGGTCCGGCCTGGTGCAGCAGCATCACCAGCGCCGGCGGGGAGCTGCCGCGTGCGTGATGCCAGACGAGCGCGTCGACGCGCAGCTGGTGGACGGCCTCGTGCCCGCGCACCCGTGCGTCCGCGACGGCTTGCACCGCGACATCGCAGACGACCCCGGTGTACGACGCGGCGCGCCCGCTCTGGCGGTAGACGTAGAGGGCGGCCGGCCGCTCGTCGTACGCCGCGGGGTCGATCTTGACGCCGTGGAGGTCGACGCCGGAGTCGTCCTGCGAGTCGGTCATCGCGGTCACGGTGCGCCGGGCGACCGCCTGCCGGACCACCCGCGCCGGGAACGGCCTGACGGTGGTCATGCCGGCGGCCCGCCGTTCTCCGCCAGGGTCACGACCGAGACGCCGAGCACGTGCGGGATCGCTCGCACGGCGTCGAGCAGCTCCTCGGAGACCTCGCCCTCGATGTCGATGAACGCCACGGCCGCCTCGCCACCGCGGAAGATGCGGTTCACCATGTGCTGGACGTTGAGGTGCGCCGTGCTCAGCCGGTCGAGCACCTGCGCCAGCACGCCCACCCGGTCGAGGTGTCGCACGCTCAGGGCGAGCGTGCCCAGCCGGTCGGGCTCCAGGTTGACGCAGTGGCGGGCCTCGCCGCCGGTGAAGGCGTCGACGATCTCGGTGACACCCTGGGCGATGGCCCGCTGTGCCTGCTCGGTGGAGGCGCCGATGTGGTGGGTGGCGACGACGGCGGGGTGCTTGCCCAAGGCGGACTCCCAGTCGGCCTTGCCCGACCCCGGCTCGTCGTCGAACACGTCGAGCCCGGCCCGGACCCGGCCCTCGTCGAGCGCCTTCAGCAGCGCCGCCTCGTCGACCACGTCGCCGCGCGAGGTGTTGAGCAGGATCGCACCGGGCCTCATCCGGGCCAGGAACGCCTCGTCGACCAGCCGCTTGGTGTCCGGGCTCGCGGGCACGTGCAGCGAGACGATGTCGGAGCTGGCCGCGAGATCCCCCAGCGAGTCGCACATCGTGATGCCGAGCTCTTCGGCGCGGGCCAGCGCGGCCGCGCTACGGCCGGGCCTCGCGACGGACTGCAGCCGGATGCCGAACGCCGCCGCCCGCTCGGCCACCAGGAAGCCGATCGACCCGAGGCCGACGATGCCCATGGTGGAGCCCATCAGGCCCCCGGCCTTGCCGTAGGTCTGCTTGTCCCAGTGCCCGGCGCGCAGGTCCGACACCGCGTCGGCGATCCGCCGGTCCACGGCGAGCAGGAGCCCCATCGTGAGCTCCGCGACCGCGGCGGCGTTGCGTCCCGGCACGTTGCTCACGAACACGGCGCGCTCGGCCGCGGCGTCGGTGTCGATCGTGTTGGTGCCGGCACCGGCGCGCACGACGAGCACCAGCCGCTCCCCGGCCTCGAAGACGGCTCGCGGGACCTTGGTGCTGCGCACGACCAGCGCGTCGTACTCACCGATGCGTCCGGCCAGCTCGTCGGCGCTCAGGCCCGGCTCCATCGTGCAGTCGTGGCCGTGGTCCTCGAGGTCGTGCAGCGTCTGCTCGGGCAGCTTGTCCGCGATCAGGATGCGCACGTCACGACCTCCGGACGGTGGGCCGCCGGGGCCGGCGGGCAGAGAGGTCACGCTAACGCCTCGCCCACGCGCACGCCATGGTCGCCAGAGGTGCTTCTCCCACCGTCGGGCGGGTCGCTGCCTACGTCGCCTCTGCCGCGTCGGACCGCGACCGCTCCACCCGGACCACGACCGACTTGGAGACGGGGGTGTTGGACTCGTCGGCCACGGAGTCCAGCGGCACCAGCACGTTGGCCTCGGGGAAGTACGTCGCCGCACAGCCGGGGGTGGTCGGGTAGCGACCGCGCGGAGCCCGGGCAGCCTGCGCTCGCCGTCCTCGGCGACGGAGACGACGTCGACGGTGTCGCCGTCCGCGATCTCCAGAGCGGTGAGGTCGTCGGGGTTGACGAGGACGACGTTGCGCCCGTGCCGGATGCCGCGATAGCGGTCGTCGTAGCCGTAGCCGTAGCCGTAGACGGAGGTGTTGAACTGGTCGTGCGACCGCAGGGTCTGGAGCAGCAGGTGCCCGGGAGGCACGTCCACCGCGGTCAGGGCGTTGGCGGTGATCCGCGCCTTCCCGGTCGCTGTGTCGAGCTCCCGGGAGTCGCGCGCGGCGTTCGGCAGCTGGAACCCGCCGGGATGCCCGACGCGCTCCTCGAAGGCGTGGAGGCCGGGGACGACGTGGGCGATGTGGAGCCGGATCCTCGAGTAGTCCTGCGCCACGCCCATCCAGTCGACCGCCGGTTCCCTGGTGCCCTCGGGGTTGGCGGGGTCGTGGCCGGGCTCGCTGCGCCGCCTCAGGCGGGACAGGGATCGGCGATGCCGCGGACGATCTGCACCTCGCTGCGCAGGCGCGGGGAGCCGGGCAGCAGCCGTCCGCCGACCGCGGCGCGCTCGGGCTCGCCGACCTCCGGCTCGGTGCGAGGGCGCGGGTCGGTCTCCCCACCCCGTATCCCGTCCGGCGCCCGCCAACCATGTCTCCCCGGGTCAGCCGAGCCGGTGCTTCCGCGTCTTCCCGCGGGTGCGGGGCGACCCGCGGCCACCCGGCGGGGCGGTCGGCGCGGCTCTTCCGTAGGCTGCGGTCACGTCCGTGGACCAGGAACCCGGTGTGAGTCCGGGGCGGTTCCGCCACTGTGAGCTCGGCCCTCGGGCCGAGACAGCCAGACACTGGCCGCGGGCGTGTCCGACCGCTCGACGGGGCGAGAACCCCGGAGGAGGAACGCCGCCCGTGCGCATCTGTCTGCTGTCCACCTCGGACACCGACCTGCTGTCGGCCCGCGCCAGCGGCGCGTCGTACACCTGGGCAAACCCGAGCCGCGCCTCGGACGAGGGCCTCGCGGCAGCGATCGCGAGCAGCGACCTCGTCGTGGCTCGGCTGCTGGGCTCGGTGACCGAGCTCTGGGACGGCCTCGACGCGGTCCGGGCGAGCGCGACGCCGGTGGTCGTGCTGGGCGGTGAGCAGCAGCCGAGCGCCGAGCTGATGGAGCTCTCGACCGTCCCGATCGGGACCGCCGCCGAGGCGCATCGCTATCTCTGCGAGGGCGGGCCGGACAACCTCGCGCAGCTGCACGCATTCCTGTCCGACACCGTGCTCCTGACCGGCGAGGGCTTCGACCCACCGCGCAGCGTGCCGTCGTGGGGCTACGCCGAGCGGCCGACGGGAGCGGACGCCTCGCTGCCGCGGGTGGGCATCGTGTACTACCGCGCTCACGAGACGAGCGGGAACACCGACTTCGTCCACGCCCTGGCGAACGCCGTGGACCGGACCGGACGGGCGGTGGGGGTGCCCGTCTTCGCGGGCTCGCTGCGAGCGGCCCCCGACGACCTCTACGAGGCGCTGGCGACCATGGACGCGCTCGTCGTGACCCTGCTGGCGGCCGGTGGCAGCACGCCGGCCTCGGTGTCGGCGGGCGGGGACGACGAGTCGTGGGACGTCACCCGGATGGCCGCCCTCGACATCCCGGTCCTCCAGGGCCTCTGCCTGACCTCGAGCCGAGCCGACTGGGAGGCCTCGGACGAGGGGGTGACCCCGTTGGACTCGGCCACCCAGATCGCCATCCCGGAGTTCGACGGCCGCATCATCACCGCGCCGTTCTCCTTCAAGGAGATCGACTCCGAAGGGCTCCCCCGCTACGTCGCCGACCCCGAGCGCACCGACCGGGTCGCCGGCATCGCGGTGGCGCACGCGCGGCTCCGCCAGGTCGCCCCCGCCGACAAGCGGATCGCCCTCGTCCTGTCGGCCTACCCCACCAAGCACGCCCGGATCGGCAACGCCGTGGGCCTGGACACCCCGGTCTCCGCGGTGCGGCTGCTGCGCCGCCTGCGCGACGAGGGGTACGACGTGGGCGCGCCCGGCGACCTGCCCGGGCTCGACCTCCCCGACGACACCGAGGCCGGTGACGCCCTGATCCACGCCCTGATCGCCGCGGGGGGTCAGGACCCGGACTGGCTGACCTCGGCCCAGCTCACCTCGGCGCACGTGCGCATCCCCGCCGCCGACTACGCCCGCTGGACGGCCGAGCTTCCCGCCGCCCTGCGGGAGGCGATGACCCGGGCGTGGGGCGAGGAGCCCGGCGAGCTCTACGTCAACGACGAGGGCGAGCTGGTGCTGGCCACGCTGCGGGCCGGCAACGTCGTGGTCCTGGTCCAGCCCCCGCGGGGCTTCGGGGAGAACCCGGTCGCGATCTACCACGATCCCGACCTCGTGCCGAGCCACCACTACCTCGCGGCCTACCGCTGGCTGGCGAACGCCGAGGAGAACGGCGGCTTCGGGGCCGACGCCGTGATCCACCTGGGCAAGCACGGCTCCCTGGAGTGGCTGCCCGGCAAGAACGCGGCGCTCGGTGCGGGCTGCGGCCCCGACGCGGCTCTCGGTGACCTGCCGCTGGTCTACCCGTTCCTGGTCAACGACCCGGGCGAAGGGGCCCAGGCGAAGCGGCGCGCGCACGCGACGGTGGTCGACCACCTCGTGCCGCCGATGGCCCGCGCCGAGGCCTACGGCGACATCGCGCGGCTCGAGCAGCTGCTGGACGAGCACGCGAACGTCGCGGCGATGGACCCCGCCAAGCTGCCCGCGGTCCGCGGCGAGATCTGGGCTCTCCTGCGGGCCGCGGAGATGCATCGCGACCTGGGACTGGACGAACGACCAGGCGACGAGGACTTCGACGACTTCGTCCTCCACGTCGACGGCTGGCTGTGCGAGATCAAGGACGCCCAGATCCGCGACGGCCTCCACGTCCTGGGTCAGGCGCCTGCTGGCGAGGCGCGGGTGAACCTCGTGCTCGCGGTGCTGCGTGCGGCCCAGGTCTGGGGCGGCGTCGGCCACGCCGTGCCCGGCCTGCGAGCGGCGCTCGGTCTCAAGGCCGACGAGCGGCTGACCGCGGTCGACGAGGTCGAGGAGCAGGCACGCCGTCTGGTCGAGGCGATGGAGGCGGCGTCGTGGGACCCCGAGGTCGCGTCGACGCTGCACGAGGACCCCCAGGTGCAGGCCGTGCTGCGCTTCGCCGCGACCGAGGTGGTGCCGCGGCTGCGCCGCACGACGGACGAGATCGACGCGATCGTGCACGCGCTGGCCGGCGGCTTCGTGCCGGCGGGTCCGTCCGGCTCACCGCTGCGTGGTCTGGTCAACGTGCTGCCGACCGGCCGCAACTTCTACACCGTCGACCCGCGCGCCGTGCCCTCCCGACTGGCGTGGCAGACGGGCCAGGCGATGGCCGACTCCCTGCTCCAGCGCTACCTCGACGACACCGGCGACTACCCCTCGTCGGTGGGGCTCTCGATGTGGGGCACGTCGGCGATGCGGACCAGCGGTGACGACATCGCCGAGGTGCTCGCCCTGCTGGGCGTGCGGCCCGCGTGGGACGAGGCCTCGCGCCGGGTCGCGCAGCTCGTGGTGGTGCCGCCAGAAGAGCTCGGACGCCCGCGGATCGACGTCACCGTGCGGATCTCCGGCTTCTTCCGAGACGCGTTCCCCCACGTCGTGGCGATGCTGGACGACGCCGTGCGGATGGTGGCGGACCTCGAGGAGCCCGACTCGCAGAACTTCGTGCGTGCCCACAGCCGTGCCGACCTGGCCGAGCACGGCGACCGGCGCCGGGCCACGACCAGGATCTTCGGCTCCAAGCCGGGCTCGTACGGCGCGGGGATCCTCCAGGTCGTCGAGTCCGGGTCGTGGCGAGACGACCAGGACCTCGCCGAGGTGTACACCGCCTGGGGCGGGTTCGCCTACGGCCGTGACCTCGACGGGGCGCCCGCCGCCGACGACATGCGGGCGAACTACCGCCGGATCAAGGTCGCCGCGAAGAACGTCGACAGCGCCGAGCACGACATCGCCGACTCCGACGACTACTTCCAGTACCAGGGCGGCATGGTGGCGACCGTCCGCGCGCTCACCGGTGCCGACCCGGTGGCGTACCTCGGGGACTCGACCTCGCCCGACGCCGTCCGAACCCGCACCCTGGCCGAGGAGACCGCGCGCGTCTTCCGGGCGCGGGTCGTCAACCCGCGGTGGGTCACGGCGATGCAGCGCCACGGCTACAAGGGCGCCTTCGAGCTCGCGGCGACCGTCGACTGCCTCTTCGGCCTCGACGCGACCGCCGGCGTCGTCCACGACTGGATGTACGAGAAGCTCGCCACCGAGTACGTCCTGGACGCCACCAACCAGGAGTTCCTGCGGCGCTCCAACCCCTGGGCGCTGCACGGGATCGTCGAGCGCCTCCACGAGGCGGCCGAGCGTGGGCTGTGGGCCGAGCCGGACCCGGACGTGGTCGCGGCGATGCGACAGGTCTACCTCGACGTCGAGGGCGACCTCGAGGCCGGCGACGATGGCTGAGACGCGGGTCAGGGTGGTCGGGATCGGGATGGGTCCGCAGCACGTCACGCCCGAGGCATCGGAGGCTCTCCGGTCCTGCGACTACGCCCTGGCCGCCGAGAAGTCGGTCGACGACCCGCTGCTCGCCGTACGTCGTCAGGTCTGCGGCGAGCACGGCCTGGAGCTGGTCACGGTCCCCGATCCCGAGCGTGACCGCGCCGCACCCGCCGCGGGCTACGAGGCCGCGGTGCACGACTGGCACGTCGCGCGCGTGACGGCCTACGCGCGGGTGCTGGCGAGCCGGGGCGGCACCGCGGCGTTCCTGGTCTGGGGCGACCCCTCGCTCTACGACTCCACGGTCCGCGTCGTCGAGGCGCTCGCCGAGCGGCTCCGCCTCGACTACGACGTGGTGCCCGGCATCAGCGCTCCGCAGCTGCTGGCGGCGCGCCACCGGATCGTGCTGCACCCGGTCGGGCGGCCGGTGCATCTGACCACCGCGCGTCGGCTTCACGAGGCCGTCGCCGCCGGCGAGACCGACATCGTGGTGATGCTGGGCGGCGCGCCCGAGCTCACCGCCGTCGGCGACTGGTCGATCTGGTGGGGTGCCAACCTCGGGACGCGGTCGGAGGAGCTCGTGGCCGGACGCGTCTGCGACGTGGTGGCCGAGGTCGAGGCCGCCCGCGAGCGCGCGCGGGCGAGCGCCGGCTGGGTGATGGACGTCTACCTGCTGCGGCGGGAGTCGGCCGGATGACGGGCCTCCTGGTCGCCGGGACGACGTCGGACGCCGGCAAGAGCGTGGTCACCACGGGCCTGTGCCGGGCCTTCGCGCGGCGCGGGGTGCGGGTCGCGCCGTACAAGGCGCAGAACATGTCCAACAACTCCATGGTCTGCGTGTCGGCGGACGGCGTGCCCGCCGAGATCGGGCGGGCCCAGTGGATCCAGGCGCTGGCCGCCGGAGCGCGGCCGGAGCCGGCGATGAACCCGGTGCTGCTCAAGCCGGGCAGCGAGCGGCAGAGCCACGTGGTCCTGATGGGACAGCCGGCCGGCGCGGTCTCCGCCCGCGACTGGACCTCCGGGCGGCGACACCTCGCCAGGGCCGCACACGCGGCGTACGACGACCTGGCGGGCCGCTACGACGTGGTCGTCGCGGAGGGTGCGGGCAGCCCCGCCGAGATCAACCTGCGTTCGAGTGACTTCGTGAACATGGGCCTGGCCCGCCATGCCGGCCTGCCCACCGTCGTGGTCGGCGACATCGACCGCGGCGGAGTCCTCGCCGCGATGTTCGGCACCGTCGCGCTGCTCGACGCGGGCGATCAGGAGCTCGTCGCCGGCTTCGTGGTCAACAAGTTCCGCGGTGACGCGGACCTGCTGAGCCCCGGGCTCACCGAGCTGGAGTCCCTCACCGGACGCCGCGTCTTCGGCGTCCTGCCGTGGCATCCCGGGCTCTGGCTGGACTCCGAGGACGCGCTCGACGTGGGCGCACGACGGGCGAGCGCGTCCGCGGCCCTGCGGGTCGTGGTCGTGCGACTCCCCCGGATCAGCAACGTCACCGACGTCGACGCCCTCGGCCTCGAGCCCGACGTCGACCTCGTCTTCGCCTCCGACCCGCGCGACGTGAGCGACGCCGACCTGGTGGTGCTGCCCGGCACTCGCTCGACCATCGCCGACCTGGCCTGGCTGCGGTCCCGCGGCCTGGACCTCGCGATCGTCGAGCACGCGCGGCGCGGAGGCCTCGTGCTCGGCATCTGCGGCGGGTTCCAGATGCTCGGCCGGGAGGTGGCCGATCCCGACGGGATCGAGGACGCGTCGGCGGCCACGGTCCCCGGGCTCGGCCTGCTCGACGTGCACACCCGCTTCCGCGCCGACAAGACGCTCGGTCTGCCCGAGGGCAGCTTCGACGGGGTCGGGGTCTCCGGCTACGAGATCCACCACGGCGTGGTCGCGGCCGGCGCCGCCCCGGAGCCCTTCCCCGGTGGGGTCCGGTCCGGGCGGGTCCTCGGCACGATGTGGCACGGCACGCTCGAGTGCGACGCCTTCCGCGCCGCCGTGCTGGGCCTGCTGGGCGGCCGGCAGGCCTCGCCGGTGCGCTTCGCCCGGGCCAGGCAGGCGCGCCTGGACCTGCTCGGAGACCTGGTCGAGGAGCACCTCGACGTCGACGCGCTGCTCCGGCTCGCCGAGGACGGCGCACCGGCGGGACTGCGGCTCCTTCCGCCCCGGGGTGACCGATGAGGGTGCTGCTCCTCGGCGGCACGAGCGAGGCTCGTGAGCTGGCGAGCCTGCTGGTCGACGACGGGGTCGCGGTGACGTCGTCCCTCGCCGGTCGGGTCGGTCGGCCCCGGCTCCCGGTCGGCGAGCTGCGGATCGGGGGCTTCGGCGGTGTCGACGGACTCCGCCGCGAGCTCGCGTCGTACGACCTCCTCGTCGACGCGACCCACCCCTTCTCGACCCGGATCACCGCGAACGCCGTGGCGGCGGCGGCCGGCTACCGGCCCCTG
The DNA here is from genome assembly GCF_036267815.1 of Nocardioides sp. Classification (GTDB taxonomy): domain Bacteria; phylum Actinomycetota; class Actinomycetes; order Propionibacteriales; family Nocardioidaceae; genus Nocardioides. Next base: position 71,627 of record NZ_DATAVI010000047.1, on the reverse strand, counting down.
GTGCGGCTCGAGCGGCCCGGCTGGCCGCCCGAGCCGACCTGGCACCTCGTGGCGTCGCACGACGAGGCCGCGGAGCTCGCCCGCGCGCTCGGCCTGCGACCGTTCCTGACCGTCGGGCGTCAGGAGCTGCCGCGCTTCGAGCCGGCGCTGGGCGACCGGGCGGTCCTGGCCCGCGTGGTCGACGTCCCGGAGGCGAGCCCGCCGCCGGCCTGGCGGCTGGTGACCAGTCGCGGCCCGTACACGCTGGACGGCGACCGAGCCCTGATGCGCGAGCACGGCGCCGACGTGCTGGTCACCAAGGACTCCGGTGGCACCTACACCCGGCCCAAGCTGGAGGCGGCCGCCGAGCTCGGCGTCCCGGTCGTGGTCGTCCGGCGTCCGCACCCCCCGGCCGGCACGACCGTGGTCACCGGCGCCCTCGCGGCGGCGGAGTGGGTCAGGAGCCGGACGTGAGGGTGCTGGTCACCGGCGGCGTGCGCTCCGGGAAGTCACGCCACGCGGAGTGGCTGCTGCGCGACCGGGCCGCGGTGACCTACGTGGCCCCTGGCCCGACGACGAGCCAGGACCACGACCCGGACTGGGCGGCCCGGGTGGCCGCCCATCGGGCACGGCGCCCCGCGACCTGGACCACGGTGGAGTCCCGAGACCTGCCGGCGGCGCTCTCGACCGGACCGGACGCCGTCCTCGTCGACTGCCTGGGCACCTGGCTGACCGGTGTGCTGGACGAGCGGGGGCTGTGGGAGGCGCCGGTCGTGGAGGTCACCCGCGCGGTGCGTGACCTCCTCGACGCGACGGCCGCCGTGCTGACCGACCGGGACGACGTCGTGCTGGTGACCAGCGAGGTCGGGCTGGGCGTCGTTCCGGCCCACCGGTCGGGCCGGATCTTCCGCGACCTGCTCGGCACCGTCAACCAGGACCTCGCCGCCGTCTGCGACGAGGTCCATCTGGTCGTGGCCGGCCGCGTTCTCCGGATCGGGTGAGCAGGCGCGGTCCTGGTCGGTGTCCCTCAGACGGCGACCGGGGCGTGCTCCTCGACGAAGCGCGCGTCCTTGCCGGCCCTGGCCGCCGCGGGGTCGAGCAGCCGCTGCGCCTGGGGTGCGAACATCAGCGCGATCCCGCTCCACAAGATGACCTGGGCGAACACCGAGTAGATCCGGAACCGCGCCAGCAGGTCGGCCGGGAAGCCCGGGTAGAGCAGCCTGCCGTCAGGGCTGTACAGCGGCTGCGGGGTCTCGGTCGGGTGGTTGCCGTAGTGGGCCCGGTTGTAGGCCAGGTGACCCAGCGACGGCTCGAGGGCGAACACGATCCCCGTCGCCACGACGTACCCCAGGCCGACGAGCAGCACCGAGGTGTAGAGGCTGAGCCGCTGATGCAGCCTCTGCCCGACGTAGACCGCCAGGAAGAGGAACAGGCAGGAGCAGAAGACGCACACGAGGTAGAGCGCCCCGCGGTCTCGGATGGTGTCCTCGTGACCGATGGCCGGCGGGTTCGCGGGGTACTTCGCGAACGGCACGGCGTAGACCCCCACGAAGAAGAACGCCGGGACGAGCAGGGCCAGCTGGAACGGCCGAACCCGGCCGACCCGGCCGATCGCCACCGTGTAGGCCACCGCGACCAGGGCGCCCATCGCGGCGCCGAACAACACCAGTCCGCACAGGATGCCGAGGTCCATCTGCACGGTCCGGCTGACGATGTCGGGCCCTGCCCCGGGCACCGGGTAGCCCTGTGGCAGCAGGTGCTGGTGGGCGAGCCGGATCGTCGCGTCGTCGCGAGCGGACTCGTAGTCGATCGCCTGGGAGATCACCGGCTCGGCGAAGATCCGGGCGAAGACGAAGGTGATCAGGCCAGCGACGGCGCCCGAGAGCGCGCCACGGCCGATGAGCCTCTTGACCATGGGAGTGGGTCCTGTCCGTCCGGGGGCCGGATCAGTGACAGGGGAAGCCGAGGAGGTGCCGGCCGTCGTGGAAGAACTCGTGGATGACCATGCTCTTGCCGAACACCGACGTCGCACCCTCGTCGACGCCGATGAAGTAGTAGACCAGCAGCGCCAGCAGGGCGACGCCGACGAGCAGCGAGACCGTCTTGACGCCGGCGGTGACCAGCGGCGTCGCGATCGGCGACGCGGCAGGGGTGCGGACAGCAGATGTCGTGCTCATGTGATGCTCCTTGGAGAATGCAACGTTCCCTCGTAGGGCGGTAACACGTCAGCGGAAGATCTGACTTCGGGCCCTCGGAGAGGGCCCTCACAGTGGCGTGACCGTGCCGGAATCTCACCGGCTTCCTCACGACAGACGTGCAAGGGCAACCTATCCGTCCGACAGGTGCCGCGCTACCCCGGTGACGTCCGTCTCAGCCGATCGCGGGTCTGTTCCGCGGCAGTCGGTGGCTCTCGACCGGGGTGCCTCCGACCAGGTGCTCGGCCACGATCCGGCGGGCGGCCTCGGGGTGGACGTGGCCGTACCACACGTCGTCGGGCTGCACGCTCAGCACCGGCGACTGGTTGCACGGGAACTGGCAGCCGGTGTGGACCAGGAGCACGTCGTCGTCGCCCAGGCGCTGCTCGAGGATGGCGAGCACCAGGGCGCGCAGCGTCTCCGGGGAGCCCTGCGCGGTGCACCGGGGGCCGCGGCAGAGGTTGACCTGGTGGCGGTGGGCCGTGACCGACTCCCAGGCGGCGGAGGTGAGGCCGGGCTCGGCGCCGGTGATCGAGCGGGCGGTCGCCATGACCTCGGTGACCTGGTCGACCGAGGACGCCACGCGGGTGGCGACGTCGAGCTCCGGGCGGTGCCCGGCGCGCTCGCGCCACCAGTACGCCGCGACGCGACGTAGCCACGAGTGTGCGGGCGCCAGCGGCCCGAGGCTGACCCCGACCACGAGGATGCGCCCGCTGCCCAGGTCGGCCAGCCGGGTGAGCTCGGCCGACAGCGACGGGTCGGCCTGCTGCACGAAGGCGACGGTCGCGTCGTGGGCGCGGGCGGCCTCACGCAGACCGTCGTCGAGGGCGTCCGCGAGCGACATCCCCACCAGCACGACGTGGTCCGGCCGCTCAGCCACCACGGGCTCCCCGGCGGACCAGGGCCGCCACGCAGCACACCACGGCAGCCTCGTGCCCTACCCGGCGGGCGAGGGCGGCCGCGCGGGCGATGTCGCCGCTGCCGGGAGCGCGTCCGTCGCCCAGCCGGGCGCGCTCCTCGGGGCGGTCGGCGTAGCGGTTGCGACCACCCAGCCGGATCCCGAGCGACCCGGCGAAGACGGCCTCGGGGATGCCGGCGTTCGGGCTGGGATGGCCTGCGGCGTCGCGCCGCCAGACCTGCCGGGCCTCCGCACGCCTGCCGGGCGAGGCCACGACGCCCAGGAGGCCGGTGAGCCGTGCGGCCGGGAGGTTGAGCAGGTCGTCGAGCCGGGCCGAGGCCCATCCGAAGCGCTCGTAGCGCGCCGAGTGGTGCCCGACCATCGCGTCCAGGGTGTTGGCCGCGCGGTAGGCCAGCAGGCCGGGGATCCCGGCCGTCGCCCCCCAGATCAGGGGAGCGACGACCGCATCCGCGGTGTTCTCGGCCACCGACTCCACGACCGCGCGCGAGACCTCGCTCTCGTCGAGGCCGGAGGTGTCGCGACCCACCAGATGCGTCAGCCGGCTCCGGGCGCCCGGCAGGTCGTCGGCGCCGAGGAGCTCGTGGACGGCCGCGGCCTCGCGCGCCAGGGACCGCCCGCCCAGGACGGTCCAGGTCGTCGCGGCGACGAGCGTCGCCTCCAGGAGGGGACGGTGACGTGCCGTCCGCTGGGCCCCGGCACCGACGGCCAGGCCGAGTCCGACCAGCGCGGTGGTGTGCGCGACCCCACGCAGCCGCGAGTCGGCGTACGACGCGGTCTCGGCACGCGCCGCGACCCGGCCGAACCCGGCGACCGGGTGGAACCTCGCCGGGTCGCCGAGCAGCAGGTCGGCGACGTAGCCGACGAGGAGGCCGAGGGCGCGGGCCCTCACGAGAGCACCACCAGGCCGGCGGTCAGAGCGAGCTCGATCGCGGCTCCGAGGACATCTCCGCTCACCCCGCCCAGACGCGCGCCCGTCCGCACGAGGAGCAACCCGACGACGACCGCCATCACCGCCGCCGCGAGGACACCACGCCACCACGGCAGGCCCGCCCCGGCGGCGGCCCCTGCCAGCGCGGCAGCGCAGACCAGCCACACCGCCGCGGTCACCGGGGGCCGGACGGTCCCGGTGTAGGCGCGTCCGAGCCCGTCGGCCCGGGCGGCGGCGACGCCGCGCAGGCAGCACAGCGCCAGAGCCGCCCGCGACGCGCACACGACGACCCCCGCCAGCACCGCGGACGCCGTCCCGCGCGGCCGGCTCAGCACCGCCCCCAGGGCCGCGACCTGGGTCCCGAGCACCAGCACCACGGCGACGACGCCGGCCGGGCCCGCGGTCCCGCTCCGCATCACCTCCAGCGAGCGCTCCCGGTCATAGGACGACGTCAGGCCGTCGACGGTGTCCGAGAGCCCGTCGAGGTGGAAGGCGCGACTCCCGAGAGCGAGCGCGGCGATCGCCAGGAAGGCGACGACGAGCGTCGGGAGGTCGGTGCGAGCTCCGGCCAGCGCCACGACGGTCACCGCCGCCGCGAGGGGCAGCACCGCGAGCGGCGCCAGCACCATGGCGGAGCCGGCCACCCGCCGGTCGACCTGCCGCGGCGGCCCGACCCGGAGCGCGGTGAGCATGCCGACGGCGAGGCGGACGGCGTCGGGGAGCATCAGGCCGGGGCTCCGGCCAGCTCGGAGAGGAGCGCGACGTCTCGCAGCAGGGCCGCGGCGCTGCGGACGACGGGCACGGCCGCCACGGCCCCCGAGCCCTCGCCGAGCCGGAGCCCGAGGTCGAGCAGCGGCTCGAGACCGAGCTTGGCGAGGGCGAGCGACTGCGCGGGCTCGGTGGAACGGTGTCCGGCGGCGAACCACGCCGCTGCCCCGGGCTCGATCCGGTCGGCGGTAAGGGCGCAGGCGACGCTCATCAGCCCGTCCAGCAGTACCGGGACCCCGCTTCGCGCAGCGCCGAGCAGGTAGCCCGTCGCTGCCGCCAGGTCGGCGCTGGACAGTGCGGTCAGGGTCGCGACAGGGTCGTCGAGGCGATCGCGCGCGCGCTCGAGGGCGGCATCGACGACGGCGACCTTGTGGAGGAGCACCGCGTCGTCCACGCCGGTCCCCCGACCGGTGACCTCGGAGGCCGGCAGGCCGAGCGCCGCTGCCACCAGCGCCGCGGCCGGCGTCGTGTTGCCGATGCCCATGTCGCCGCTCAGCAGCAGGTCGGCTCCCGCGGCGATCTCGTCGCGGGCCACCGCTGCGCCGGCGGCCAGCGCCTGGACGGTCTCCTGCTCCGTCAGAGCGTCCTGGAGGTGGATGGCGCCGCTCCCGCGTCGGACCTTGTACGCCGTCAGCGCCGCCCGGGCGGTCTCGTCGAGGTCCGCGAAGTCCTCGTCGACCCCCAGGTCGAGGACTCGCACGTGGACCCCCTGCGCCCGGGCCAAGGCGGTCACCCCGGCCTTCTGCGCCACGAACGTGCGGACCATGGCTCCGGTGATGGCCGGCGGGAAGGCCGAGACGCCGTGAGCGGCGACACCGTGGTCGCCGGCGAAGATCACCAGCCGGACCCGGTCGAGTGCTCGTGGGGGCACCTCCCCCTGGCAGGCCGAGAGCCAGACCCCGAGCTCGCCGAGCCGGCCGAGCGCTCCGGGCGGGGTGGCCAGCGCCTCCAGGCGGGCCCGTGCGGCGGCGCGGGCTTCGTCGGAGGGTGGGGTGAGTGACATGACGGGCTCCTCTGGTGGGTGGTGTCAGCCGGCGACGCGCGGGCTGGAGTGGGCGTGGCCCCGGGCGTACGCCCGGGCGGCGTCTGCGAAGCGTCGGGCCAGGGCGGGATGGCCGGCCCAGTGGACGTGGAGGTAGGAGGCGTGCAGCGACTCGGAGGCGAAGCCGGTCGGCTTGCCGTCGATGGTCCAGGCGGCTCTCGCGCCGTGGACCGGGTCGGTGGCGGTGCGGTGGAACTCGTGGCCGGTCACCTGGTCGCCGGCCCGCGTGACCAGGGAGTCGACGGTGGCGCTGGCCACCGGGTAGCGCAGTGTCAGCCGATCGGTCATCGCCGCCGCGGCGGGGATCGCGCCGGCCATCGGGAGCCCGTCCAGCGTCCGTGCCAGGTAGAGCAGGCCCGCACACTCGGCGACCACGGGCAGCCCGGACCCGACCGCGGTGCGGACGTCGCGGGCGAGGGCGCGGTTGGCCGAGAGCGCGGCGGCGTACACCTCGGGAAAGCCGCCGCCGAGGTAGAGGGCACTGGTCCCGGCGGGGAGGCCGGTCGCCGTCAGCGGGTCGAAGGCGACGACCTCGCAGCCCGCCGCGGCGAGCAGCTCGTCGGTCTCGGCGTACCGGAAGGTGAAGGCACGACCGCCGGCCACAGCCACGACCGGGGACGCCCCGGTGGGTGACGGCTCGCCGCCCAGCTCGACGACGGGGTCCCAGGGGCCGGCCTCGAGCGCCGGTGCGGTGCCGGCCAGCTCGCGGACCGCGTCCAGGTCGACGTGGCCGGCGACCACCTCGGCCAGCCGCCGGACCATCTCCACGGACCGCGGACGCTCGGCGGCGGGCACCAGGCCGAGATGGCGCGACGGTGTCTCGAGGTCCGGCCGCGCGGGAAGCGCGCCGAGCACCGGGACCCGGGTCGCGCGCTCGATCTCGAGCAGGTTGCGTCCCCGGCGGGCACGGTTGAGGATCACGCCGGCGACGTCGAGATCCGCCTCATAGCCTGCGAGACCGGCCACGAGAGCACCCACCGTGCGTGAGGCCCGCTCGACGTCCACGACCACGACCACCGGCGTCCGGGTCAGCCGGGCCACGTGTGCCGTGGAGGCGAAGCCGTCGGTGCCCAGACGGCCGTCGAAGAGTCCCATCACCCCCTCGACCACCGCCAGGTCCGCCCCGGCGGCGCCGTGCAGCAACAGCGGGACCACGCGCTCCTCGCCGACGAGGTGGGGGTCGAGGTTGCGTCCCGGGCGTCCGGTCGCCAGGCCGTGGTAGCCCGGGTCGATGTAGTCAGGCCCGACCTTGTGCCCGCTCACCGTCGTGCCCTGTGCGCGCAGGGCCGCCATCAGACCGGTGGCCACCGTGGTCTTGCCCTGCCCGGTGGCGGGGGCGGACACCAGGACCCTGGGTAGGACGGCGCGCTGGGTCACCACTCGATCCCCCGCTGGCCCTTCTGTCCGTCGTCCATCGGGTGCTTGACCTTGGTCATCTCGGTGACCAGGTCGGCCGCGGCCACCAGACGCGGGTCGGCACGGCGTCCGGTCACCACGACGTGCTGGACGCCTGGTCGGCTCCGCAGGGTCTCCACGACCTCGCCGACGTCGACCCAGCCCCACTGCATCGGGTAGGTGAACTCGTCGAGGACCAGCAGGTCGTGGCGCTCCGCGGCCAGCCGCCGTCGGATCTCGGCCCAGCCCTCGGCGGCTGCCTCGGCGTGGTCGTCGGGGGTGCCCGGCCGACGCGACCACGACCAGCCCGAGCCCATCGTGTGCCACTCGACAGGTCCGCCCTCGCCGGTCTCGGCGTGCAACCTGCCCAGCCGCTCGAGCGCGACCTGCTCGCCGATCCGCCACCGGGCGGACTTCACGAACTGGAAGACGGCGATCCGCCAGCCCTGGTGCCAGCCACGCAGGGCCAGGCCGAACGCCGCGGTCGACTTGCCCTTGCCGTCGCCGGTGTGGACGGCGAGCACCGGCCGGTTGCGCCGCTGACGGGTGGTCAGACCGTCCTCGGGGACGCTCGCCGGCCTGCCCTGGGGCGACATCAGGCCACTCCCCGTCCGCGCCGGGTCACCGCGCCGAGGGCCTCGGCGCTCACCTCGGCGACGAGGACGTGCTCGGCACCGAGCTGCCTGGCCAGGTCCGCGGCCAGCCCGAGCCGCAGCGGGCCGGCCTCGCCGTCGACCACGACACAGGCGATGCCGAGCTCGTGGACGTGGTCGGCGGCCCTCAGCGAGCGGCGTACGGCGTCCGGGCCCGAGGTCGCCCTCCCGTCGGTGACCACCACGAGCAGCGGGCGCAGCCTCGGCTCCCTGATCCGCTCGCGACTCACGACGGCGGCGGCCTCCAGCAGGCCCTCGGCCAGCGGCGTGCGCCCCCCGGCCGGGAGCTCGGCCAGTCGTCGGGCTGCGACCTCGACCGACCGGGTCGGTGGCAGGACGACCTCGGCGGAGCCGCCACGGAAGGTCACCAGGCCGACCTTGTCGCGGCGCCGGTAGGCGTCCAGGAGCAGGGACAGGACGGCGGTCTTGACCTGGCTCATCCTCTTGCGGGCCGCCATCGAGCCGGACGCGTCGACACAGAACAGCACCAGGTTGGCCTCGCGCCCCTCGCGCACCGCGGTGCGCAGGTCGACGGCGGTCAGGACCGGCTCGCCCGACGGTCGGCGTTCGGGCCGACGCCCGGCGGCGGCACGGAGGGTCTCCACGAGGTGCAGCGACCCGACCTCGCCGTCCGGGCGTCGCGCACCCACGCGGCGTCCGTCGGCGGCGAGCGCCCGGCTGCGCCGGCCCGGCGCGCCCTCCCCCGGACCGCGCACGGTCAGCAGCCGTGCTCGGTACGGCTCGGACGCCGCGTCGGTGGACGAGCGGCCGTCGGTCGTGGCCGGCGCAGTGGCGCCGGCGGGGAACCCGGTCGGCTCGGGCGGCGCTGCGGGCCGGTCGGGGCCACCGTCGTCCGGCCCGGCGTCGGGCGACCCCTCCCCCGGCCCGGGATCGGGGCTCTGACCGTGCTGCGGGGCGCGGGGCTCCTCCTCGGACAGCCCTTGCGGAGGGTCGGGCTCGGGCTCGTCGTCGCCGAGCAGCTGGTCCAGCAGGTCCGCGTCGAGCCCGGGGGCGTCGAAGGGCTTGCGGCGGCGGCGGTGCGGCAGGGCCAGGACCGCCGCCCGCCGGATGTCTGCCCGGGTGACCTCGTCCCTGCCCTCCCAGGCCGCGTGGGCCACCGCCGCCCGCGCGGTCACGATGTCGGCACGCAGCCCGTCGACCTCGAACGCCGCGCAGACCTGGGCGATCCTCAGCAGCGCCGACTGCGGGAGCGCGACCTTCCCCAGGCGCTCGCGGGCGCCCTCGATCCGCGCGGTCAGGTCCTGCTCCGACCCGGCGTACCGGGCGGCGAGCGATTCGGGATCCGCGTCGTAGGCCATCCGCCGGCGGACGACCTCGGCACGCAGGGCCGGCTCCCTCGGGGCGGTCACCTCCACGGCGAGCCCGAACCGGTCGAGGAGCTGCGGGCGGAGCTCGCCCTCCTCGGGGTTCATGGTGCCGATCAGGACGAAGCGGGAGGGATGCTCCATCGAGACGCCGTCGCGCTCGACGGTGGCCCGACCCATGGCGGCGGAGTCGAGCAGGAGGTCGACCAGATGGTCGTGCAGCAGGTTGACCTCGTCGACGTAGAGGATCCCGCGGTGGGCGCGGGCCAACAGGCCGGGCTCGTACTCGACCCGGCCGCGTGACAGCGCGCTCTCCAGGTGCAGCGACCCCATCACCCGGTCCTCGGTCGCGCCGACCGGCAGCTCGACCAGACGGACGGCGCGCGCCTCGACCGCCGTCGTCTCGGCGAACGGACCGTCCGGCGACTCCGACCCCGGGTCGTGCGGGTCGACCGAGAAGCGGTCGCCGGCGTAGACGTCGATCGGCGGAAGGACCGCGACCAGGGCGCGGACGGCGGTCGACTTCGCCGTGCCCTTCTCGCCCCGCACGAGCACACCGCCGATCTCGGGCGAGATCGTGGTCAGCACGAGCGCCAGGCCCATGTCGTCGAGGGCGTCGGGCTCGCAGCCGACGACCGCGGAGAAGGGGTAGTGCCGAGGCATGTGAGGCTCCCGCTCGCTTCGCCATCTGGAATGGTCGGGCGCGAGGCCGGTCTTCGGACTTGTCGAGTCCCCGATCCCTTCGGATCGGGGCCCGGTTCACCGCAGCGGGCCTGTGCCGGAGTCTCACCGGCTTCCCAGATTCTCCCGTCGAGCCGTCCACACCGGTTTCGATGACTGGGCTGTCGGGGCACCTCGTGCCTGTGGCGCCACGATAGCGTCCGGCGTCATGGCGGGCACCACTCCCTCGACCGGCGGACGGCCAACCCCCCGGATCACCGTGGTCGGCATCGGTGCCGACGGCTGGGAGTCGCTTCCCTCCCGGCTCCGCGACGTCGTCACGCAGGCCGCGGTGCTGCTCGGCGGACGGCGCCACCTCGACCTGGTCCCGGCCGTGGCGGGCCAGCGGCGCGAGCCGTGGCCCGCACCGCTCGGCGCGGGGCTCCCGGCGCTGCTGGCCGACCTCGGGGACGGTCCCGTGGTCGCGCTGGCCTCGGGAGACCCGCTGGTCTCCGGGATCGGCACGACCCTGGTCGACCTGCTCGGCGCCGACGCCGTCGCGGTGGAACCGGCCGTGTCGTCGGTCGCCCTGGCGAGGGCGGCGATGGGGTGGCCGGCCGAGAGTCACGCGGTCGTCAGCGTCGTGGGCCGCGACGTCGCGCTGGTGCGTCGCGAGCTCGCGCCCGGGCGGCGGGTCCTCGTGCTGTCCTCGGACCAGCGCTCGCCGTCCGACATCTCCCGGCTCCTGGTCGAGGCGGGGTACGGTGCCTCCGCGGTCACGGTGCTCGGCGACCTGGGCGGCACGTCGTCCAGCCGGCGCGACTTCGCGCGGGCCGACGGCCTCGCCCCGGCGGAGGGCTTCTCCCGGCTCACCGTCGTCGCCGTGGAGTGCGCGGGCCCCGACCGCGGCGGCTGGGTCGCCGGCCTTCCCGACGACGTCTTCGAGAGCGACGGCCAGCTCACCAAGCGCGACCTGCGCGCCTCGGCCCTGGCCCGGCTGTCCCCGCGGCCGGGCGAGCACCTGTGGGACGTCGGTGCCGGCGCCGGCTCCGTGGGCATCGAGTGGATGCGCGCCCACCCGACGTGTACGGCGACGGCGGTCGAGGCCGACGCCGAGCGGGCTGCCCGGATCACCCGCAACGCCGCGGCTCTCGGCGTCCCCGGACTTCAGGTCGTCGTCGGCCGCGCCCCCGACGTGCTGGCCGGCCTGCCGTCACCGCGGGCGGTGTTCGTCGGTGGCGGGGCCACGGCGCCCGGAGTGCTCGACGCGTGCCTGGACCGGCTCGGAGCCGGCGGGCGGCTCGTCGTCCACGCCGTCACCCTCGAGACCGAGCAGCTGCTGGGCGGGCTGCATGGGCAGCACGGCGGCGAGCTGGTCCGGATCGCGGTCGAGACAGCGGCCCCCGTCGGGTCCTTCACCGGCTGGACGCCGGCCCGGACGGTCACCCAGTGGACCCTCCTGCGCTGACCCTCCCCGCCCTTCCGGGCCGTGTGCCCCGGCCCGCGCTACGGCGCGGGCTCAGGCACCCGACCCGTCGTGGACCGCGGGGCGGGAGCGGGCCGGGTCGTAGAGATGCGAGTCGCCGCCGCGACGGTCGCCGAGGGCGCGGCCGACCAGGATCACCGCCGCCTGGGTCAGCCTTGCGTGCTCGACCTGGTCGGCGATGGTCGCCACGGTCCCGGTCAGCACCAGCTCGGTCGGCTGGCTCGCGCGGTAGACCACGACGACCGGGCAGTCGGCGCCGTAGCCGGGCTCGAGCTGCGTCATCAGCTCGCGGGTGCGCGCGACGGCGAGGTGCAGCACCAACGTCGCCCGCGTGGCGGCGAACGCGGCGAGGCTCTCGGTCTCCGGCATCGCGGTGGATCGGGCCTGGGTGCGGGTCAGGACCACGGACTGCGCGACCAGCGGCACGGTCAGCTCACGGCCGACCCTGGCGGCCGCCGCGGAGTACGCCGCCACGCCGGGGGTGACGTCCCAGGGCACCCCCGCGTCGTCGAGCCGGCCCGCCTGCTCGGCGAGGGCGGAGTAGACCGAGGGATCGCCCGAGGTGAGGCGGACCACGTCGAGCCCGGCCCGATGACCCGCGACGAGCCGCCGCGTGATCTGGTCGAGGTCGAGGTCGTGGGTGTCGACCAGCTCGGCCTGCGGGCTGCACGGCGAGAGCACCTGGGGGTCGAGGTAGGTGCCGGGGTAGAGCACGAGGCCGGCCGCGGCGAGCAGCCGGGTCGCGCGCACGGTCAGCAGGTCGGCGGCCCCCGGCCCGGCCCCGACGAAGTGGACGCTCACCCCGCGACCCAGCGCGGGGTCCACACGCCGGCCCGGCCGACCCTCGTCGACTCGGCGCCGACGATCAGCAAGCACCTCATGTCGACGGTGTCCGGGTCGAGCTCGGCCAGCGTCGTCACGGTCAGGGCCTCCTCGTCCCGACCCACGTCCCTGCCGACCACCACCACGGTGTCCGGCAGGCGGTGCTCGAGCAGGATCCGCCGGGCGTCGGCCAGCTGGGTCGTCCGCGTCCGCGAGGCCGGGTTGTAGACGGCGAGCACGAGGTCCGCCTCGGCGACGGCGCGCAGTCGGCGCTCGATCACCGGCCAGGGCTTGAGCCGGTCCGAGAGGCTCAGGACCGCGAAGTCGGCGCCGATCGGAGCACCGGCCCTGGCGGCCACGGCCTGGACCGCGCTGACGCCCGGTAGCACGCGCACCTCGACCTCGCCCAGCTCCGGGCTCTCGGCCGCCTCCAGGACCGCCGAGGCCATCCCGAAGACCCCGGCGTCGCCTCCCGACACCACCGCGACCCGGTGTCCGCGCCGAGCCAGCTCCAGGGCCTCGCGGGCGCGGTCGAGCTCGACGGTGTTGCCGGACGGATGCCGCACCAGCCCCGCGCGCTGGGGCACGCGGCTGACGTACGGCGCGTAGCCGAAGACGTGCTCGACCTCGGCCAGCGCGGCCGCCGCCTCGGGCGTCAGCCAGTCCGCCGGCCCCGGCCCGAGCCCGACGACGAGCAGCTCCTGCCGCCTCGCCGGCCTCCCCGGCGTCGTCGACTCGGTCGGAGCCTGCTGCGGGCCCGTCCCGGTCTCCCGCGTCCGGGAGCGGCGGCCCTGCCGGCTGTCGCCGGTGAGGATCACCAGCGAGAAGTACGGCACGTCGGCCGGGTCGACCTCGGCGACCGGGAGACAGCGCTGCTCGGGCATCGAGGCCCGCTCGACGTACATCGCATGCTCGAGGCGCCCGGCCGCCTCCAGCGCACGGCGTACGGCGGGGAAGGTGCGGCCGAGCTTCATCACGATCGCGGCGTCGGTGTCGGCCAGCCGGCGGGCGAGCTCGGGCTCGGGCAGCGTCCCGGGCAGGACCGTCAGAACGTCGGTCTGCCGGGCCAGCGGACTGGCCGCGAGCGCCGTGGCCGCCGCGAAGGCCGGGACCCCGGGCACGATCGCCGTCTCGTAGCGCTGCGAGAGCCGGTCGTGCATGTACATGTACGAGCCGTAGAACAGCGGGTCGCCCTCGGCGAGCAGGACGACGTCCCGGCCGGCGTCGAGATGCGCGGCCAGGCGCGCCGCGGACTCCTCGTAGAAGTCGGCCATCGCCCCGGCGTAGCCACCGCGATGATCGGTCGTCCCCGTGGTGACCGGGTAGGTGAGCCGCTCCTCGATCGCCTCCTCGGGCACGAGCTCCGCGGCGATCCGGCGGGCGTTGGACTCCTTGCCGGCGGCGGCGTGGAAGGCGACGACGTCCGCCGCGCCGATCAGGCGCGCGGCCTTGAGCGTGACCAGCTCGGGGTCGCCGGGGCCGACACCGACCCCGGCGAAACGGCCGGTCACTCCTCCTCCCGGGCCAGGGCGTTGAGGGCCGACGACGTCATCGCGGACCCGCCGCGGCGGCCGCGGACCGTGACGTAGGGGATGGCCAGGCCGTGGTCGCGCTCGAGGTCGACCAGGGCCTGCTTGGACTCCGCGGCGCCGATGAACCCCACCGGGCAGCCCACGACCGCCGCGGGTCGCGGGGCACCGTCGAGGAGCATCTCCAGCAGGTGGAACAACGCCGTGGGGGCGTTCCCGAGGGCGACCACGGCACCCTCGAGCCGGTCCGCCCACAGCGACACCGCGGCGGCGGTCCTCGTGGTCCCCCAGCCGCGCGCCAGCTCCGGCACCCGGGGGTCGTCGAGCAGGCACACGACGTCGTTGTCCGCTGGCAGCCGCGACCGGGTCACCCCGGTCGCGACCATCGTCGTGTCGCAGAGGACGGGCGCGCCCTCCTCCAGCGCGGTCCGGGCGGCCGCCACCAGTCGTGGGTGGACGACGAGGTCGTGCGCGAGGTCGACCTGCCCGCTGCCGTGGACCATCCGTACGGCCAGCCGCTCGGCGTCCTCGGGGATGCCGCGGAGGTCCGCCTCACGCCGGATCGTGGCGAACGACTCGTCGTAGATGGCCGCCGCGGCCGTGACGTAGTCGTAGTGGCGGGTGGGTGGGTCGAGCGTGGTCATGGTCTCCTCACCTCGGGGACGAAGATGCCGCGCCAGGGGGTCACCACGAGCTCGCGGAGGCCCGCGCCGACACCCTCGATCGGGAGCGCCTCGACCCCGCGGCGGCTCAGCCTGGCGTCGGGGACCTCGACGTGCCGGCCGCCGGGCACCGGTCCGTACCCCAGTGGCCCGCCGGCCTCCGGCACCCGCGGGTCCGGCGACACGACGGGAGTCAGGACTCGGTCCAGCTCGCGCACGTGCCAGGGCGCACGGGAGTCGTCACCTACGCCGGGCTGGTCGGGATCCCACGCGCGGACGTCGACGAAGCGCTCGGCGAGGTCGACCAGGGTCGCGGCGGCGTCGTCGAGCAGGACGAGTCCGGCGTAGCCCGGCCCGACGCGCAGCTGAGCCGTCTCGGCGTCCAGAGCCACCAGCCCCAGGTCGCAGGGCCGGTCGGCGACGTCGCCGCGGCCGTCGTCCAGGACGAACAGGAACCGACCCGGCAGCAGCGAGAGGCGCGAGGACGCACAGAGCCTGCGGTCGAGCTCGTGGGCGACCGGCCTCAGGTCGGCGCGTCCGCCGGCGATGCCGGTGGCCGGCGAGACCATGAAGTTGCGGACGAGCTCGTGCGTCCGGCTCGGCACCAGCCCGGTGCTCTCGACGGCGCCCAGGACCTCGGCCGGCAGGGCGCCGTCCTCGCACGGCAGGCCGCGCACCTGGAGGTTGGCCCGTTCGGTCAGGTACACCGCCGCGTCGCCGTACCGCTCGGCAACGGCCAGGAGGGCGTGCAGCGCCGAGACGTCGAGCCGGCCGCCCACGAGTCGCAGCCGCACCAGCAGCCCGTCGTCGGCGGGCCACGGGCGCAGGACGCCGGGGCATCGGTCTCGTCGGGTCCGGGTCGTCACCGCTGGCACCTGTTCGGGTCCGGGACCCGGTCGCGGGGTCCGCACTGACCTGGCGGCGGTCGGCCGCTAGGGCCAGCAGGTCTTCGGACTCGGGTTCGACCGGCTCGGGGCGCCTTCCCGGAGCGAGCTCCAGTGACTGTCGTGAGACGTACCCCGGCCGTCACCCTCACCGCTGCGCGTCAGTCCCGGAGTCGCACCGGGTTCCCTGACTCCATGGTGGAGTTCGGCTGGCGTGCGCGAGCGTACCCCCCGATCGGGCTGCTGGCGCAGGGCACGTCCAGGTGGGAAGGTCCTGCGGCTCCGGCCGTGGACCTTCCGCCCTCGGCGCCGTCGGCCGCTCTCCGGGTCGCTGCCAAGGTCGCTGCCCAAGGTCGCTGCCAAGGTCGCTGCCAAATCCCCCGCTGAAGCGGGGGATTTGGCACTTCCCCGGGGTTGCAGCGGCCAAGAAGTGCCAAGAGAGGCCGGGAAGTCCGCGTCGTCGACCGATCCGAGGCCGCGGGCATCCGCCGTGGCATGGTTGGGCACGCCGCCGGCGGGTACGAGGCGCACATGGCCAGGGGCTCGACCGCGACGGTCCTCGTCGCCGGAGGCACCAACCTGGTCATCGCGCTCGCCAAGCTGGTCGCGGGCCTGTCCTCGGGGTCGTCGGCGATGCTGGCCGAGGCGGCGCACTCGATCGGCGACACTCTCAACCAGGGCCTGCTGATGACGGCGCTGCACCGCAGCCAGAAGCCGGCCGACGAGGCCCACCCCTTCGGCTACGGGATGGAGCGCTACTTCTGGTCGCTGCTCGCGGCGGTCGGGATCTTCGTCCTCGGCGCCGGCTTCGCGGCGTACGAGGGCATCTCGAGCCTGACCGGGTCGGGGACGCCCGGGTCTCCCCGGCTGTCCTTCGTGGTGCTCGCCATCTCGTTCGTCTTCGAGGGCAGCTCGTTCGTGCGGGCGCTGGTCCAGCTCCGCTCGGAGACGGCTGGTCGGGACGGGATGCTGCGGTATCTCGCCCACGAGGCCGACCCCGCGCTGCGGGCGGTCTTCTGGGAGGACGGGGTGGCCCTGGTCGGCCTGCTGCTCGCAGCCGCCGGCATCGCGGTCGACGCTGCCACCGGACGGCGCACCGGTGACGGCGTCGCCTCGCTGGCCATCGCGGGCCTGCTGATCGGGGTCGCCTACGGCCTGGGCCGGCAGAACCAGCAGAACCTGATCGGCCGGTCCGTCTCCCCCGGGATGCGCGACGAGCTGACCCGGACCATCGGGGGCGCCGACGGCGTGGACGCCGTGCTCGAGCTGCTCACCATGCGACTCGCGCCGGACCAGGTGCTGGTGGCGGCCCGGGTCGAGCTCACCGACGGGCTGTCCGCCGACGAGATCGAGCGCGCCGCCGACGACGTCGAGACGCTGGTCAAGGAGCGCTTCGACGACGTCCGCCACGTCTTCCTCGACCCAACGCCGGGCGACCGCGCGGGCCTCTCCTGACCGACCGTCAGAGTCTGAGCTCGCGACCGATCACGATGGTCCGCGCGCGAGGCAGGGACAGCTGGTCGGCCTTGTCGCGAGCCAGCCGGTTCATGGCGAGGAAGACCCGCTGTCGCCAGCGCGCCCAGGGCGCCCGCCGCGACGAGCCGAGGTCGAGCCGGGACACGATGAAGACGGCCTCGGCGGGCTCCAACGACGACAGGAGGTCCGGCTCGGCCTCGACCGCGTCCTCCAGGATGTGGGTCACGTCCAGCCGGTCGGCGTAGCCCAGGACGACCGACACCCCGGTCACGTCCCAGCTGTCGTCGCCCAGGCTGCGCACGGTGACGCTCGACTCCTCCGGTGGGGCGCTGGGGGCGTCGTCGACCTCCCAGCTCAGCAGGACGACGTGCTCGGGGACCAGGCCGGCGATGTCGAGCAGCGACCGCAGCGCGAGCGGCGACATCGCGGGGTCGTGGGTCAAGAAGACCGCATGGCCCTCGAGGTGGCGGACGTGGGCGGCGTCCTCCTGCACCGCCTCGACGAGCTCCTCGGCCGTCAGCTCCTCGTCGCGGAGTCGGGCGGCCACCCGGCCCTGACCGGTCCACCAGGTGTGCATCAGCACGAACAGCACGGCCCCGATCGCCGCCGGCACCCAGCCCCCGACGACCAGCTTGGGCAGCGTGCCGGCGAAGAGCAACGCCGCCACCAGGCCGGACGCGGTCCCGACGCCGATGCGAGCCCAGGGACGCGGCCGCTGCCGCAGCGCCCACACGACGTAGAGCACGACGGTGAGCACGACGGTGGCGCTGACGGTCACGCCATAGGCGTTGGCCAGCCGGTCGGAGCTGCGGAAGGCGACCACCAGCAGCAGCACCGCAGCCCCGAGGGTCCAGTTGGCGGCCGGCTGGTAGATCTGCCCGGGGTGGCGACGCGAGGTGTGGATGGTGCGCAGGTCCGGGAAGAAGTCGAGACCGCCGGCCTGGTGGAGCACGGTGAAGGCACCCGCGATCACGGCCTCCGACGCGATCACCGTGGCGAGCGTCCCGAGCACCAGCACCGGAACCGTCGCCCACGACGGCACGACGCCGTAGAAGGGGTTGCCCGCCGTCGACGGGTCGCGCAGCACCGCGGCGGCCTCGCCGAGGTAGGCGAGCACCAGCGCCGGGAACACCACGGTCCACCAGGCCGTGGCGATGGCCCGACGCCCGAAGTGGCCGAGGTCGGTGTAGAGCGCCTCGGCGCCGGTCACCGCGAGCACCACAGCGCCCAACGTGACGAAGCCCGTCCCCGGATGCTCGGCGAGGAACCCGGCCCCCCACGTCGGCGACAGCGCCGTCAGCACCGCGGGGGTCTGGACGAGGGACACCAGGCCTCCGACGCCCAGCACGGCGAACCAGAGCAGCATGACCGGGCCGTAGCCCACCCCGATCCGCCCGCTGCCCACCGGCTGGAGCAGGAAGACCCCGCACAGGATCGCCAACGCCAGCGGAACGACCAGACGGCTCATGGACGGCGCCGCGACCTCGAGACCCTCCGACGCGGACAGCACCGAGATCGCCGGGGTCAGGATGCTGTCGCCGAGGAACAGCGCGGCACCGATCATGGCTACGACGCTGACGGTCGTGCGGAGTCGTCCGCGGCGCACTCCGCGCCGGAGCAGCGACGCCAGGGCCAGGACGCCGCCCTCACCTCGGTTGTCGGCCGACAGCAGCACCTCGACGTGCAGCAGCCCGACCACGCTGACCAGAGCCCACACCACCAGCGACGTCACGCCGTAGACCTCGGACCGCGACGTCGCCTGCGAGTCGTGGAGGACGGCGCGCAGGGCGTAGAGCGGGCTGGTGCCGATGTCGCCGAAGACCACCCCCAGCGCCCCCATGGCGACCAGGGCCAGTGATCCCTGGCCACCCCGAGGGCCTCGCTCCATGACCAGAGCCAACCACGACGTCGCGCGCGTCGCGGTCAGGCGCGGGCGGTGCGCGCGTGAGGGCGTGGCGTGTGTCCGTGACGTGCGGGTGGCGGTCTCGTCGGGTCAAGAGGGCGCGCACCCCTCAGCGCGTCCGCGAGGAGGCAGGACCCTGCGCACGCACCGCACCAGGCGACACCTGGCAGCACCCGGGCTCGAAGCGTGGGACGAGCGGCACTTCCCCGACCACGTGGTGATCTCCGAGGCGGGACTCAGGCAAGCACGTCCAAGCCGATGTCCAGCGCCGGCGCCGAATGGGTGAGGGCCCCCACGGCGAGGAAGTCGACGCCGGTCGCCGCCACCTCTGCGGCATCGGCCAGGGTGAGGCCGCCACTCGCCTCGACGAGCACCTCCGGATGGGTGCTGCGGACCCGCTCGACGGCAGCGCGGAGCTGGGCGAGCGTGAAGTTGTCGAGGAGGACCTGCTCGGCGCCGTGTGCCAGCGCCTCGTCGAGCTGCGCTCGGGTGTCGACCTCGACCTGGACGACGAGCGAGCCGCGTGGATGGGCGGCGTACGCCGCGTCGAGGGCGCGGCCCACGCCCCCGGCGGCGGCGACGTGGTTGTCCTTGACCAGGATCGCGTCGTAGAGACCGGTCCGGTGGTTGACGCCGCCGCCGCACCGCACGGCGTACTTCTCCAGGCTGCGCAGGAGCGGGGTCGTCTTGCGGGTGTCGCGCACCCGGGCCCGAGTGCCCGCGACCGCGTCGGCCCAGGCCCGGGTCGCGGTGGCGATGCCGGAGAGGTGGGTCAGCAGGTTCAGCGAGGTGCGCTCGAGGGCGAGCACCTCGCGGGCGCGGCCCTCCAGGACCGCGAGCCGTTGCCCGGCCTCCACCCGCGCGCCGTCCGACACCTCCGTCGTGAGGTCGCCGACGGGCTCGGCGAGCGCGGCGACCAGCGGCAGCCCGCAGACGACGCCAGGGACTCGTGCGACGTAGGCGACCCGGAGCCGGGCCTCGGCGGGAACCGTCGCGGCGGACGTGATGTCGCCGGCCTCGCCGAGATCCTCGGCGAGGGTCGCTCGCAGGAGCGCGGCGACCTGCTCGGGATCGAGGCCACAGTCGCGCAGCAGCGGTGCGGTCCTCATCGGGCCGCCGCCAGGGTGCGTGAGGCTGCCAGTCGGTGACAGCCCACGCTCTCGGTGCGGGCTCGGGCAGCGCGGACGATCGCCGCCGCGACCAGGCAGGTGGAGTCGAGCGAGGCTCGCTGCGAGAGCCACGACTCCGCCTCGGCGAGCCCCTCGCGCGAGCGCTCGATGCCGGCGTGAGTCTCCAGCAGGGTCTGGGCGGTGCGGGCCAGGGCGGGGTCCGTCGCCGTCGTCACGGTCGTCACCGGGCCTGGCGGAGCGGCCGGCAGCTCCAGCGTGAGCGCCGCCGCGACCCGTCCGCCGTACACCAGTCCTTCGAGCAGGCTGTTGGAGGCGAGGCGGTTGGCGCCGTGGACGCCGGCGTCCGCGACCTCGCCGACGGCGTACAGGCCGGGCAGGGTCGTGGCTCCCCAGGCGTCGGTCGCGATGCCCCCGCACAGGAAGTGCTCGGCCGGCCGGACCGGCACCAGGTCGCGGGCGAGGTCGACGCCGATGTCGTCGCAGGCGGCCCGCACCGTCGGGAACCGCCGGCCGACGTGGTCGACGTCGCGGCAGTCGAGCCAGGCGTGGTCGGTGCCGTCGTCTCGCATCGCGCGGAGGACGGCGGCCGCGACGACGTCGCGCGGCGCGAGGTCGGCCAGCGGGTGCACCTCGGCCATGAACGGCGTGCCGTCGCGGGCGCGCAGCACCGCACCGGCCCCGCGCAGTGCCTCGGTCACCAGCGGGAGCTGGCCGGACCGGTCACCGGTCGCCAGTGCGGTGGGGTGGAACTGGACGAACTCCATCCCGGTGACCGCTGCCCCGGCCCGGAGCGCGAGGGCGATGCCCTGGCCGCGGACTCCCACGGGGTTGGTGGTGGCGGCATAGACGTGACCGACTCCCCCGGTCGCCAGCACGACGGCGTTCGCGCGGACGGTGACCCTGCCCTGCGGACCGGTCCCGGCGATGCCGGCGACACCTCCCCCCGCGAGGGCCAGGCCGTCGACCTGGGTGCCGCGCAGCCGGCGTAGGCCGGTGCGGTCGGCGTGGGCGTGGAGCGCACGCCAGACCTCTGCCCCGGTCGCATCGCCCCCGGCGTGGACCACGCGCGGGCGGTCGTGCCCTCCCTCGCGGGAGCGGAGGAGCACACCGTCGGCGTCACGGTCGAGCACGGCTCCGCGCGCGACCAGCTCCGCCACCCGGTGCGGTGCCTCCTCGACGAGCCGCCGGATGGCCTCGGGGTCTCCCAGGCCCACGCCGGCGAGCACGGTGTCGTGCGCGTGCGCCCGCGGGTCGTCGCCGCCGAGGGCGACGGCGATCCCGCCCTGGGCCCAGCGCGTGGACCCGTCGCCGTCGTCGACCACCAGGACGTCGCGGGTGGTCGCCAGGCCGAGGGCGACGCTCATCCCCGCGACGCCGCTGCCCACCACGACGACGTCGGCATGCAGCTCGGTCACTCCCCACCCCCCGGCTCGCCGATCGCCAGCATCGCCTCGACGGCCGCCCGCGCCCGCGCGGCGAGGTCAGGCGGGACGTCGACCTCGTCGCGACCTTCGCGCAGACAGCGCAGCAGCAGGTCGGGGGTGGTCATCTTCATGTACCGACAGGAGGCGCGCTCGTTCATCGGCAGGAAGGTGGTGCCGGGTCTGGCCTTCCGGAGCTGGTGCAGCATCCCGATCTCGGTGGCGACCAGGACGGTGTCGGCCGTGGTGCGCCGCGCCGCCTCGACCATGCCGCCCGTGGACAGGACCTGGGTCCGCTCGCGCGGGAGCACCCCCTCGTCGGCCAGCCACAGGGCCGACGTCGCGCACCCGCACTCGGGGTGGACGAGCAGCTCGGCGTCGGGGTGCGCGCGCACCTGACGGCGTACGTCGTCGGGGCTGATGCCGGCGTGCACGTGGCACTCGCCCAGCCACACGTGGAGGTTGTCGCGGCCCGTCTCGCGGCGCACGTGGGCGCCGAGGAACTGGTCGGGCAGGAACAGCACCGGCCGGTCCTCCGGGACCGAGCGCACCACGTCGACGGCGTTGGCCGAGGTGCAGCACAGGTCGACCTCGGCCTTCACCGCGGCCGTGGTGTTCACGTAGGCGACCACGACGGCCCCTGGGTGCTCGGCGCGCCACCGGCGTACGTCGGCCGCCGTGACACCGTCGGCCAGCGAGCACCCCGCGTCGGCGGTCGGGACCAGGACCCGCTTGTCGGGGCTGAGGATCTTGGCGGTCTCGGCCATGAACAGCACCCCGCACAGCACGATCGTCGAGGCGCCGGTGGCCGCGGCGTGCCTGGCCAGCGCCAGCGAGTCGCCCACCACGTCGGCGGCGTCCTGGATCTCCGCCGGCATGTAGTTGTGCGCCAGCACGATCGCGTCCTGCTCGCGCGCCAGGCGGCGGACCTCGTCCTGCCAGGTCTCGGTCGCCCGCGCCGCCTCGGTCAGGGTGCCCATTCCACGCTCCTAGTTTTCGACTGACGAGCGATAACTACGGGACGGACACTAGCATGGCGTCCGTGGACCCCTTTCCGGCGTACCCCCACGAGGTGCTGGCCGTCGTGCTGTCGGTGCACGCGGACACGCTGTACGTGCTGCTCTGGCGGCGCGCGCAGGACCCCGACTCCGGGCGCTGGGCCCTTCCGGGCGGCGGCGTCCGGTCCGACCAGCGCCTGCGCGAGGCGCTCTCCGCCCACCTGGCCACCAAGGTCGACGTCCGAGACATCTCGTGGCTCGAGCAGGTCGCCACCCACAGCCGGGTCGACCGCGACCCCCGTGCGCGGGTCCTGGCCACGGGCTACCTCGCGCTGGTCCCGACCGACGTCGAGCCACGACTCCCCGACGACACCGCCTGGCATGCGGTCGACGCCCTCCCGCGGCTGGCCTTCGACCACGTCGACTTCATCGACGCGGCCATCGAGCGGCTCCGGGCCAAGCTCAGCTACACCAACGTCGGGTTCGCGCTCGTCCCGACGGAGTTCACCATCCAGCAGCTGCGCCGGGTGGTCAGCGCCACCCTCGGCTACGACGTCGGGGCCACCAACCTCCAGCGGGTGATGTCACGCCGGTCGATGATCGAGCCGACGGGGGCGCGCAGCGCGCACGGCCCGGACGGCGGCCGACCCGCGGCGCTCTACCGGTTCTGCGACCGGACGCTCCACGTCACCGACCCGTTCGCGGTCTTCCGGCCACCCCGCTCGCCCTGACCAGGGCCTCCTCTCAGGCCGGCGCGCCGGGTCACGTCGTACGCCGCTCCCACCAGCCCCGAGGCCGTGGGCCGCGTCGCCGGCACCACGGGGACCCGCACTCCGCTCCGGGCCAGCCCGGCGCACAGGAGAGGCTCGACGAGCGGCCAGGCCAGCACGATCCGGCCGCCGCCGACGAGCACCTCGGCTCCGAACGCCGTGAGCCACGCAGCCAGCGCGGAGCCCAGGAGGCCGAGCGCGTCGGCGAGCACCTCGCGTGCCCTCCGGTCGCCCTGCTCCGCCGCGTCGAGCACCTCCCGCACTCCGGTCGCGCCCTGGCCGTAGGCACCGGCGATGGCCCGGGTGCCCACGCGTGCCTCGAGCGGCACGCCACCGGGCCGCAGCAGGTGCAGCTACCGTCCGGCGGGACGTCGTCGCCCTCGGTGGGCGACGGAGCCGTTGTCGACGAAGGCGGAGCCCACGCCGGTCCCGAGGGTGATCGCGACGGCCCGGCCCGCTCCCGTCGCCGCGCCGGCCACCCACTCGCCGAGGCCGAACGCGGCGGCGTCGTTGACGGAGCCGATGCCACGCACGGACGCCCGAGCCTCGTCGCCACCAGCTCCCCGACGTCGACTCCCCGCAGGGACTCGAACTTCCCGACCCCCTCGTAGCGGCCGATGCCCGCGTCGTACTCGAACGGACCAGGAATGGAGCGGCGACGTGGCTACCGCCGACGTGCAGCACGGGCACGCTCGTCATGCCACCACAGCGTGCACGACCCGAACGTCCCGGTCGCGGATGCCGGGCCGGCCGCGCTCCAGGGTGTAGCTCCCTAGGTGGGCAGCGTGACCAGGAACCGGCATCCGGGCTCGTGGTTGCTGACGGCGACGTTGCCCAGATGTGCCTCGACGATGCCCTTGACGATCGCCAGTCCGAGCCCGGCTCCTGCTCCGCCGGCCGCGTTGTCGTGCGCCGGCGTGCGGGCGGCGCTGCCCTGCCAGCCGACGTCGAACACCCGGCTCAGCTCGTCGTCCTTGAGCCCGCCGCAGGCATCGGTCACCGACAGCTCGACGCCGTCGGGCACCGCTCGGCCGCGGACCTCGACGACGCCGTCCGGCGGCGTGTGCCGGATGGCGTTCATCAGCAGGTTGGACACGACGCGGGACAGGCTCGCGGGGTCGGCGGTGACCAGGACGTCCTCGTCGACGTACCCGCCGAGACGTACGCCGCGGGCCTGGGCCACCGAGTCGGCGCCGGCCAACGCCTCGCTGACGACGTCGCCGAGGGCGACCGCCTGCGGGCTGATCCGGAGGACGCCGGCATGGATGCGCGAGAGCTCGAAGAGGTCGTCGACCATCCGCACCATCCGGTCGACCTCGGAGCGCATCTGGAGGTGGTAGCGCGCCGGGTCGTCGGCCAGCCCGTCCTCCAGCGCCTCGGTCATGGCGCGCAACCCGGCCAACGGCGTCCGCAGGTCGTGGGAGACCCAGGAGACCAGCTCGCGGCGCGACTGCTCCAGGGTCAGCTCCCGCTCCCGCGACTCAGCCAGCTTCTCGCTGGTGTTGCGCAGCTCCTCCGACAGGGCGGTGAACTCGGCCGGGCCGCTCCGCCCGGCGACGAAGGCGCCGCTCTCCCCGAACCGCCGGGCCTCGTCTCGCAGCTGGCGCGACCAGCGGGCGAGCGCCGTCCCGACAGCCAGCGCGACGACGAGCGCCACGACGCCGGCGACCGCCGCGACCAGGGTGATGACCCCGAGGTCGTGGTGGGAGAGGAACATCGCGCGCGACGTCGCCACCGTGCCCGCGACGACCGCCAGCACGGCGGTCGTCGCGACGCCGAGGGTGAGCCAGCGCACGGAGGCTCGACGTCCGAGCCACAGCACGAGGGCACCCGCGACGCCGACGCCCCCCGACCACGCGGCGGTGTTGAGGACGATGACGACCTGGTCGTGGGTCATGACGCCGGCTCCCAGCGGTAGCCGACGCCCCACACGGTGGCGAGCCGGACGGGGTGGGTCGGGTCTTGCTCGACCTTCTCGCGCAGTCGGCGCACGTGCACCGTGACCGTCGACTGGTCTCCGAACGACCAGCCCCACACGCGTTGCAGCAGCTCGTCGCGCGAGAACGCGCGCCCCGGATGGCTCAGGAAGAACCGCAGCAGGTCGAACTCCCGGGCGGTGAGCGAGAGCCGGCTCCCGCCGAGCGTGGCGACGTGCTGGCCCGCGTCGACGACGAGGTCGCCGTCGCAGACGCGGCCGGTGACGGCGCCGCGCTCCCCGACGCGTCGCAGGACCGAGCCGACCCGGAGGGCGAGCTCGCGCGGGCTGAACGGCTTGGTGACGTAGTCGTCCGCGCCCTGCTCGAGGCCGACGACCCGGTCGGTCTCGGCGCCGAGCGCGGTGAGCATGATGACCGGGACGTCGTCGCCCTTCGCGCGGATGCGCCGACAGACCTCCAGACCGTCGATCCCGGGCAGCATCAGGTCGAGCACCACCAGGTCGGCGCGCGTCTCGCGGAGGTCGGCCAGGGCCGACTCGCCGTCCGCGGCCTCGGCCACGTCGTAGCCCGCCGCCCGGAGGTAGGTGACGACGACCTCGCGCACCGTCAGGTCGTCATCGACCACCATCACGCGCGCCATGGTCACCTCCTCGTCTCGTCAGCGCCGCCCTGGTCAGGGCAGTCGCCAGCACCGTCAGCACGACCAGTGTGCTGAGCACGGACCAGCCCCACCAGTAGTGCCGGTCCAGCAGCGTGTCGTTACGCGGGTCCGCCCCGAAGCGCCCGAGCTCGGGGAGGGACAGCAGCGTCACGGGGACCAGGACCACCAGCGCGACGGTCACCGGCGCGAGCCAGCGGCGGGGCAGCAGCCGGGCCCCCACGAGGGCGACCACGAGCACCAGCGGGGCGAACACCGCGTCGTGCAGGACGACGCCGCCGGCCAGCCAGGTCACGGCGCCCCGCAGGTTGACGAGCCCCAGCTCCAGCAGCCGCAGCACGCCGTACGCCCCGACGCCGAGGCCCGCGGCGCCGACGACGAGGCGCGTCGGGCTCGTCATCGGGTCACCTCCAGCCGGCCGACCCACTTGGTCTGGAGGACGCCCGGGCGGTCGGGGGCGATCAGCCGGCACGGGAAGCCGTGGTCGAGGGAGAGCGGCTCGCCGTGCAGGCGCAGCGCCAGCAGGGTGCGCGGGTCCTCGGTGAAGTTCGGCGCGAGGTAGCTGTAGCGCTCGCCGCCGCTCGACTGGAGCGAGCGCACGATCACCTGGCTGCGGGCCGGCGCTCCGGCGCGGGCGAGCAGGTCGCGCACCGGCACCCCGGTCCAGGTCGCTCCGGCGCTCCATCCCTCCACGCAGGCGATCGGCAGAGAGGCCGTGGCCTGCGGCATCGCCCGCAGCTCCGCAAGCGTGTACGACGTCTCGCGGCCGTCGTAGGCCACGACGAGCCGGTACGCCGCGCTGGTCGCGGACGACACCACCCCGCGCTCGGCGGCGGTGTGGTTGATCGGGACACCGCCAGGACCGGTGCCCGACCTCACCGCGAGGACCGAGACGTGTCGCAGCCAGGGCACGGTGGCGCCGGCCGTCGCCAGCACCGCCACCCCCGCCGCGGTCCACGTGGTGCGCAGCAGCCCCCGCCGCGTGAGCACGCCGGGGCCGGCGGCCATCCCCGGCCGGTCCTGAGCCGTGTCGTCGACGTCGGCGGCGAACGCGGCGCGCACGATCGGCAGCTTCACCGCGATGTGCACCAGCAGCGACCCGATCGCGATCCACGCGACGGCGTAGTGGGTGGCGCGGAAGTGGAAGTGCCAGGGATACCACTGCGCGCTGTTGGCCAGGCCCGATGCCAGCTGGAAGATGGCGGACGCGACGAGCACGCCGATCGAGATCCGCTCGAGGCCGTGGGCGAGCAGCGCCCCGAGCGACTTCGGTGGCCGCGCGACGAGCTTGGGGAAGACGGTCCACAGCTTCACCAGCAGCAGCGGGACCGCCGCGGTCCCGGAGATCACGTGCACGCCCTGCGTGACGCGGTACCCCCAGCTCGGACTCGTAGGGAACGGGAGCCACGGGGCGGGCGTCTGCGCCCAGTGGCTGATCACCCCGGTGACGAAGGCCAGGCCGAAGGTCACGCCCAGCCAGACCCCGATCCGGGCCGTGACCGCGGGGCTGCGCAGCCACGACGTGAAGTCGTCCTCCTGAGGGATCCGTCGCGGTCGCGGAGGTGCCGCGAGCTTCATCGTCGTACCACGAGAACGGCACCGTACCGGCCGCCCCCGCGGTGTGCCGTGGCCGCCCGGAGGCCCGCGGCACGTGCCACCGCCTCGATGGCGTCGGCGGCGACCGTCGTCCAGGCGAACGGCGCGCTCCGGCCGACGGTCGTCGCCAGCTGGACGTGTCGGGTGCGGACGCCGGTGCCCGGAGGGGCCAGCTCGACGACGACCCGGCCGGAGGGCGCGATCAGCTGACGGGTGCGCTGGAGCAGCGCCACCGGGTCTCCCCCGATCCCGATGTTGCCGTCGGCGAGGAGGGCGGTCCCCCAGCGTCCCTCCCCCGGAATCGGGCCGAAGACGTCGCGCAACAGCGCCGTCACGCCGCGGCCGAGGCTGAGCCGGATCGCCTCGGGCACGACGTCGATCCCCAGCACGGTCCGCCCGGTGCGCGCGAGGGCGTGGGTCATCCGGCCGGGGCCGCAGCCGATGTCGACGGTCGGTCCGTCGCAGAGCCCCAGGAACGTCTCGTCGTGCGAGTCGGCGTCGCGCAGCCACTGCTCGGTGGGCAGCCAGGCATCGCGTCCGTCCTCGTCGATCACCAGGCAGGGCTCGCCGCGCAGGGCCGAGGCGAACACGTCCTCGGGCGAGACCGGCGCGGACACCGGCGTCACGACGCCACCTCCGACCACGCCCGCAGGAAGTGGCCGCTGCTCAGACCCGCCGCGACCGCGTCGGCGTCGGCCGCGGTGTCGACGTCGCGCAGCTCACGCGCCGGTACGACGGTCTGTCCGGCCGCCACCAGCGCCTCCCGCGTGCGCACGAAGGTGTCGGGCCGCGACATCGGGACGCCGGCCAGGGTCGCCGCCGCCCGGGCGTCGCCCAGTGCGAGCACCCACCAGCCGCCGTCCGGCGCCGGACCCAGCACGGCGCTCCCGTCGTCGGCGGCGTCGGCGACCACGAGCAGGTCCTCGGCGGTCAGCTGCGGGGTGTCCATGCCGACCTGCACGGTGGCTCCGGGTCCGGCGGTGTCGGCGTGGGCGTGGGCGAGCCGCTCGCCCAGCGACGACCCACATTGGGGGTGGACCAGCCAACCCCTCAGCGCGCCACCCAGCTCGGATGCGGAGGCGGCGTCGCGCAGGTCGCCCTCGAGTGCGAGGTGGCACTCGTCGAACGCCGCTCGACAGGCGGCCAGGGTGTCCAGGAGTGCGGCAGCGGCCACGGCGGCCGCGGCCTCCATGCCGACGGTCGCGCCGAGGCGCGTCTTGACCCTCCCCGGGACCGGGGCCTTGGCCATCACCAGGGCCCTCATGCGGCGAGCACCTTCCAGAAGTCGCGTGCCGTCCGGACGGTGCCACGCAGGGAGCCGCTCACCTTCGACCGCGTACCCGCTGCCCGCGGTCGGTAGGTCACGTCGTACTCCCCCAGGCGCCAGCCGGCGCCGTGGGCCTTGCGCAGCAGCTCCACGGGATAGCCGAAGCGGCGGTCAGCGACGCCCAGCGCCAGCAGGTCCGCGCGCCGGCACACCCGCACCGGCGCCACGTCGTGCGCGGGGAAGCCGGACCGGCGCAGGATCCGGACCGCGAGCCCGTTGCCCAGGCGCGCGTGCCAGGGCCATACGCCGCGGGCAACCGGGCGCCGGCGTCCCAGGGCGAGGTCGAGCTCTCCCGCGACGATCGGCGCCAGCAGCCTCGGCAGCTCGTGCGGGTCGAACGACCCGTCCCCGTCCATCACCGCGACGTACGGCGCGGTGGCCGCCTCGATGCCGGCGTGGACCGCCGCGCCGTAGCCGGGCACGGGCTCGTGGACGACGCTCGCACCGTGGGCGAGGGCGACCGCGACGGTGTCGTCGGTCGAGCCGTTGTCGACCACGATGACGCGGAAGGTCTCGGGCACCTCGGGCAGCAGCGCGCGCAGCGCGGGGCCCTCGTCACGACAGGGGAGCACCAGGTCGCACGCCGGGCCGCGAGCCGAGGAGTCCATGCTCGTCACGCTAGGCGTACGTAGCCGGCGGCGGGTCCGGATGGGGTTACGAAAGCCTGACGACGCCCCGCGGCCTGCCCCCCGGACCCCGTCCACGCCTAGCCTGGCTGGATGCCCGCCACCTCAGCCGTCCGGCCCGAGGTGACCCGGGAGCCGCGGATGGCCCGCGCCGCGGCTCGGGGTCTCGCGATCGCGGTGGTCCTGGTCGGCGCGGCGTTCGCCGTGCCACCGCTGACCGGCTGGAACGTCCACGCCTCCGGGGTCCTGCGGCACACGGCCGCGCCGCTGTACGCCGCGTGGGACCCGCACCTGGGGATCGGCACGCCGTTCGCCCTGCTGCTGGCGTGGGCGGGGGTCGGGCACGGGCATCGGCTCGCCGAACGCCTCGAGTGGCGACGCCTGCTCGGCGCGACGTACGCCGCCGGCCTTGCCTGGGCGCTGGCGCTGGCGTTCGTGTCCGGCCCCAGCGGACTGTCACGCGCGACCTCGAGCCACGGCGAGTACCTCTTCAGCGCGCGCCGGGTGGACGGGCTGCACGCCATGCTCCAGGGCTACGTCGCGCGGATCCCGCTCGGCAGCCCCGGCGGGTGGCCGACCCATCCGGCCGGACATCCTCCGGGCGCGCTGCTCTTCTTCGTGGTCCTGGTCAGGACCGGCCTCGGTGACCCGTTCGTCGCGGGCCTGCTGATCACCCTGATCGGGGTGAGCATGCCGATCGCGGTGCTGGTCACGATGCGCGCCCTGGGCCAGGAGGCCCTCGCCCGCCAGGCAGCGCCGTACCTCGTGCTCACGCCCGCCGCCTTGTGGATCGCCGTCTCGGCCGACGCTCTCTTCGGGACCGTGGGCGCCTGGGGTGTGGCCCTCGTGGCCGTGGCCGCGACCACCCAGCACACCCGGACCCGCTGGGGCGCGGCCGCCGGCGGCGGTCTGCTGCTCGGGCTCCTGCCGACCCTGTCCTACGGCCTCGTCCTCTACGCGACCCTGCCGATCGCCGTCCTGATCGTCACCCGGGCCTGGCGGATCCTGCCGGTCGTCGCCGTCGTAGCACTGCTGCCGGTGCTCGCCCTGGCAGGCGGGGGCTTCGTGTGGTGGGAGGCCTACCCCGTGCTGCGCGACCGCTACTGGGCCGGGATCGCCCACGATCGCCCCGCGTCGTACTGGCTCTGGGGCGACCTCGCGTCGCTGCTGGTCTGCGCCGGCCCGATGGTGGGGGCCGGTCTGGCGTCGGTCGTCGCACGCGGACGCGAGGTGCCGAGCGCCGTGCGACTGCTGGTCGGCGCCGCAGCGCTCTCCGTCGCGGTGGCGGACCTCTCCTTGATGAGCAAGGCCGAGGTCGAGCGGATCTGGCTGCCGTTCGTGCCGTGGCTGCTGCTCTCGACCGCGTTCCTGCCCGAGTCGTGGCGTCGCCGCGCCCTGGTCGGCCAGGTCGTGACCGCCCTCCTGGTCGAGCATCTCCTGCTGACCGGCTGGTGAGCCGGGTCTGGTCGCCGGGCCGGCGCCGGCTCAGGCCCGGAGCGGGTCCGTCCGGAAGGCGGCCAAGCCGACCGAGGGCACGATCTGCGCGCGGAAGCCGAGCTCGCGCGCCGCGCGCTCCGGCGAGGCCACGACGTGCCTGACGTCACCGAGGCGATAGCGTCCGGTCACCTCCGGCGCCGGTCCGTCACCGGTGACCGCGCGAGCCACGTCGAGGATCGAGACCGGGGTGCCCGAGCAGACGTTGTACGCCGCGAACCCGGTCGGCCCGTCACCCGCGGCGCCGGCCGCGAGCACGTTGGCACGGGCGACGTCGCAGACGTGCACGAAGTCGCGCATCTGCCGGCCGTCCTCGAAGACCTGGGGCGGCTCACCACGCTCCACCGACGAGCGGAACATCGCAGCGACCCCGGAGTACGGCGTGTCCCGCGGCATGCCCGGGCCGTAGACGTTGTGGTAGCGCAGGGCCACGACGCTGCCGCCGGTCTGGCGCGCCCAGGCCGCGGCGTAGTGCTCCTGGGCGAGCTTGCTGGCGGCGTAGGCGCTGCGGGGGTCGAGGGGCGCATCCTCGTCGACGAGCTGCCAGGCCAGCGGCTCGTCGCACACCGGGCACGCGTTGTCGAACCGGCCGCCGTCCAGGTCCGCCCGGCGACGCGGCGTCGGCTGCTGGACGCCGTGCGCGACGCAGGCGTAGCGGCCCTCGCCGTAGACCACCATCGACGAGGCCAGCACCAGGCGACCGACGCCCGCGCTCGCCATCGCGGCAAGCAGGGTCGCGGTGCCGAGGTCGTTGTGCGAGGCGTAGTCGGGGAAGTCCGAGACCTGCGCGCCGAGCCCGACCAGGGCGGCCTCGTGAACGACGACGTCGGTCCCACGCAGCAACCCGGTCCAGGCCTGCGCGTCGCGGACGTCGAGCCGGTGGGTCCCCGCCGGCACGTCGGCGGCACCGTGCGCCTGCGGCAGCATCACATCCACCGCGGCGACCTCGTCGCCGCTGCCCGAGAACGCCTCCGCCACCGCCGAGCCGATGAAACCGGCGGAGCCCGTCAGCAGCACTCGCACGGTGACTCCCCCGGGATCTCGTAGGTGAGGTCGATGCCGTCCGCCCAGCTGTGGCAGCTGCACCCGTCGGGGTCCGGGAGCTGCTCGACGACCCCGGCGAGCAGGCCCTTGAGCCGCTCGGTGTTCTGGGCGAACAGCGCGAAGACGTCCTGCTGGCGCACGCCCTGCTCCTGCTCGGCGCCGGCATCCATGTCGGTGACCAGCGCGATCGTGGCCAGGCACATCCGCAGCTCGCGCGCCAGCGCCGCCTCGGGGGCGCCCGTCATGTTGACCAGCGTCCAGCCGCGGGCGGCGTAGTCCTGCGACTCGGCCCGGGTGGAGAACCTCGGCCCGTCGACGACGACCATCGTGCCGCCCTCGTGGACGCCGTCGGCGGCAGCCAGGACCTCGCCCAGGCGCGGGCAGTACGGGTCGGCGAAGGGCAGGTGCACGGCGCCATGCTCGACGAAGGTGCGCGCACGTCCGCTCGTCCGGTCGACCAGCTGGTCGGGCACCACGAGGTCCCCCGGTGCCACCTCCGGCCGTAGGCCTCCGACCGCGCACGGCGCGAGCACCTGGCGCACGCCGAGCGAGCGCAGCGCCCACAGGTTGGCGCGGTAGTTGATCGCGTGCGGTGGGTACTCGTGGCCGCGCCCGTGCCGAGGCAGGAAGGCCACCCGCCGCCCCGCGACCTCGCCGACCGACACCGGCGCCGACGGCTCGCCGTACGGCGTCGCGACGGGCACGTCCTCGGGATCGCGCAGGAACGAGTAGAAGCCGGTGCCGCCGATGACGGCCACCTCTGCACGAGTGCTCACCCCTCCACCCTGCCAGCAGCCGGGCCCGGGCAGCCGGTGCGCGGCCGATCCGTCACGGGTTCGTCACCTGGCTGGTCTCATCGCGGAGCGCGCGTAACGCCGACGCGTCCGGTGGTCACCACTCCGCATGAGCGAGACCCGTGAGGACGGGCAGGCTCAGCTCAGGCAGGGTTGGTTCCGTTGCCAGCGGTGACCCGCGCGGCGTGGCGCTCGCGGAGGTGCAGGTAGGCCAGGAGCGGCACCAGCGCCTCCGACACGACGGCCGGGAAGCCGAGCGGCTCGGTCCAGTTGCCGATGTCGTCGCCGATCTGGGGCAGCCCGATGGTGCGCGAGGCGAGGAATGCGACCACCGCTGCGAAGCACACCAGGCCGCTGAGCAGCCACAGTCCGGGGTTGTCGAGGACCAGGATGGCGACGCCGAAGACGATGCACACGACACTGAGCGCGACGAACAGCCACCCGATGTACGGCGCCTCCTCCATGTGCTCCCGGATCAGCGGGATGTGGGTGCCGGCGGCCACGAACAGCAGGATCGAGGCGACCCACTGGTCCGGTGAGGTGGTGACCTTCATGAGCTCCTCCTGGAGAGGTCGCGATCGGCGCTGGCTGGGTGTGACCGGCGCGGCAGCCGTACCGCTGAGGTCACGCGGGGGATTCGCGCACGGAGACTGCGCGGATTGGTCCGCATCGCCATCTCGTGGCAATCCGCTGTCCCGCTCGTGGCGAACTCTCCGCAGCGGCGGTCAACGTGGCGGTCGCGGAAGGGAACGCAACCCATGAAGTTCTTCGGAAGCGGACGGGCTCGCCTTGGGGCGATGCTGGCCGCGGTTCTCCTGGCCGGTGGCGTAGGGATGGCGTTCGCTGCCTCCGGCAGCTCCTCGATGCCGCCCAGCAACGCGATGGCCAAGGGTCGTGGCATCAACGAGTTCGGCATGACCAAGGCCTTCTTCAAGGGCCACGTGACCAGCTTCACCTACAGCCGCGGCTACTGGTGCGACAAGTCGGTGAGGTCGACCGCGTCGTCGAAGTGCGAGGCGGGCGCGAAGTGGAAGAAGGCACCCTCCAAGCAGCACGACCCGCTGTACATCACCGTGCCGCTCGGCTTCGACGTGAAGCCGATGAGCATGGAGTGCCCCAACGGCCTCGTGTGCGTCGACCACCCCGGCACCATCGACCTGCGCCGGCTCGAGCCCGCGCTCAAGCCGCTCTACCCGACGCTGACCAAGAAGCAGCTGCTCGCGGTCCTGCGGAACGCCGCAACGCCCGGTCACCAGCACTTCATCACCGACCGCAACGGCGGCAAGCCGGAGTGGTGGGACGTCCGCGTCGTCGGCGTCACCAGCCCGGCCGAGTACCAGAGGATCAGCCACCACAAGTCGGCGCACTACCTGCTGAAGCAGGTCAAGGCGGGGAAGACCACCCCGGTCATCCCCACCAACCTGTTCCTGTACTTCGGCGTCAAGTGACGAGCTGACCGCATGAACCGCGTGTGCTCCCGGCGGACTTCCGCCGGGGGCACACGTCTGCTAGGGCGTCGTGCTGCCGCGTCGTGCTGCCGGGTCGGACGAGGCTCAGACCGCGCGGGTCTGCGCGCACAGCAGCCGCAGCATCTTCAGGTCGCGGTGCATCTTGGGCGGCACCGGAAGGTTCTGCTGCCCCAGCGCCGAGGCGTAGTCCTCGAGCGCCATCAGCACGGCGAGACGCGTCGCATTGACCTGGTACGCCTCTGGCCGCCGGCGGTGCAGCTCGAGGTCGTAGGCCACCCGCGTGCGTCGTACCTCACCCAACAGGTCTCGCAGTCGCGTGGTCACCGGCATCCGCTGATCGTACGCCCGGCAGCGCCCGAGCAGGGTCCCTGCTTTGGGGTACTTCCCCCGGGGCCCCCGAGCTCCGCCGACGGAGGCCTCCGACCCGGCCGCTGGTCGGAGCCGACTTCTCGACCCGGGAGCTCCCCTTACAGGAAGGGGACCAGGGCGACGGCGAGGAAGAGCAGGCTCAGGTAGAGGTTCGAGAAATGGAACAGCCTCAGCGGCGCGAGCGTCGTGAGCTCGTCGGAGACCCGAGCCCGCCGGAGCAGCTGGACGGCCTCGTGGAGCAGCACAGCTCCCAGCACGAGCGCGATCACAGGGTAGATCTGGCCGGTGTGCGCGACCGGCCAGAGGACGAGTGACGTGAGAACGGTGATGACGGAGTACGCCAGTATCTGTCGAGCCACGGCTGGCGTCGGGACGACGGCAGGGAGCATGGGCACCCCCGCGTCGGCGTAGTCCTCCCGATAGCGGATCGCCAGTGCCCAGAAGTGCGGCGGGGTCCAGAAGAACACCACCAGGAAGAGCACCACCGCCGGCCATCCCAGCTCGCCCCGTACCGCCGTCCAGCCGATCAGGGTGGGGAAGCACCCGGCTGCCCCGCCCCAGACGATGTTCTGGGTCGTGCGGGGCTTGAGCACGATGGTGTAGCCGACCACGTAGAACACGTTGGCTGCCAGGGCCAGCACCGCCGAGAGCCAGTTCACGAGGGCTCCGAGCATGAGGGTCGAGACGACGCCGAGGGCCAGGCCGAAGACGAGCCCGGCCCGGCGCGTGATCAGGTCACGGGCGAGGGGGCGTCGCCGGGTGCGCCTCATCCGGGCGTCGATGTCGGCGTCGACCACGCAGTTGAGGGCGTTGGCGCTCCCTGCCGACAGGGTCCCGCCCACGATCGTGGCCAGGACCAGCCCCAGGGGCGGCACTCCTCCTTGGGCGAGAAACATGACCGGAAGGGTCGTGAGCAGCAACAGCTCGATGATGCGCGGCTTCGTCAGCGCGAGGTAGGCCGAGAGGAGCTGCTGGACTCTGACTGCCTGCGATCCGGCAGCGATGCTGGTGTCGGTGGTCACGTTGCCGCCTTCGTGAGGGCGCGCGCCAAGGCCCGCGGCGTGAGAGGTCCGACCACCCTGGCCACGATGCGCCCCGAGGGGTCGACCACGAGCGTGCTGGGGATGCCGGCCTGGGGAAGGACGCGAAGTGAGGCGAGGATCTTGCCGTCGGGATCGCTCAGACTCGGGAAGACGGCCCCGTGGCTGCGCGCGAAAGCCCGCGCGCGGGACTCCGTGTCTCGCTCGTCGATCCCGAGCACGCGGACTCCGCGCCGTGCCGTGCGCACGAGCAGGGGGAGCTCACGTCGGCATGGCGAGCACCACGAGGCCCAGACGTTGACCACGAGCGGCGAGCCTGCGGCGTACGACGATGCCGTCAGCCGCCTGCCCGACAGGGTCGATCCGGCCAGTGTGGGCAGGGTGGGCTGCCCCGAGGGTCCGAACACGGTCAGCCCCACGGCCGCGTCCTCGCGCTGGTGGCCCACCGGGGGTCCCTGCAGGCACCCGGTGAGCAGGAGGGGCAGGCCGAGGCCGAGGCACAGGCGCAGGATGACGGTCCTGGGTCCGGTCACGACGTCGGCCTGCCCAGCATCCAGCCGATCACGGTCTTCACCTGGGACGGCGACCACGAGCCGACGTCCGGCCTGGCCGCGTTGCGATGACCGAGTGCGTCCATGAAGCGGTAGATGCGTGCCGGGATCGCGCCGGGGCGGATGTTCCCGGCGCCTTCCATCTCGTAGCGGAACCGCTGGTCCCGGTCGATGAGGATGAGCTCGTCGGTGTGGGCGATGTCGGTGGTGAGGTGCTGCCCCGTCACCCAGTCCGTGGGGTACGGCGGACGCAGCCGCGTTCGGTGCCGCCAGACTCCCAGCCGGTCCCAGATGGCGTTCACGACCTGGGGGGAGCCGCGCAGCACGGCCCAGTTGGGCAGCGCACCGAACTGGTGCCGATAGGCCCGCAGATGCCGGAGGTCGTCGCGAGCCGGGTCGATGGTCAGGCTCACGAACTCCACGTTCTTGCCCAGCGGGGTGCGGTCGATCTCCCGGGCCGCGCTCACCATGCTCGCCGTGGCCAGCGGGCATGTCTCCTGACACAGCGTCATCACGTCAGACAGCACGATGGCCTTGCCGTGCCACGATCCGAGAGAGGTGGGACGCCCGGCCTGGTCGACCAGGGGCGCGTCCAGAATCGTGGCGGGCACGGGCCCGTTCAGGGTCGTCCCATAGCTCGGAGCGGCGGCTTCCGTGCTCCCCACGCCGCTGTGCCGTTCGGCGCCGCGTGCGGCGCCGCAGGCGGTGAGGGTGCAGCTGGTCAGAACGGCCATGACGAGCAGGGTCGTTCCGCGCGGCCGACGATCGGCGTACCGTGAGCGGTTGTGGGCCATCTCGCGTCGCTGCTCGGGACCTGGGACCTCGATCCCGTGCCATGGTTGGGGATTCTCGCCTTCGCGACCGCCTATCTCCTCGCTGCTCGCATCGTGTCTCGGCGTACGCCGAGCCTGCCGTGGCCACGGTCGATGACCGCGTGCTGGATCGGCGGGATCGTCACCCTGCTCGTGGCCATCGTCGGTCCTCCCGGAGCGTGGGACGACGTGTACTTCTTCGCTCACATGACCCAGCACATCGCGCTGATGAGCCTCGCGGCCCCCCTGCTGGTCCTGGGAGACCCGCTGCTGCTGCTGTTCCGCGTCTCGAGCCCGGGCTGGCGTCGCCGCCGGTTGGTGCCGATCGTGCGCAGCGACCTCGTCAGGATCCTGACCCATCCGGTCTCCGGTTGGGTCGTGTTCGTCGGAGTCATGGGCGTGACGCACCTGCCCTCCGTCTACGACTTCGCGCTGGAGCACCCTGTGGTTCACGACTACGTCGAGCACCCGCTCTACCTGACGGTCGGGATGCTGTACTTCTACCCCTTGCTGGTCAGCACGGCCGGTCGACAGGCGCGACACTGGGTCCGCGTCGCGTCCCTGTTCAGCGTGATGCTGCCCATGGCGTTCCTCGGGTTCTTCATCTTCGCCCTGCCCCACCTGGCCTACCCGTTCTACGCCCACACGGACCGCCCCTTCCCGCCGGGGCCACTGGCCGACCAGCGCGCGGCTGGCATCGCGATGTGGTCGACGTCGATGGTGCTGGGCGTCGGATGGATGGTGCTGGCCGCACGCAACTGGCTGGTGGCCGAGGAGCGACGGGACCAGCGCGAGCAGTCCCGCGCTCGGCTGGGAACGGGTGCCGCCGCATGAGGGCCGAGCGACGACGCACGGTGTGGCGCTACCACCTGTTCTTCACCCTGGCCATCGCGGTGTGTCTGGCAGCAGGTTGGTTCGAGCTCGGGCGTGCGCGCGGCGGACGCTCGATCGCCTGGGTCTACACCTTCGAATGGCCTGCCTACGCTGCGGTCTTCGTCTTCATGTGGTGGCATGTCGTGCGCGACCGGCCCGTGCGCCGGCCAGCACCTCCGGGTCGGTCGCGAGGCAAGCACGACATCCCCGAGGACGACCCCGGCCTGCGCGCTTGGCGGGCCTATCTGGCCGAACTGGGGCATGACGACGCGACCACCGATCGAGCGCCCGGGTCGGGTTGATCCTTGGGCAGCGGGCAACCGACGGTGCCGTTGGCGACGGTGATCGTCAACGCCCCCACGATCGAGGCGACACAGACCCAGGCGAACCAGATGCCGACGATCCGCACATGCCAGTCCCGAGCCCCGCGGGTGGCCCGCCGGTTGACTCGCACCGCAATCCCCACACCCAGGAAGACCGTGATCACCAGGTGGAAGACGTTCCCGGCTGTGATGACCCAGACCGCACCCGAGTAGGCGTTGTCGCTCACGGTGAACGGGAACTGGTACATCTGGAAGATCGTGAGCACCAACGCGACCGCCATGCCCATGACCGCGACCGTGGCACCACCCAGGAAGTGACGTCGTCCGGGCTCGTGCACGCGGAAGCCGTTCCAGTAGGCCAGCGCGGACAGGACCATCACGCCCGACACCGTCCAGGACCACCACAGGGTGGCCACGCCGGTGCCACCCGGGTGGAACGAGTGCTGCGTGTCCAGTGCCCGAAGATAGAGAAAGGTGAAGGAGAGCGCGGCCACGAACGCCGCGTCCGCGAGGATCAGCAACAGCGCACCGGTCCGCCAGCGGTCGCCGAACTCGTGCGGCTCCTCGGGAGCCAATGCCTCCTTGTTGACCAGCGACTCGGTGCTCATGCCGGAGCTCCGGGGGTGCGCTCGCCTTGGTCGACGCCCGTCGCGGCGGCGCCAGCGGACGCCGGCACGGGTTCGGGCTCAGGGGCCGTCACCGGTTCCTCGCCGTACCCGTAGGCGTCCTCGGTGACCACCGGTAGCACGGCGAAGTTCTCCAGCGGGATCGGGTTCGGGACCGTCCACTCCAGCGTCTTGGCACCCCAGGGGTTCATCGGCGCCAACTCCCCGGAGCGCCAGGAGCTGATGACGTCGTAGAGCAGAACCAGCATGCCGACGCCGATGCAGTAGGCACCGATCGTCGAGATCAGGTTCCCGGTGTGCAGATTCGCGTCGTAGTGGACGACCCGACGCGGCTGGCCCTCCAGCCCGACCATGAACATCCCGAGGAAGGTCACGTTGAAGCCGATCTGCACCAGCCAGAACGAGACGAAGGCCGGGGTGCTCGCCAGCATCCGCCCCGTCATCTTGGGGAACCAGTAGCCCAGAGCGCCCATCGCGCCGGTCAGCCCGGCGCCCATCAGGGTGTAGTGGAAGTGTGCGGTGACGAACATCGAGCCGTGCAGCTGGTAGTCCAACGGCACGTCGGACAGGTAGATGCCGGTGATCCCCCCGATGATGAAGTTCCACAGCATCGCGTAGGTGCACATCATCGGGAACGTCGTCCAGATGCGGCCTCGCCACATCGTGCCCAGGATCACCAGGAAGAGGCCGCCGGTCGGGATGGAGATCATCTCGGTCGTCAGCATGAACGGGCCGTTGAGGTCCGGCGCCCACCCCGAGGCGAACATGTGATGGGCCCACACCGTGACGCTGAGACCGACGATGCCGACGATCGACAGGACCGCTACCCGGAAGCTGTACAACGGCTTGCGTGCGAAGACCGTGGTCAGCTCCATCAGCGCGGTGACCGCCGGGATCAGGATCACGTAGACCTCGGGGTGACCCATGAGCCAGAACAGGTTCTGGTAGAGCCAGGGCTGGCCCCCGCGATTGGAGACGTAGAAGCCTCCGCCCATGACTCTGTCGACCAGGAGCAGGAGCTCGGCGGCCATGAACATCGGGAACGCCGGCAGCGCGAGCACCACGCTGGCCAGAACGCCGTACACGAAGATCGGCGTCCGGGTCCAGGTCATGCCCCGTGTGCGCATCGTGACGATGGTCGTCGTGATGTTCATGCCGGCCACCGCCGTGGAGACGGCGAAGACCAGGATCGCCATCATGTACGCGTCGACGCCCTTGGGTCCCTGGTCCGCGATCGGGGTGTACCCGACCCATCCCATCGGGATCCCTCCCAGGAACGCGGCCGAGTACAGGATCGGCAGCATGGCGACCAACAGCCAGAGGCTCAGCGCGTTGAGCCGCGGGAACGCCATGTCGCGCGCGCCGATCATCAGTGGCACGACGAAGTTCCCGAACGGCCCGGTCACCATGATGATCGTGGCCAGGATCATGGTCAGGCCGTGCAGACCCACCAGGGAGTTGTAGGTCTGGGGGCCCAGGAAGCCGGTGTTGGGCGAGATCAGGTCGGTCCGGATCAGCATCGCCATCGAACCGCCGGCCCCGAGCATCACCATGACCAGGACCAGATACTGGATGCCCACGACCTTGTGGTCGGTGGTGAAGCGGAAGTACCGGCTCACGCCTTGGTCCTTGCCCGCGAGGAACAGCTCGTCGGCGTGGGTCAGGTCGCGTCCGGACAGCCAGCGGAAGGGGCCGGTGAAGGCCCCGATGCCCAGCATGAAGCCCACCGCCCAGCCCACCATGGTGAACATGGCGCGGGCATCGGGACCGTGGACGTGGTCCTTGGTGAGGTGCTTGAGGAGCTGGTTGGCCGCGACCGCGAGCACCACACCGGCGATCACGCCGGTGCCCATGTTGAGCCGGCGCATGACCCCGCCGTTCGGCGACCCGTGGAGCGGATCGGTCTTGTAGACGTCTGCGGTGGTCACGCCTGCCCTCCCCTGCGCCGATTCATGCGTGTCCTCCCTGTCCGGCCACCCAGCTGTCGAAGTCATTGGTCGAGACGACCTGGGCGCCGGTCTCCATGTCGGCATGCAGCAGTCCGCACAGCTCGGCGCAGCGGACGTGGTAGGTGCCCAGCCGGTCGGGTGTCGTGGAGGTGGTGGTGGTCATGCCTGGGTTGGCATCGACCTTGATCCCCATCTCGGGGACCCAGAACGAGTGGATGACGTCGTCGCTGGTCACCTTGAACACGACCGGCCGGTCCAGCGGCAGGACCAGCTGGTCCGACTCCACGCCATCGGAGGGGTAGGTGAAGGTCCAGACCCACTGCTGGCCGGTGACGTCGATCTCGAGGGGATCGCCGGACGCAGCGGCCGCCGAGTCCACCTTGCTCAGAGCGTCCAGTCCCCAGATCAGGAGGAACAGGCACAGCGCGGAGGAGACGAACATCCAGGCGCCGGTCGTGAGCCCGTGACCACGCAGCGCGGGCCCGTCCGGGTCGCCCTCCTTCCAGGCGCCCCGCCTCCGCCAGCGGAGAAGGCTGTAGACCGCGAGTGCCCACACCGCCGCGGCGACCGGTGCCGAGGCCACCGAGAACACGGTGAACGTGCGCTCCACCTCAGTCATCGTGTTGCTGGCCGGCCGCCCCATGAGGTGGTGGGGGACGACGAGCGCGAACACCACTCCGAGGATGGTGAAGATCGCCCAGAGCAGGCCGATGGTTCGCAGGTCCGATCTCGTCGAGCGGTCCGGAGCACCTGCTGGCGTCGTTGCGACCGACACAGTGTCCCTCTTCCTTGGTCTCCGCCGTCAGGTGACGGTGAACGTGCCCGACATGTAGCCACGGGTGGACATGGGGCCACCGAACTTCGCGTAGTACCCGTCCCCGCACGGGAACTCGCAGTTCCACACGTACTTGCCGGGGCTCTTGGTGTAGAAGGAGAACGTCACCTCGATGGGCTTGGGGTAGGCACTCCCGGGTGCCAGCGGCGCGGAGTCCGGGACCGCCGGCAACGGCGCGCTCACGAACAGCGAGTCCTGGGCGGTGGGCGCCGCATGCAGCGTCCAGGTGTGCCCGATCTCCTCAGGGTCGACCTGGGTCACCGGCTTGCCGTTCACGGTCTCGGTCCCGCCGACCGTGCCGTGCACCTTGGCGAACCACGGGTTGGTGATCGCCTCGCCGCCGTCGTACTGGCTGATGGTCACCGTGACCAGCGAGTGAGCGGGGACCCGGATGTTCGTCCCCGGTCCGTAGCTGACCCAGTCGGGGTTGGCGCCACCGTCCTTGCCGTGCTCACCCGCCATGCTGTCCGGGTACGTCGACAGGTTGACGT
Organism: Nocardioides sp.; assembly: GCF_036267815.1. Lineage (GTDB taxonomy): Bacteria > Actinomycetota > Actinomycetes > Propionibacteriales > Nocardioidaceae > Nocardioides. Next base: position 29,868 of record NZ_DATAVI010000047.1, on the reverse strand, counting down.
AGACGTGGTGCCGCTCGGTGGACGACGGGGTGGTGGCAGCCGCGACGCGCGCCGCGACCGCCGGACTCAGACTCTGGTGCAACAGAAGACCCAGTACGGAGACGAATGCCCCCCCGATGAGGACAGTCGCGACCGGACCGATGAGCTTTCTCGGACTCATCGCAACCTTTCGTTTCCCTCGAATCCCAGGTGGTGTCTAGACCGTTGGTTGACGGCTGTCAACGAACTCGCGGCATTCGCGCCTCCACATGACAAAACTTTCATGAGAGCGGCCGGAAGAGCCTCTCAGGCCGCCGACCCGTGGCCCGCAGCAACGACACGGGTGCCCCCGCTCAACTGAGGGCGACGTCGACGACGGGAGGCCACGATGTCCGGCTCTGGCCACCGAAAGCCCGAGGCGCTGTGGAAGGTCGCCGCCTCCACCCTGTGTTCGTCCGCGGACCTACCTGCTCCCCAGGCAGTGGCCGAGGCCACTCCGGGCCCGGCCCGCACCGCTCTCGGTGCGTACCCCTGACGCATCGATCTGGCACCACTCCGCGCCGATTCGGCGAGAAAGGGCTAAACTCCCGGCGTTTCTCGGGGGATTGTGGGGTAAGCCATGGCCCGGGACCGCGTCCTGGTGATCGATGACGAGCCTGGGGTCCTGCGTTTCGTGTCCCGGGCGCTGCGTGCCGAGGGCGTCGAGGTCGACTGTGCCGAGAGTGGGCTCGAGGGCTATCGGCTGGCGCTGACGCAGGCGTACCGGCTCGTCGTCCTCGACCTCGTGATGCCCGGCTTGGACGGGATGTCCCTCCTCAGACGACTGGTGCACCACAATCCCGACCAGGCCGTGCTGATCTTGTCGTGCCTGACCGATACCCGGTCCAAGGTGCGCGCGCTGGACCTCGGCGCCAGCGACTATCTGGGCAAGCCGTTCGCGCTCAACGAGCTGCTGGCACGCGTGCGGGCGCGGATGCGCGTGCGCTCACCTGAGGGCGTGGTGCTGAGCACCCGTCAGTTCGAGCTGGACACGGTCCGGCACGAGGTCACCACCCCGCACACGAAGGTGGTGCTCACCCGGCGGGAGTCGGCCCTCCTCGGTGAGCTCATGCAGCACGCGGGGCAGAGCGTCACCAAGCAGCGACTCCTCTCCGAGGTATGGGGCTACGACTTCGACCCGGAGACCAACGTCGTGGACGTGTACGTGCGCCGGATCCGCAAGAAGCTGGGCAGCCGTGCCATCGTCACCGAGCGCGGAGTCGGCTATGGCGTCGATCTCTGAGGCCTCCACCCTGGCTCCTGCCAGCACGACCCTGGCGTTGCGCCCGCACTGGGTCGACGTCGCGTGGTGGTGCTTCGTCGCGGCGAACGCGTGGGGCATGCTCATGCTCCGCGACTGGGCGACCGTGCCGTTCCACTTCATCTGGATCGGCGTCTCGCTGATGTACGGGTGGCGGGTCTGGACCATGAAGGTCACCGTCATCTCCCTGGCCGTGATCGTGGTGCTCACCGGCGCGGCATTGGTGGTCGACGTCGCCCACGGCTTCCAAGAGCCCGACGAGCTCACCGAGATCCCGCTGATGTCGGCCGTCTTCCTGGTGATGGTCCTCCACGTCAGGCACCGCGTCACGGCCCAGCAGGAGACCGAGCGCATCGCCGCCCACAACCTGACGCTGGTGGAGCAGAGTCGGATCATGGTGCAGAACACCTCCCACGCGCTCCGCACGCCCCTGACGATCGCGCTCGGTCACGCCGAGCTGCTGCAACGCACTGCGACCGACGCCGAGACGGTCGAAGATGCCCGCGTCGTCGTCGCCGAGCTCAACCGCCTGAAGTCGATCTCGGACAGGTTCCTCCGGCTCGCCAGGAGCGAGCAGCCCGACTTCCTGTACCCGGTCCAGACCGCGATGGGCGGCCTCGTGGCCACGACCGTCGCCCGGTGGACCGCGGTGCACGCCTCGGTCCAGACGGGCGTCCTCCAGGACGACGTCCTCCCCGTCGATCCGACGCACGTCGCCGAGGCGATCGACGAGATGATCGGGAACGCCATCGCCCACTGCCCACCGAGCACGCCGGTCGAGGTGACCGCCCGGCGGGCGGCCGACCACTACGTCATCTCCGTGGCGGACCGCGGACCCGGGGTTCCGGACTCGTTGGCCGACTCGCTGTTCGAGCGCTTCAACCGCGGACAGGGCGCGAGCTCCTCAGGAGCAGGTCTCGGTCTCGCCATCGTCAAGGCGATCACCGAGGGGCACGGGGGGTGGGTCGACGTCCGGCACCGGGTCGGTGGGGGCACGGTCTTCGCGATGTCCCTCCCCCACGCCGTACCAGCCCGGGACCTCATCGGCTCCGACGGGTCACCCGGGGCCTGAGGACCGGCCGTGAGGGAAGTCCAGGTGGCGTAGGTCGGCCCAGCTGCCGGCGTGGTGAACGAGGAGCACGGCGAGGGCCACCGCCGACACCGTCGTCAGCGTCAGCACCACCCCTCGGCTCCAGGCGCCCGGCACGGTGACCGAATCGCCCCTGACCATGGTGATCCTGAGAGCCGGAAGGATCCGACCGAGCAGGTGCAACCCCGTCGCCACCGCCCACACGGCGAAGGATCCCTGGTGCAGGCTCACCCAATCGATGCGGAAGCCGAGCACCGCAGCGAGCCTGTCATGCGCACGAACCGGACCGAGCAGCACCAGCAGCACGCCGGAGCCCAGCACGCCCAAGGTCGAGGCCACGACCAGCGGACCGAGCAGTCGCAGCGGCAACGGCGGGGGGCCCGCGTCGACGTAGGCTCGCTTGCCCGCGTAGTACCAGGCGATCCGCCACCCTGTGCTCGCGGACTTCATCACCGCCGGCGGCACCAGCAGGGCGCCGATGGCGACGTGCCAGGAGATCAGCCCGCGGATGTTGACCAAGGTGAGCAGCTCCGCGATCGAGCCCACGAGAAGCACGAGACCGGTCCACGCCGTGAGGAGAGCATTGCCGGCAGGCCCCCCGGTTCGCGGCAGCACCGGGTCGGCACGACGTTCACGACCCAGGGCCTCGGCCACCGTCTGGGTGAGGGCCGAGGCCATCACTCCCGCTCGTCGCCGGGCTGCCAGGCCTTGCACACCTCCCAGCATGCCCCGATCAGCGCTGAGTCACGCCGCGGGCCCGGGTTTCAGTCAGCCTTCTGTCAGGCTGCGCCCTGGACGACGCGCCGAACATCCAGACGGCCGGCGCAGGGATCGCCGGACCGTTCGGGCCCGACCCCAGGCCAGGCGCCTGACGGCTCGATCCGGCCCGGAGCACCTCCAGCTCACGTGGCTGTCGCGACGGCCTGCGACCAACCGTTGAGCGTCCTCGGCGCGCAGCTGGTGGCCGTAGACGACAACGCGCGTCAGGGCGGCCAGGCAGACCGGCACGCCGACGCTGACCAGTGGAGCCACGAGACAGACGACACCCGCCAGCGGGAACCCGACGAGGAAGAGTCACAGGGTGAGACGGGGTCCCGGGACGGGGAGCCCTCGACCACCGGGTCCGCCCACCTGGAGATCGCGCCCGGTCGTCCAAGCGCGCGAGCTGCTGCACCCTGACTCGCCGTCTTCCGCTGGAATCCGCGCACCCGCACGAACCGGTCAGCATCCCCAGCAGTTGCGAACTCGACGCTCACCTCGTGTCCGCCCATGGACAACGTCCGGGTGAGCCCGTCGCCCGACGTCGAGACGGCGCCGAAGTCGGCGGCAAGCACCTGGCTCGTCCCCTCCGCCGCAAGCAGTGCCGGCCTCATCGTCATCGCGAGCCGCGCCCGTCGGCAGCCGGCCAGGCAGCCGTGGGAGAAGTTGCGAGTCCCGAACGAGGCCAAGGCCACTTCGAGGCTGTCGCCCTCGTTGCTGGTCATCGTCTCCCCGTACCTTGCCGACGCCTCCTTGACGGTCCGACCGAAGGGCTATCCCGTGGGCGCACAACCCGCATATTGACGATTGACCTCGCTCGCCCCCTTGGCGATCGTGACGACGCACGGTCGATAGGTGACCGACAGGTCACCCGGACAGCCTCGAGATAGGTCTCCTCATGCCGAAGCGCTTGCTCGTCGTCCTCACCTGTGGCGCCGCCGCCACTGCCGGTCTCGTGATCTCCGGTCCCGCCAGCGACGCCTCGGGCCTCCACCACTTCAAGCAGGCGGGCGCGTGCGGCACCCGGGAGTCAGCAGAGCCGGCGGACTTCCTGACCGCTCAGGTCGGTGCCGGTCGCTGGAAGGTTGAGCCGGGCAACCGCGTCAAGCTCGTGCCCTTCCGCAAGGCATGCGTGTCCGACTACCTGTCCGAGAACCAGATCGGTTGGAAGCCCTCGATGAAGCGCTTCGATGCCTCCTACCGCTGGTACGTCGGCAAGAAGGTCGTCAAGAAGACCTCGGGCTCGGTTCACAACGGCGCGCCGTACGGACCGATGGGCGCGGGAGCGCGCAGCGAGCTGAAGTCGAAGCACCTGACGTACCACCACGGTCACTGGTCGATCAACGGTCACCGCGTCTCCGTGCGGATCACCCTGACCAAGCCCGGATACCAGAAGGCGACCTTCAAGGTCACGAACTTCATCGACGACCTCGACTAGCACGGGATGACCGAGGGGTCGCCCGCCCTCGAGTGGCGGTACGGGAGGCCGGACGCTCTCGGACCCGGACACAGGTCCGCAGTCGTGGGCGTGGGTCCGGCGGGGGTCATGGTGTCCCACCTCCTCCACAGGATCGGGGATCGAGGCGATCGTGATCGACAACCGCACCGTCCACGACACCGCGACGACCCACCGGGCCGAGGTACCGGAGGGTTCCGCGGACGACGACAGCGAGTGAGGCGTCGCTGGGTCAGGCTCGGGCGAGCATCATGCCCGCCGCCACGACCCGACCCTCGACCTCCTCCGATCCGAGGAAGCCGAGCACCTCACGAGCGAGAGCCGGCTTCGCCGCCCGCGCCAGCAGGGCTCCGCTGAACGTCGAGCGGATCCTGGCCGTCCCCGGCAGGGGGCCGAGGACTCGTATCCCCGCGAGATCGGCCAGCTCACTGCGCTGCTGGAACCCGAGGTCGGCCTGACCGGCGGCGAGCAGGCTCCCGACGGGGGTGCCGGGTGCGGCCCGGACCAGCCTCTCCTCCATGACCTGCTCGAGGCCCCAGCGTTCGAGGAGGTCGAGGAACGCCTTGCCGCTCGGGCCCGTCGAGTAGGCGACCCGAGCCGTACCGACCAGCGCCTCTCTCAGCTGCTGCTCGGAGTCGAACGGCGACCACACGGCGCTCTCGGGGACGGCAGCGACCACGTCGGAGACGAACAGCGGCCGCAGCGTGCGCGGCTCCAGGACGCCATCGGCGTCCAGCTCGAGCATCTCCTCCTCCCCCTGCACCACGAGGTCGACTCGCACCCCGCCGCGAACCTTGCGAGTGACCTCGACTCCTGCTGCGGACTCGAACCGCACGTCCCAGGAGTGATGGCGCCGTGCGACGCCGCTCAGCTCGGCGAGCAGCGCCTTCGTCGCCATCGACGACAGTCCACGGACCAGGTCTGGCACGACTAGCGGGGGTCGGCCATCTCCGCCACATCCACGAAGGCGTGGGCATGGGACCGTCCGCCGAGCATCAGCGCCGCGATCAGGGCGGCGACCAGAGCGGAGATGCCGCAGACGAGGTACCCGAGCCCGTAGCCGTGCGAGAGGGCGTGGAAGGCCACATCCTTCAGTGGGTTCGGCGGATCCGGGATCGCGTTCGCACCCAGGGGTCCGGAGTTCACCGCTCCCTTGAGCGGTGGCGGCACCTGGCTCGAGGAGTTGAAGGCATCCACGGCCTTGCCGAGGCTCGGCGAGGCCGCGATCTTCGCGCTGATCGCGTTGGCCGCGTTGGTCAGGGCGATCGCCGCAACGATCGCCGGGCCCAGCGTCAGGCCGAAGTCGCGCAGCATGCTGGTGGCTCCGCTGGCCATCCCGGCCTTCGACGTGGGGACGCTGTTCACGGCGACGACGGTGATGGCGGTGACTGCGATCTTGAAGCCGGCGCCGACGACGAGGAGGGGGACGGCGACCGCGGCCAGGCCCAGGTGCGTGGCCGGGATCGCGGCGAGCGCGACGTCGCCGACTCCGATCAACCCCATGCCGGCGGCCAGCACCCAGCCCGGGTTGAGCCTCTGGAGCATCTTCGTGCTCACCGGGAAGAGGATCACGCCCATGATGTTGAGCAGCACGAACCCGACCGAGGTCTTGAGCGGCGTGTAGTTCTGGATCGCCGACAGCCGGATGCTGGTGCCGTACGCCGTGCCGAGGTAGGCGAACATCCCGAGCACGGTCACGACCGCAGACACGGTGAACATCCGGTTGCTGAACAGCTCGAGCCGGATCAGCGGCCTGTCCACGCGGCGTTCGACCACCACGAAGATGGCCAGGAACAGCGCCGCGAGCACGAACCCGCCGATGATCACCGGGCTTCCCCAGCCGTCCTGGGCGCCTTGGACCACCGAGTAGATCAGCGCGAACAGCGCGACGGCGATGGTGATCTGACCGGGCCAGTCCAGAGAGCGGCCCTGGGGGGAGGACGAGTCCTGCGCGGCGACCATCGTGATGACGACGCTGGCCAGGGCGAGCACCGCCATTGCGAGGAACGCCCACCTCCAGCTGGCGAACTCTCCGCCGGAGTGACGGATGCGGGCCAGCACGCCGCCGATCAGGGGCGATCCGAAGCCTCCAGTGGTGAGCGCGGCGGCCCAGATCGAGAGCGTCCGCGCACGCTCCTCGACCGTGTGCGTGCCTGCGGCGATCATGGCGATCGAGGTGGGGAAGAGCGCTGCGGCTCCGATACCCGAGACGACCTGGCCCGTGAGCAGGAGGCCCGCGCCATGACCCTCGGGTGTGAGGAAGGCGAGCAGACCGCCGAGCGCCATCAACGCGGCGCCGATGGCCAGCAGCCGCTTGCGACCGAACAGGTCGCCGACCACGCCGAAGGAGAGCTCGAGCAGCGTGACGGGCACCATGAAGGCGTCGGAGACCCAGGTCAGCGTCGTCGACGAGACGTGGAGGTCCTGGTTGATGTAGCCCTGCGTGGTCGCCGGGATGCTCACCCCGATCTGCGCTACGAAGCAGGCCGCGACCGCGGCCACGAGCGTGCCGGCAGCGAGCCGGGGCAGGACCGAGGGAGTGTCGTTCGCCGCCACGGTTTCACTCATGGTTCCTTCTCTCTCCTGCGCTCACACGAGCGGGGTGCCGTGCGTGTGGAAGCTCTCGATCGTCTTCAGGCCCCAGGCCTGGCCCTTCTTCCGCTCTTCCTCGGTCCAGGTGACCAGTCGCCAGTCGGGAGCGAAGACGAGCCGTGTCAGGGGGTTGCACAGCTCGATCCGGTTGCCGCCCGGCTCGTAGACGTAGAGGAAGAAGGTCTGCTGGATCGCGTGCTTGTGAGGGCCGGTCTCGATGAACACGTCGTGGTCGACGCAGATGTCACAGGCGCGCAGAATGTCCTCGCGGCCGTCGGTCGCGAACGCGACGTGGTGCAGCCGCCCCTGGGAGCCGGTCCAGTCCTCGGTGTAGACGACGTCGTAGGACTTCTGGGTGTAGGTCAGCCAACGCGCCGCGATCTTCCCGCTCTCCAGGCGGATCTGCTCCGTCGCCCGCGCCCCCAGCACCTGCTGGTGGAACTCGACGTTGGCGAGCACGTCCTGGGCCAGGTAGTTGACGTGGTCGAGGCGGCGTACGCCGATGCCCCGGTTGGGCTTGGCCTGTGGCTGGTTCTTCAGCGCTGCGCGCAGCTCGGCCGGAGCGTCGTACCACGTGGTGTCGTAGTACACGTCGATCGCGTGCCCGTCCGGGTCGGTGGTGCGCAAGGTGCGCCCGTGTCCGGCGTACCCGTCGATCCAGGTTGTCTCATGACCGCTCTCCCCCAGCGCGCGCTCGATCCTGTCGAGCGCCTCAGGACTGCTGGCCCGCAGCGCCGTGGCACCCATGCCGGGTCGGTCCCGCTCGGTGACCACCAGGCTGGTGGTCTCGTAGTTGTCGTAGGCGCGCAGCAGGACCGAACCGTCGCCGCGTCCGGTCTCGGTCATTCCGAGGATCTCGGTGAAGAACCACACCGAACCCTCGAGGTCAGGGCTGAAGAGCTCGACGGTCCCCAGGTGCGCGATCGTCCCCCAGGGGGTTGGTGTCGACGTCATTGCGCCTCCGGGATGTCGGCCCACGCCCCGTACCCGACTCCCAGGTCTGCCAGGCGCTGACGGAGGCCGTAGCGATCCAGACCGAGCTCGCCCTGGGAGAACGCCGCGCGAGCCGCATCCTCCCTCTCGGCCCGGGCCGCCGAGGCCCGGACCGTCTCGGCCACGCGTTCACGACGTACGACGACCACGCCGTCGTCGTCGGCGACGACGACGTCGCCGGCCCTGACCTGCTGGCCGGCCAGCACGACTGGCATGTTCACGCTCCCGGCCGTGGCCTTCACCGTGCCCTCCGCCGACACGTACCGAGACCAGGCGGGAAACCCCAGCTCCCTCAGGGTCGCGGTGTCGCGGACCCCCGCGTCGACGACCACGCCGCGCACACCCCGGTGCATCAGCGCGGTGGCGAACAGGTCGCCGAACATCCCATGAGTCGCCGGGGATGCCGTCGCGACGACCAGGACGTCCCCGCGCGAGCACTGCTCGACCGCGGCGTGGATCATCAGGTTGTCCCCGGGCCAGCACAGCGCCGTCACGGCAGGCCCGGCGATCGTCACCCCCTGCTGGATCGGCCGCAGCTCCGGTCCGAGGCTGCCGACGCGACCCATGGCCTCGTGGACGGTGGCCACGCCGTAGCCCCGCAGCGCGGCGACGCCGCCCTCGTCGGGTCGTGGGACGTCGGTGACGATGGTGCCTGGCATGCAGACCCCTCGATCGGGCGTCAGCCCGTAGGCGGTGTGATCTCCCTGACCGTAACCCAGATTGTTCACAATATGAAGAACAATCTGACGCCCACCTGTCGATCAGGCCCGCATCGCCTCGATCACGCTCGCCACGTGCCGGCGCGCAGCCCGGTCCGCGGCCCCCGGGTCCTTCGCACAGATCTCGTCGATCAGCGCCAGGTGCTCGGGCAGCGACACCTGGGGCCGCCCGGGCCGCATCGCCAGCCGGAACTGGTGGCGCACGTTGCGAGCCTGCAAACCCAGCAGCACCTCGGTGGCCACGTGCTGGTCGGCGATGCGACGCACGGTGTCGTGCAGCTGGGCGTTGAGGTTGGAATAGACCGTCGGCTCTCCCGCGCCGACGGCCTGCGTCATCGCCGAGGCGATCGCGCGGAGTTCCCTGATGTCCGCCGGTGTCGCGTTCTCCGCCGCCTTGGCGGCGCACAGGCCCTCGACGACCATGCGCACCTCCATCAGCCGCACGGCCTCGTCGATCTCGATCATCCGCACCCGGGCACCGCGGTTGGCGACCCGCTCGACCAGGCCCGCCTGCTCGAGCTGGATCAGTGCCGTCCTGACCGCTCCGCGGCCCACGCCGTGCTCCTCGATCAGGTCGGCCTCCACGAGCCGCTGCCCTGGCGCGTAGGCCCCCGTCGCGATGCGCTCACGGATGGCGTCCGCGACCGAGCCCGCGTCAACGCGCCGTGGGTCCTCGGTGGAGCTCATCGGTCACATCCTTCCGAACGGCCGGCGCGGCCCGGAACCGTCACGTGGGCGTAGGTTGACCACAATATCGTCCACAATCGAGGCGGCGTCTCGTGATCATCGATTGTCACGGTCACTACACCACGGCCCCTGCCGTGCACAGGTCCTGGCGCGAGCGTCAGCTCGGGGCGTACGCCGCCGGCGTACACCCCGACCCCTACCGGCTGCCGTCCGACGACGACATCGCGGAGAGCCTGCGAGATCATCAGCTCCGGCTCGCCGCCCAGCGCGGTATCGACCGGACTCTGTTCTCGCCGCGAGCCTCGGCCATGGGCCATCATCGTGGCGACCTCGCGGTCTCTCGCGCCTGGGCGGAGGCGAACAACGACCTCATCGCCCGGGTCGTCGAGCTCTTCCCCGACGACTTCGCCGCCGTCTGCCAGCTCCCGCAGACCGCTGGTGAGCCGCTGGCCGCCGCGGTGGCCGAGGTCCGCCGATGCGCGGCGTCGGGCTTCGTGGGCCTGAACCTGAACCCGGACCCGAGCGGGGGCGCCTTCTCCGCCCCGCCGCTGACGGACCGGTACTGGTATCCCCTCTACGAGGTCATGGTCGAGCTGGGCATGCCCGCGATGGTGCATGTGTCCGCGAGCTGCAACCCCGCCCTCCACGCCACCGGCGGCTACTACCTGGCCGCCGACACCACGGTGTTCATGCAGCTGCTCGAGGGCGATCTCTTCGCCGACTTCCCTGACCTCCGGCTGGTCATCCCGCACGGCGGTGGGGCCGTGCCCTATCACTGGGGCCGCTACCGGGGTCTGGCGGACACGCTCTCCAAGCCTCCTCTCGGCGAGCACCTGATGCGCAACGTCTTCTTCGACACCTGCGTCTACCACCAGCCGGGCATCGACCTGCTGGTCTCCGTCGTCGACACCGACAACATCCTCTTCGGCTCGGAGATGGTCGGCGCGGTGCGCGGGGTCGACCCCGAGACGGGGCGCGGCTTCGACGACACCCGGCGGTACGTCGAAGCCGCGCCGCTCTCCGACGAGCAGCGAGCCGCGATCTACGAGGGCAACGCGCGCCGCGTCTACCCCCGTCTCGCGTTGTCAGGTTCCTAGCCGACATCAAGACCGAAGCGGCTCCGGGCGCCGGGCCACGACACGCGCGCGAGTACGCTGCGAGACATGGCAGCGCGCACGCTCCCACCTTTCCGCGCCGACCACGTCGGCAGCCTGCTGCGACCGGCGGCACTGCTCGAGGCGCGGGCGCGACATCGGGCCGGTGATCTCGACGACGCAGGACTGCGGGTGGCCGAGGACCGGGCGATCAGCGATGCGGTGGCCCTCCAGCGCGATGCGGGCATACGCACCGCAACCGACGGTGAGTTCCGTCGCACCTCGTGGCACATGGACTTCATCTACCAGCTCGAGGGCGTCGACCCGACCGATCAGAAGCTGGCAGTTCACTTCCGCAACAAGGCCGCCGCGCTCGACTTCGAGACCGCGGCACTGAGCGTCCACGACCGGGTGCGGCTCGGACACACGATCTTCGGAGACGCGTTGGAGTACCTGGTGGGCGTGACGACCGACGAGCAGGTGCCGAAGCTGACCATCCCCTCGCCGAACATGGTCCACTACCGCGGCGGCCGAGCAGCCATCGACGAGTCGGTCTACGCCGAGCTCGAGCCGTTCTGGGCCGACCTCACCGCGGCGTACGCCGAGGAGGTCCGCCGACTCGGGGAGCTCGGCTGCACCTACCTCCAGCTGGACGACACCAGCCTCGCCTACCTCAACGACCCCGAGCAGCGCGCGATGGTCGCGGCCCAGGGCGGGGACCCGGAGCACCTGCACGAGCAGTACGTCGCGAATGTCAACGCCGCGATCGCCGGCCGCCCGGATGGCATGCGGGTCACGACACACATGTGCCGCGGCAACTTCCGCTCGTCGTGGGCGGCCGAGGGCGGCTACGACTTCGTGGCCGAGGTTCTCTTCTCGCAGCTCGACGTGGACGGCTTCTTCCTCGAGTACGACGACGAGCGTTCCGGCGGCTTCGAGCCGTTGCGGTTCGTCCCCCAGGACAAGCAGGTCGTGCTCGGCCTGGTCACCACCAAGACTGGCCGGCTCGAGGACAAGGACGATCTCAAGCGCCGGATCGACGAGGCGTCGAAGTACGTGCCACTCGAACAGCTCTGCCTCTCGCCTCAGTGCGGCTTCTCGTCCACAGTGGAGGGCAACGAGTTGAGCGAAGAGCAGGAGCGGGCCAAGCTGCGGCTGGTCGTCGAGACGGCCGAGGAAGTCTGGGGTAGGTCATGACACTGCTCGAGGGCGTCGCGTGGGAGGGCAAGGTCTTCAAGGGCGGCGCATGGATCGATGGAGGCGGCGGCACGTACGCCGTCGTGGAGCCGGCCACGGGCAACGAGCTCGGGACGATGGGGCAGGCGGATGCCGAGGACGTGGCCGAGGCCGGCTCCTCCGCCGCGCAGGCACAGAAGGAGTGGGCGGCGCTCCCGCACACTGCGCGAGCGGCGGTGCTCCGCAGAGCTGGCGACCTGTGGGCCGAGCACGCTGACGAGATCCGCGACTGGAACGTTCGCGAGGTCGGCGCGATCCCGCCGATGGCCGACTTCGCCCTGCACGTCGCAGCCGAGGAGTGCTATCAGGCCGCCTCGTTGCCGGGGCAGCCGATCGGCCAGGTACTCCCCAGCGAGCAGCCCCGGCTCTCCATGGCCCGCCAGCTGCCGGCCGGCGTGGTGGCTGTCATCTCGCCGTTCAACGTCCCGATCATCCTCGGCATCAGGTCGGTGGCCCCGGCGCTCGCTCTCGGGAACGCCGTCCTCCTCAAGCCAGACCCCCGCACGGCGGTCACGGGCGGCACGGTGCTGGCGCGCATCTTCGAGGAGGCCGGGCTGCCGGCCGGCGTGCTACAGATGCTCCCCGGTGGCAAGGACGTCGGTGAGGCGATGGTGGCCGACCCGCACGTCCGCGTGATCTCGTTCACCGGCTCGACGGCGGTCGGCCGGTCGATCGGGGAGCTCGCCGGCCGACACCTCAAACGAGCTCACCTCGAGCTGGGCGGCAACTCGGCGCTGCTGATCCTCGACGACGCGGACGTCGAGAAGGCGGTCGGGCTGACCGGATGGGCGTCGTTCCTCAACCAGGGCCAGATCTGCATGACCACCGGCCGGTACTTCGTCGCCGACGGGATCTACGACGACTTCGTCGACCAGCTCGCGGCGAAGGCCGATCACCTGCCGGTCGGCGACCCCGCCACCGAGCAGGTTGCGCTCGGTCCGATCATCGACGAGCGGTCGCGGGACAAGATCCACGGCCTGGTCACTGGCAGTGTCGACCAAGGCGCGCGCCTGGCGGCGGGCGGGGAGTACGACCGGCTCTTCTACCGGCCGACCGTGCTGGCCGAGGTCCCCCTCACCTCGCCCGTCTTCACCGAGGAGGTCTTCGGCCCGGTCGCTCCCGTCACCCGAGTCTCCTCCCTCGAGGAGGCAGTGCGGCTGGCCTCCGAGAGCGACTACGGGCTGTCGCTCGGCATCGTCACCCGCGACGTGATGCGCGGACTGGCGCTCGCCGAACAGATCCCGACCGGCATCGTGCACATCAACGACCAGACGGTGAACGACGAGGCGAACGCCCCCTTCGGCGGCATCGGCGCATCCGGGCTGGGCCGGCTGGGCGGCGCGACGGCGAACATCGAGGCGTTCACCGAGACCCGCTGGATCACGATGCGAGGCGAGCCGGCGAGCTACCCGTTCTGATCGTCGTCGACGGGACGCAGACGTTCCCGCGGTCCAGCGGACGCCCCGACCTCGTCGAGAGGTGCGTCCTCCGTCAGCGCTGTGGCGGCCGAGTACCGCTACCGGTTGATGGGGCTGGCCGAAGACCACGTGCTGAACGATCCGTGATTGGTCTAGCAGTCTTCCCAGACGTACAGCTTGATCGCCTCCTTGGAGCTGAAGACCCCAGCCCAGGAGACCTTCGTCGACCCTGACGACGAGGACACCATCAGGAGGTCGTGTCGCGACCGAGCGGCGTACCAGATGTCGATGCTGTAGTCGCGCCTGATCTCCTTGATCGGCCCCTGCCAGGTCAACCTTCTCGGAAGTCGCCCCTGCGCCGCGCCGACGCTCTGACCGACGCGGATCCCGTACGGAAGCCGGACTTTGCCGTTGTAGGTGAAGATCGTGTCGATCTTCGGCCAGCGCGCGGTGTGGAACGTGACCTTCCGGTTGGAGAAGGTGCCGTACTCCGAGCAGTCTCCGTTGTGGAAGTCGTGGTGAGCCTTCTTGCCTAGCCGGTGGGCCGTCTTCTTGATGTCGTCACCCAACGACGCACCCTGTGAGCCCTTCCACGTGATGGTGACGCCGTGCCGTGCCGCTGACGCGGGGACCGTGACCGAGGCCAGGATCACACCGAGGATCGACATGAGGGCGAACAGCGCGCAGAGTCTGCGAGACATGGAGGGACGATAGATGCGTCGTCTGGATGTGTCTATCCATGCTCCAAGAACCTGAGCTGGCACCTGCGGTGCTGCTGGAGAGCTGCCCAGATCCGCACCCGGGCCGAAGATCTTCCTGTGCTTGGTGCCGCACGCACGCTTCAGTGTGTGGTCGCGAACCGGCGATCTCCTCGACCTGGCCAGGGCGCCGCATCCGCCATGTAGCAACCTGCTACACTAGCTGCGGATTGCAACTGGAAGGCCTGGGAGATGGCTCGGTCGAAGCCTTTGCACGAGGACAGGGTCACGCGGTTCTCCGCCGACCTCGTCGACGCCGCAACCCTAGAGGGCGCCCGACAGTCCCGCTCGGCCAAGCAGCAGCTCGATCACTGGGCGCGCGTCGGCCGCGCAGTCACCACCATCGCCTCTAGCCAACGCAGCCGCGTCGAAGCGGCCCTTGCCGGCCGCCTCCCCCTCGACCACCTCACCCGCGAAGAGTCCATCGTGGTGAACGCCGAGGTCACCGCTGCCATCGAGGAGAACCTCGCCGCCGTGCACTACGGGCAGACGCTCGCGGCCGGCGGCCTCACCACCGTCGCCCTCGACGACCACGGACGACTTGTCGAGCACCACCCCGACGGTTCGACCACCGTCCTCGACAAAGTCATCACGACGCACTGACGTAGATCTTGCGTCTCGACCTAGTCGTCGGCTCCAACGGTGCCGGCAAGACGACCTTCATCGAGCTGACGCTCGTCTCGTCGCTCCCACCAGGCACAGCCATCGTCAACGCCGACGCCATCGCTCGACAGCGATGGGGCACCGACCCCGAAGCCAAGTCCTACGACGCCGCGAAGGTCGCCGAAGCAACCCGGAACGCCCTCATCGAAGCGCGCCTACCGTTCGTCGCCGAGACCGTCTTCTCCCATGAGTCCAAGCTCGAGCTCATCGAGTCAGCCCAGCACGCCGGGTTCACTGTGGTGCTCCACATCCTCCTCGTCCCCGAGGAGTTGACCGTCTCCCGGGTCGAACACCGCGTCGCGGCAGGCGGGCATTCCGTACCCGAGACGAAGATCCGCGGCCGCTACGACCGGCTGTGGAGGCTTGTCGCCCAGGCCGCCCGCGGATGCGACCTCGCGACCGTG
This sequence comes from Nocardioides sp., assembly GCF_036267815.1. GTDB lineage: Bacteria > Actinomycetota > Actinomycetes > Propionibacteriales > Nocardioidaceae > Nocardioides. Next base: position 14,720 of record NZ_DATAVI010000047.1, on the reverse strand, counting down.
TACGACAACTCCGCGGACCGCGGCCCCCGGCCCGTCGCCAGAGCGGCCGGCGGCCTCGCCACGGGTGCAGCAGAGTGGCCGACCTGGACGCCGACCGACCTCCGCTACGGATGGCCGCCCGACCTTGGCGGCGACTGAGCCGAGGCTGTGAGGCGGCTCTCTTGGCAAGTGGCGTCACGCGCGCGAGCGAGACGGCCCCAGACGCTGCCGGCGACCACGTCAGCCGAGCAGACGTACGGGACTCTCGAGCAGCTCGACAAGGGTGGCCAGCCACTCGGCGGCCAAGACCCCGTCGACGGGTCGATGGTCGACCGAAAGGGTCACCCTCATCACCCGTGCCGCCACGACGGTGCCGTCCGCGACGACCGGCTCCTCGCGGACCGCTCCAACAGCCAGGATCGCGGCCTGCGGCGGGTTGATGATGGCGGCGAACTCCTCCACGCCGTAGCTCCCGAGATTGGTGACGCAGAGGCTGCCGCCCTCGAGCTCGGTCTGCTTCAGCGAGCCCGCGCGAGCGCGACCAGCCAGGTCGCGAATGCGGTCAGCGATCGCGCGCACCGTCAGGGAGGCGGCATCGCGGACGACGGGTGTCATCAAACCCTGCTCTGTCGCGACCGCCACCGCGATGTCGACAGACGCGTACCGGCGTACGACGTCGGGGCTCCACGTCACGTTCATGCCCGGCACCCTCTGGTGGGCGACCGCGGCTGCCCTCACGACGAGGTCGTTGATCGAAACCGTGGTGCCGGGCTCCTCGTTCAGCTCCGCTCTGAGGATGACCAGTCGATCGGCGCGCACCGTGGCCCGCAGGTAGAAGTGCGGCGCCGTCTGCACGCTCTCGACCAGGCGGGCTGCGATCGCCCGCCGGATCCGAGAGTGGGGAACCTCCTCGTAGGCGGCTCCAGCCACCTGCCTGGAGGGCGCCTGGGCAGATTGCGAAGCCGCGGAAGTACGACGACGGGTCAGCGCCTCCTCCACATCGCGGCGCAGGACGCGCCCTCGAGGTCCGGATCCCGGGATCTGCTCGACCGCAAGACCGCCCTGCTTGGCCAGCTTCCGGGCGAGCGGGCTTGCGAAGACCCTGCTGGCGACCGGCGCCCGCTGCTCCGCGGCCGGCACGTCCGCCGTTGCCGCCGCGGTGGCGGCCTGGTCACCCACCACCACGTCTCGACGCACCGCCAACGTGACGTCGGCGGCGATGCGGACTCCGAGAGACGTCAGCAGGCCGACGAGGTCGTCCACCTGCTCCCCCGGATCGCCGAGGACCGCGATCGGGTCACCTACCTCCACCATCGCGCCGGCGGGCACCAGGGTCTTGAGGAGGCGACCGGCGCCCTCCGCCTCGACCTCGACGGCGGCCTTGTCGGTCTCGACGGTGGCGACCGGCTCGAGAGCCTCGAAGTCCGCAGACTCCGCGACGAGCCACTCCGCGAGCACCGCTTGCGTGGCGTTCGCCGCGACGCCCGGCATCCTCAGCACCCGGGCCATCGTCAGTACCTGCCGATCTCGTCGAGCGCGAGCCTGACCTCTGCGGACTGTGCGATCGCGGCCCTCTCGAGAATGCTGCTGATGCTGGGCGAGGCCACTCCCCCGGTCACCCGACGTACCGGCGCGTCCAAGAGGTCGAAGTACCGGCGCTGGATCTCGTCGGCCAGCCACCCGCCGTACGACGTGCCGACCGCGCCCTGCTCGGCGATCAGAAGCTGGTTGGTCTTGGTCAGGCTCGACTCGATCGTCGACCAGTCGAGGCTGGCCCGGTCGAGCCAGCGCAGGTCGATCACCTCGGCGTCCACCTCGTGGCCCTCGGCGGCCTCCAGCACGTACGGCGTCATCCCGAGGTACGTCAGCACCGTCACATCGGCACCGTGGCGGCGCACGGACGCCTGTCCGACCGGCAGGCAGTAGTCCCAGTCGTCGACCGGTCCCGGACCCTCGGAGCTGTACAGGTCGACATGCTCCAGCACGACAACCGGGTCCTGACACCGCAGAGCGGTGTTCATGAGCCCGACGTAGTCGTACGGCGTGTTGGGCGCGACGATCCGCCACCCGGCCGACGTGGCGAAGACGCCCGCTGGGTCCATCGAGTGCTGGGAGCCGTAGCCGGTCCCCATGGCGACCTTGCTGCGCAGCACCAGCGGCACACCTCCCGCACCTCCGTACATGTGCCGGGCCTTGCCGATCTGGTTGAAGAGCTGGTCCGCGGCGACCCACATGAAGTCGGCGTACATGAACTCCACGACCGGGAGGTAGCGACCGTCTATGGCGATCCCGCCGGCGAGTCCGGCGAATGCGTTCTCGCTGATCGGGGTCCCCAAGATGCGTCCCGGGTACGCCGCGGCGAGGCCGCGCGTGGCGCCGTTCGTGCCTCCGTTGAGCCGGTGGATGTCCTCACCCATCACCACGATGCGGTCGTCGTCGGCCATGCGACGTCCCATCACACCGGCGACGGCGTCGATGAACTTCATGCTCTCGACGGCCACCGACGATCCCTTGGCCACGACGGGCGCACCGTCGAGCTCACCCAGGTCACCCAGGACCCCGACGTCGACCCAGGACGGGTCGGGCCACTCGGCAGGCTTGATCCTGCGCTGGCCGGGCTTCCCGTCCGGGTCGTCCTCGAGCAGGACGTCGCCTATCTCGGCCATCACCCGCCGGGCCTGGCTGACTGCCTCGCGCGACTCCTCCGCGGAGAGTAGGCCCAGTCGTTGCAGCTGGCCGGCCGTCTGAACGAGTGGGTCGCGGTCGCGCCACGACCGCTCCTCCGCCTTGTCGCGGTAGCCGAACGCACTGCCGGCGAAACCGCCGTTCTGGTGGAAGAAGCGGTAGGTGTCGGCCTCGACGACCGTAGGCCCGCGACCTCGCCGCATGTGCTCGACGGCCTCGGTCATGGCCAGGTGGACGGCCAGCGGATCCATCCCGTCGACGGACCAGGCCGCGATGCCGAACCCTGGTCCTCTCGCGGCCAGCCGGGGCTCACCAGTCGCCTCGTTGACGTTCGTGGAGACGGCGTAGTGGTTGTTCTCGATGAAGAAGCAGACCGGGAGATCCCACGCCGACGCGAGGTTCATCGTCTCCAGGGTGGAGCCGATGTTGATCGCACCGTCTCCGAAGTAGCTGACAGAGACCGCGTCCGTGGCGGCGTGCTGACGCGCCCAGGCGAACCCTGCGGCCTGCGGGACGCCCCCTCCGACGATCGCGTTGGTGCCCATCGCGCCTGCTTCCTTCCACTGCAGGTGCATCGACCCGCCCCGACCATGGCTCCAGCCGCGGTCGAGCCCGCAGATCTCGGCGAGCGTGCGCAGCAACACCTGGCGTAGGTCGTCGCCCGGGGCTTCCAGGGGATCCAGGCCCTTCGGCTCGATGTGGTGCAGGGCCTTGGCGAGGAACTGGTGGTGGCCGCGATGGGAGCCGTTCACAGCATCCTGGGTGGTCAGGGCGAGGACCGATCCCACAGCGCCACCCTCCTGTCCGATGCTTGAGTGCGCAGGACCGTGGATGAGGCCGGCGCTGGCGAGCTCCAGCACGTACTGCTCGAACGCACGGATCCACACCAGCTGGGCGTAGATCGTGCGCAGCAGACCGGGATCGGCGGCGTCCCAGTCGCTGTCGGTCGCTCTGATCTCGACCCAGGGGGACGACGGTTCCATCGGTCGGTGCTCGGGCATGCGGTCTCCTTGGTCTACTTGACGATCTCACACGATTGGATCCAATTTCTACATGTGGACGGCGGAAGCTTCCTCGGTTGACGGAAGATTCGCTATCTTGGGATCCACTAAGGGGGTGGTGCACATGGCGATGCCGGGCCTACGTCGCTTCGACCACGTCGGGTTCACGGTGCCCGACATCGAGCAGGCCCACCGGTTCCTGGTCGAGGTCTTGGGTTGTGAGTACCTCTACACGCTGGGTCCCTTCGAGCCTGACGGCGACTGGATGGCCACCCATCTCCACGTCCACCCCGACACCCGCATGCTCAACCGGTGGTATCGCTGCGGCGACCAGGCCGTGTTCGAGGTCTTTCATTACGACTCGCCTGACCAGCGGTACGCGGTACCGCGGAACAGCGACATCGGTGGCCATCACGTCGGTCTGTACGTCGATGACCTCGACGCGGCGATCGCGCACGTGAAGGAGGCCGGCGTGACGGTCTTCGACGGTCCGACAGCCAGCCGGGGCGCGGCGCTCGGCAACCGGTGGATCTACTTCCTTGCTCCCTGGGGCATGCAGTTCGAGCTGGTGAGCTATCCGGGCGGGAAGGCCTGGGACCGCACTCACCCACGAGACACTGGCCCTGATGACTGACCCACCCGAGGGGAGCGTCCCTCACTTCCCCGGCGCTGAGGGCGGTGCTGCGTCCGGCCGCGTCGCGTCGTACGTCCGCGACCTGATCCTGCGTGACGAGCTCAGGCCCGGCGATCGGATCCGGCAAGAAGACATCGCCGAGCGCCTCGGGATGAGCCGGGTGCCGGTGCGTGAGGCACTGCGCATGCTCGAGGCCGAGGGCCTCACCGAGCACGAAGCCAACAAGGGTGCCCGGGTGCCCCGGCTGTCGATGCACGAGCTGGACGTGGTCTACCGCATGCGCGAGCGACTCGAGCCGCTGGCCCTGGCCGAGAGTCTGCTCGCCCTCGACGATGAGGACCACGCCCGCCTGGAGGACGTGCAGCGACAGATCGAGGCGAACACCGATCTCGATAGGTTCCTCGAGCTGGACCGCGACTTCCACCTGGGCACCTACTCGGGGTGCCACATCGACCCGCTGAACGCGATGGTCACCCGCTTGTGGAACTCGACCCACCACTATCGACGTGCGTACGTCGCGCTCGGAGGCCAGGACCGGATGTGGGTGGTGAACTTCGAGCACCGACTGCTCCTCGACGCCGTCGTGCGACGTGACCCCACCGACGCCGAGAGGTTCCTGGAGGGTCACATCCGTCGTACTCGGATCGAGCTGGGAAGGCATCCCTCGGTCTTCGCGGACTCCTGAGGAGTCACTGCTGGCGATCACCAGGTCACGGCGACGTACTTGGACTCCAGGTAGTCCAGCATTCCCTCATGACCGCCCTCACGACCGAGGCCGGACTGCTTGGTCCCGCCGAAGGGGGCGGCCGGATCGGAGACTAGGCCGCGGTTGAGCCCGACCATCCCCGACTCCAGTGCCTCACTCACTCGGAGCCCGCGAGCCAGGTCGCGGGTGTAGACGTAGGAGACCAGGCCGAACTCGGTGTCGTTGGCCAGGCGGATCGCCTCCGCCTCGTCCTCGAAGGCGACGATGGGCGCGACCGGACCAAAGATCTCCTCGCGCAAGATCGCGGCGCCGTGCGGCACGTCCGCGAGCACGGTCGGCTCGAAGTAGTAGCCCGGGCCGTCGGGGCGCGCGCCGCCGGTGACCACGCGGGAGCCTGCGGCAACCGCTCCTCGCACGAGGTCGTCGACCTTGGCCACCGTGTCCTGGTTGACCAGCGGCCCGACCTGGGTGTCGTTGTCGGTGCCAGGCCCGACCCGCAGGGCCGCCATCCTCTCGGCCAGCCGGGTGGCGAACTCGCCGGCCACATCGGCGTGCACGAAGAACCGGTTGGCTGCGGTGCAGGCTTCTCCGCCGTTGCGCATCTTGGCGACCATGGCTCCGTCGAGCGCAGCCTCGAGGTCGGCGTCCTCGAACACCACGAACGGGGCGTTCCCGCCCAGCTCCATCGAGCAGTTGACCACCTGGTCGGCGGCCTCCTTGAGCAGGATCCGGCCGACCTCCGTGCTGCCGGTGAACGACAGCTTGCGCACCCGCGGATCGTGCAGCATCGCCGACACCACGGCGCCCGAACGACGGGCCGGCAGCACGTTGACGACGCCGGCCGGTACGCCTGCGTCGTGGAGGATCCTGGCCATCAGCAGGGCGGTCAGCGGGGTGTCGCTGGCCGGCTTCAGGACGACGGTGCAGCCGGCCGCAAGGGCGGGCCCGATCTTGCGGGTGGCCATCGCAGCGGGAAAGTTCCACGGGGTCACCAGGACCGCGATCCCGACCGGTTGGCGGACGACCATGATGCGGTTGGCCCCCGACGGCGCGGTCATCAGCTCGCCAGATGCTCGCACGGCCTCCTCGGCGTACCACCGGAAGAACTCCGCGGCGTAGGCCGCCTCACCGCGTGCGTCGACCAGTGCCTTGCCGTTCTCCAGCGAGATCAGGTGGGCAAGCTGGTCGGACCGCGCGGTCATCAGCTCGAAGGACCGGCGAAGGACCTCAGCCCGCTCGCGGGGCGCGGTCGCCGCCCAGCCCGCAGCGGCCGCGTGCGCGGCGTCCACAGCCGCGATCGCGTCCTGCACCGTGCCATCGGCCACCGCGGTCAACACCCCTTCGGTCGCGGGGTCCACGACGTCGAAACGGCCGCCGTCGGAGGCTGTCCTCTCCTCGCCCCCGACCCACAGGTCCAGCGGCAGGTCGGGGAGCTGGTCGAGGCTGAAGTCCGCCACGGCAGAGGTCCTTTCAGTCGAGTCAGTAGGGGTTGGTGACCATGAGGGTCTGCGCCGGGAACAATGTGATTACCTGGGGCCCGTCCTCGGTGATCACGATCTCCTCCTCGATCCGGGCGGCCGAGAAGCCGTCGGATGCCGGACAGTAGGTCTCCAGCGCGAAGACCATTCCGACCTGGAGCTCGACCGGCTCCTTCATCGAGTTCAGGCGCGAGATGATCGGCCGTTCGTGCAGGCCGAGGCCCAAGCCGTGGGCGAACTGGAGCCCGAAAGCCTCCATCTCGCTGGCGAAACCGAATTCCTCCGCCTTCGGTAGGAGCGCCGCCACCTCGTCGGTGCCGACGCCGGCTCGGATGCCCTCGATCCCGCGGTCCATCCACTCGCGCGCCCGGTCGTACGCCGCGCGCTGGGACGCCGTGGACGACCCCACCGCGAAGGTCCGGTAGTAGCAGGTCCGGTATCCGTTGTAGGAGTGGATGATGTCGAAGAACGCCTGGTCGCCCGGTCGGACCAGCCGATCAGTGAAGTTGTGGGGGTGCGGGTTGCAGCGCTCCCCCGAGATCGCGTTCACGGCCTCGACCTGGTCCGAGCCCATCTCGTAGAGACGCTTGTTGGCCAGTGCGACGATCTCGTTCTCGCGGACGCCGGGCTTCAGCGCCTCGGTGATGTCCTGGTAGACGCCGTCGACCATCGCCACGGCTTGGGTCAGGAGGGTGATCTCGTCGCGAGACTTGATCACGCGGGCGTCGAGCATCAGCTGTTGGGCATCGACGACGGTGAGCCCCTGACGCTGCAGCTCGAACAGGAACGGCGGCTCCACGATGTCGACGCCGACAGGCTGGTCCGCGACCCCGGCCTCGACCAGCAGCGACTTGATCTCTGCCACCGCGGCCTCCATCAGCCCGACCGAGGGCGCGACCGCACCGCGAAAGCCGAGGAAGCCGGCCCGATAGTTCTCCCTCGGGACCCACTGGGAGTAGAGCTGGTGATGCTTGACCGCCGATCCGAAGTCCCACAGCACGGGGTCCTTGCCGCGCGCGAGCAAGGCGTAGCGGATCATCTTGTCGCCGAGCGCCCCGCCGATCCAGGTATGCGTGGTGTAGCGGATGTTGTAGAAGTCGAAGAGCAGGAAGGCGCCGCACTCGCTTGCCTCGAGCGCCGTACGCGCGCGTCCTAGGCGGTAGTCACGAAGCCTGACGAAGTCGAGCCGGTCCTCGTAGTCGACCGCCATGTGGCCCGGCGCCGGCATCGGCCGGTTCACCGCGTGCCTCCCCCGGACAGGCCGTCATCGACCGCCACGTCCTCCGGCTTCAGCACAAGCCCGGAGGCGCGGGCCTGCAGGTCCAGCAAGATCGCGAAGTCCTCCTCCACCCGGCCGGTCGAGACGGCTGCCTGGACGGCCGCAGCCGCGGCGGCCGCGACGGGCATCGGTACGTCGAGGTCGTGGCCGGCGGCGAAGCCGAGGTCGAAGTCCTTGCGGAGCAGGACCGGAGTGAAGGTGGGCGTGAAGTCGAGGTGGACGAACGCCGGTGACTTGTAACGGGTGAACGTCGACCCCATCACCGAGTCGTTGAGGAACTCCAGGAACGCCGCCCGGGGAACCCCGCCCTTCTCAGCCAGGACGGTGATCTCCGCCAGGCACTGGGTGACGACTCCGAGCATCACGTTGTGGCAGATCTTCACCAGTCTCGCCAGATCGCCCTCACCGACAAACGTCGCTCCCTTGCCGAGGTGGCCGAGGAGCGGCGCGACCCGGAGCCAGGTCTCCTCCGGACCCGAGACGACCAGCGTGAGCATGCCAGCAGCCACCACCTTGCCGTTGCCGCTCACGGGTGCGGCGAGGAAGTCGACCCCACGCTCGGCGCAAGCGGCGCGCATCGCGGCGGACGTCTCGTTGTCGACGGTGGAGCAGTCGACGACAGCGCCTGGCACGTGCCCGGGATCGGCCAGCAGACCATCCGCACCGGTGAGCACCTCCACCAGGTCGGCCGGGGTGGAGACCATCGTGAAGACGACGTCGAGCCCCCGCAGGTCCGCAATGGTGTCGGCGACCTTGCAGCCGGCGTCGCTGAGTGCCTCGGCCTTGGCTCGCGTGCGGTTCCAGACGGTGACGTCCTCGCCGGCCCGGGCCAGTCGGCTCGCCATGGCGGCGCCCATCCGGCCGGCGCCGATCCAGCCGACCGTGATCGTGTCCGTGGTCATCGGGCTCCTTCGGGAGGCAGAGCGACTGGGTCTTGGGCCGTGACGGGCCCTGAGGTGACGCTGACGGCGCCGGCACCGAGGTAGAGGCGGGCGACCTCCGGGTCGGTCAGGAGGCTCTGGCCCGTGGCGGTCAGCCGGACGAGGCCGCCCTCGAGTACGGCGCCGAAGTCGGAAGCGGCCAGCCCCGACCGTGCGTTCTGCTCGACCAGGAGCACCGTCCGACCGTCCTCTGCGAGTCGCCGGATGCTGGCGAAGACGGCTTGACGTGACTTGGGATCGAGCCCGATGGAGGGCTCGTCGAGCAGGATCAGGGCAGGGTCGAGCACCAACGTGCGGGCGAGCTCGACCTGCTTCTGCTCCCCACCCGACAGGGAGCCGGCATGGTCCTTGGCGCGGGTGGCGCAGATCGGGAACACGTCGGCAGCGGCGTCCATGCGGCGACGTACCGCCTTCTGGTCCTTCATGACGTATCCGCCCATGAGCAGGTTGTCCCAGACGGTCATCGCGGGGAACAGGCTGCGGTCCTGAGGTACGTGGACGACGCCGCGGAGCAGCCTGGCGCGAGGCGACAGCCGGCCGATGTCGGCGCCTTGGAAGACCACCGAGCCCGCACGGGGTCGGATGAGGCCGCTGACAGCCTTGAGCACGGTGGACTTTCCCGCACCGTTGGGGCCGATCAGGCAGGTCACGGTGCCGGCGGTCACCTCGAGGTCGACACCCTTGAGGATGTCTCCGGCTCCGTATCCCGCGCGTACGCCGTGAAGCGACAACAAGGCGTCCATCCTCAGCTCCCCAGGTAGGCGTCGAGGACACGGGTGTCCGACTGCACCGCGTGAGGCGGGCCAGCGAAGATCTCGTGCCCGCGGTCCAGTACCACGACCGGGTCGCACAACCGCATCACGAACGGCATGTCGTGCTCGACGATCAAGAACGTGACCCCTGCTCCGTGCCGCTCCCGGATGTGGTGCTCCATCGTGGCGATCATCACGGGGTTGACACCGGCGGTCGGCTCGTCGAGCAGGACCAGCCGGGGCTGGCTCATCAGCACCGCCGCGAACTCCAGGAGCTTGCGTTGGCCGTAGGAGAGCTCAGAGGCGTAGAGGTCCGCAACGTGGGACATCCGGAACTCCTCCAGGAGGACCGCGACCCGCTCACGGTCTGCTCGGCTCAGCCGCCGACCGAACAGCTGCCGCCAGGAGTAGCCGGCCGCCACTGTGAGGTTCTCCTCGACGGTGAGCTGCGTGAACACCCGCGCCTGCTGGAAGGTGCGGGTCAGGCCGCGGCCGTAGAGCGACCCCGACGCCGCGCCGGTGACCTCGCGACCGCCGAACCGGACGTGGCCGCCGTCGGGAGACAGGTAGCCGGTGATCATGTTGAACAACGTCGTCTTGCCTGAGCCGTTCGGGCCGATCAGGGCTGTGATCGAACCGTCCTCGACCGCGAAGGAGGCCGAGTCGACCGCCCGCAGCGACCCGAAGGACTTGGTGAGGCCCTCGACCTCGAGCAGGGCGGCCATCATCCTCGTCCGTTCGCGGCGGTCATGGACTGTCCGAGGCCCGGGGAGTGCGCCGGCGGGTCGACCGGGTCGTCCGCCCCGGGGGCCGGTTCCCCGCCGTCGACGACCGAGCGACGGCGACGTCGACGCAGCAGATCTTGGACCGACGGCACGATTCCCTGAGGCATCAGCAGCATGACCACGAGGAAGACCAGCGCGTAGGCGATCAGGTAGAACTGGCTGCCCCCGAGGGTGTAGGCGAGGGTCTGCTGGGTTGTCTCCAGCAGCAGGGCTCCGATGACCGGGCCCCACAGCGTCGCCCGCCCACCGAGGAAGGTCATCAGCACGATGGCGATGGTGACCAGGGGATCCACCGCGAACTGCGGGTAGATGTAGCCCTCGTAGTAGGCCCAGACGCCGCCCACCATCGCGGTCAGGCCGACACTTACGGAGAACGCGAGCAGCTTGACACCGAGCACCCGTACGCCGATGCCGCGCGCCTTGTCCTCGTCGGCGCGGATTGCTGCCAGCGACAGACCGAACTTGCTGCGCATGGCGCCGTAGCTGATGCCCATCGCCACGGCGAGAAGCCCGAGCAGCACGAAGTAGAACGGCCGCTCGAACGTCGCCAGCGGGAACGGCGGGACCGCGATACTGAGCCCTTGAGCCCCGTGGGTCAGGCCACGCAGGTTGAAGGCGAGCGTTTGGGTCACGAAGAGCAGGGTGATGGTGACTATGGCGAACACGTCGGCTCGGGTCCGCATCGCGATCGCTCCCACGCCCAGCCCCACGAGCCCGGCGAACAGTCCGATCACCGGCAGGAACAAGAAGGGCTCATAGCCCGAGTGCAGCGTCCGGTGCTCGAACCACAGGTTCATCGAGTACGCACCGATCCCGAAGAAGGCAGCGTGGCCGAGCGAGGGGTAGCCGGCGAACCCGCCGACCAGGTTCCAGGCGCTGGACATGACGGCGTACATCAGGGTGAAGACCAGGATGTTCAGGATCCAGTGGGCTGGGGTGAGCCACGGCAGGACGCCCAGCACCACGAAGAAGCCCACCCCGCGCACCGTCCCGAGCAGAGAGCGCGGCGACCTCATATGGCGCCCCGCGCCGTGGTTCCGAACAGACCCTGAGGACGCACCAGGAGGACGAGCAACAGGATCACGAAGAACGTCATCTCCGACCAGCTGGGCGAGATCGTCGCGGCTACGACCGCGGAGCTGGTCGAGACGATGAGGGCGCCCACGACGGCGCCCCCGATGCTGCCCAGCCCACCGAGTAGGACGATCGAGAGCAGCCGCGAGATCAGGTCATAGTGACTGCCGGAGTTGAACGGGTAGAGGAGACCGTAGATGGATCCGGCGGCTGCAGCCGTTGCTGCTCCCAGACCGAAACCGATGGCCGAGACCCGATCAGACTCGACGCCGAGGAGACGGGCCGACTCGGGGTTCTGCACCGTCGCACGGATCGCACGTCCGAGCCTGGTCCGGTTGAGGAGCAGGTAGAGGATCCCCAGTGCCGCGATGCTGAGCAGGAAGGCCCACAGGCGCACCAGCGTGATCTGGTATCCCCCCACACTCCAGCTGCTGTTGGCGTAGCTGGTGTTGATGCTCCGCACAGACGTGCTCCACGTCACGCTCATGATGCCCTCCAGCAGGAGCGCCACCGCGAACGTCACCAGCAGACTCAGCTCCGAGCGGTCCTCAGCGCGCAGGGGACGGAGGAACACCAGCTGGACGACGACGCCGAGCACGAACATCACGACGGTGGTGGCCGGGATGGCCAAGAGCGGATCGATGCCGAAGGACGTGAAGAGCTGGTAGGACAGGTAGGCGCTGAGGATCACCATGGCGCCCTGGGCAAGGTTGACGACCTTCATGACTCCGAAGATCAAGGTCTGCCCAGAGGCCATGAGTGCGTAGACGCCGGCAGTGAGGATTCCGAGGATGAGACCTTGGACGAGAGCGTGCACAGGTCAGCCGCCCCAGCTCGGCTTGACCGCCAGCGGCTTGGCCTGGGCCACCGAGCTGGGGTAGACGGGCAACAGCTTCCCGCCCTGCCACTGGACCAGGTTGAAGGTCCCCGTCGGTGAACCATTGGCCGACCAGGCGAGGTTGCCCAGGATGGTGGGCCAGCTGCCGCTGTGGAGCGTGGAGATGATGGTGGCGTTGTCGATCTTGCCGGTTTTGGCGGCGACGGCCTGGACGAGCTGCCCCACGGCGTACGCCTCCGCGCTGCTGTCGTCGACGGTCTGCGCGCTCCCGCCGAACTTGGCGACGTACGCCTTGGTGAACGCGGCGCTGCCGGTGGCGGTCGAGCCCGGGAACCAGTCGGCGGAGGAGAAGATGCCGCTGGTGTTCCCCTTGCCGACCTTGTCGGGGAACTCCAGGGGGGAGTTGGCGCCGTTCGACTGATACATGAACTTCGGGTTGTAGTTGAGCTGGACGAGGCTCTTGACCATCGAGTAGGCGTCCTCGCTCTGCGTACCCCCCACGATCACGTCGGGCTTCGTGGCAGCAAGAGCAGCCATGACCGGTGAGAGGTCCTGCGTCTCGGACGGGTATACCTGCTTGTAGACGGTCTTGATGCCGGCTGCCTCGAACTTGGTGCGGATGTTCTCCGCGATCGGCGCCGAGAACGGGTCGTCGAGCTCGGCGTACGCCGCGGTCTTGGGCCGCTCGGATGCGGGCAGCGACAGGATGTACTGGGCGAACACATCGCCCGACTCCGTGGTGGGCGCGGGCTGCACGAAGAAGAAGTCCTTCAGGTTCTGCGCGAACACATCTGGCCCGCCACCTGCCGGGGCCAGGAAGGCGTAGCCGTAGCGCTCGGCGACGCGGGACGCGGGAATCGTGAGCAACGTCGAGAACGGACCGAAGGTCAGGTCGACGTGGTCCTTGTTGATGAGGTTCTGATAGTTGGTCACGACCTGAACCGGACTCGAGGCGTCGTCGACGATCTTCAACTGGACCTTGCGCCCGAGCACTCCACCCTGCGCGTTCACCGTGTCGGCCCAGAGCTGGTAGCCGCGCTCGACGGCCTTGCCGGAATCCGAGAAGTCACCGGTCAGTGACACGGACGCACCGATGACCAGGGGCGCCTTGGATCCGGAGCCCGTCCCTGAGCTCCCGCTCCCTGACCCACATCCGGCCATCAGCAGGGCGACCGCGCCGGCTGTCGCAACGAGGACCGACTTTTGCAGCAAACGGTTGCGCAGAATCACGGTTCGACCCCTTGATCAGTGTGGAAGCGGGAAGACATTCACGGGACCAACAAGATGCCCGTATCTATCTTCACAAACGATTGCGGTGAGCATGGCCCCGCGGATCAGTGTGTGTCAAGGAGGGACGGGCGCGTGCCTCACTCTCGAGGGTGCCAACCTCGTGCTGGCGCCGCAAAGGATTGCGGTCCGACGCCCTGGTAGTGGCTACAGCCACTACTGTGCCCGCATGCAAAGGGTTCGACTGGTCGATGTTGCGCGTGACGCCGGGGTCCATCCGGCGACCGCGAGCCGCGCACTCAACCCAGCGGTGGTAGGCGAGGTGAGCCAGGCCACCGTCCAGCGTGTCCGCCGGTCAGCGGACAAGCTCGGCTACGTACCCAACACCCTGGCCCGAGGATTGCGCACGTCACGCTCGTACGTCGCCGCTCTGGTCATCCCCGACATCACGAACGCTCTCTTCCCGCCTATCGTGCGAGGGGCCGAGCAGGTGCTCACCGAGGCCGGCTTCACCCTGGTCCTGACCGACACCAACAGCGCGACCGAGGTCGAGCGGAGCCAGATCGCGTCTCTGCGCGCCCATGGGGTCGACGGTTTCATCGTGGCCACCGCGAGCTGGCATGACCCGCTCCTCGATGAACTGGCGACCGAGGGGTTCCCCACAGTGCTGGTCAACCGGCGTTGCGCTACGTCGGCGCTCCCCTTCGTCGGCGGCGACGACCAGCAGGGCGTGCGTCTCTGCGTCGAGCACCTGGTCGGTCAAGGCCACCGTGACATCGTCCATCTCGCCGGGCCGTCCAACACCTCGACCGGACGTGAGCGAGCCGACGCCTTCCGTGCCGCGATGCGAGACCACCGCTTGTCGGTCCGTCAGACGGTGATCGAGTGTTCGGCGTATACGGAGCAGGCCGGGGCTGCGGGGGCCGCCCGCCTCATGGCGCGGCGCCGGCCATTCACCGCGGTGGTCGCCGCCAACGACCTGGTGGCGCTCGGAGCCATGGATGCGCTAGGCAGCGCTGGAGTCACATGTCCCCGGGACTACTCGATCACGGGGTTCAACGACCTCGCCTTCATGGACAAGCTCACTCCGGCGCTCACCACCGTGCGAGTGCCGTTCACCGAGATGGGCGCCCATGCGGCTCGACGGCTCCTGGAGTGGATCGCCGACCAGCCACCTACGGCAACCCAATCCATGCTGCCCGTCGAGCTGGTCGTGCGCGGAACCACAGGCGCTCCACCCGTCGACTAGCCTGTCAAGGAGCGGGTCTCACCTGCGGGTACGGCATCGGAGGCATCGGCCGCGCGGAGCTGGCTCACATCGCTTCCTGAGCGTGAAACGCC
>NZ_DATAVI010000046.1:0-2564 GCF_036267815.1 Nocardioides sp. | reverse complement strand
GGGTCGTGCTCAGCGCTGCCCGAGGGCGCGGGCGAGTTCGTCTCGTCCCATCTTCGACCGGCCCCGGAGGTCGCGGCGCTTCGCCTCCTCGTAGAGCTCCTGCCGCGTCTTGGGCTCGGCCGAGCCGGTGCGTTTGCGCGCAGCCACGGCCGCGCCCTGTTCGCCGAGCGCCGTCTTGGTGCTTCTCGGCAGGTTCGCCAGTGATCGCTGCTGGCGGGCCGCCTTCGTGGCTTTGTGGATGTTCTTCTTCGCCGCTTGGGTCTGCTTACGACTAGCCATGCTCATCCGTCCTCAGGGCTACCCACCGACATGTCGGTGGGTAGCCCCCGTCGGGCGGCCTCAGGAGGCCGCGGATTCGATCGCGTCCCGGGTGCGGTCGATCAGTGATGCGATCGGGCCCACGGCGAACTGTGCCGGCGTCGAGCCCGCGGTCGAGGGATGCGGGTGCGTCGGAGCGACCTTCTCGGCGGCCAGCATGTGGGATCCCATGGTCTGCCGTTCGCTCTCGTCGCAGGAGTCCAGGATCAGCGGGAACTCCTCGGACTCCTCGGCCTCCGCGTGGCTGTCCACGGCCTTCTCGAACTCCGCCAGCTTCGCGTCGAAGTCGGCGCTATCCACGTCGAGGGACTCCAGGTCCTTGAGAACCTCGTTAGCCTCGGCCTCCTCCTCGTTGCGAGCGTCCGCGACCTTGGCCCCGCGGTCGTCGACGCGCTTGGTGGCCGGTCGCAACACCATCTCCTCGGCCGTCTCGTGCACCGCGAGCAGGCCCCGAAGCTCGTCGAATGCTTGCTTCTTGTGCTCACCGGTCTCGGCCTTCACCTCGGCGAACAGGTCTCGGATCCGGGCGTGCTGGTCGAGCAGGATCCGTACGACGTCGCCCTCGGGCAGATCTGCGGCCTTGCGCCGGTCCTCTGTGGCGTCTCCCATGTTGCTCTCCTCTCAGTCTGACCTGTCCGTTCTCGGTACCCATGCAGCGCGTCATTACTCCCTGGACCGCGGGGCCCGGCGGCGAGGCGCGCCGCCCCGCCTCGTCCCAGGCGCGTAGACAGCGGGAACACTCGGCTCCACTCCCGGCACGGGGCATGGATCGGCCATCTGGCGGGTACCGATCGGCATGAGCCAACCGCCACAGCACCAGGACCCGCCCGGTCAGCAGGCGCAGATGCAGCCACGCCCCGACTGTGGTGAGGAGTCCTACCAGGGCCACGGTCGGCTCGCGGGGAAGAAGACCGTGATCACCGGCGCGGACAGCGGCATCGGCCGCGCCGTCGCGATCGCCTACGCCCGAGAGGGAGCGGACGTCCTGATCTCCTACCTCTCCGAGCACGACGATGCCGCCGAGACCGCGCGTTACGTCGAGAAGGCCGGTCAGCGCGCTGTCCTCTTCCCGGGTGACCTCTCCTCGCCTCAGCATTGCCGCGATGTCGTCGCCAGGGCGGTCGAGGAGTTCGGACGCATCGACGTGCTGGTGAACAACGCGGCCTACCAGATGACGCGAGAGTCACTGGAGGAGACCCCCGACGAGGAGTGGGACCACACCCTCGCCACCAACCTGTCGGCGATGTTCCATCTGTGCAAGGCAGCGTTGCCGCACATGGGACCCGGAGCGTCGATCATCGGCAGTTCGTCGGTGAACTCGGACAGCCCGAACCCGACCCTGGCGCCCTACGCCGCGACGAAGGCGGCGATCGCCAACTTCAGCGCCAGCCTGGCGCAGCTGCTCGGCGAGCGCGGCATCCGAGTCAACAGCGTGGCGCCTGGTCCGGTCTGGACCCCGCTCATCCCGTCGACCATGGAGCCGGACAAGGTCGCCGAGTTCGGCTCCGACACGCCGCTGGGTCGCCCCGGTCAGCCGGTCGAGCTGGCCCCGGTCTACGTGCTGCTGGCCTCCGACGAGGCCAGTTATGTCTCAGGTGCGCGAGTCGCGGTCACCGGCGGTCGCCCGATTCTCTGACTCTGGAGGGCTACCCGGGGCCGGGCTCCTTCTGGGCGGTGCCGAGCAGCGCGCGGAACGTGTCGCCATTCTCGCTGGCGGCCAGGTCGAGGTCCTTCCCGTGGGCTCAGGACCTCGCCGGCAGGTTGTCGATCTCGTCGGCCGGCTCACGCGCCTCGTCGGCGAAGTACATCGTCTCCAAGGCCAGCATGCCGTCCGCGGGTCGGATCGCTGCGAGGTACTGCCTGCACGGATCACGAACGTGGCCACCCCGATGCGCTCGGCCCTCGTCATCGCCTTCACCAGTAGCGTGCAGACCTTCATGGCGGGGTCGCCGCACGTCGCCAGGTAGCACGACTTCTGGTAGCGGATCGGGTCGATCTCCGCGGCATCGGCGAAGTCCGAGGTGTCGATGGTGCGGCTCCGCCCGGGCTCGACCGGCTCCAGCTCCTCCTGGGTCAGCATCGCGTACTCCCCAGCGCTGACCTCGGCTCCCTTCACGATGTCCTGGTACTCGACCTCGTCTCCGGTGGCCTCATTGACCGCTCGTCACGGATCCGCGACGACGTGCCCTTCTCGAGCTGATGGAAGTGCCCCTCGTGATCCTGGGCCCCGAGTACAACCCGACCGG
>NZ_DATAVI010000045.1:0-81241 GCF_036267815.1 Nocardioides sp. | reverse complement strand
AGGTTGCGTCGCCGTGACGAGAGCGGTGCCGTCGCCGTTGAAGCAGCACTGATCACGCCGATCCTGGTGCTCCTCGTCTTCGGAATCATCGAATTCTCGTTCGTGCTCCGCGACTACGGGGTGGTCTCCTCCGACGTGCGCAACGCCGCACGCATCGCCTCCACGGGCGCCGGCGACGGACCCGGAGTCTGCGACACCTACACGGGCGCACCGGTGTGCACGCCCGCCAGCTCTCCGGCGTTGGCGCAGGCAGCTGCCGACGCGATCCAGCAGGAGGGCTCGGCCATGCCGCCGGGCAACATCAACTACATCCTCGTCTACAAGTCGAACGCCAAGGGCTACCCGTGCACCACCTCGGCCTGCACGGACTCCAACACGACCATGCCGACGAACTGCACCAGCTACAGCAACTGCGTGCGGTTCACCTGGCAGCCCAACGCCAACAGCGGCGCCGGCGCCTTCCGGTACGCCGACGGAACCTGGAACTCCTCGGGGATCAGTGCCTGCTTCCCAGGCAACGCGACCAACCCGCTTGATCGCGTGGGTATCTACATGAATGCCACTCACAAGATGATGACCGGTCTCTTCGGGTCGTCGGTGACGATCGCCGACCATGCGTCCTTCGACTTCGAGCCGCTCCCGACGGCCAGCTGCAACGGCAGTGGTCAGACCTCCTCAGGCGGTCACTCGTGATGGCCTGGGTCGTGCGCCGGCTCCGCGGCCGGCGTAGCCAGCAAGGGGGCTACGTCGCGATCCTCATGGCGGTCCTGATCCCGACCGTCTTCATGGCCTGCTCCGCGATCGCCGTCGACACGGCGCGGTGGTATGCGACGGAGCGAGACATGCAGTCGGCCGCGGACGCCGCGGCGCTCGCCGGAGTGCCCTATCTGCCCAACGACATGCCCGACGCCTCTTCGACAGCGCATGCCGTGGCCGCGCGCAACGGCTACACCAACGGCACCAACGGCGCCACGGTGACCGTGACCGTCGGGAACCGCCCCACCCAGCTGAAGGTGATCATCACCCAGGTCGTCACCAACACCTTCGGACAGGTGGTCGGCTCTCCGAGCGCCACGCTCACACGCACCGGAGTCGCCGACTACCAGGGTCCGTCACCCATGGGCAGTCCTTGCAACACCTTCGGCAACGAGCCGGCCTCGGGCGGCGGCACGTCGTCCGTGAAGCCTTCGGGCAGCTCCATCAGCTCGACCGAGACGTCGTACTGCGGAAGCAACCCGCAGTTCTGGGCCACCGTCGAGGGCCCCGAGACCGACAAGGTCCAAGGCGACCGCTACCAGACACTGACCTGCTCGGGCAACGACGCGGACAGCTGCGCGAGCAACCAGAACTCCGAGTACGCGCCCAACGGCTACTTCTACGACGTCAAGGTGCAGCCGGCCGCGGTCAACCAGACGGTGACGCTCCAGCTCTACGACCCGGAGTACGCCAACACGGGTCAGGACTGCTCGGGGCTTCCCGGCTCGGGCACCTACGGCTCGACGAAGGCCGTGAACCCCTACGTCGGCAAGACCGACCAGGACGGCCGGTACACCTCGGGGGGCTCGACGTCCAACTCGACGTCGTACTGCACCGGTGACTCGGAGCCGGGGACGGCTCTGCACGACCTGATGACGACCTCGTTCGTTCTGCGCAACGAGACCGACACCGACGACCCGATGAAGGCGTCGCGCATCTCGGGATGCACCAAGCAGTACACCGGCGTGCTCGCCGGCGCGGTGACGACCAGCAGGCGCGGAGGCACGTCATTCACGGCTTGGGGGGACTCGGACTGGCAGGACGCGCTCACCAGTACGAGCTCGTCGTACGACGTCCAGCTGGCGCAGGTCTTCCACAACTGGACGACGCTGTGCACCTTCACGCCGACCTCGGCTGGCGACTACTACCTTCAGGTGCAGAGCGACGTCCCGTCCGGCGGCACCCCCGCAGCCAACACCAACTCCAACAGCCCGATCATCTACTCCGGGAACACCCAGGTCGGGGATGGCTCGGCGCACACCACGACCGGTGACGGCAGCAACTCGTTCGGGATGCGGGCGATCGTCGGCAGTGGCTCGGACAACTCAACGGTCTCGATCTCCGGCTACAACTCGATGGCGATCTACGCCAACGCCTCCGGTGCGTCCAGCCAGTTCCACCTGATCCGGGTGCTTCCCGGCGCGGCCGGCAACTTCATCTCGTTCAGCTTCTTCGACGTCGGAGACGCGGCGGGAAACGGCACCATCACGGTGAGCCCGCCGCCCGATGCCACGGGCACTATCAAGACCACGCCCTACCCGGGCGGCTGTGCAGCCGTCGGAGGCTACGCTGGGTCGGGCGTCACGACCTCTACGACGAACTGCAAGGTGAGCATCTCCAACACCACGAACAACGGAGCGGTGGAGACGATGACGATCCCCGTGCCGGGCGACTACAACTGTAGCTACTCGGTTCAGAGCGGTTGCTGGTACCTCGTCACCGTGGCCTTCGGCGGAGGCGTCTCGGTCCACGACGTGACCACCTGGGACGCCCAGGTCGTCGGCGACCCGGTTCGCCTCGTCCAGTAGGACAGGCGGACCGGAAGCCGACCACAGAGGCGGTTCACGGCCGGGTCGCCCACAGGGCGCACCCGGCTCGGAGATCGTCCGCGGGGTGAGCCGCGACGCTGGGGGCATGACAGCCGAACCGCTTCCGGCACCACCGACCACCCGACGGGCTGCCCTCGGCAGCTACGGCGAGCGGGTCGCGGCTCGACACCTCGCCGGGCTCGGCATGCGGTTGCTCGACCGCAACTGGCGCTGCGACGTGGGTGAGATCGACCTGGTGCTGCGCGACGGCGACGTCCTGGTCGTGTGCGAGGTCAAGACCCGCGCCTCGCTGGCCTGCGGGTCGCCCCATGAGGCGATCACGGACGACAAGCTCGAGCGCCTCAAGCGGCTGGCGCTGTGCTGGGCGACGGAGCACGGGCTGCGGCCTCAGGAGGTGCGGATCGACCTGGTCGCCGTCTACGCGCGACCTCGCGGAGCGGCCGTGGTCGAGCACGTGCCAGGGCTGGTGTGATGACGCTGGCGACGGCCCACACAGTCGCTCTGCAAGGCGCGCTGGGGCACCTGATCGACGTCCAGGCCGACGTCTCGCCCGGCACCCCGGGCACGACGCTGGTGGGCCGCCCGGATGCTTCCCTCAACGAGGCCCGCGACCGCTGCCGGATGGCGGTGTCCAACTCCGGGGCTGAGTGGCCCTCGACCCGGCGCGTCACCATCTTGCTGTCGCCGTCGGACCTGGTGAAGCGGGGCACTCACTACGACTTGGCGATCGCCCTCGCCGTGCTGGCAGCCGTCGCCGAGATTCCCCAGCGCTCGCTCGAGGGCACGCTGGTCATCGGTGAGCTCACCTTGGCCGGTGGCCTGCGCTGCGTGCCCGGTGTGCTGCCGATGGTGATGGCGGCGTCGCGGCGAGGCTTCAGCCGGGTGATCGTGCCCGAGCCGCAGGCGCGGGAGGCCTCGATGGTGCCGCAGATGTCGGTGTTGGGGATGCGGTCACTGGCCCAGGTGCGTGCCGAGCTGCGCGGGGAGGTGGTTCCCACCGCGGACCCGGTCGCGCCGATGTCCGGCAGCCCCCTGGTCGAGTGGCGGGGGTCGCACCGACTCCAGGAGCACGACCTGGCCGACCTGAAGGGGGTGGCCGACGTGAAGTTCGCTCTCGAGGTGGCGGCTGCCGGCGGCCATCATCTGATGCTCTCGGGGCCCAAGGGCTCGGGCAAGACCTCGCTGGCCGAGCGCCTGCCCGGCCTCCTGCCCGACCTCTCCGTGGAGGAGGCTCTCGAGCTGACGGCCCTCCACTCGCTGGCGGGTGCCCTGGAGGAGAGCGACGACCTGATCGTCCGCCCGCCGTTCTTCGCGCCCCATCACGACGCCAGCAAGGCGAGTCTGATCGGCGGGGGAAGCGGCCGGGTCCGCCCGGGGGAGATCAGCCGGTCCCATTGCGGTGTCCTGTTCCTCGACGAGTTCCCGCTCTTCCGGGGCGACGTGATCGACGCGCTGCGCCAGCCCCTGGAGAACGGCGAGGTGACAATCGCCCGCGGCGAGGAGTCGGCGACATTCCCAGCGCGCGGCATGGTCGTGACGGCCTGCAACCCGTGCCCCTGCGGCGACTTCTCCACCAACCTGCCCGGCAGCAGGTGCACGTGCTCGGCGATCCAGCGTCAGCGCTACAACCGGAAGGTGACCGGCCCGATCCACGACCGCATCGACATCCTGCGTCACGTCCTGCCACCCACGAAGCAGGAGCCCACCTCACTGCCGGGGGAGGCTCCGGAGTCGTCAGCGCAGGTGCGCGAGCGGGTGACGGTGGCCCGCGATCGGCAGCACGCGCGCTACGCCGCCTGCGACTGGCGTCTGAACTCGCAGGTGCCCAGCGCCATGCTGGCGCGGGAGTGGCCGCTTCCGGACGCCAGCGCCGCCAGGCTCGAGGGAGAGGTGCTTGAGGGCAGGCTGAGCCGGCGTGGTGCGGTGCGGGTGCACCGCGTCGCCTGGACTGTCGCCGACCTCGGCGGTCGGCCCGCCCCGACCGTCGACGACGTCGACACGGCGTTCCGGCTGCGGCAGGGCGAGCCGCTCATGCAGGCGAGCGTCGTGCGACGCGCCTCGTGAGCACCGTCGCGAGTCCTGCCGGCGACGACGACCGGCTCGCCCGGGTGGCGCTGTCGCGGCTGACCGAGCCCGGTGAGCCCAAGATCGCCTCGCTGGTCGCCCAGCTCGGCGCGGTCCGGCTGCGCGAGCTGCTGAGCGACCCGGAGCGAGACACCCCGGAGTCGCGCGACGTGGCGTCGCGCCTGTCCTCGGTGGATCCGGTCCGCGAGCTCGAGCAGGCACACCGCCTCGGCATCAGGTACCTCGTCCCCGGCGACGACGAGTGGCCGACCCAGCTCGACGACCTCCACCGGAGCGAGACGCTCGACCACCGAGGTGGCCCGCCGCTCGGTCTGTGGGTGGCCGGACCGACGAGGCTCGACCGCCTCGGCGGAGCCGTGGCGATCGTGGGCGCCCGCTCGGCGACGACCTACGGCGCCGACATCGCCGCAAGCATCGCGGGCGGGCTGGTGCGAGCCGGCCATCCGGTGGTGTCGGGCGCTGCGTTCGGCATCGACCAGGCCGCGCACCGCGGTGCGCTGGCGGTCGAGGGAGCCACCGTCGCGGTCCTGGCCTGCGGCGCCGACCGCTCCTACCCCAGCGCTCACCACGAGCTCCTCCAGCACCTGCGGCGCACCTCGGCCGTCGTGGCGGAGGTGCCCCCTGGATGTGCGCCGATGCGGGGCCGGTTCCTCAGCCGCAACCGGCTCATCGCCGCGCTCACCCGCGCCACGGTCGTCGTCGAGGCCGCCGCGCGAAGCGGAGCCCTGAGCACGGCCGGCTGGGCCACCCGGCTCAACCGCGCCGTCATGGGCGTGCCCGGGCCGGCGACGAGCGCGCAGTCCGAGGGCGTGCACGACCTCATCCGCAGCGGCGCGGCGACGCTGGTGACCAGGGCTGAGGAGGTCCTCGAGATCGTCGGCGTCTCGGGAGAGCACCTGGTCACCCCGCGCCGCGCTCCCAGCCGTCGGCGCGACCGGCTCCCGCCGCGCGACGGCCGAGTCCTCGACGCGGTGCCGCTGACGAGCCCCCGGCCCGTCGACTCCATCGCCGCGACGGCCGGCATGGCGCTGCTCGACGTCCAGGCGAGGCTGCGACGCCTGGAGCGTGACGGTCTCGTCGAGCTGCTGCCACGCGGGTGGTGCCTCACGGCCGAGGCCAACCAGTGAGCCTGGCGCCGCGCGCACGAGTCCTCCAGCGGTTGCGCGAGGCCAGCGCGCGCACCGCAGTGCGTGGGCATCGCTCGCGATTCGTCCGGTAGCCCTGGCGGGGTCAAGGGACGCCGCCTGGCGGTGCCCGCACCCTGCGGCGAACCGTCCAACGATCTCGCACCCACGCCACTAGAGTGAACACTGTGGACACAGTGACCGGTGTGCTCGCCGACTACGAGCGGCACCTGGTCTCCGAGCGCGACCTCGCGCCGCACACCGTGCGTGCCTACCTCGGTGACGTCGGCGGCCTGCTCGAGCACGCCTCACGGCTGGGGCAGGGCGACGTCACCGAGCTCGACCTGCGCACGCTTCGCAGTTGGCTGGCCCATCAGCAGGTGACCGGCAGGTCGCGCACGACCTTGGCTCGGCGGGCGACGGCGGTGCGGGTCTTCACCGCCTGGCTCGCTCGCACCGGGCGGGTGCCGACCGACGTCGGCGCGAGCCTGCGATCGCCCAAGGCGCGGCAGACCCTGCCGCCGGTGCTTCGGCAGGACGAGGCGCAGGACCTGGTCGCCGCCGCTGCGCGCCTGGCCGACGACAGCAGTCCGGTGGGGCTGCGTGACACCGCGATGCTCGAGCTGCTCTATGCCACAGGGGTCCGGGTCGGCGAGCTCGTGGCGCTCGACGTCGACGACCTGGACCGCGGTCGCAACGTCGCGCGCGTCCTGGGCAAGGGCCGCAAGGAGCGCACGGTGCCCTTCGGCAAGCCCGCCGCCGACGCCGTCGATGCCTGGCTGGGTCGTGGTCGTCCCCAGCTGATGGCATCCGGTGCCGGTGCCGGTGCCGCTGCCGGCGCCGCGCTGTTCTTGGGGGCCCGCGGTGCCCGGATCGACCAGCGCGCGGTGCGCACGGTCGTGCATCGCCGGATCGCCGACGTGCCCGGCGCCCCGGACATCGGCCCACACGGCCTGCGACACACAGCAGCGACGCATCTGCTGGAGGGGGGCGCAGACCTACGGTCGGTGCAGGAGCTGCTCGGGCATGCATCCCTGGCGACCACGCAGCTCTACACCCACGTGAGCGCCGACCGACTGCGCCAGGCCTACCGCCAGGCTCATCCACGAGCCTGAGCGAGGCTCACCACAGCAGCGGTCGCATCGCCAGGGGTCGGCGCCAGACCGGAGCCGTACCACCTCGGCTCGTCGCTGGCTCGATCGGGGCCCTCGGTGGGAGGGGCCGCGCGGGCGGGAGTGCGACCACGGTCGCAGCACCCGCAAGCGGCAGGAGCACGATCGGCCCTCCGCCCACGAGCAGCAACGGGTCGAGATAGCGCGTGCCGCGCTTCCAGCCCCAGTGCAGGCAGGCCGCCGGGAAGCAGTGGGAGTCAACGAGCTCGAGCCTCCCGATCGGCTGCCCGAGAGCGACCGTGTCACCCACGCGCACCTGGGCCAGGACCGGCTCGTACGTCGTGCGGGTGTCGCCGTGGTCGACGACCACGACGCCACGCCCGGCGAGACTCCCCGCGAACGCGATGCGCCCCGCGAGCCCGGCGCGCACGACCTCGCCCACGGTGCCCGCCAGGTCGACGCCACGGTGACCGGCTCCCCAGGGCGCGTCGGGCGGGTCGAACCTGCGCACCACCTGTGGCGTGGGCTCCAGCGGCCACACCCCGGACGGAACCGGGCCCACAGGCGGGCTCGCTGCGCCCGCGGGCTGCGGAGGGCCGAGGCCCGCGACCAGCACCACGGCGACGACGAGCAGCGACCGCCGCCCGTGGGCCCGGATCCGACGGGGGAGTGGGATGTTCATGACCCCAGCGTCGGGCGCGGTGACCGCTGGGCGGAGCAGGCGGCGGGGCACGGGTGGACAAGGTCTGCGGGAACGTCTGCTGTGGGCGTTGGGCGGGCCGTCTGCCGATTCGTCCGCTCACTGGCTCTGGACTACCCTCGTGACCAGCAGCTCCCGCGGGAGCTGACTTCGCACGTCCGCAGACCACGACACCCGCCGCTCCGGCAGGTGGCCGCCCGTGGGCGACGATCCTCGGTCCCGGTTCTTCGAGCCACGAAGGCTCCGGGTGGGGTCGCGCGCAGGCGTCAGGGCTCTCGACACCCGTCGGGGGCGACAACTGAGAATGACGGGGAGCGCCCGAGGCGCCCCGCACAGGAGAACCCCATGGCAGTCGTCACCATGCGCCAGCTGCTCGAGAGCGGCGTGCACTTCGGACACCAGACCCGCCGGTGGAACCCGAAGATGAAGCGCTTCATCATGACCGAGCGCAACGGCATCTACATCATCGACCTCCAGCAGTCGCTGGCCTACATCGACCGCTCGTACGCCTTCGTCAAGGAGACGGTCGCCCGGGGCGGGACGATCATGTTCGTCGGCACCAAGAAGCAGGCCCAGGAGGCCATCGCCGAGCAGGCGACGAGGGTCGGGATGCCCTACGTCAACCAGCGCTGGCTGGGCGGCATGCTCACCAACTTCTCGACCGTGCACCAGCGGATCAACCGCCTCAAGGAGCTCGACGAGGTCGACTTCGAGGACGTCGCGGGCAGCAGCCGCACCAAGAAGGAGCTGCTCCAGATGCGCCGCGAGCGCGACAAGCTCAACAAGTCGCTGGGCGGCATCCGCGAGATGAGCCGGACGCCGGCCGCGGTCTGGATCGTCGACACCAACAAGGAGCACCTCGCCGTCGAGGAGGCCCGCAAGCTGCACATCCCGATCATCGGCATCCTCGACTCCAACTGCGACCCCGACCTCGTCGACTTCCCGATCCCGGGCAACGACGACGCGATCCGGGCCGTCGGCCTGCTGACCCGCGTCGTGGCCGACGCGGTCGCCGAGGGTCTGATCGCCCGCTCCGGCGCCAAGACCGAGGGCGCCGAGGCCGGAGCCGAGGAGCCGCTGGCCGCGTGGGAGCGCGAGCTGCTCGGCGGCGACGCGGAGCAGGCCGCCGCGACCGCCACCGGTGCTGCCGACTCCGACACTCCCGCCGCCGAGGCGACCGGTGCTGCCACCGAGGCCACCGCCGCCGCTGAGGCAGCCGAGGCCGTCGAGGCACCGGCCGAGCCAGCCGCGGAGGTCGTCGCCGAGGTGACCGAGGCGCCCGTCGAGGCCGTCGAGGCATCGGCCGAGCCACCCGCGGAGGTCGTCGCCGAGGTCACCGCCGAGGCCACGACTGCGCCAGCGGCCGCCGAGGCGGAGTTCGGGGCCGACTCGGCCGCGCCGCTCGCGGACGGCTCGGCGCCCGAGGGCTTCGAGATCAAGGGCAACAAGAACTCCATGAAGTTCCACGCCCCGAGCAGCCCGTGGTACGCCCGTACCAACGCCGAGGTCTGGTTCCGCACCGCCGAGGCCGCCGAGGCGGCCGGGTTCGCCAACGCCGAGACTGGCGACGCCGAGCCCGCCGAGCCCGCCGAGGCCTGAGGCGGGCCCTCCCGGCCAGCCGTACGCCGACGCGCTCGCACCCGGCGACAGCGGGTGCGGCGCACTCCCACGACTCACCTGAGAGGCAGGTAGCACCATGGCGAACTTCACCGCCAGCGACGTCAAGAAGCTCCGGGACATGACCGGTGCCGGGATGATGGACGCCAAGAACGCGCTGTCGGAGGCCGACGGCGACTTCAGCGCCGCGACCGACATCCTGCGCACCAAGGGCGCCGCGAAGGCGCAGAAGCGCGGTGCGGAGCGCACCGCGTCGGCGGGTCTGGTCGCCCACTCCGCCGGCGTGCTGCTCGAGCTCAAGTGCGAGACCGACTTCGTCGCCAAGGGCGAGGACTTCGTGACGGCAGCGCAGAAGATCGCCGACGCCGCCTCCGAGGCGAAGCCGGCCGACGTCGAGGCGCTCAAGGGCGTCCAGGCCGGCGACGAGACCGTCGACGAGATCGTGCAGGCGCTGGCCATCTCCATCGGGGAGAAGATCGAGCTCGGGGGCTACGCCCACTTCGACGGCCCGGTGGTCGCCTACCTGCACAAGCGCGCCGCCGACCTCCCGCCCGCGATCGGCGTCCTGGTCGCCTACGACGGGGACGCGGACGCCGCTCGGGGTGCCGC
The DNA here is from genome assembly GCF_036267815.1 of Nocardioides sp. Lineage (GTDB taxonomy): Bacteria > Actinomycetota > Actinomycetes > Propionibacteriales > Nocardioidaceae > Nocardioides. The sequence goes on along the minus strand of NZ_DATAVI010000045.1, from coordinate 71,409 downwards.
CAAGCAGATCGCCGCGATGCGCCCGCAGTACCTCACGCGCGCCGATGTCCCGGCCGACGTCGTCGAGCACGAGCGGCAGATCGCGGAGGCCACCTCGCGCGAGGAGGGCAAGCCCGAGCAGGCGATCGCCAAGATCACCGAGGGTCGCCTCAACGGCTTCTTCAAGGACGTCGTCCTGCTCGAGCAGCCCTCGGTCACCGAGAGCAAGAAGACGGTCCAGGCCGTCCTCGACGAGACCGGGACGACGGTCACCGACTTCGTCCGGTTCGAGGTCGGCGCCTGACCTCCACCCTGCCGAGCATGTAGGGTGCCGAACGGACTTCGGGGAGGCCGGCTGCCGATGACTCACACGAGCATCCGCAGCCGGCCTTCTCGCTTCCCGATCCCCCCGACCTCCCGCCCAGGAGCCGCCTCGTGACGACGTACCACCGTGTCCTGCTGAAGCTGTCCGGCGAGGAGTTCGGCGGAGGCAAGCTGGGCGTCGACCCGGACGTCGTCTCCCGGATCGCCGGCGAGATCGCGGCGGTGTCGGCGACCGGCGTCCAGATCGCGGTGGTGATCGGGGGCGGCAACTTCTTCCGCGGCGCCGAGCTGCGTCAACGCGGCATGGACGGCGTGCGCGCCGACTACATGGGGATGCTCGGCATCGTCATGAACTGCCTGGCACTCCAGGAGTTCCTCGAGCAGCGCGGGGTGGTCACCCGGGTCCAGACGGCCATCGCGATGGGCCAGATCGCCGAGCCCTACGTCCCGCTGCGCGCCATCCGCCACCTCGAGAAGGGGCGGGTGGTGATCTTCGGAGCCGGGATGGGCCTGCCGTTCTTCACCACCGACACCGTGGCCGTGCAGCGGGCGCTGGAGACCCACTGCGACGCCGTGCTGTTCACCAAGAACGGCGTCGACGGCGTCTACTCCGCCGACCCCAAGCTCGACCCGTCGGCGACGAGGTACGACCGCCTCACCTACGACGAGGCCATCTCGCGCAGTCTGCGCGTGATCGACCAGACGGCGTTCACCTTGGCCCAGGAGAACAAGATCGACCTGATCGTCTTCGGGCTGCACCCCGAGGGCAACGTGCTGCGGGTCGTGCAGGGTGAGAAGATTGGCACCCTCGTCCAGTCGGAGTGACTGATGCGCGACCACGAAGGGACGCACCCGTGATCAACGACATCCTCAACGAGGCCGACGGCAAGATGGACAAGTCGGTGGAGGCGACGCGCGAGGAGTTCGCCGCCCTGCGTGCCGGTCGCGCCAACCCGGCCATGTTCAGCAAGATCATGGTCGACTACTACGGCACGCCCACTCCGCTCCAGAGCCTGGCGTCGTTCACCGCCCAAGATGCCCGGGTCATCCTGGTCTCGCCGTACGACGTGGGCGCGATGGGCAACGTCGAGCGCGCGATCCGCGACTCCGATCTGGGGGTCAACCCCGCCAACGACGGCAAGATGATCCGATGCGTCTTCCCCGAGCTCACCGAGGAGCGGCGCAAGGAGTACATCAAGGTCGCCCGGCACAAGGCCGAGGAGGGCCGCGTCGCCGTCCGCAACCTCCGTCGACACGCCAAGCAGCAGCTGGAGAAGCTGGAGAAGGACGGTGAGGTCGGCCAGGACGACGTGACCGGCGCGGAGAAGCGTCTGGACTCGGTGACCAAGAAGCACACCGACACCATCGACGACCTCCTCAAGCACAAGGAGTCCGAGCTGCTCGAGGTCTGAGGCCCGGGCCTCGACCCCAGCTCGCCACCATGGCCACCGACACGCCCGCGCGGGCCCACGGGCGCGCCGGCCGCAACGTGCCGGTCTCCATCGCCAGCGCCGTCGTCCTGATCGCGCTGATCCTGGTGACCCTCCTGGTCTGGAAGACGCTGTTCATGGTGGTCGTCGCGGCCGCCGTCCTCGTCGCGATCTGGGAGCTGCACCGGGGCTTCTCGGCGATGTCGGTCGATCTCCCCGAGCAGCCCCTGATGGCCGGCGGGGTGGTGATGGTGGTGGTGGCCTACTTCTGGGGCGCTCCCGCCCTGGTCACGGCGACGGCTGTGAGCGCGCTGGTGACGATGCTGTGGCTGCTGCGCCGCGGGGTGCCTGGCTACGTGCACAGCGCCACCGCCTCGGTCTTCACCTTGGTCTACGTGCCGTTCCTCGGCTCGTTCGTGGCGCTCCTCCTGCGCGAGGGCGGCGCGACCGGCTTCCACCGCTACGACGCCGGCGTCAAGGGCATCCTCACGTTCATCGCGGTCACCGCGGCCTCCGACATCGGTGGCTTCGTCGCCGGCGTCCTGTTCGGCAGGCACCCGATGGCGCCGGTGATCTCGCCCAAGAAGTCCTGGGAGGGGTTCGTGGGGTCCGGGGTCGCGTGTGTCGCGGTCGGGGTGGCGATGATCGTCTGGGTGCTCGACGCCGACTGGTGGATCGGCGTCTGCCTGGGCCTGGTCGCGGTCGTGATGGCGACCCTGGGAGACCTCTGCGAGTCGGTGATCAAGCGCGACCTCGGCATCAAGGACATGAGCCAGGTCATCCCCGGGCACGGCGGTCTGATGGACCGTCTCGACTCGCTCCTGGCCACCGTCGCCCCGATCTGGCTGCTGCTCCACTACCTCGTTTTCTGAAACCCCCACGAGCGGTTTGGGCGTGGGCCCTACGCTTCCTGGCTGTGGCGAACCAGTCGAAGAGGCAGCGTGCGACCGAGCGACGAGCGATGGTCGAGAAGATGCAGCGCGAGCAGAAGGCCCACGAGCGCCGTCGCTCCCTCATCGGCGCAGCCGTCGTCGTCGTCCTGCTCCTGGGCATCGCCGGCGGGGTCTTCTTCTCGGTGCACAAGTCGTCGTCCGGCTCCGGCGGCGGCACGATCGACGTCGCCAAGCAGGTGATCCCCACGACTCCGACGGGCACCGCGATCGTCCAGCCGAAGCCATCGACGACGAAGAACCCCACCGACATCAGCGGGGTGGTCGCCTACGACACCGGCAGCTGGCCCGGGCCGAACGACCCGGGTGGCACCGAGCTCGGACACGACCACGTCGACGGACCCGTGACGTACGCCGTGACGCCGCCGGTCGGCGGGCCGCACAACCCGGTCTGGATGAACGCCGGGCTGTACACCGAGCCGGTTCCCTCCGAGCGCGCCGTGCACAACATGGAGCACGGGGTCGTGTGGGTCACCTACCGCCCCGATCTGCCCAAGAGCCAGGTCGACCAGCTCACCGCGCTGTTCGAGAGGCAGTCGATGATCAGCGAGCCCGGCGACGGCGGTCGCTCCAACCGCTTCGTGGACGTCTCGCCGTGGGCGACCAACGACCTGCCCGCCCCGGTCGTGATCAGCGCATGGGGGTACCAGCTGAAGGTCCAGAGCGCCAGCGACCCGCGTCTCCAGCAGTTCATCGACACGTTCCGCCGCAACCAGAGGTACGCCCCTGAGTACGGCGCGGCGGTCGACGGCATCCCGGTCAGCACCGGTGGCAACCCGGCGCTCGGGTCCAGCCAGCCCAACCTGTGAGCGAGCCCGGCCGCCTCTACCTCGTGCGGCACGGTCGCCCCGTCGTCGAGCCGGGGGTCCCCTCGCACCGGTGGCAGCTCGACCCGGCCTTCGTCGCAGACGTCGTCGCCCTGCGGTCAGACCTTCCCAGCGACGCGCACTGGTTCTCCTCGCCCGAGCCCAAGGCGAGGCTGACCGCATGCCTGGTGACCGAGGGCCCGATCCGCCTGGTCCCGGACCTGCGCGAGCAGGAGCGCCGTGCCGACTGGGTCGCCGACTTCGACCGAGTCGTGCGCTCGGCCTTCGCGAACCCGCAGGCCCCGGCACACCCGGGCTGGGAGCCGCTGGCCCGGACCCGCCGTCGCGTCGTGAGCGCCGTCCGGGGGATCCTCGAGCACGCGCCCGAAGGGGATGTCGTGCTGGTCGGGCACGGCACGGCATGGGCCGTCCTGCACGCCACGCTCCTCGGCGTGGAAGCCGACCTCGCGTGGTGGTCGGGGCTCGCCATGCCCGATGTCCGGGTCCTGCGCCGTCAATCCCCAGGCTCGCCTGGTCCGGATGACATGCTGGACGCATGAGCGAGCCCGGGACGCCAGCCGCCGAGGGTGCGGCCGACGCCGCACCGAGCGCGCCGTCCGAGGACGCCGACCCGGCGCCCCGACCAGCGCCCCGACCAGCGCCCGAGCATCAGCCCGAGCGTGAGCAAGCATCGGAGGCCGAGGCCGCGGCCGAGCCGAGCTGGTGGCACCGCTCACACCCGACGTTCGCCGGGCTCGTCGGGTTCTTCAGCGGGGTCGCCTACGTGATCGTCGTCCCGGGCATCTACGCCGCCCTGCTCGGTCTGCTGCTGAGCGATGACGAGGTCAAGCGGCTGTTCCCCCTGGTGCTGGTCGCCCTGCTCGTCCCGGTGCTGCTCCTGGTGCCCCGCAAGACGCGGCGCTTCGCCCAGTTCATGCTGCTGGGCGTCGTCGCCACGGCCGTCGTGATCGTGGCCACCGCCGCCTTGGTGATCTGGGTGATGGTCCAGATCGACGGCTGAGGCGGCTCAGGGGCCGTCTCCTCGATTCTCAGAGCCTTCACAGGGTCGGCCTCGAACGCCGGGCCGGTGCGACGCCGTACTCCTCCATGAACACCTACGGAGGAGAACACCATGAACGTCACAGCCAAGGTCACCGGACTGTCGGCACTGCTGGCCGGGGCCGCCGTCGTCCTGAGCGCATGTGGCGGTGCCGCGTCCGGCACGACCGCCGGCTCTGCCGGTGCCGCGGGCGGCCCGGCCGCCCCGGCCCACGGCGCCGGGCTGCACGTGGCGACGACCTCGCTGGGCAAGGTCCTGGTCGACGCGCAGGGCCGGACCGTCTACCTGCTCACCGCCGACGGCCGCTCCGTGTCGACCTGCGGCAGCGACTGCCTGTCGTTCTGGCCGGCCGTGGCCGCCGGGCACAGCAAGCTCGGCGTCCCGGTGGCGACCACGAGGACGCCGGCGGGCACGTCGACCGCGACGGTCGCCGGACAGCCGGTCTACACCTTCGTCAACGACCACGCCGCCGGCGACGTCAACGGCGAGGGCGTCAAGGAGTTCGGCGGGACGTGGTACGCCGTGTCCCCCACCGGACAGGCGGTCACCGGCGCCGCCCCGAGCTCGGGCGCCAGCCCCGGCGGGTCCGCGTCGTACGGCGGGGGCTACTGAGGCGCCACGGGCCGTCGCAGGGCCACGAGAGTCACACGAGACCGTCCCGCTCGTTTTCACCAACGGGCATCGCGGCTGGGATGATCCTCAGACCATGCCCCAGTCGTCCCGGCCCTCGCTGCCTCTCGTCATGGCCGAGCCACGAGGGCGCGCCAAGCCGCCTCGGCACCTCGCCGACCTCAGCCTCGACGAGCGCACGGCGTACGCCACCGAGCTGGGCCTGCCGGCCTACCGCGCGAAGCAGCTCTCGACCCACTACTTCGAGCGGCTGGTCGACGACCCGGACGAGATGACCGACCTGCCCGCCGCCGCTCGCGGCGAGCTGGTCGCGGCCTTCCTGCCTCGGCTGATGACCCCGCTGCGAACCCTCGAGGCCGACCGCGCGACGACGCGCAAGACCCTGTGGCGACTCTTCGACGGGGCGCTGGTCGAGTCGGTGCTGATGCGCTACCCCGACCGGGTCACGATGTGCGTCTCCTCGCAGGCGGGCTGCGGGATGGCGTGCCCGTTCTGCGCCACCGGCCAGGGCGGGCTCCAGCGCAACATGTCGACGGCCGAGATCGTCGAGCAGGTCGTGGCCGGGGCACGCTCGCTGGCCCGAGGAGAGGTGCCCGGCGGGCCGGCGCGCGTCTCGAACGTCGTCTTCATGGGCATGGGTGAGCCGCTGGCCAACTACCCCGCGGTCGTGGGCGCCCTACGTCGCCTCACCGAGGCCGCGCCGTCCGGGCTGGGAATGAGCGCTCGCGGTGTCACGGTCTCGACGGTGGGGCTGGTCCCGCGGATCAACCAGCTGGCCGAGCTCGGCCTGCCGGTCACGCTGGCACTGTCGCTGCACGCGCCGGACGACGAGCTGCGCAACGAGCTGGTGCCGATCAACACCAGGTTCAGCGTCGACCAGACCGTGGACGCCGCGTGGAACTACGCCCGGATCACCCGGCGGCGGGTCTCGATCGAGTACGCCATGATGCGCGGCATCAACGACCAGGCCTGGCGGGCCGATCTGCTCGCGGACGTGCTGCTCGCGCGCGGCGACTGGGGCTGGGTCCACGTCAACCTGATCCCGCTCAACCCCACGCCGGGCTCGAAGTGGACCGCCTCCGACCCCGCCGACGAACGCGAGTTCGTGCGCCGCCTCGAGGCCCGCGGGATCGCCGCGACGGTGCGCGACACCCGCGGCCGCGAGATCGACGGCGCCTGCGGCCAGCTCGCCGCGACGGCGGACGGCTCATCACGCTGAGCAGGTGAACCGGTGCTGGGCCCGCGGAGTTCGCCTGGTCCACTCCCGGCTCGGCTGCTCATCGTGACGAGCCGTCCATCCCGGTCCGACACCGAGGGTTCACGCCCGCGCCATGTCTTGCAGGGCGTGCGTTCGCCTGGCTCTCCTAGCGTGAGGGGCGCCAGGGAACCAGCCTGAGAGGACGCTGCGATGCGCCCGTCAGTCCCCACGATCCCGACACCTCCCGACGACCTGCGCAACCGCCCCGGTGCGGAGCCCTCGACCGGCCGCGAGCTTCGCGTGCTCGTCGTCGCCGAGTCGTTCCTCCCGCAGGTGAACGGCGTCACCAACTCCGTGGTCCGGGTCCTCGACCATCTGGCGACGACCGGCCACGCCGCGGCCGCAGTGGCCCCCACGGGCCCGGAGTCGTACGCCGGCTTCCCCGTCCTGCACACCCGCGGTGCGAACCTCCCGTTCTACCGCGACTTCCGGGTCGGGCTCCAGGCCCGCGGGAGGTTCCGCGAGATCATCGCGGCCTTCGAGCCCGACGTCCTGCACGTCGCCTCGCCCGCCGCGCTGGGATACCAGGCGGTCCGTGCCGCCGACGAGCTCGGGATCCCGACCGTGGCCATCTACCAGACGGACCTCGTCGGCTTCGCCCGGCAGTACGGCGTGCTGGGCGGCGAGTGGGCGATGGCCCGCCTCACGCGGGCGATCCACCGCCGGGTCGACCGTACGCTCGCGCCGTCCGCGGCGAGCCTCCGACAGCTGGAGGCACTCGGCGTACCCCGCCTGGCGCTGTGGCCGCGCGGCGTCGACACCACGCTGTTCCACCCGGCCCGGCGCACCCGGCCGGTCGCCGGTGACCAGCCGGTCCGGATCGGCTACGTCGGCCGGCTCGCTGCCGAGAAGGAGCTGCACCTGCTGCGCTCGGTGGCCGACCTCCCGGGCACCGAGCTGGTCCTGGTCGGTGCCGGGCCCGAGGAGGAGTGGCTCCGCTCGTTGCTGCCGAGCGCGCAGTTCCGTGGGCTCGTGCTCCAGGGCGAGCTGGCCCAGGAGTACGCCGACCTCGATGTGTTCGTGCACACCGGCCGGTACGAGACCTACTGCCAGAGCGCCCAGGAGGCGCTGGCGTCCGGTGTCCCCGTTGTCGCGCCGCGCGCAGGCGGTCCGGTCGACGTGGTGCCTCCCGACGCCGGTCGCCTCTACCAGCCGGGCGACGGTGCAGCACTCCGGGGCCACGTCGCCGCCCTGGTCGAGGACCCCGCGCTGCGTGCTCGGATGGGCGCGGCGGGGCGGCGCGCTGTCGAGGGCCGCACCTGGACCCGCGTCAACGACCTGCTCCTCGAGCACTACCGCGAGGTCATCGGGGCGAGGGAGAACCTCGGCGCCGCATGAGCTCGGCCGCGTCCTCGACGGTGGCGACGAGATGGATGTGGTCGGCCATCGGACGGCCCTTCGCCAGGGCCTGGAGCAGCGGCCAGGCCGGGAGGGTCTCGGACCAGTAGGTGCGTCCCACCAGCACCATCGGCGCGACGTTGCCCGGCGCGGCGTAGAAGTTCTCGCAGGCGTCCTGGAAGATCTCCTGGACCGTGCCGCCCAGGCCCGGCAGGAAGACGATGCCGGCGTCGCAGACCTGGAGCAGGATCGACTCGCGGATGGCGTTGCGGAAGTACTTCGCGATCGCGGACGCGAACAGGTTCGGAGGCTCCTCGCCGTAGAACCACGTGGGGATGCCGAGAGAGTCCTGCGGCTCGACGCCGTGGTCGGCCGCGCTCTGCGTGACCGCTCGCGCCTTGGCGGCCCACTGGTCGACCGACGGCCGGTACGACGGCACGCCGGCCAGCGACGCCACGGCCGAGGCGAGCTCGTCGCGCGAGCCGGCGGCCAGGAGCCCGCCGAGGTTGGCGGCCTCCATCGCGCCGGGTCCGCCGCCGGTGGTGACCACGGCGTGCTGCCCCAGCATCCAGCCCAGCCGGGCGGCGTCGGCGTACGACGCTGACGCGCGGTCGACGTCGTGCCCGCCCATCACCCCCACGAGGTGCCGGCCGGAGACCCAGCTCGCCAGCGCCTGGTCGATCGCGTGGTCGTGCAGCGCCTGGGCGAGGGTCGCGCGCGGCGTGCGCTGCTCGCGCGCCCACAGGAACGCGCGGGCGTCCAACGAGGCGGCGTACGGTTCGGCGTCGTAGAGGTCGCCCGGGGCGTACAACGAGTCGCGGTAGGCATCGACGGGCACGTCGTGGAGGTCCACCGCCGGCGCCTCGGCCACCGGACGGACCCGGATCGAGGGGCCTCGGACTCGACGCACGCCGTCACGATATTCGCTCGCGTGCAGCTGCTCCACGGCGGCTGTCTCAGAACGCGTGGGTCATCAGCTCGCCGAACAGCTCGTGCTCGTCCACGTCCAGGCCCCGAGCGCGGAACCAGCCGCAGATGTTGGTGCAGTCGCGCAGCAGGTAGTCCATCCCCGCGGCGTTCCCGACGAGGTCGACGACCTGGGGGAGGTCGATCACCACGAGCTGCGGCCCGGCGGCCAAGATGTTGTACGCCGAGAGGTCGCCGTGGACCAGACCGGCCTGCACCAGCGTCGCCAGCACCTCGCGGAGCTGGTCGAAGTACGACGCCAGCAGCCCACGCTCCGGCCGGGTCTGGGCCAGTCGCGGGGCCGTCTGCCCGTCGTAGGTGATCCATTCCATGAGGATCTCCGTGCCGTCGACCTGGACCGGGTACGGCACCGGCAGGCCGAGCTGCCACAGCCGGACCAGCGCGCCCCACTCCGAGACGGCCCACTCGCCGGCCGCGACCTCGCGTCCGAAGGTGGACTTGCGCTTGAGCGCCCGGTTGTCGCGCGAGCGCCGCATCGAGCGCCCCTCGGTGTAGGACGCGGAGCGATGGAAGCTGCGGTGGTCGGGCGCGCGGTAGCGCTTGGCCGCCATCACGACGGCCTTCTCGCGCTCGAGCGGGTCGGCGCGCTCGAGCAGGAAGACGTCGGCCTCCTTGCCGGTCTTGAGGATGCCCAGGTCGGTGTCGATCGCCCCTTGGGACGTCACGACCCAGTCGGGACGGGGCTCGGGTCCGCGTTGCAGGGGCTCGACGGAGCCCCAGGTGGACCAGCGCTGTCCGTCGTCGAGGTCGTCGTAGGTCTCGAAGTCGAAGACGAAACGGGAGTCGATCTCCTCGTCGTCGGACGCGGGATCGGGGGAGTCGCTGTCGGGATTGCGCTTGGCGAAGAACGAGTCGAACGCGTCAGCGCGCTCGGGATGCTCGGCGTACATCGGTGATGGTGCTCCAGTCATGAGAGTGAACGGCGGCGGCGGACATGCCGAAGACATCGGTCGTCATGACGCCTCCTCTCATCTGGGCTCTCATCCGGGCGCGCGGCGGACGCGGCGCTGCCGAAGAACTCCGGGGCGAGTTTCTCAGGCCGCGGCCGGCCCCGCAACGCAATTCGCGCGATCCTCCCGACCGCGCGGGAGGTGTCTCCCCATGCGGGGCGACGGACCCTAGTGGATGAAGGGCGAGACGACCCGGGCGATCCGGCTCTCGCGACCCGTCCGTGCCTCTTCGGCGTCGGCCCAGGTCATCGCGCGAAGCCCGGCGTTGATCCCGAGCCATCGCAGCGGCTCCGGCTCCCACGAGCGCGACCGATGGTCGACCCACGGCAGCCGGGTCAGCTCGGTGTCACGGCGCAGGACCAGGTCGGCCAGGGTGCGGCCGGCCAGGTTGGTGGTGCCGACACCGTCCCCCACGTAGCCCCCGGCCCAGCCGAGGCCCGTCGAGCGGTCGAGGCCGACCGAGGCGGTCCAGTCGCGGGCGATCCCCAGCGCGCCGCCCCACCGGTGGGTGACCTTGGCGTCCGACACGACCGGGAACAGGTCGACCAGAGTGGCCCACAGCCCCTCGAACACGCGGGGGACGAGGTCGTAGCCGGGCCGGAGGCGCGAGCCGAAGTGGTACGGCGCTCCACGACCGCCGAAGACGAGCCGGTCGTCGGCCGTGCGCTGGCCATAGATGATCAGGTGCCGGTGGTCGCTGAAGGTCTCGCGGCGGCGCAGCCCGATCTGCTCCCACACCTGCGGGGACAGGGGCTCGGTCGCAACGATCAGGGAGTAGACGGGGACGATCGCCCGACGCTGGCCGGCCAGCGTGCGCGTGTAGCCCTCGGTCGCGCGGATCACGTGCTCGGCGCGCACGATCCCGTGGCGCGTCGCGACGGATCCGGGCGCGATCGCCGTGGCCGGGGTCTGCTCGTAGATCGTGACGCCGCGGCGCGCGACGGCCTCGGCGAGGCCGCGCACCAGCCGGGAGGGATGGATCGCCGCACAGTGCGGTGTGTACGTCGCGCCGCGGACCCGGGTCCCGGCCAGGACCTCCGTGGCCTCGGCGGCGTCCAGCAGCCGGACGTCGTCCTCGCCCAGGCCCCACGAACGGGCGTCGTCGACGTGGCCGCGCGCGCGAGCCCACTGGGGTGCCGACCTGGCCAGCGAGATCGTGCCGCCCTTCTGCGCCTGGGCGTCGATCCCCTCCAGCTCGGCCGCGGCGAGCACCTCGTCGACAGAGCCCCGCATGGCCGCGTGGAGGGCCAGGGCTCCCTCGCGGGTCGACCGCTTGGCGATCGAGTCCAAGGAGGAGGGGAACAGGGCCGAGCACCATCCGCCGTTGCGGCCGCTGGCGCCGAAGCCGGCCGTCTCGGCCTCGACGACGGCGATCCGCAGCGACGGCTCGGCGCGGGCGAGGTAGAGGGCGGTCCACAGCCCGGTGAAGCCCGCGCCGACGATCGCCACGTCGACGTCGCGGTCACCGGGGAGGGCAGGACGCGGTGACCAGTCGTCTGGGACGGACTCGTGCCACAGACTCAGGGAGCGGTAGCTCAGCGGACACCCCACGAGTAGGTCTGCTTGCGCAGCTTGAGGTACATGAACGTCTCGGTGCCGACAACACCGGAGATCCGGCGGATCTTGCCGGAGATCACCTCGAGCAGGTGCTCGTCGCTCTCGCACACGACCTCGACCAGCAGGTCGTAGACACCGGCGGTGATGACGACGTAGTCGACCTCCTCGAGGTCCGCCAACGCGTCGGCCACGGGCTCCATCGGCCCGTTGACCCGGACGCCGACCATGGCCTGGCGGGCGAACCCGAGCTCGAGCGGGTCGGTGACGGCGACGACCTGCATGATGCCGGAGTCGATGAGCCGCTGGACGCGTTGCCTGACGGCAGCCTCGGAGAGCCCGACGACCTTGCCGATGGCGGCGTAGGACCGCCTGCCATCGGCCTGGAGCTGTTCGATGATGGCCTTGGAGACCTCGTCCAGCGTCGCTCGCGGCTGCTTCTTCGTCACGGTCCCTATGCTGACACCCCTGGCACCACCGGTCCAGCGTAGGTAGACGGCGGATTCCGTCGCTGAGCGGCAATTGATGCACGGAATCCCTTGTCGGGCCACCGGGTACATGACACGATCCGAACCTGCCGACCCAGGGGAGGAGCCAGATGACGTCAGGTCGCACGCTCTCAGGAATCTCGCGCCGTGGCTTGCTCAAGGGTGGCGGGGGCGCGGTCTTCGCGGCGGGGAGCCTGGCCTCCTTGAAGCTGTTCAACGTGCCGGACGCCAAGCAGAACCCGATGGACTGCATGGCCACGGACCTCTCAAACTCGCAGAAGAAGCTGGTCGTCTCGAACTGGCCCGCCTACATCGACCCCATCAAGAAGTCGACGTCCACACTCCAGGTCTTCGAGCAGCAGACCGGCATCTCGGTCTCCTACACCGACGACATCAGCGACAACTCCGAGTTCTTCGCCAAGGTGCGCAACCAGCTCGGGGCCTGCCAGCCCATCGGTCGAGACATCATGATCCTGACCGACTGGATGGCCGGCCGTGTCATCAACCTCGGGTGGATCCAGCCTCTGGACCCGAAGCAGATCCCGAACGTCCGCGAGAACCTCATCCCCGCGCTCCAGAACCGCGCCTGGGACCCGACCCTGAAGTACCACGCGCCCTGGCAGAGCGGCTTGACCGGCATCGCCTACAACGCCAAGGAGACCGGCAAGGTCTCCTCGATGGAGGAGCTGCTGACCCGCTCCGACCTCAAGGGCCGGATCACGCTGCTCAGCGAGATGCGCGACACGATGGGCTTCATGCTCAAGGTGGTCGGCGCGAAACCGGAGAAGTTCACCAAGGACGAGTGGACCAAGGCCATCGCCCGGCTCCAGGAGGCCGTCTCGGCCGGCCAGGTCCGCGCCTTCACGGGCAACGAGTACATCCAGGACCTCACCGCGGGCAACATCGTGGCCTGCGAGGCCTGGTCGGGTGACGTGATCCAGGCGCGGTACGACAACCCCAACATCAAGTTCGTCTACCCGACCGAGGGTCTCTCGCTGTGGGCCGACAACATGCTGGTGCCCAACCAGGCGAGCCACACGCTCAACGCCGAGAAGTGGATGAACTACTACTACGAGCCCGAGGTCGCGGCGAAGCTCGCCGCATGGGTGAACTACATCTGTCCCGTCCAGGGCGCACAGAAGGAGATGGAGAAGATCGACAAGTCGCTGGTCGACAACCCGTTGATCTTCCCCACCGAGGACGACCTCAAGGACGCCTTCTCCTTCATGGCCCTCGACGAGGAGCAGAACACCGAGTACGAAAGGGACTGGTCCAATGTCATCGGTGGTTGAGGAGTCCGCGCTCGCCTCGACGGGCGGCAGCGCCGCCGGCCTGGAGATCCGGCAGCTGACCAAGGAGTTCGCCAACTTCACGGCCGTCAAGTCGCTCGACCTCGACGTGCCCACGGGGTCGTTCTTCGCCCTGCTCGGGCCCTCCGGGTGCGGCAAGACCACGACGCTGCGCATGGTCGCGGGCCTGGAGACGCCCACGTCAGGGACGATCCGCCTGGCAGGGCAGGACATCACCTACGACAAGCCGTACCGCCGGCCGGTCAACACGGTCTTCCAGAGCTACGCGCTGTTCCCGCACCTCGACATCTTCGAGAACGTCGCCTTCGGCCTGCGGAGGCGCAAGCGGTCCGAGGTCGAGCGCCACGTCAACGAGATGCTGGAGCTGGTCGAGCTGACCACGCAGGCCCGCAAGAAGCCGGCCCAGCTCTCCGGCGGCCAGCAGCAGCGCGTCGCCCTGGCGAGGGCCCTGATCAACCAGCCGGAGGTTCTGCTCCTCGACGAGCCGCTCGGTGCGCTGGACCTCAAGCTGCGGCGTTCGATGCAGATCGAGATCAAGCGCATCCAGACCGAGGTCGGGCTGACCTTCATCCACGTCACCCACGACCAGGAGGAGGCCATGACGATGGCCGACACCATCGCGGTGATGAACGCCGGTGGCATCGAGCAGATGGGCTCGCCCGACGAGCTCTACGAGAACCCCCGCACGACGTTCGTGGCCAACTTCCTGGGTCAGTCCAACCTGATCGACAGCACCATCAAGTCGCGCGACGCCGACCTGGTGACCCTCGACATGCACGGCATCCAGGTGTCGGTCCCCACCGCGCGCTCGCACGCCGACGGCGACCGGGGCTGGCTCGGCATCAGGCCCGAGAAGGTCCTGATCGGCGAGGTGGGCGAGGCGCTCGACGCCCCCGGCAACACCATCCCCGGCGGGGTGGTCACCGACGTCAGCTTCGTGGGCGTCAGCACGCAGTACCTCGTCCGGATGCCCTGGGGCCAGGAGCTCCAGATCTTCGAGCAGAACACCGGTCGCCGCCGCCTGTTCCGCTCCGGGGACAACGTCGAGCTGTCCTGGCGTCCTGAGTACGCCTTCCTGCTCGACGCCCAGCAGGATGCCAACGCGGGTGCGGAGGAGGACGCGTGACCGTCCGCCGTCGCGGCCGGACCGGGTACTTCCTGCTCCTGCCGGGCGTCGTCTGGCTCGCGTTGTTCTTCGTCATCCCGTTCTACTCGCTGGTCGCGACGGCGCTGTACGACCCCAACGGGTCGGTCGTCGGCGGCTACAAGATGACCTGGCACTGGGCCAACTACTGGAACGCGCTCAAGCAGTACGGCAAGCCGGACAGCTGGAGTGACTGGGGTCCGCTGCTGCGCTCGATCGAGTACGGCGCGATCGCGACCATCTTGTGCCTGGTCCTCGGCTATGTGCTGGCCTACGCCATCGCCTTCAAGGCCGGCGCCTGGAAGAACCTCATGCTGGTCCTGGTGATCGCGCCGTTCTTCACCAGCTTCCTGGTCCGCACGCTGTCCTGGAAGCTGATCCTGGCCGACACCGGCCCCGTCGTCGGCGTCCTGCGCGACATCCACGTCCTCGGCCCCGACGGGAGGCTGCTGGCGACGCCGATCGCGGTCATCGCCGGCCTGACCTACAACTTCCTGCCGTTCATGGTGCTTCCGCTGTTCGCCAGCATCGACAAGATCGACCAACGTCTGATCGAGGCGTCCTCCGACCTGTACGCCAACCCGTTCGTGGGGTTCTTCAAGGTCACCTGGCCGTTGTCGCTGCCCGGGGTCGTGTCGGGGACCCTGCTGACGTTCATCCCGGCGACCGGTGACTACATCAACGCTCAGCTGCTGGGCAGTCCCAAGCAACGCATGATCGGCAACGTCATCCAAGACCTGTTCACCAACGCCAACGACTATCCGGCGGCCGGTGCGCTCTCGATGATCCTGATGCTGATCATCGTGGTGATGGTGTTGTTCTACGTCCGCCGCGCAGGGACCGAGGAGCTGCTATGAGGTGGTTCCGCGAGCGCATCGTGCTGTTCCTCGGGATCCTGGTACTGGTCTACACGTTCGTGCCGATCGCGGTCGTCGTGCTGATGAGCTTCAACCAGCCCAAGAGCCGGCTGGTCTACCGGTTCGACAAGTTCACGCTGGCCAACTGGCTGCACCCGTGCGCCGACCCGTCGATGTGCCAGGCCGTGGGCAAGAGCATCACCATCGGCCTCTCGGCGACGGTGGTGGCGACCATCCTCGGGTCGATGATGGCCTTCGCCCTGGTCCGGCACGAGTTCGCCGGCCGCTCGACGATGAACCTCATCATCTTCCTGCCGATGGCCTCGCCGGAGATCGTGATGGGCTCGTCGCTGTTGGCGTTGTTCGTGGCCGCGGGCTTCGGCGGCCAGCTCGGGTTCTGGACGATCCTGATCGCCCACATCATGTTCTGCATCTCGTTCGTGGTGGTCACCGTGAGAGCCCGGCTCGCCGGGCTCGACGACACCCTCGAACAGGCGGCGATGGATCTCTACGCCAATCCCCGGCAGACCTTCTGGCGGGTGACGTTCCCGCTCGCGTTCCCCGGCATCTTGGGGGCGGCGCTGCTGAGCTTCTCGCTGTCCTTCGACGACTTCATCATCACCAACCTGAACGCCGGCACGACCGTGACCTTCCCGATGTACGTCTGGGGCGTGGCCCAGCGCGGCGTCCCGATGCAGGTCAACGTCGTCGGCACGATGATGTTCTTGATCTCGGTGCTGATCGTGGTCGGCGGCGAGGTCAACAACCGCCGCCGCCGCCGGGCCCTCGCCCTGTAGTTGAGCCAACTCAACGTCAGAGGAGAGTGCCGGCCTCGGTGAGGACGGCGCGCAGGATCTGCTCGATCTCGTCGAAGTGCTCCTGGTCGCAGATCAGCGGAGGCGCGAGCTGGACGACGGGGTCGCCGCGGTCGTCGGCGCGGCAGTAGAGGCCCGCGTCGTAGAGGGCCTTGGAGAGGAAGCCACGCAGGAGCTTCTCGGACTCCTCGTCGCTGAAGGTCTCCTTGGTGTTCTTGTCCTTGACCAGCTCGATGCCGAAGAAGTAGCCGTCACCGCGGACGTCGCCGACGATGGGGAGGTCCTTCAGCTTCTCGAGCGTCTCGCGGAAGGCGCCCTCGTTGTCGCGGACGTGCTCGTTGATCCGCTCCTTCTCGAAGATGTCGAGGTTGGCCATCGCGACCGCGGTCGAGACCGGGTGTCCGCCGAAGGTGTAGCCGTGCAGGAAGGTCTCGGTGCCGTGCCGGAACGGCTCCATCAGCCGGTCGCTGGCGATCATCGCGCCGAGCGGGGCGTAGCCCGACGTGATGCCCTTGGCGCAGGTGATCATGTCGGGCTGGTAGCCGTAGCGCTCTGCCCCGAACATGTGCCCGAGGCGCCCGAACGCGCAGATCACCTCGTCGGAGACCAGCAGCACGTCGTACTCGTCGCAGATCTCACGAACCCGGTCGAAGTATCCCGGGGGCGGCGGGAAGCAGCCGCCGGAGTTCTGGACCGGCTCCAAGAAGACCGCGGCCACGGTCTCCGGGCCCTCGTTCTCGATCGCGACGGCGATCTCGTTGGCGGCCCACAGCCCGAACTTCTTCTCGTCGTCCTCGAAGTACGGCGCGCGGTAGTAGTTGGTGTTCGGCACGCGGAACGTCGAGGGCACCAGCGGCTCGAACGGGGCCTTCATTCCGGGTAGGCCCGTGATCGACAGGGCGCCCTGAGGGGTGCCGTGGTAGGCGATCGCGCGGCTGATCACCTTGTGCTTGTAGGGTTTGCCGGTGACCTTGAAGTAGTTCTTGGCCAGCTTCCAGGCGGTCTCGACCGCCTCGCCGCCGCCGGTGGTGAAGAAGACGCGGTTGAGGTCGCCCGGGGCGTAGCCCGCGACCCGCTCCGCCAGCTCGATCGCGTTGGGGTGGGCGTAGGACCACAGCGGCATGAATGCCAGCTGCTCGGTCTGCTTGGCCGCCGCCTCGGCGAGCTCGCGCCGTCCGTGCCCGAGCTGACTGACGAACAGGCCCGCGAGGGCGTCGAGGTACCTCTTGCCGTGGACGTCGTAGATGTAGGCACCCTCGCCACGGACGATGATCGGGACCTCGGCCGAGTCGTAGGAGGAGTGCCGGGTGAAGTGCATCCACAGGTGGTCGCGGGCGGCCTGCTGGAGACGTGCGTTGTCGTAGACGATCTCGCCGGGCATGGATATCGGTCCTCGCGTCTGGGCTTGGGTGGCACCATCATGATGCGCCGAACAACCCCTCGCAAGCGAATCCGAAGGTCCCAACGGCGATTCGTCACTAAATCCGTAGGTAGGCGCGAGGGATACCGGCCTGGTAGGAAGGCCTCATGACGAGGTACGGCGCCCAGTTCGGACCTGACATCACCTTCCTCGGCGTCCCGGCGGTCGATGTCGACGACGCGGCCGCGCTGGCCGCGGCGGACGTCGTGGTCGTCGGCGCGCCGTTCGACGGGGGCACCTCCCATCGCCCCGGCACGCGGTTCGGACCGATGGCCATCCGGCAGACCGACTACCTGCCGCAGGACGGTTCGCGACCTCATCTGGCACTGCGGGTCGACGCCCTCCAAGACGTCACGGTCGTGGACATGGGAGACGTCGAGATGCCGCCCGGCGAGATCGAGCGCGCGCTGCACGCGCTGGAGGACGCGGTGTACGCGATCGCCGCCGCCGGGTCGGTCCCGCTCGTCCTCGGTGGCGACCACTCCATCGCGCTGCCCGATGCCACCGGCGTGGCCCGGCACCTGGGCATGGGCAAGGTGTCGATGATCCACTTCGACGCCCACGCCGACACCGGCGACATCGAGTTCGGCTCGCTCTACGGCCACGGCCAGCCCATGCGCCGCCTCATCGAGTCGGGTGCGGTGCGCGGTGACCGGTTCCTCCAGATCGGGCTGCGCGGCTACTGGCCCGGACCGGAGACCATGGCGTGGATGGCCGAGCAGGACATGCGGTCCTATGAGATGACCGAGATCGGCAAGCGCGGGCTCGACGTCTGCCTCGACGAGGCGTTCGAGATCGCCATGGACGACTGCGACGCGGTCTTCCTGTCGGTCGACATCGACGTCTGCGACCCGGGCCACGCGCCCGGGACGGGCACCCCGGAGCCCGGTGGCCTGTCGTCGCGAGAGCTGCTCGACGCCGTCCGCCGGATCTGCCGGGAGCTGCCGGTGGCGGGTATCGACGTGGTCGAGGTCTCGCCGCCCTACGACCACGCCGAGATCACGGCGTACCTCGCCAACCGGGTGTGCCTGGAGGCGCTCTCCGGTCTGGCGGCGCGCAAGGTGGGGATCACCCACGACCCCGCCGGCCCTCTGCTGGAAGGGCGTTGACCATGTCGACCCTGTTCACCGGCGGCTCCGTCTTCGACGGCCACCGCCACCGTGCCGGCTACTCCCTGCTCGTCGAGGACGGCAAGGTCGTGGCCGTGCTCTCGCCCCCCAGCCTGGAGCGGCTCGACCGCGCCGGCCACGACGTGGTCGACCTCGCCGGCGGCCTGGTCTCACCCGGCTTCAGCGACGCCCACTGCCACCCGATCCAAGGTGGCCTGGAGCGGATGCAGTGCGACCTGACCGACGGCAGCACCCGCGAGGAGTATGTCGCGATGGTCCGCGACTACGCCGAGGGCTACGACGGGCCCTGGGTCACCGGCGGCGGCTGGGCGATGGCCGCCTTCCCCGGAGGCAACCCGTCGGCCGCGGACCTCGACGTGGTGGTCGCCGACCGCCCGGTCCTGCTGCACAACCGCGACCACCACGGCGCCTGGGCGAACTCGCGCGCCCTCGAGCTGGCGGGCCTCACCGCCACCACCCCCGACCCTGCTGACGGCCGGATCGAGCGGCTTCCCGACGGCAGGCCGCAGGGTTCGCTGCACGAGGGAGCGGTCGACATCGTCGCCGCGCTGCTGCCGGAGCTGACCGCCGACGAGTACGCCGCTGGGCTCGTCGAGGGCCAGCGGTACCTGTTCTCCCTGGGCGTGACGGCCTGGCAGGACGCGATCGTCGGCGCCTACGCCGGGATGGCCGACACCGGCTCGACGTACCTGGACGCGATCACCAGCGGTGACCTGGTCGCCGACGTGGTCGGCGCGCTGTGGTGGGACCGCGAGCTGGGGCTGGAGCAGGTCGCCGGCCTGGTCGAGCGACGGCGGACCCAGTCCGGAGGGCGATACCGCGCCACGAGCGTCAAGATCATGCAGGACGGCGTCTGCGAGAACTTCACCGCGGCGATGCTCACGCCGTACCTCGACCCGCACGGGCAGACGACGGACAACGCCGGGCACTCCTTCGTCGACGCCGAGGAGCTGAAGCGGGCTGTCGTCGCGCTGTCGGCCGAGGGCTTCCAGGTGCACGTGCACGCGATCGGCGACCGGGGCACGCGGGAGGCGCTCGACGCCTTCGCGGCCGCGAGGGATGCCGGCCACGACGCCGACCTCCGCCACCACATCGCGCACATCCAGGTGATCCATCCCGACGACGTCGCCCGCTTCGCCGAGCTCGGGGTCTCGGCGAACGCGCAAGCCCTGTGGGCCTGCCACGAGGCGCAGATGGACGAGCTGACGATCCCGTTCCTGGGCGAGGAGCGGTCGACCTGGCAGTACCCGTTCGGCGGCCTGCACCGCGCCGGCGCCCGCCTCGTCATGGGCAGCGACTGGCCGGTCAGCTCGCCGGACCCGGTCGCGGCGATCCACACGGCCGTGAACCGCGCGACGTACGACGACCCGCGCGAGGCCTTCCTGCCGGAGCAGGCGATCGACCTGACGACGGCGTTCGCGGCGTACACCGCCGGGTCGGCGTGGATCAACGGGCGCGACCGGATCGACGGTGCCGGCGTGCTCGCCCCCGGGAACACCGCGGATCTCGCCGTGCTCGACCGCGACCCGTTCGCCGGGGCAGCCGAGGAGATCGGTGCCGCGCGGGTCGTGTCGACGTGGGTGTCGGGCGAGCGGGTCCACCAGAGCCCCTGACGGACGCGCCCTGGCCGGCTCGGGTCCTCGGTCGAGAACGTCGAGCTCGGCGGGCTCCCAGTCCACCTCTCCGCCTCGAACGGCACCGGGTCAGGGGCGAAGCTCGCGGTCCGGACCGCTCCGGTGAGGCACGAGACGTCCGAGCCCGACGTGTCCCGGCACGACCATGCGCCAGCCACGCTGTCGCCGTCCGTGTCCTAGACGACGTTCGAGCTCGAGATGCCGTGCACCGGCTCGCTGAGGCGGACGTGGAGCTCGTCCCCGACCGGCGCGACGAGGCGCGCGCCGAAGCTCTGGCGGTCGTGCGCCCGGATGCGGATGCGGCCCAGCTTCGCGCAGACGTAGTGCCGGCCGCGTCGCCGAGGGTCAGGCCGAGATGTCCGACCCCGTGGACGCGGCCACAACGGCTGATCGGAAGGGCGATCCGCCACACGCCTCGGCGCGCGGACCCGGACACCCGATGCAGGCGCATGGCCAGGGTCAGCCCGGTCGCGCAGGCGTGCCGCACCGCGTGGTCGTCGGCGAGGCGGACCCGCACCAGTGCCTTGGCCGCGTGTCGGCGGACGCCGACGTGCCGGGGTCACGTGGAGGCGTGGAGGAGTCGCGGCGGACGCCGGTCGGGACGCCCGGAGGTGACCCGGAGGCGGGCGTCGAACGCCGCCTCCCGGACGTCGTGCGCCGTCGACACCCGCTCGCGCCCGAGAGCGTCGACCGCGCGGAGCGCGACCTACCCCGAGTGGTCGCCGACGTTCTTGGGGATGGTGACCCACCCGCGGTAGCGACTGGAGCCCGGGTCACGCGTCAGGTGGCCGCTGCGTGCGTGCGGGAACGTGGGCGAGGCGACCACCCTGACCACCCTGGCCACCTGGCCGCCGCGCTCGTGGAGCACGGCGATCACCCGGATCCTGGCCGACCGCTTGGTGGTGTCGACGTGGTGGGGCGAGCCCCGCAGCGGGCACGACGAGGGTGGCTCCCGTGAGGAGCGCCACGGTGAGCAGGGCTGTCCGAGTGCGCATGAGTCGAGCCTCTCGTCGCGCAGGCGACGACGCTCGAGCCACCGCGTTGGTGCGCTGCGGGCGGCTCAGGCCGGCGGCAGGACGATCGTCCAGGCGATCGCCTTGGCGGAGGAGGCGGCAGCCGTCGCGGTCGCGCCGGGCCAGGTCCCGGCCGACTGCGCTCCGGTGTCACCGGTGGTCGACGTGATCATCGCGCTGCCGGTGCCCGCCGTCGCCGACCGCTGGGTGAAGCCGGCGGGGACGGACCAGCCGTGCGCGGTCGGCACCTTGTCCGCCCAGTAGCAGACCACGATCGACCCGGCGACCGAGACCGCTGCCGCGGGTGCCTTGTGCATCGTGCTGGTGCCGGTCTCGGCCGCGCCCTGGACGACGCTGGGTGCCGCGGCCCCGGAGTAGGCCAGCACGGTGGCGTTCGTCTTGGAGGCGGCATCGAGGCTCAGCGTCACGGTCGACCCGGGCAGGCCGGTGGCCGCCGACCGGGTGAGGATCCACGACCGCACCTCCGTCCCGTCACTAACGGTGCCGAGCAGCGTCCAGCCCGATGGCGTGGCGAGGGTCGCGGCCCGGTTGGTGGTCACGACGAGCACCAGCCGGTCGCCGACCTTGGCCTGGGTCGGGACCCGGATCGTGGAGCTGGTGAAGGAGTTGGTCAGCGTGCTGACGGCGTCGAAGGCGGCCGGTGGCGACGAGCCGTCGGAGACGGTCACGCCCTGGGTCGAGGTTCCGGTGGCCTGGTCGTCGTCGGTGACGGTGAGGGTGACCTGGAAGGTGCCCGGCTGGGCGAAGGTGTGGTCGACCACCGAGCCGGAGCCGGTGCTCTGGTCGCCGAAGTCCCACGACCACGACTGGACGGTCCCGTCCGGGTCGGTGGACGCCGTGCCGTCGAGGTGGCAGGTCAGCAGCTGACAGCTGACGCTGAAGCCGGCCTGAGGAGGCTGGTCGACCGGCGCTCCCGAGACCAGGACGACGGTGTACTCCGCGCCACCGCCGCCGGCGTAGGTCGCCCCCGAGACTCCGGGGACGACGATGGCGGTCCTGCGGTTCGTGGTGGTGCCGTCGCCGAGCTGGCCGTTGACGTTGTCGCCCCACGCCATCACGGTGCCGTTGGCGAGGACGGCGTCACCGTGGTCGCGCCCGGAGCCGATCGAGACGGCGTTCGCGACACCCAGCACCGATACCGGGCGCGTGCGCATCGTGGAGGTGCCGTCGCCCAGCTCGGCCACGTAGTTGCGCCCCCACGACAGGACGCGCCCGTCCGTGGTCAGCGCGTAGGAGTGGTTGGCCCCGGCCGCGAGCTGCGAGACCCCGGTGGTGATCTGGATCTGGACCGGGAGCGAGCGGTTGACGGTGGTGCCGTCGCCCACCTGGCCGTACTGGTTCCAGCCCCAGCCCCAGACCGACCCGTCCTGGCGGAGCACCAGGACGTGGTCGCGGCCGGGTGCGATGCTGGACACGCCGGTCAGCCCGCTGACCGGGACCGGAGTGAGGCGCGCGGTGGTGGTGCCGTCGCCGATCTCTCCGTAGGTGTTGTCACCCCAGGCCAGCATCGTGCCGTCGGCCCGGAGCGCGTAGGTCATGTCGCGGCCGGCGTCGATGCTCACCGCGTCGGTGATGCCCGAGACTTGGACGGGGGAGCGTCGGGTGGTGCGGGTCCCGTCGCCGATCTGGCCGTCGGCGTTCCAGCCCCAGCCCCACACGGTGCCGTTGTTGCACAGGGCGAACGTCGTGTAGTGGCCGGCGTCGACCGCCTTCACGCCTCCGGCGCAGGGCACGGTCACCTGCGTCGGCACGCTGCGGTTGGCGGTGTCGCCCAGACCGAGCTGCCCGTACTCGTTGCTGCCCCACGTCAGGACCGCGCCCGAGGTGGTCAGCGCCACGAGATGCTCCCGGCCGCCCTCCACGTCAGCGACGTCGGAGAGTCCGGGGACCATGGCGGCGCCCGACGGCGATGCCGACGTGGTGCCGTTGCCCAGCTGGCCGAAGCCGTTGGACCCCCACTCCCACACGGTGCCGGGAGCCACGGCCCCGTCGGCCGGTGCGGGCAGCTGGGCGGCCAGCGGCAGCGCGAGCACCCAGGCCACCGCGGTGGCGACTCGTCGTCCGGTGTGCGGTCTGGGACTCGTCATCATGGTTCCCCCTGCCGAGACCGTAGCGAGGTCCGCGGGCGCCGCGACACCCTCGGTGCGGGTCATTTCCGCCTGGGGCATGAGCAGCCCACGAGCGCCCCGTCTGCGGATCGGTGGGTTCCAGGCCATCCCAATGACGGATTCCGTTGTTTCCGCGGACCGCCACTGTCGGTTCCGCAGCGGGTCAGGCTACGCTCCCGCCATGGCCGACCAGACGTTCCGCAACGTGATCAACGGCGAGCTCGTCGACAGCGCCTCGGGCGAGACCTACGGCATCGTCGACCCCACCACCGGCGAGGTCTACGCGCAGGCGCCGCTCTCGAGCGCCGAGGACGTCGACCGCGCGTACGCCGCGGCAGCAGCGGCGTTCGAAGGCTGGGGCGACCTCACGCCCAAGGACCGCGGCAACGCCCTGCTCGGCATCGCGGGGGCCATCGAGGAGCGGATCGAGGAGATCAACGCCGTCGAGTGCAAGGACACCGGCAAGCCGCTCGGGCTGACGATGTCGGAGGAGATGCCCTACGCCTCCGACCACTTCAAGTTCTTCGCCGGCGCCGCCCGGCTGCTGGAGGGCCGCTCCGCCGGGGAGTACCTGGCCGACCACACGTCGTGGGTCCGGCGCGAGCCGATCGGCGTCGTCGGCCAGGTCACGCCCTGGAACTACCCCTTGATGATGATGATCTGGAAGATCGCCCCGGCACTGGCCGGCGGCAACACCATCGTCCTCAAGCCCAGCGACACCACCCCGGCGAGCTCGACGCTCCTGGCCGAGATCTGTCAGGAGTTCCTGCCTCCCGGTGTCCTCAACGTCGTGTGCGGCGACCGCGACACCGGGCGCCAGCTGGTCGCTCACAAGACGCCGCAGATGGTGGCCATCACCGGGTCGGTGCGTGCCGGCATGGAGGTCGCCGCCTCGGCTTCCACCGACCTCAAGCGGGTGCACCTCGAGCTCGGGGGCAAGGCACCGGTGATCGTCTTCGACGACGCGGACGTCGAGAGGGCCGCGGAGGGCATCGCGATGGCGGGCTACTTCAACGCCGGGCAGGACTGCACCGCGGCAACCCGGGTCCTGGCCGGACCCGGGGTCCACGACGACTTCGTCGCCGCCATCACCGAGCAGGCGAAGAACACCAGGACCGGGCTGCCCGACGACGAGGACGTGCTCTACGGCGCCCTGAACAACGAGAGCCAGCTGACGCGCGTCGCCGGCATGGTCGACCGCCTGCCCGGCCACGCCACCCTCGCCGCCGGGGGACGCCGGCAGGGCAGCGTCGGGTACTTCTACGAGCCGACGGTCCTGGCCGGGCTCGAGCAGGACGACGAGCAGATCCAGACCGAGATCTTCGGCCCGGTGATCACCGTGCAGCGCTTCTCCGACGAGGCCGAGGCGCTGCGCTGGGCCAACGGCGTCGAGTACGGCCTGGCCTCCAGCGTCTGGACCAGGGACCACGCGCGGGCGATGCGGATGTCGAAGCAGCTCGACTTCGGCGTGGTCTGGATCAACACCCACATCCCGTTCGTCTCCGAGATGCCGCACGGCGGGTTCAAGCACTCCGGATACGGCAAGGACCTGTCGATGTACGGCCTGGAGGACTACACCCGCATCAAGCACGTCATGAGCTACCTCGGCGAGTAGCCCGGCCCACGTCGTACCCCTGCACCGGTCGGCGGGGTCACTCCCCGGGCTCGGTGGCGACCGGGACGGCGACCGGGGCGGCGATCAGGACCGGGCCGGCGACCCGCTCGGCACCACCCCCCCTCGAAGCGACACCCACCCCCACCCACCACCAAGCCACAGAGAGGCTTTCCTGATGAGGATCCTGCTGGTCGGAGCCGGAGGCGTCGGCGGAGCATTCACCGCGATCGCGGCCCGCCGCGACTTCTTCGAGACCATCGTGGTCGCCGACTACGACGTGGCCCGTGCCGAGAAGGCGGCTGCGACCGACGCCCGCTTCGTCGCCGGCCAGGTCGACGCGTCGGACCCCGGGTCCGTGGCGGCGCTGTGTCGCGAGCACGCGATCACCCACGTCATGAACGCCGTCGACCCGGTCTTCAACATGGGGGTCTTCGACGGTGCGTTCGCGGCGGGCGCCGACTACCTCGACATGGCGATGTCACTGTCGAAGCCGCACCCCGACGCGCCGTACGAGAGGACCGGCGTCAAGCTGGGCGACGAGCAGTTCGCGGTGGCCGGTGAGTGGGAGGGCGCCGGCCGTCTGGCGCTGGTGGGGATCGGGGTGGAGCCGGGACTCTCCGACGTCTTCGCCCGCTACGCCGCCGACCACGACTTCTCCGACATCGACGAGCTCGGCACCCGCGACGGTGCCAACCTCGTGGTCACCGACGATGACGGCAACGAGACCTTCGCGCCGTCGTTCTCGATGTGGACCACGATCGAGGAGTGCCTGAACCCGCCCGTGATCTGGGCGGTCGACGAGTCGGGCAACGGCGACTGGCACACCACGGCGCCGTTCAGCGAGCCCGAGGTCTTCGACTTCCCCGAGGGGATCGGCCCCGTCGAGTGCGTGAACGTCGAGCACGAGGAGGTGCTCCTCATGCCGCGCTGGGTCGACTGCAAGCGGGCGACCTTCAAGTACGGTCTCGGCGACGAGTTCATCACCATCTTGAAGGTGCTGCACACGCTCGGGCTGGACCGCACCGAGAAGATCAAGGTCAAGGGGGTCGAGGTCAGCCCACGCGACGTGGTCGCCGCCGTCCTCCCCGACCCGGCGACCGTCGGGCCCCGGATGCGCGGCAAGACCTGCGCCGGGCTCTGGGTCACCGGGACCGGCAAGGACGGTCGGCCCCGCTCGACGTACTACTACCACGTGATCGACAACGAGTGGTCGATGCGCGAGTACGGCCACCAGTGCGTCGTCTGGCAGACCGCCGTCAACCCCGTCGTCGCGCTCGAGCTCCTGGCCCGGGGCACCTGGTCGGGCGCCGGCGTGCTCGGCCCGGAGGCCTTCGACAGCGTGCCCTTCCTGGACCTGCTCACCGAGTACGGCGCACCGTGGGGCCGCAAGGAGCTCAGCGCCTGACCCGTCCTCAGACCGGCCGGACGGACAGGGCGTCGGCCAGCAGCCGCAAGGTCTCCTCGCGATGGGGTGAACGGTCGGCGGGGGCGTCAGCGTATGCGCCGGCGACGGGGTGGATCATCACCTCGTCGACGGCGAACGTCGTGGCCAGCTCGGTCAGCTGCTCGGCGGCGGCCTGCGCGGTACCCACCACCCAGCGCGCCGACATCTGGTCGGCCAGGACGCGATGCTCGTCGGGCAGGCCTTGGGCGACGGCGTCCTCGATGGTCGGCTGCGGGCCCAGCGGCGCACCCGTGCGCAGGGCGACCATCGTGAGCAGGTTGGGCAGCGCGCGGCGGTCGGCCTCCTCCGGGGTCTCGGCGACGACCGCGTTCACCGTCAGGAACGTCCGGGGCTCCGGCCACCGCTCCGAGGGCTGGTAGCCGTCACGGTAGAGCGCGAGCGCCTCCGCGGTGCCACGCCCGGCGAAGTGGTGGGCGAAGACGTAGGGCAGGCCGCGGGCCGCCGCCAGCTGGGCGGAGAAGTCGGAGGAGCCCAGAAGCCAGAGGTCGGGCGCGGACTGGGCGTTGGGAGTGGCGCGGAGCGCCTGGAGCCGGCCGGCCACCTGCATCGAGACGCCGTTGGGCGACATCATCGCCGCGACGTCGTCGACGTACTGCGGGAAGCGGTTCACGGCGTCGTCGCTCACGCCACCCGCGCCGTGCCGCAGCGCGACGCTGGTCAGCGGGTCGGTGCCCGGCGCGCGGCCGATGCCGAGGTCGATCCGACCCGGATGCGCCGCCTCCAGCAGGGCGAACTGCTCGGCCACCACCAGCGGCGCGTGGTTGGGCAGCATCACCCCGCCCGAGCCGACCCGGATCCGCTCGGTCGCCGCCGCGACCATCGCGACGAGCACGGGAGGGTTGGTCGCGGCCACGGCCGGCATGTTGTGGTGCTCGGCCAGCCAGTAGCGGCGGTAACCCAGCCGGTCGGCCTCACGGGCCAGCGACCGCGTCGCCGCCAGGGCCTCTCCCGTCGTCTGTCCCCGTCGGACGGGCACGAGGTCGAGGACAGAGAGCGCAGGAGAGGTCACCTGGGGCGAACGCGTGGCCGGGCGCACCCATTCCGGGGGAGCCGCGGTGGGCCCGGCTCAGGCAGCCGGGCCCCTCGTGCGTACGTCGGCCACCTGGCTCATCGCCGCACGGAGCTCGGCCAGCCAGTCGTCCTCGTGCTGCGCGACCAGCCGGACGCACCAGGCCAGGGCCTCGGAGCGCGACCGGGCGACCCCGGCGTCCACGAGGGTGTCGAGGACCTGCCGCTGGGGCTGGCGCAGGCGGGTCATCGTCGGGGTGGCCAGGTGGGTGAAGAGCTGCTCGTGCTCGCCGACGCGCACGCCCCAGCTCACCGCGCGCTCGTAGCGGTGCTGAGCCTCTCTGGCGATGGCCATCCGCTGCTCGCGGGTGTCCTCACGAAAGGCGCTGGCGCGTCCGGCGCGGGCCTCCGCGGTCTCGGCCTCACCGGCACCCTCGGAGGCGGCGGTGTCCGGCAGGTTGAGGGTCACCACGATCTCGTCGCGGTCGACGCTGATGTCGGCGGGAGAGGCCTGCCAGTCCTCCGGGAGGCGGCCCGAGAACCAACCGCGCACCCGCTCCACTGCTTCGTTCGTAATCATGATTACATCATTACACGAGTCTCCAAATCCGGTAGTCCCTGACAGAACTGTCAATGAGACCAGCGATCGACGACCGTTCTGTCAGGGACTACCCCGTCTGTCAGGGGCTACCGCGCTGACGGCCTCACATCCGGGCGGGTGAGGAGATGCCGAGCAGGCCGAGCCCCTCGACGAGTACGTCGAGAGTGGTCTCGCACAGCGCGAGCCGGGACGCGCGCGAGGCCTCGGTGGCGGCGCCGAGGACGCTGCACGTCTCGTAGAACGCCGAGAAGGCCTGGGCCAGGTCGAAGAGGTATCCGCACAGCCGGTGCGGCTCGAGCGTCTCGCCCACGGAGACCACGAGGTCGCCGAAGCCCAGCAGCCTCAGCGCCAGGTGGTGCTCGGCCGGCTCGGTCACCTCGACCGGACCCGGCTCGGCGCCCTCGGCCTGGCGCAGGATCGATCGAACCCGTGCGGCGGCGTACTGGAGGTAGGGCCCGGTGTTGCCGGTGAGCATCACCATCCGGTCCAGGTCGAAGACGTACTCCGAGTCGTGGGCCACCGCGAGGTCGGCGTACTTCACCGCGCCGATGCCCACCTGCGGAGCGATCTCGGCACGCAGCTCCTCGGGGAGGTCGGGTCTGGCCTCGTCGACGACGGCGCGTGCCCTCGTCACGGCGTCGTCGAGCAGTGCCATCAGCTTCAGGGGGGCGCCGGAGCGGGTGCGCAGGAGCTTGCGGTCGTCGCCGAGCACGTTGCCGATCTGGACGTGCACGACCTCGACGTCGTCGGGTAGCCAGCCGGCCTTGCGCGCGGTGTCCCAGACCATGGTGAGGTGCAGCGACTGGGTCACGCCGATGACGTAGAGGATGCGGTCGGCGTGCAGGTCGCGCACCCGGTGCCGGATCGTCGCGAGGTCGGTCGTGCCGTAGCCGTACCCGCCGTCGGACTTGCGGATGATCAGCGGGACGGGCCTGCCCTCGCGCCCGGTGTAGCCGTCGAGGAAGACGCACAGAGCCCCGTCGCTGACGGTCGCGATCCCGCTCGCCTCGAGCTCGTCGCAGATGCCCGCCAGCTCCTCGTTGTACGACGACTCCCCGGCCAGGTCGTCGTCGCCGAGGGTGACGCCGAGCAGCGAGTAGATCCGGTTGAAGTACTGCTTGGAGAGGTCGACGAGCTCGTTCCAGTGCCGCAGCGTCTCGGCGTCGCCCGCCTGAAGCCTCACCACGCGCGCCCGCGACCGGTCCGCGAACGCCGGGTCGCGGTCGAACGCGGCTCGCGCCGCGGCGTAGAAGGCGTTGGGGTCGGTGACCAGCAACTGGGCCTCGGGGGAGTCCTCCCCGACGTCGAGCAGATGCTCGATCAGCATGCCGAACGGCGTCCCCCAGTCGCCTACGTGGTTCTGCCGGATGACGTCGTGTCCGAGGTGCTCCAGGGTCCGCACGAGCGCGTCGCCGACCACCGTCGTGCGCAGGTGGGCGACGTGCATCTCCTTGGCGACGTTGGGTGCGGAGTAGTCGACCGGGACGATCTGCGGCCTCTGCCGGGGGACGCCGAGCCGGGGGTCCGCCCGGAGCTCGCCGACCGCGCCCGCCAGCCACGCGTCGCGCAGCCGCAGGTTGAGGAACCCGGGTCCGCTCACCGCCACCGGCTCGCAGACGTCGTCCAGCTCGAGGTGCTCGACCAGGGTGGCCGCGACATCGCGCGGCGGGCGGCCGAGCCGCTTGGCCAACGACATCGCGACGTTGGCTTGGTAGTCGGCGAACTGGCTTGGTCGGATCAGCGGGTCGGCGTCGGCGTACTCGTCACCGAACGCTCGCCCGATCGCGTCTCCCACCCGCTGGGTGAGCACCTCGACCGCACTCGTCACACCGCGACGCTACCCACTCCCTCGCCGACCCGGGTCGGAGCAGGGCTGCTCTGTCGAGTTGGCCCAACGAGCCCGCAGGGCCAACTCAACGAGCCCGCAGGGCCAACTCAACGAGGGGTCAGGCGGTGGCGGCGAAGGCCTGGGCGACGACGTCGAAGGCCTCCTCGAGCAGCTCGTCGCCGATCGAGAGCGGGGGCAGGAAGCGGAAGACGTTGCCCCAGGTGCCGCAGGTCAGGACGACGACGCCCTGCCCGTGGCAGTACGCCGCGACCGCGGCCGCACGGGCGGCGTCGGGGTCGAGGGTCCCGGGCTTGACCAGCTCGATGGCCATCATCGCGCCCCGGCCGCGAATGTCGCCGATGACCGCGTGGTCGGCGGCGATGGCCTCGAGGCGCCGGCGGATCAGGGCCTCGACCGAGCGCGCCCGAGCAGCCAGGTCGTGGGTGCGCATCTCCTCGATCGCGCCGAGCGCGGCCGCGCACGCGACGGGGTTGCCGCCGTAGGTGCCGCCGAGGCCGCCCCCGTGCACGGCGTCCATGAGCTCGGCGCGCCCCGTGACGGCGGCCAGCGGCAGGCCGCCCGCGATGCCCTTGGCCGTGGTGATCAGGTCGGGGACGACGCCCTCGTGGTCACAGGCGAACCAGTCACCGGTGCGGCAGAAGCCGGACTGGATCTCGTCGGCGACGAACAGCACGTCGTTCTCGCGGCACCACGCGGCCAGTGCCGGCAGGAAGCCGTCGGCGGGGACGACGAACCCGCCCTCGCCCAGGATCGGCTCGATCACGACGCAGGCGAGGTTCTGGGCGCCGACCTGCTTGTCGAGCTGGTCGATCGCCCGGCGGGCGGCATCCTCGCCCTTGATGCCCGCGGTCTCGCGGAAGGGATAGGACATCGGGACCCGGTAGACCTCGCCCGCGAACGGGCCGAAGCCGTTCTTGTAGGGCATGTTCTTGGCCGTCATCGCCATCGTCAGGTTGGTGCGCCCGTGGTAGGCGTGGTCGAAGACGCCCACGGCGTCCTTGCCGGTCGCGACGCGCGCGATCTTCACGGCGTTCTCGACGGCCTCGGCGCCGGAGTTGAACAGCGCGGACTTCTTCGCGTGGTCGCCGGGCGTCAGCTCGGCCAGGGCCTCGGCGACGTCGACGTAGCCGTCGTACGGCGTGATCATGAAGCAGGTATGGGTGAACGCCGCCACCTGGGCCTGCACCCGCGCCACCACCTCGGCCGCAGCGTTGCCGACGGTCGTGACGGCGATGCCGGACCCCAGGTCGATCAGGGTGTTGCCGTCGGCATCGAGCAGCACGCCCCCGCCGGCGGCCTCGATGAAGACGGGCAGCGTGGTGCCCACCCCGTCGGCGACGTACTTCCTCTTGCGGGCCAGCTTCTCCTGGGACCGTGGTCCAGGGATGTCGGTGACCAGGTTGCGTTGCTGGGCCAGGGAGGTGCCGCCGGCGGTCGTCGTGCTCATGGCGCTCAGCCTACGGCCCACGCGACTGCGGATTCCACCGGTCCAGGCAGCGTTCTGCTACGGAATCCGTCGTCGGACTCGATCGCCTGGGAGCTCTCGCCGTAGCAGATGTTTGCGCGGCGCCCGACCCCGACGTCATGCGAAGCGTGCGCTATGGCTCGCACCGTACGACGTCACGCCGGCGCACGGTGCCACCTGCGAGACTCCCGGCATGGCCCTGGCGACGTTCAAGGATCTCTGCATCGACGTCGCCGACGCCCGGGTGTCGGGCACCTACTGGTCGACGATGTTGGGCTGGCGGCTGGAGATGCACGACGACGCAGACGCCCACCTCCGCGACGACGAGGGCCGCATCCAGGTCTGGCTCAACGTCGTCCCGGAGCCGAAGTCGGTGAAGAACCGCATCCACCTCGACGTGAACGCCGAGTCCGTGCAGCGTGCCGTCGACGCCGGCGCCCGGGTGGAGAGCGAGCTGCCGGGGTGGACCACGCTGCTCGACCCCGACGGCCAGGAGCACTGCGTGTTCGTGCGCGCGGAGCCGATCGCCCGCCGTGCCTACGAGCTGGGCTGGGACACCGCCGAGGGCCAGGAGAGCTGCCACCGCATCGCCGCGTGGTGGGCCGAGGTGGTCGGCGGTTCGGTCACCGACAGCGACGGCTTCTCCTCCGTGGAGGAGATCGCGCACTGCCCGTGGGAGTTCTTCGACTTCGCCGGAGTCCCCGAGGCCAAGACGGCGAAGAACCGCGTCCACATCGACGTCACGACCGACGACCTCGACGCCCTCGTCGCGCATGGCGCGACGGTCCTGCGCGCGAAGGGCGACGGTGGGCTCGGCTGGACGGTCCTGGCCGACCCCGACGGCAACGAGCTCTGCGCCTTCACCGACGACTGACCGCCCGACCCGCCACGTGAGCGGAGATGCGCTCGCAGGCCGTCCGCGTCCGACAAGTGGGAGCTGAGGGTGGCGGGCTGGGGTTCGGGCGCTGGCTCGTCACTGCGGCGGCGAGTCGCCGAACCAGGTCGCTGCTTCTGGCGGCTCTACGAGGACCGCAAGAAGCACGATCTCCCCTGAGCCGGGGCACCACCTGCGAGGCGGCCAGGAGCTGAAGACCGCCGCACGCCTTGCGACCGACCGACCGGTCGAGCGGGCCGGTGTGTGGCTCAGGGGGTGTGGCGCAGCCGCACCGACAGGCAGGTCACGCAGCCCTCGAGCTTGATGAACTCGGTGATGTCGACGGTGACGACGTCCAGCCCGCGCGCGGCGAGGAGCTCCGCGGTCCGCGGAGCGTCGTCGCTCATCAGCACCCGGTTGCCGCCGAGCAGGACGACGTGCGAGCCCGACTCCTCCGGCACCGCGAGGAACGTCGGCCACACGCCGGGATCGTCGACCAGCGGCTCGTAGCCGATCACGCTGCCGTCGGGCAGCGCGGTGACCGCCGACTTCAGGTGCAGCACCTTCTCCAGCGGCACCGCGACCACGCGGGCGCCGGCGGGCTCGAGGTACGACGCAAGCTGGTCGATGCCGGCCTGGTTGGTCCGGCCACCGAGCCCGACCCAGACCGTGCCGTCGTGCTTGAGCACGTCGCCGCCGTCGAGGGTGCCGGGCGCCTCGATCGAGACCACGTCGTAGCCCAGCGCGGAGAGGAGACCGGCGACGGCCGGCGTCTCCGGCTTGCGCTCGTCGGCGCCCGGGCGGGTCACCACGGCTCGGTCGCCGTACATCACCACGGTGTCCTCGACGAAGACCCCGTCGGGGCAGTCCTCGACCGGCGGCACCTCGATCGTCTCCCAGCCGGCCTCGTGCAGCGCCTCGACGTAGCCCTGCCACTGACGCAGGGCCAGGTCGACGTCGACCGGCTGTCGCTCCACGTGGGTGACCAGTCCCTCGGCGAGCCGCCGCGAGGGACGCCGGACCAGGGCACGTCGGGCTTCCATGAGCGGAGTGTAGGGCCAGCGGACGTCAGCGGGACCCGCGCGCTTGCAGCTCGGGGTCGGCCGGAGGACCGTTCTCCGCAGACCCTGGGAGGAGGCGGTGGATGGCGCTGACGGTCGCGGGGAGGATCGCCGAGCTCGCCCGGCTCGACGACCTGCTCGACGACGGCCTGGACGAGCCGCGGTCGGTGCTCATCTCCGGCGCACCCGGGATCGGGAAGACCACCCTCCTCCGGTCCGCCACCCAGTCGGCGCGCGACCGTGGCTACACCGTCGCCCACTGCCAGCCGAGCCGGGCCGAGTCCGAGCTGTCGTACGCCGGGCTGGTCACCCTGATCGGTGAGCTCGGATCGCAGTCCCTCGGCTCGCTGCCCCCGCCGCAGGCGCGGGTCCTGCGGACGGTCGCGCGGCTGGAGGAGAGCCCGGAGCCTGTCGACCGGCTGTCGCTGTATCTGGCTACCGTGGCACTCGTCCGGACGGTGGCTCTCCGGGCCCCGCTGCTCCTGGCGGTGGACGACGTGCAGTGGCTCGACCAGCCGTCGGGTCGGAGCCTGGCCTTCCTCGTGCGGCGTCTCACCGGGAGCAGGGTGCGGCTCCTGCTCGTGCGAGGCGCAACGGCGGGGGCCGCCGAGGATCTCGACTGGTCCGTCGAGCTCGCCAGGTCGATGCCCGAGGGTCGGCACGACGGGATCGACCTGGGCCCGGTCGACCCCGGCGACCTGTCAAGGATCCTGCGCCGCGCGCTCGGGTGGTCTCCGTCGTGGCCTCGGGTCATGCGGATCGCCGAGCTCTCGCAAGGGAACCCGCTGCACGCCGTCGAGCTCACCCGGGCCTTCGGTGCCGTGCGCTCCGCGGAGGGGCTGGACGGTCCCGTCCCGGACGGCGTCCTGGAGCTCGCCCGGTCGAGGATCGCCGGCCTGCCGGCCGATGTCAGAGGGGTCCTCGAGCTCGCGTCGGTGCCCCGCCTGCCCTCGGTGGGCCTGCTCGCCCATCTCGACCCCGCGGCACTCGACCTCCGGGAGTCGCTCGAGGTGGCCGTCGGCCAGGACATCGTGACGTTGGACGGCCGCGGGCGGGTGCGCTTCACCCACCCGACGCTCGTGGCCGCGGCGTACGCGTCGATCGCCCCGGAGCGGCGCCGCGCCCTGCACCGCACCATGGCCCTGCTCTCCGACGACCTGGAGGAGCGGGCCAGGCACCTCGCCACGGCGTCGGTCGGCCCGGACGCCCAGGTCGCGGTCGCGCTGGAGGGAGCCGCGGAGCAGGCGTGGCGACGAGGCGCGCCCGATGCCGCAGCCGACCTGCTGCGCGAGGCGTGCCGACTCACCCCAGCCGGCGACGGCGAGGCCCTGGCGTTGAGACGGATCGCGTTCGGCCGGCTCCTGCACAGCGCCGGAGACGTCCCCGCGGCGTCGGCGGTCCTCGAGGCCGTGGTCGCGGATCTCCCGGCGGGGCCGGTCCGGGCCGTCGCGCTCTTCCACCTGATGTATGTCGCACGGCTCGCGGGGTCCTTGGAGCGTGCCGTCGGGTACGGCGTGCAAGCGGTCGACGAGGCGGGCGGCGACGGGCTCTTCCGGGCCGAGGTGCTCGAGCTCCTCTCCCGGATCAGCGACAACGACATCGCCCGCAAGCTGGGCACCGCCCAGCGAGCGCTCGCAGCGGTCGAGGAGGTGCGACATCCCGACCCCGAGGTGGTCTTCCACGTCCGGGCCGCCCTGGTGGAGGCCGAGTTCTACGCCGGGCTGGGTGTCCGGCTCGACCGGCTCGACGGCCTCGACCCCGGTACGCGCACGCGGTTCCCGCCCGTGCGCACCGCGGCCCGCGGGGACGACCTCGTCGGCCGCCTCCTGGCCTACGAGGGCCGCATCGACGAGGGCCTCGCCCTGCTGCGGGGGATGTACGAGCGGGCCTCGGTCCAGAACCGCGCGGTCCTGCCCGCGGTGCTCGGCTGGATGGCGGACGCCGAGCTGTCTGCCGGTCGCTTCGAGGCAGCTCGCGACCTCACTCGCGAGGCCGCCGACCGCGCGGTCGAGATCGGGAAGGACGACGCTCCTCCCTGGGAGGTCGGTCTGCACGCGCTCGCGCTCGCCCGGCTCGGCGCGCTCGACGAGGCAGAGGAGACGGCCCGGCGCGTGGACGACCCGGCCGCGCCGGGTGGTGCGGTCGGTCTCGACGGCGCACCCGCCCGGCTCGCCCTCGGCGTCGTCGCCCTGGCTCGCGGCGACGCCGCCGAAGCGGTCGTGCAGCTGCGCGCCCTCGACGAGCTGAAGCGGTCCTCGGGCATCCGCGAGCCGCGGGTCTGTGCCCATGCCGGCGACCTGGTCGAGTCGCTGCTGGCCGCGGGCGACCTGGTGGGAGCTGCCGAGGTCCTGGGTCGCCTGGACGACGAGGGCGCGACCTCCGGTGGGCGCAGCACGCTCGCCGTGGCCGCCCGGGGCCACGCGATGCTGCTCGCGGCCCGGGGCGACGTGGCCGGCGCCACGGCCGCAGCCGAGCGCTCGCTGGAGCTCCTCAGGGAGCTGCCGATGCCGTTCGAGCGCGGACGCACGCTGCTCGTCCTTGGCCAGGTGCGCCGCCGACGGCGTGAGAAGCGGGCTGCCCGGGAGTCGCTGCACCAGGCGCTGGAGATCTTCGAGGCGGTCCGGACGCCGGACTGGGCGGCTCGGGCCCGCGCCGAGCTCGATCGCGTCCCTGAGCACCGCTCGGACGCCGAGCTCACGGTCACCGAGGAGCGCGTCGCCAGGCTCGCCGCGGAAGGCCTGACCAACCAGGAGATCGCCGAGCGGGCGTTCCTCAGCCCGAAGACCGTCGAGGTCAACCTGACCAGGGTCTACCGCAAGCTCGGCGTACGGCGCGCTGCACTGGCGGCCCGGCTCGCCGAGCAATCGGTGGGGAACCGCGCGAAGCAGTAGGGGAAACCCTGATTCCTCGCGGCCGTCGCGTGCCTAGCGTCGACGGCGTGACCAGCAGGAGCAAGACCCACTGGATCGCCGAGTGCTACTGGCCCGGCGTCCAGGACCACGAGCTGCGCGAGCTCGGGGACAGGGTCGTGCGCGCCACCTCGGAGCTGGCGGGGCCGGGGGGACCCGCCAGCTATCTCGGGAGCCTGCGGGTGACCGACGACGAGGTCGTCCTGTTCTTGTTCTGCGGACCGATCGGCGTCGTACGCCGCGTGACCGACCGGGCCGGGATCCGTGCGGAGCGGATCCTGCACTGCCTCCCTGACCTGCACCCTCCTGCGCCCGCCGGACCCACCTCCACGTCGATCACCTAGAAGGAGCGACCCCATGAAGCTCGTCCCGACCATCGCCGCCGCAGCTGTCGCGGCGGCCACCCTCGCGGCGTGCGGCGGCCACGGCAAGGCCCACGCCGGCGGCCCGACCGGATCCCTGTCGCCGTCGGTGGCCGCCTCGCCGTCGCCCTCGCACCCGTCGGGCCCGCCGAAGAAGGTCAAGAGGACCCCGGTGGTGACGGCCAGCGGAGCGCCCACGACCCTCGATCCCTGCCAGCTGGTCACCCAGCAGGAGGCCTCGTCGCTGACCCACGCGTCCTTCGGGCCCGGCCAGGAGAGCGGCAACGCCGTGCGCAAGGAGTGCATCTACGGGTCCCAGACCGCCAACGTGCTCTCGGTCTACGTCGTGCAGGCGGCCAGCACCGCGGACGCCCAGTCGGGCTGGAACCAGCTGCTGGCCCAGGCCCAGCAAGCCGCCGGTCAGGCCGCCGGGCAGATCCAGCTGACCTCCCAGTCCGGGATCGGGGACCGCGCCGAGTGGGCCGAGCTGGACCTCGCGGCGCTGCACGTGCAGGCGCGCGGCCTGGCGTTCCAGCAGGGGGCAACCGGCGTCTACATCATCGACCTGGTCAAGGACGGGACGCCGCCGAGTCGCGACGACCTGTCCAACCAGGCGCAGACCGTGCTCGGGCGCGTATAGGGCCGGGGCCGGGGCCGGCGTTGGACAATGGGCGCGTGAGTGACTCCGAGGCTTCGCGCCGTGACGTCGTCGTGCTCGGCTCGACCGGCTCGGTCGGCACCCAGGCGCTCGACATCGTGCGGGCCAGCCCGGAGCGGTTCCGGGTGGTCGGGCTGACCGCCGGGGGCGGCAACCGCGAGCTGTTCGACGCCCAGGTGGCGGAGTTCGCGCCCGCCTTCAGCGGTCTCGGTGCCGAGGCCTCGGCCGAGGCCGCCGCCCAGGCCTGCGACGTCGTGCTCAACGGCATCACCGGCGCCGTGGGGCTAGGGGCGACCCTGGCCGCGCTCGACGCCGGCAACACCCTGGCCCTGGCCAACAAGGAGTCGCTGATCATGGGCGGCCCGCTCGTGCTCGAGCGCGCCAAGCCCGGCCAGATCGTCCCGGTCGACTCCGAGCACTCCGCCCTCGCGCAGTGCCTGCGTGCCGGGGCCACCGAGGAGGTGCGCCGGCTCGTGCTCACCGCGTCGGGTGGACCGTTCCGTGGGCGCTCGCGCGACGAGCTGCTCGGCGTCACACTCGACCAGGCCCTCGCGCACCCGACCTGGGACATGGGGCCCGTCGTCACCATCAACTCGGCGACGCTGCTGAACAAGGGCCTGGAGGTCATCGAGGCACACCTGCTCTTCGGCATCCCCTTCGACCGCATCGACGTCGTCGTCCACCCCACGAGCGTCGTGCACTCCCTGGTCGAGTTCGTGGACGGGTCGACGCTGGCTCAGGCCAGTCCGCCGACGATGCTGATCCCGATCGCACTCGGGCTCTCGTGGCCCGACCGAGTGCCGGACACCGCGCCGCCGGTGGACTGGTCGCAGGTCAACACCTGGGAGTTCCTCCCGCTCGACGACGAGGCCTTCCCCGCCGTACGGCTCGCGCGGGCGGCCGGCGAGGCCGGGTCGACCGCGCCCGCCGTCTACAACGCCGCCAACGAGGTGGCGGTCGAGGCGTTCCGGAAGGGACGTCTGGGCTTCGTGGAGATCATCGACACGGTTGCCCACGTGCTCGGGTCACACGACGTACTCTCGAGGCAAGCACTCACTCTCGACGACGTCCTGGCCGCCGACGCCTGGGCCCGCGGCGAGGCCGCCCGCCTGATCGGCGCCTGAGCGAAAGAGACCGATGACCGCCCTGTTCTACCTGCTCGGAGTCGTGGCCTTCGTGGTCGCGATCCTGGCGTCCATCGGGCTGCACGAGCTCGGGCACATGATCCCGGCCAAGGCGTTCGGTGGGAAGGTCACCCAGTACTTCATCGGCTTCGGCCCCACGGTGTGGAGCCGGACCAAGGGCGAGACCGAGTACGGCGTCAAGGCGATCCCGCTCGGCGGCTACGTGAAGATCGTGGGGATGCTCCCGCCCGACAAGGAGCACGCCGGCAAGGTCGAGTACGACGCCGGGGGCAACCCGGTCGTGACGGTCCGCAAGTCCAACACCGGCCTGTTCGCCCAGCTGGTCTCCGACGCCCGGGCGGCCGAGTGGGAGACGATCACGGCGGCGGACCAGGGACGCCTCTTCTACCGGATGGACTGGTGGAAGAAGGTGATCGTGATGGCGGGTGGCCCGACGGTCAACCTCCTGATCGCCTTCTTCATCTTCGCCGGCCTGTTCGCGACGTACGGCAACCCGGCGGCGCAGGTTCTGCACCCCGTCGTCAGCCACGTCGAGGCCTGCGTGGTTCCGGCGGCGCAGGACGGCCGGGTCTGCACGAGGACCGACCCGGTCAGTCCGGCCAAGCAGGCGGGCCTTCAGGACGGAGACCGGTTCGTGTCGTTCAACGGCACGCCGGTGCACGACTGGTCCGACATGCAACGTCTCATCCGCGACAACCGCAACGGCTCGGCCACCATCGTCGTGGAGCGCGCCGGCCGCGACGTCACGCTGCACACCAACACGATGGTGACACCGCGCCCGACCGACGTGAACGACCCGAAGAAGCTGACCCCCGTCGGGTTCCTCGGCGTCTCGCCGGTGGTCAGCTACACCACGGGCGGACCGCTCTACACCCTCGGGCAGATGGGTGGGCTCGCCAAGGAGTCCGGCCAGGCCCTGGTCACGTTGCCGGTCAAGGTCTGGGGCGTCGCCGAGGCGATCGCCGGTGTGAAGCCGAGGTCGCAGAACAGCCCGGTGAGCGTGGTCGGTGGCGGGCGGCTGGCCGGGGAGGCGGCGTCCTCGCACGACTTCCCGCTCAAGGACAAGGTCGCCAGCCTGCTCGGGCTGGTCGCGGGCTTCAACTTCTTCATCGGCCTGTTCAACTTCGTGCCCCTGCTGCCGCTGGACGGCGGCCATATCGCCGGGGCCCTGTGGGAGGCGCTGCGGCGCCGGCTGGCCAAGCTGCGGGGCCTCCCCGACCCCGGACACGTCGACGTCGCCAAGCTGCTGCCGGTCGCCTACGTCGTGGCCAGCTTCCTGCTGGTGATGGGCGTGGTGCTGATCGTGGGCGACCTCGTCGTCCCCGTCCCGCTGTCCTGATCCCACCCTGCCCGCCGAGTCGGGATCCGTGGCCGAGACCGCCTAACCTGGGACCATGACCGCCGTCAGCCTCGGCATGCCCGAGGCGCCCCCGCCCGTGCTCGCTCCGCGACGCAGGACCCGCCAGATCAAGGTCGGCAAGGTCGGAGTCGGCAGCGACTCCCCGGTCTCGGTCCAGTCGATGACCACGACCCTCACCTCCGACGTCAACGCAACGCTCCAGCAGATCGCGGAGCTGACGGCGTCCGGGTGCGACATCGTGCGCGTGGCGTGTCCCAGTCAGGACGACGCCGACGCGCTGCCGGAGATCGCCGAGCACTCCCAGATCCCGGTGATCGCCGACATCCACTTCCAGCCCAAGTACGTCTTCGCCGCGATCGAGGCGGGGTGCGCCGCGGTGCGCGTCAACCCGGGGAACATCCGCAGGTTCGACGACCAGGTCAAGCAGATCGCGCAGTCGGCCAAGGACCACGGCACCTCGATCCGGATCGGGGTGAACGCCGGCAGCCTCGACAAGAGGCTGCTGGAGAGGTACGGCAAGGCCACGCCCGAGGCTCTCGTCGAGAGCGCCGTGTGGGAGGCGGGGCTGTTCGAGGAGCACGACTTCCACGACTTCAAGATCTCGGTCAAGCACCACGACCCGGTCGTCATGGTGCGCGCCTACGAGCTGCTGGCCGAGCACGGCGACTGGCCGCTGCACCTGGGCGTCACCGAGGCCGGTCCGGCGTTCCAGGGGACCATCAAGTCGGCGACGGCCTTCGGGTCGCTGCTGAGCCGCGGCATCGGCGACACGATCCGGGTCTCGCTCTCGGCGCCTCCGGTCGAGGAGGTCAAGGTCGGGATCCAGATCCTGGAGTCGCTCAACCTCCGGCCGCGCCGTCTCGAGATCGTCTCCTGCCCCTCCTGCGGACGGGCCCAGGTCGACGTCTACAAGCTCGCCGACGCCGTGACCGCCGGCCTGGACGGCCTCGAGGTCCCGCTGCGGGTGGCTGTGATGGGCTGCGTGGTGAACGGGCCCGGTGAGGCCCGTGAGGCCGATCTCGGAGTCGCCTCCGGCAACGGCAAGGGCCAGATCTTCGTCAAGGGCGAGGTCATCAAGACCGTGCCCGAGTCACAGATCGTCGAGACCCTGATCGAGGAGGCGATGCGGCTCGCCGAGGGCATGGAGCCGGTCGACGGTGCCGAGGCGAGCGTCACCGTCAGCTGACCGCCCCGCCGGTCCACAACCCCTGGGGAACGCCGGGGCGCGGCAGCGCGGATCCGCGTAGGCTCGGGGGGTGACCCTGTCCCGGTTCCGAGCCCGTCAGGGAGTGACGGTGCTGGGTCCCGGCGACCTGGCGGACTTCTTGGAGCTCACCGCCCGCAACCCCGTCGTCAACGCGTTCGCCGAGTACCGCGGGCGCACCACCAACCTCGAGCCACGACTGCTGGCCGGCGAGGTGTGGGGCCGCTACGACGGCGGCCGCCTCGTCGCCGCCTGTCACGTCGGCGCCAACCTGGTGCCGGTCGAGTGCGCTCCGGACGACGCGCACGCGTTCGCCGAGCGGGCGCTCACCCGGCCGCGCAGCGTGATCACGATCGTCGGGGTGCAGGACCAGGTCTGGCCCCTGTGGGACCGCCTCTCCGACGCCTGGGGGCCGGCGCGGGAGACGCGCTGGGACCAGCCGCACCTCGAGCTGGCGGGACCGGCACGGGTGGGGGCCGACCCTGAGGTGCGCCGTACGACTCCCGACGACTTCGAGGTGCTGTATCCGGCGTGCGTCGCGATGTACACCGAGGAGGTCGGCGTCGACCCCGAGTCCGACGGCGGGGCGCCGCTCTACCGCTCGCGGGTCCGCCAGCTGATCGGGCTGGGCTGGTCGTTCGCCCGGTTCGAGGAGGGCCGGGTGGTGTTCAAGGCCGAGGTGGCGCACGCGACGCCGTTCGCCGCCCAGATCCAGGGGGTCTGGGTGGCGCCGGACCGGCGTGGCCAGGGCCTCGCCGCCGGGGGCGTGGCAGCCGTGGCGGACGCGGTGCGCCGCGACATCGCTCCGGTGGTGTCGCTGTACGCCAACGTCTGGAACGAACCGGCGCGACGTGCCTACGAGCGGGCGGGCTTCCACCAGTCCGCGACGTTCGCCACGGTGATGTTCTGAGTCCGGGCACCCGGTGCCAGACCGCCTCCCGCGCGTCTGGTAACCGCGTCGACCGGCGCGCGACCGCGACCGTAGGCTTGCGCGCATGAGCACCCTCCTGCGCATGTCGAGCCTCTTCGTCCGCACCTTGCGCGACGACCCGGCGGACGCCGAGGTGCCCTCGCACCGGCTGCTCGTCCGCGCCGGCTACATCCGCCGCAACGCCCCGGGCATCTACACCTGGCTCCCGCTGGGGCTGCGCGTCCTGCGCCGGATCGAGAACATCGTCCGCGACGAGATGGACGGCATCGGCGCCCAGGAGCTGCTCTTCCCCGCGCTGCTGCCCCGCGAGCCCTACGAGGCCACCAACCGCTGGACCGAGTACGGCGACGGCATCTTCCGGCTCCAGGACCGCAAGGGCGCCGACTACCTCCTCGGGCCCACCCACGAGGAGATGTTCACCCTGGTGGTCAAGGACCTGTACTCGTCGTACAAGGACCTGCCGCTGGCGATCTACCAGATCCAGACCAAGTACCGCGACGAGGCCAGACCCCGTGCCGGGATCCTGCGCGGGCGGGAGTTCGTCATGAAGGACGCCTACTCCTTCGACGTCGACGACGCCGGCCTCGATGCCGCCTACCAGCGCTTCCGCGAGGCCTACCAGCGGGTCTTCGACCGGCTCGGCTTCGACTACGTCATCGTCAAGGCCGAGGCCGGCGCCATGGGAGGGTCGAAGTCCGAGGAGTTCCTGGCCAAGGCGGCGGTCGGCGAGGACACCTACGTCAGCTGCACGCGCTGCGACTACGCCGCGAACGTCGAGGCCGTCGACACGCCGGCGCCCGCGGCCACGTCGTACGACGAAGAGCCGGCCGCCCACGCCGAGCAGACGCCCGACACACCCACCATCGAGTCGCTGGTCACCTTCCTCGACCAGGCGTTCCCCAGGCCCGACCGGGCCTGGGCCGCGTCCGACACGCTGAAGAACATCGTCTTCTCGGTCCGCCATCCCGACGGCACCGTCGAGGCCCTCGCGATCGGGCTTCCCGGCGACCGCGAGGTCGACACCAAGCGGCTGGAGTCCAAGCTCGGCGAGGGTGTCGTCTTCGAGCCCTTCGGCGAGGCGGACTTCGCGGCGCGCCCCACCCTGGCCAAGGGCTACATCGGCCCCGGCTCGCTGGGCGAGAAGAAGCCGGCCGGGGTGCGGTTCCTGCTCGACCCCCGGGTGGTCGAGGGGACGCGCTGGGTCACCGGCGCCGACGTCTCCGGCAGCCACGTCCTCGACCTGGTCGCCGGCCGTGACTTCAGCGGCGACGGTGTGATCGACGTCGCCGAAGTGCGCGACGGCGACCCGTGCCCGGTCTGCGGGTCGACGGAGGGAGGCATCCTCCGGTCGGCACGCGGCATCGAGATGGGTCACATCTTCCAGCTGGGTCGCATGTACGCCGACGCGCTCGGCCTCCGGGTGCTCGACGAGAACGGCAAGCTGGTCACCGTCACCATGGGCTCCTACGGCATCGGCCCGTCCCGGGCGGTGGCCGCGATCGCCGAGGGCACGATCGACGAGCTGGGCCTGTGCTGGCCACGCAACGTCGCCCCCGCCGACGTCCACCTGGTGGCCACCGGCAAGGACGACGCCGTCTTCGCCACGGCCGACCGGATCGCCCGCGAGCTGGCTGCCGACGGCGTGACGGTCCTCTACGACGATCGGCCCAAGGTCAGCCCCGGGGTGAAGTTCAAGGACGCCGAGCTGATCGGCGTGCCGACCATCGTGGTCGTCGGACGCAACCTCGCGGACGGCGTCATCGAGGTCCGTGACCGGCGCAGCGGCGCGCGCGAGGACATCACGGTGGACCACGTGGTCAACCACCTCGTCCACCTGGTCAAGGCCTGACAGCCCACCGACTCGGCGCAGAAGTACGTGGACAACTCGTCGAGTCGGCGCAAAGGAGCGTCGAAATCGCGCCGAGTCGTCCTATGACGACTCGGCGGTGAGGCGGGAGCCGATCGCGCCCGTGGACCAGGAGCTCGTCGTCGGGCCGGTACGCCGACACCACGGCGTCGGCGAAGGCCGCTCGGCGCCGAACACCCTCCAGGCGAGGTCGATCACCGGGGCGCGCTCCATCCGTCCCAGCGTGTCCATGATGTCGACGTGGGCAGCCTCGACATCGAGCGCCCCGGGGCGCACCGCATCTGTCGGGTCGGGGTCGTGCAGCGTGCCCAGGAACGCACCGACGGTCTCGCCCTGTGCCGCCGACGTTCCCGGGCACGGGCCACCGGGGAGACAGGCGCGCCGCACCGTGACCGGGTCGTCGGTGACGACCTCGGGCCTCGGCACGGGCAGGGGAGTAGCGGCTCCAGCCAGGGAGCAGCTCGGCCTCGCGTCTGAGCCGGGCCTCCCGGTCGGGGAGCCGCGGCGTCCTGTGCCCCCGTCGGTCGGCCAAGCCGACGCGGTTGTCCCGGCCGCCCTCGAAGTCGTCGGTCGGCTCGTGCCGCACGAGACCGACTCCACCACCTTCTCGATGTGGGCGGCACGCGGGATTCGTCCTAGGTTGTGCGGCGTGGACCTCGACGCGGTGATCTTCGACTGGGGCGGCACGCTGACGCGCTGGCACGACGTCGACTTCCACGCCGAGTCGCTCGCGCTCACGGCGGCGGTGACGACCGCGGGGCACGACCCGGAGGTGTCACGGGCCGCGCTCCACGAGGCGGGCCAGGTCGTCTGGGGGCGCTCGCGAGACCACCAGCAGAGCGCCACGGTCGGCGACCTGTTCGAGGTGGCGGGACTCGACCACGACCCCGCGCTGCTCACGGCGTACCGGCAGTTCTGGGAGCCGCACACCTACACCGATCCCGAGGTCCGCCCGCTGTTCGAGCGGCTCCGCGCCGACGGCCTGCGCGTGGGTGTCCTGTCCAACACCATCTGGCCTCGGGAGTGGCACGTCGGGTTCTTCGAGCGCGACGGCGTCTACGACCTGATCGACGGCGACGTCTACACCAGCGAGATCGCGTGGACCAAGCCCTCCCCGCACGCCTTCGCAGCGGCCATGGCGGCCGTCGGCGTGGCCGATCCGGCGCGCTGCGTCTACGTCGGAGACCGGCTCTTCGACGACGTGTGGGGCGCCCAGCAGGCGGGCATGCGGGCCGTACACGTCCCGTTCAGCGCCATCCCCGGCGACCAGCTCGGCCACACCGAGGGAACCCCCGACGGCGTGGTCCGGGCCCTC
Organism: Nocardioides sp.; assembly: GCF_036267815.1. Lineage (GTDB taxonomy): Bacteria > Actinomycetota > Actinomycetes > Propionibacteriales > Nocardioidaceae > Nocardioides. Next base: position 26,514 of record NZ_DATAVI010000045.1, on the reverse strand, counting down.
GCCGAGCTGCCCGAGGTGCTCGCTCACCTTTGCACTTCATGTTTTGGCATTGCACAAACATGAGGCACGGGCGATCACCCGCGTCCGGCACGCGCGTTGCATGATTGTGCACGAGGTTCTTGGATCCACCCCCCAGAGATCCAGACCGCGGCCGACTCCCCCCCGATCGGCCTCGGCGCCAGGTGCTTCGGGGAATGTCTCGGGAATTCCTCGAAGCACCAGGCGTCCGCCCCTGGCCCATCAGGGCCGGGGGCTTCTTCATGTCGAGGTCCCGATTCCGGGTAGCGCCTGGGGTCGCCCGCCGACGTCGGTCTCCGCGACCGCGGTGGCCACCAGGGCGTCGAGCGCCCAGCGGCGGTCGGCCCCGCTCGTGGCCGCGACCAGCGCGGCGTACGTCGCCGCACACGCCCGCTGCACGGCGAGGGCGCGAGCCTCGATCTGGCCGGCCCCGGTCAGCGGGCCCGGCAGGCGGTACGCCGGTGAGGCGGCCACCGGAGTCGCTCCCGCTGCGGCGACCATGCCACGCAGCTGGTCACGACGCTGCACGTGAACGTCGTAGGCGGTGTCGAGTGCGGCACGCAGCGCGGGCGCGGCCAGCGTCGAGGCCCGGCCGCCCAGGGCGGACAGCACGTAGACCGCCGCATGCTCGCCGGCCAGGGTCCGTTGCAGCGCGTCAACCTCGTCGACCGGGCCTCTCACGCCGGACCTCGTAGCTCGGGCTGCATCGAGACTCCGGCTGCGACGCAGGCCAGCACGCGTGCCAGGTCGCCGTCGCTGCTGCGCAGGGCCCAGCGGCGGAAGCGCTCTGCGGCCCGGCGCTCCCGGTCGACCAGCTCTGCCTGGGTGAGGGCAGGTCCGGGTCGGCGCGCGGTGGCCGGGTGACCACCGAGCGCCGCCAGCTGAGACCGATGGCAGGCCACGAGGTCGGCCGTCCCGGGAGTAGCCCGCAGACGTACCAGCAGCTCCCGCAGCTCCGCCCGCGCGGCCTGCACGATGTGGTCGTCGGGACCTGGTGCCGGTGGCGGAGGTGTCGGAGTCGGCCGAGGGTCGAGGTCGCAGCCACCGAGGGCGCCCGCGGTCGCGACGCCCGCTCCGCCGGCCAGCCAGAGCACGCGCCTGCGCGAGAGGAAGCGCGACCCACGCGAGCCCGACACGACGGCGACCCTATCCCTGACCGAGGCGGGTGCCGCGTGCGCCGGACGATGCCGCCGGTGCGCGGACGGCGTTCGCTATCGTGAGTGACCGACAACAGCACAGGAGGTCAGCGTCGTGAGCCCGTTCAGCCCGGACAGCTCCCGCATCGCCGAGATGCTGCGCGACCCGCTGTCTGCCCTCGGCCTCGACCTCGAGGCGGTCGAGCTGACCCCGGCCGGCAAGCGACGCGTGCTGAGAGTGGCGGTCGACAAGGACGGCGGCGTCACCCTGGACGACATCGCCGAGGCCACGCGGGCGGTCTCCGCCCAGCTCGACGAGGGCGACGTGATGGGCGAGCAGGCTTACACCCTCGAGGTCACCTCGCGGGGGGTCGACCGTCCCCTGACCGAGCCACGCCACTGGCGTCGCAACCACGACCGGCTCGTCCGGGCCCGGCTCCAGGACGGCTCGGAGGTGACCGGGCGGGTGGGTGACAGCGACGACGCCGGAGTCACGCTCGACGTCTCCGGCGCGGGCCGCCGGGTGGCCTACGCCGAGGTCGCCAGGGCCCTGGTCCAGGTGGAGTTCAACCGGCCCGCGTCCTCGCCCGCATCGAAGGAGGCCTGACCACATGGACATCGATCTTGCGATCCTGCGCACGCTCGAGCGCGAGAAGGAGATCTCGTTCGAGGTCCTCGTGGAGGCGATCGAGCAGGCCCTGCTCACGGCGTACCACAAGACACCGGGGGCGGTGGAGCAGGCTCGGGTCGAGCTCGACCGCAAGACCGGGCACGTCACGGTCTATGCCGCAGAGCTCGACGACGAGGGCGGCAAGGTCGGGGAGTACGACGACACGCCCGAGGGCTTCGGCAGGATCGCGGCGACGACGGCGAAGCAGATCATGCTCCAGCGGCTTCGCGACGCCGAGGACGACGTGAGGTACGGCGAGTTCTCCGGCAAGGAGGGCGACCTCGTCTCCGGGGTGATCCAGCAGGGTCGCAACCCCGACGACGTGATGGTCGACCTCGGCAAGCTCGAGGCGCTGCTGCCCCTGGGGGAGCGGGCCCCCGGTGAGCGCTACCAGCACGGCGAGCGGATCAAGTGCCTGGTCATCTCGGTGCGCAAGGGCATGCGCGGGCCCCAGATCACGCTGTCGCGCTCCCACCCCAACCTGGTCCGCAAGCTCTTCGCGCTGGAGGTCCCCGAGATCGCCGACGGCACGGTCGAGATCGCCGCGATCGCCCGGGAGGCCGGCCACCGCACCAAGATCGCGGTCTTCTCGACCACCCCCGGGGTGAACGCCAAGGGCTCGTGCATCGGCCCGATGGGCCAGCGCGTGCGCAACGTGATGTCGGAGCTGCACGGAGAGAAGATCGACATCGTCGACCACTCCGAGGATCCCGCCGAGATGGTCGCCAGCGCTCTCTCGCCGGCTCGCGTCACCTCGGTCGAGATCGTCGATGCCGAGGCACGGTCGGCGCGGGTCGTGGTCCCCGACTTCCAGCTGTCGCTGGCCATCGGCAAGGAGGGACAGAACGCGCGGCTGGCCGCCCGGCTCACGGGCTGGCGCATCGACATCCGGTCCGACGAGGTCGAGACGGGCAGCGCCGAGTGAGGAGCGAGCTCGGCGGGTGGAGCCGGCCAGGTAGAGCATGCGGGTCGAGGCCCGGTGACGGTTTCTCGGGCCGTGCCGGAGCTGCCCGGCGATGAGACTGCTCGGCGTCCTGGGTGGCATGAGCTGGACCAGCACGGAGGCGTACTACCGCGCGCTCAACACGCAGGTCGCCGGGCGCCTTGGCGGACTGCACTCGGCGCGGCTGCTGCTGCACAGCGTCGACTTCGACGGCATCGCCGAGCGCCAGCACTCCGGCGACTGGCCGGGCACCGCCGAGATCCTCGCCGAGGCGGCGCGGGGGCTGGCTGCCGGCGGCGCGGAGGGACTCCTGCTGGCGACCAACACCATGCACAAGGTCGCTCCCGAGATCGAGGCGGCGTCGGGCCTGGAGCTGCTTCACATCGCCGACGCGACGGCGGCCGCGGTGCGCGCGGCGGGTCTCGGCCGCGTGGGCCTGCTCGCCACGGCGTTCACCATGGAGGACACGTTCTACGTCGGCCGGCTCGCTGCGCACGGGGTCGAGGCGCTCGTCCCACCCGCTGCCCAACGCGCCGAGGTGCATCGGATCATCTACGACGAGCTGGTGCTCGACGTCGTCCGTGACGAGTCTCGCGCGGTCTACCGACGGGTGATGGCCGACCTCGTGGACGCGGGGTCCGAGGGGCTGATCTTGGGATGCACCGAGATCGGCCTCCTCGTCGGCTCGGGCGACACGACCGTGGAGGTCTTCGACTCCACCGTCATCCATGTCGCCGCCGCGGTTGAGTGGATCCTCGGGTGACTGCGGCGGGCCCCGGCTGAGCCTGCGCGTCCCGCGCGGTTCGGGGAATACGAGGCAGGCGCGGTAGGGTTTCCACCAGTGGTTCGTGCATCGGTATCTCGTGCCTCGACGGCGGTCCTCGGACCGGTCCGCACCTGCATCGGATGCCGAGTGCGGGCCGCGAAGAGCGAGTTGTTGCGGGTGACCGCCGGCTCGGACATCGATGGCCAGCCGGTCGTGGTGCCCGATCCGGCAGCCGTCCGGCCCGGGCGAGGAGCGCACCTGCACCCCGAGTCCGAGTGCTACGACCTCGCCGTGCGCCGTCGAGCGTTTGCACCTGCCCTCCGGGTCAGGGCGCCGCTGGACCTCGCACAGGTGGTGGCGTACCTCGCCTCGCTCGACGAGAGCACCGACAGCACGACAGACCGAACACCCGACCAGGAAGTGGAGCAGTAGCTCATGAGCACTCGATGAGTACCTCCCGATGAGTTCGCAACACCCACCAACGGTCTGAGGATCCACCCCTCGCGCAGAGGGAAGCGGGTCTCCAGGCCAGAAGGAGAACAGTGGCCAAGACCCGAGTACACGAGCTTGCCAAGACCTACGGCATCGAGAGCAAAGAGGTTCTCGACAAGCTGAAGGAGCTGGGCGAGTTCGTCAAGAGCGCTTCCTCGACGATCGAGCTTCCCGTCGAGATGAAGTTCAAGAAGACCTATGGCGATGCCCTGCTGGCCGCCAAGGCCACGCCCGAGCCCGCCGCGCCGGCAGCCGAGCCGGCGGCCGCGAAGGCCGAGACCTCAGCGGCGCCGGCACCTGCGGCCGAGTCCAACGGCGCAGCGGTGGCCGAGGCCGAGGTGCCCGTCGAGCGGAGCGCTGCGCCCAGGCCCGGTCCGAAGGCCGCCCCGAAGGCTCCGGAGCAGCCCGAGCCCGAGGCGCCGGCCGATCTCGAGCCCGAGGCCGTCGAGGAGCCCTCGGCGGCGGCGCCGTCCCCGACGCCTCGCCCTTCGGCACGCCCGGGGACGCCGCGTCCGGGCAACAACCCGTTCGCCCCCAGCCAGGGCATGGGCAGGCGTCCCGCTCCCGCGCCTCGCGAGAGCGAGGACGACGACTCCCGTCCGCCGCGTCCGGCGGCCGGCGGTCGTCCCGGGATGCCTCGCCCCAACCCCGCGATGATCGCGCGCAACCCCGGCTTCGGTGCCAACCGCGGCCCCGGCGGTCCTGGTGGTCCGACTGGCGGCCCCGGACGTGCCGGTGCTCCGGGGCGTGGAGCGCCGACTCGCGGCGGAGCCCCCGGTCGCGGAGGCGTGGGTGCCCCCGGTCGTGGTGGCGCCGGCCCGGGTGCCGGGGCCGGTGCGCCGGCAGGTGCCCCGGGCCGCGGCGGACCGTCGTTCGGTGGCCGGGGTCGCCCCGGTGGACGCGGCCAGACCCAGGGCGCCTTCGGCCGTCCGGGCGGACCGTCGCGTCGTGGCCGCAAGTCGAAGCGGGCACGTCGCCAGGAGTTCGAGCAGATGGAGGCGCCGACGATCGGCGGCGTGCGCGTCCGCAAGGGCAACGGCGAGACCGTGCGTCTCGCGCGTGGCTCGTCGCTGACCGACTTCGCCGAGAAGATCAACGTCGACGCGGCCTCGCTGGTGCAGATGCTGTTCTCGCTGGGCGAGATGGTCACCGCGACGCAGTCCGTGGGCGACGAGACGCTCGAGCTCATCGGTGAGGAGCTCAACTACGTCGTCCAGGTGGTCTCGCCCGAGGACGAGGACCGCGAGCTGCTGGAGTCCTTCGACCTCGAGTTCGGCGAGGACGAGGGCGACGAGTCCGACCTGGTCGTGCGGCCGCCGGTCGTCACGGTCATGGGCCATGTCGACCACGGCAAGACCAAGCTGCTCGACGCGCTGCGCTCGGCCAATGTGGTCGACAAGGAGGCCGGCGGCATCACCCAGCACATCGGGGCCTACCAGGTGTACACCGAGGTCGACGGCGCCGAGCGCGCCATCACCTTCCTCGACACCCCGGGTCACGAGGCGTTCACCGCCATGCGTGCTCGTGGCTCGCGATCCTCCGACATCGCGGTCCTCGTGGTCGCGGCGGACGACGGCGTGATGCCCCAGACCGTGGAGGCGCTGAACCACGCCAAGGCGGCCGAGGTGCCGATCGTGGTCGCGGTGAACAAGATCGACAAGCCCGACGCAGACCCGACCAAGGTTCGCGGACAGCTGACCGAGTACGGCCTGGTGCCCGAGGAGTACGGCGGCGACACGATGTTCGTCGACGTCTCGGCGAAGTCCGAGCTCAACCTCGACAAGCTGCTCGAGGCGATCGTGCTCACGGCCGACGCATCGCTCGACCTGCGGGCCAACCCCGACCAGTTCGCCCAAGGCCTGGTCGTCGAGGCCCATCTCGACCGTGGCCGAGGTCCGGTCGCGACGGTGCTGGTGCAGCGCGGCACGCTCCGCGTGGGCGACTCGATCGTGGCCGGTCCGGCGCACGGACGTGTCCGGGCGCTGCTCGACGAGAACGCCGAGTCGATGGACGAGGCATTCCCGGCGCAGCCGGCGATGGTGCTCGGCCTGTCGGCCGTGCCCGGGGCGGGACAGAACTTCCTGGTCGTCGAGGACGACCGGGTGGCCCGCCAGATCGCGGAGAAGCGCGAGTCGCGCGAGCGCGCGGCCATGCAGGCCCAGCGTCGGGTGCGCCGTACCCTCGAGGACTTCATGGCCTCCATGGAGAAGGGCGAGAGCCAGGAGCTCAACCTCATCCTCAAGGGCGACGTGTCCGGCTCGGTGGAGGCCCTCGAGGACTCCCTGGCCAAGATCGACGTGGGCGACGAGGTGTCGCTGCGCGTGATCGACCGCGGTGTCGGTGCCATCACCGAGACCAACGTCATGCTGGCCGCCGCGTCCGACGCGATCATCATCGGCTTCAACGTCCGCCCGCAGGGCAAGGCGACCGAGCTGGCGGACAAGGAAGGCGTCGAGATCCGCTACTACTCGGTCATCTACAACGCGATCGAGGAGATCGAGGCCGCCCTCAAGGGCATGCTCAAGCCCGAGTTCGAGGAGTCGACCCTCGGCCAGGCGGAGATCCGGGCGATCTTCCGCTCGTCGAAGATCGGCAACATCGCGGGCTGCATGGTGACCAGCGGCGTGATCCGGCGCAACGCCAAGGTCCGGCTCATCCGCGACGGCGCGGTCGTGGCGGAGAACCTCGACCTGGCATCGCTGAAGCGGGAGAAGGACGACGCCGCCGAGGTCCGGGAAGGTTTCGAGTGCGGTCTCGTGCTCCGCAACTACCAGGACGTCAAGGAGGGCGACATCGTCGAGGCCTTCGAGCTGCGGGAGATCCCCCGCGCCTGAGCTGTTGAGTTGGCCCTGCGGGCTCGTTCAGTTGGCCCTCGCGGCCAGCCCACGACCCGGAGGGCCAACTCGACAAGCCGCGAGAGCCAACTGAACGAGCCCGCAGGGCCACTGAACGAGCCCGCAGGGCCAACTCAACGGAGTAGTCATGACCAGCCCACGAGTCCGGAAGATCGCCGACCGGATCCAGGTGATCGTCGCGGAGATGCTCGAGCGACGGATCAAGGACCCCCGTCTCGGGTTCGTCACCGTCACCGACGTGCGCGTGACCGGTGACTCGCAGCAGGCCACGGTCTTCTACACGGTGCTGGGCGAGGAGACCGACCGGGTCAGCACCGCCGCCGCCCTCGAGTCGGCCAAGGGGCTGTTGCGCTCCGAGGTCGCCAAGCAGCTGGGCATGCGCCACGCACCCACGCTGACCTTCGTCGCCGACGCCCTGCCCGAGAGTGCCCGTCACGTCGACGAGGTGCTCGCCCGGGCCAAGGTGCTCGACGAGGAGGCCGCCGCCCGCCGCGTGGAGTCGTACGCCGGCGAGGCCGACCCCTACAAGAAGCCCCGCGAGGACGACGAGGACGACGAGGACGACGAGGACGACGACCCGGAGACCGACGCTACGTGACCACCGGCTCCGGTCTGGTCGTCGTCGACAAGCCGGGCGGCATGACGTCGCACGACGTCGTCGCCCGCGTACGCCGTCTGGCGGGCACCCGCAAGGTCGGTCATGCGGGCACCCTCGACCCGCTGGCGACCGGCGTGCTCGTGCTGGGCATCAACCGCGCCACGCGGCTGCTCGGACACCTGGCGCTGAGCGACAAGCGCTACGCCGCCGTCGTCCGGCTCGGGGTCTCGACGACGACCGACGACGCGGACGGCGAGGTCGTGGCGAGCCGCCCCCTCGACGGCCTGACGGTGGCCGACGTACGCGCGGCGCTGGCGGCGTTCCGCGGTGAGATCGACCAGGTGCCGAGCGCCGTCTCCGCGATCAAGGTCGACGGGAAGCGCGCCTACGCGCGCGTCCGCGCGGGCGAGGAGGTCAGGCTCGAGGCCCGTCGGGTCACGGTGCACGCCCTCGACGCGGTCTCCGTCGACCTGCCGACGGTCGAGCTCGAGGTGCACTGCTCCAGCGGCACCTACATCCGGGCGATCGCCCGCGACCTCGGTGCCGCCCTGGGCGTCGGCGGGCACCTGACCGCGCTGCGGCGGACGGCGGTCGGGCCCTTCGACCTCGACGGCGCCATGACCCTGGAACAGCTCTCCGCCGCCTTCGCGATGACGCCGATCGCCGAGGCGGCTCGGGCGACGTTCCCCAGCCGCGACCTCGACGAGGCGCAGGCCGCGCACGTGCGGGTCGGTCGTCGCCTGGAGCTCGCCCTCGACGCGACGACGGCGCTGTTCGCGCCCGACGGCACCTTCCTGGCGCTCTACGAGCCGGGAGACGGATCCGCCCGGGCCGTGGCGGTCTTCGTCTGACTCCTCCCGAGCGGGTGAGGCGGCTGTCCGGCGCGCCGTGACAGGCTGGTCGCGATGACCAGTGTCCTGTGGCTCCGCCGCGACCTCCGGCGCCGCGACCTGCCCGCCCTGGACGCAGCCGCCGACGCGGGCGCGGACGGCGTGCGCGTGCTGTTCGTGATCGACCCGGTGCTGTGGGACAGCGCCGGGCCGGTGCGCCGGGGCTGGCTGGCGGCCAGCGTCCGCGCGGCCGCCCAGTCCTACGACGGGCGTCTGAGCGTCCGGGTGGGTGACCCGGAGACGAAGGTCGCGGCCTTCGCCCACGAGGTCGGCGCCGACTCGGTGCACGTCAGCGCCGAGACCACGCCGTACGGCGTGCGCCGTGACCGCAGAGTGCGCCGGCGGCTTGCCGAGCGCGACGTCGCGTGGGTCGCCACGGGCTCGCCGTACGCCGTGGGGCCGGGCCGGGTGACGACGAGGCAGGGCCGCCCCTACCGCGTCTTCACGCCGTTCGCGCGGGCCTGGCGCGAGCACGGCTGGGCCGACCCCGCGACGTCGCCGCGGGGAGTGCGGCTCGGCGAGGACCGCTCCGAGGCACGCGCCGCCATCCGGCTCGACCGGGCGCTCGCGGACTGCCCGGTCGAGCTCCCGACCGCGGGAGAGGGCGCTGCCCTGCGCCGATGGCGCGCCTTCCGCGACGCAGAGCTCGCCGACTACGCCGACGGGCGGGACCGGCCGGACCGGCCCGGCACGAGCAGGCTCTCGCCGTACCTCAAGGTCGGCGCGATCCACCCCCGCACGATCCTCGCCGACCTGGCGGGCGCACGCTCCGAGGCGGCCCGCTCCTTCGTCGACGAGCTGGCCTGGCGCGAGTTCTACGCCGACGTCCTCTCCTGCGAGCCGGAGTCGGCGTGGCGTGACCTGCGGCCCGAGCTGGGTTCGATGCGCTACGACGCCCCGGGTCCGGTCGCCGACCTCGTCGAGGCGTGGAAGACCGGGCGCACCGGGTTCCCGATCGTCGATGCCGGGATGCGGCAGCTCGCCGAGACCGGCTGGATGCACAACCGGGTGCGGATGATCACGGCGAGCTTCCTGTGCAAGGACGTCCACGTGTGGTGGCCGGCGGGTGCGCGACACTTCCTGGACCATCTCATCGACGGCGACCTCGCCAGCAACAACCACGGGTGGCAGTGGGTCGCGGGGACGGGGACGGACGCCGCGCCGTACCCACGCGTCTTCAACCCGGTCACCCAGGGCCGCACGTTCGACCCCGAGGGCGACTATGTCCGCCGCTGGGTGCCCGAGCTCGCGCACGTCTCCGGGCGTCGTGCGCACGAGCCCTGGACGGTCGCCGACGGTTACGACCGCGGCTACCCCAGGCCGGTGCTCGACCATGCCGAGGAGCGGGCCGAGGCCCTGCGCAGGTACGGCGCCACCCGGTGACCAATAGGCTGCGACGCGTGCAGATCTGGCGGTCCCTGGACGACGTCCCACCAGACCTCGGCCGCACCTGCGTGGTGATCGGGAACTTCGACGGCGTCCACCTCGGCCACCAGCACGTCGTACGCGAGGCCCGCCAGGCGGCCGAGGGGCAGGGCCTGCGGGTCGTCGCGGTCACCTTCGACCCGCATCCGATGGCCGTGCTGCGCCCCGAGCACGCCCCGGTCGCCATCACCGACATCGCGACCCGGGCCGAGCTGCTCCGCACCGCCGGCGTCGACGACGTCCTGGCGCTTCCCTTCGACCTCGACGTCGCCTCCTGGCAACCCGAGGAGTTCGCCCGGCGGGTCCTGTCCGAGGTCCTGCATGCGGCCGTGGTTGTGGTCGGCACCAACTTCCGGTACGGCGCCCGAGCCGCCGGAGACGTCGTGACGCTGACCGCCAGCGGGGTCGACCTCGGGTTCCAGGTCGTCGGCGTCGCCCTCGACGGCGGCCCTCAGGTGTGGTCCTCGACCTACGTGCGTACCTGTCTGGCCGCCGGTGACGTCGCCGGCGCCGCGGAGGCGCTCGGCCGTCCCTTCGTGGTGCGTGGTGTCGTCGTCCGTGGCGACCGACGAGGTCGCGAGCTCGGGTTCCCGACCGCCAACGTGCCGACCCGTGCGCTCTCGGCCGCCCCCGCCGACGGCGTCTACGCCGGGTGGCTGCGCCGCATCGACACCGGCCAGCGCTACCCGGCGGCGATCAGTGTCGGCACCAACCCGACGTTCGAGGGCGAGCGTGAGCGTCGGGTGGAGTCCTATGTGCTCGACCGCGACGACCTCGAGCTCTACGACGTCGAGGTCGAGGTCGCCTTCGTCGAGCGGATCCGGGGGATGGAGAGGTTCGACGGGGTGGAGGCGCTGGTGGCGACGATGCACGACGACGTACGCACGGCCCGCGAGCTGCTGGGGCAGCCGTGAGCGAGCGGCGTCCGGTCGTCGACCTGACCGACGAGGAGGCGCGGCGTGCGCTCATCCTGAAGTGGGGCACGGTGCCGGCCGACGTGCTGCCGGCCTGGGTCGCCGAGATGGACTACGCGCTCGACCCGATCGTCCACGAGGCGGTGCTGCGCGCCGTCCGCGACGGCGTGACGGGGTACCCGGTCTTCGGCTACACCCCGGAGCTGGGGGAGGCCTACGCCGGGTTCGCCGCCCGCCACTACGGCGGCGAGGTGGAGCCGGAGTGGGTCTACCCCGTCGTCGACGTCACGGCGGGGGTGCGGGTCGCGATCGACGTGCTCTCCGAGCCCGCACCGGTGGTGTTCCTCGTGCCGGGCTACTCGCCCCAGCTCGACGTCGCCGACCTCACCGGGCGGCGCCGGGTCGACCTCGTGCTCGACGCCGACGCACAGCGCGCCGAGATCGACCTCGACCGGCTCGACGCGCTGCTGGCAGACGGAGCCCGGACGCTGCTGCTCACCCAGCCGCACAACCCGTGGGGCCGCGTCTTCTCGCGGGCCGAGCTGGAGGGGATCCGCGACGTCGTGGTGCGGCACGGCGCCCGTGTCGTCTGCGACGAGATCCACGCGCCGTTGGTGCTGCCGGGCGCCGCGCACACGTCGTACCTCGCCATCGAGGGCACCCACGACCACGCGGTGGCCGTCGTCGCGGCATCGAAGGCGTTCAACACCGCCGGCCTGCGCTGCGCCCAGCTGCTGGCGCCCGACCCCGAGACCCGCCGCCGCCTCACCGAGGTGCCGATGTCGCGCAACGACTCGTGGTCGCCACTGGGAGTGGTGGCCGCGGTCTCGGCGTACACCGACGGGGACGGGTGGCTGGCCTCCCTGGTGGAGCGCCTCGACGGGTTGCGGAGCCAGCTGTCCGACCTCCTCGCCGAGCAGCTGCCGCTGGCGCGGATGCGGCCCCTGGAGGCGACCTACCTGGTGTGGCTCGACGCTCGCGCCTACGGGCACGCAGACCCGGCCGAGGTCGCCTTCGACCGAGGTCGGGTCAAGGTCGCGCCCGGTCACGACTACGCGCCCGGGCTCGCCGGTCACGTGCGGCTGAACATCGCGACGAGCCCCGATCGGCTCCGCGAGATCGTCCGCCGACTCGCCGCCGCCTGGTCCTACCACCGTTGAGTTGCGTGTTCCAACCCGTCGAATTGCGTGTTCCAACCCGTCGAGTTGCGTGTTCCAACCCGTTGAGCGGCGAGTTCCGACCCGGACCTCAACGGGCCGGAACACGCAACTCGACGGGTTGGAACACGCAACTCAACGGGTTGGAACTCGCCTCTCAACGGGCGAGGACGGCGGCGACGACGGTGGGGATCGGGAGCGGGTCGCTGGCAGGCAGGGAGTCGCGGAGGAGTGCGACCCGGGCCGCCAGAAGGGCCGGGACCGGCCGGTCGCCCTGCACGCGGATCTGGGCAGCCGTGGCCACCCACGGGGCGACCTCCCCGGCCGGTACGCCGCGGGCCGTCGCGACCAGAGCCGCGGCCTCCAGCGCGCTGGCCAGCGGGAACTGGTAGGTCAGGGCCACGGCAGCCGTGACGGCTGCTCGCGCCCGGTCGTGAGCCTCGTCGAGGTCGCCGCGCGCCAGCAGCGCCAGGGCGAGCAGTGAGCGGACCAGCGGCAGCTCGCGCTCGACGCCCAGCTCGGTGCCCTCCAGGTCGGCGGAGCGCCCGACCTCCACGGCCGCGTCGAGGTCTCCGTCGACCAGATGCAGGCCGCAGGCGACCTGGAGGAGCACCACCCGGGCGATCCGACGCTGCTCGGTGTGCATCGGCATCGCGCGCTCGACCCACCGTCGGACCCGGTCCAGGGCACCGACCTGCCAGGCCACCATGGAGGCCGTCGGCAGGCTTGCGGCCAGCTGCTCGGCCGACCCACCGCTCTCGCAGAGGTCGAGGGCTGCCTCGGCGTACGCCGCTGCCTCGGGGTCCCCGCGTTCGCCGAGCACGCTGCCGAGTCCCATCGCAGCACTCACCCGCAGGTCGATCCCGTGCCCGGAGGCCGACTCGATCGCCTGCCGGACCAGTGCCACTGCCGCAGGGCCGCGGTCGAGGTCGTCGAGGATGCCGGCGAGGAAGATCTGGGCGCGGGCCACGTAGGCGCTGTCGACGTCGGCGAGCAGCTCGATGGCCCGCTCGAGCTGGGGCACGGCTGCGGTGTCCTCGCCCGCCCAGTAGTTGAGGTAGCCCAGCGCGTACGTCGCGTACCCGGCCCACTGCTCGTCCTCGTCGCCGCGGTCCGCGAGCAGCCGGCTCAGCCAGAAGCGGCCCTCGCCGACGTTGGTGGCGGCCCAGTAGCGGTGCAGCCGGAACGCCACCTCCAGGCAGCGGGTCCTGTCGGCGGTCCCAGCCACGCCCGCGCCCAGCAGCCCACGCACCGAGGGCAGCAGCGCGCTCACCGACTCGGCGAACGGTGCCGGGGGCGAGCGCGGGTCGTCGGGAAGCGTCGACTGGACGAGGTCGGCCAGGCGCAGGTAGGCCTCCCGCTCCTCACCCGCGGCGACCAGGTGCTGACGGGCGAACCGGTGCAGGTCGTCGTCCTGCTCGTAGGTCCATCGCGAACCCGACCGGTGCGCGGTGACCAGGTTGCGGTCGCCGAGCTCGCGCAGGAGCCGAACGACGCGCACCGCGGCGACGTCGTCGCCGGCCGACACCGCACGCACCGCGATCAGGTCCGCTGCTCCCTCGAGCACCGACATCCGGCGAAACACCGCCGCCTCGTCGGGCTGGAGCAGGGCATGGCTCGCCTCGGCGACCTGGCGTACGGCGTCGACCGAGCCGGCGGCCATCTCGTCGAGATGCTCCACGACATCGGCCGGGGACATCGCGGTCAGCTGCGCGGCCACCAGCTCCAACGCCAGCGGCAGGCCGGCGCAGTGGCGGCACAGTGCGTCGAGGTACGACGCGAGGTCGGCGTCGACGACCAGCTCACCGCCGTACTCCGAGATCCGGTCGGCGATCAGCCGGACCGGCTCGCTGGCCGCGAGCTCGTCCGGGGTGGCGTCCTCGGGCAGCGCGAGTGGCGCGAGGACGATGACGCGCTCCTCGGAGAGCCCGAGCGCCACTCGGCTCGTGACCACCACGGTCGTGTCGGGCGCGCCCTCCAGGAGCGAGTGGGCCATCGACGCCGCGCCGTCGCGCACGGCCTCGCAGCCGTCGAGCACGACGACCGTGCGCCCGAGCCTGGCCAGATGGCGGGCGACGGTCCGGGCCGGCTCGTCGCCGCTGGCGGGAAGCCCCAGGGTCATCGCCACGGTCGCGTCGACGAGGGCGTCCTCGGCGACGTGTGCCAGGGAGACCCAGTGCCGACCGCCGGGCAGGTCGACCGCGCGGGCGGCGACCTCCTGGGCCAGCCGCGACTTGCCGACGCCTCCGGGCCCGGTGACTGTCACGAGTCCCGGTCGGCTGGCCGCGCTGGCCAGTCGGCGCAGGTCGGACTCGCGCCCGACGAACGACGTGCCTGACTTCGGCAGGCGAGCGGGCCCCGTCGGCTCCGCCGTCTCCAGGACGTGGAGGTACGTCGCGACCGTGTCGGCCGAGGGGTCGACGCCGAGCTCCTCGGTGAGCAGGCTCCGACAGGCCTCGAAGGCCTGCACCGCCGCCGACCGGTCGCCGGCTGCTGCGAGGGCCGAGATGAGGGCGCGATGCACGCGCTCGTCCAGCGGGTGTGCGGCCACGAGGTGCCGGCCGAGGGCGACCGCGGCGGGGTGGTCGTCCAGCTCGCCGTACGCCGCGGTGGCGAGCAGCCCGGCCTGGAGCACGGTCTCGCGCAGCCGCGCCCGGTGCGGGTCGAGCCACGCTGCGTCGAGGCCGGCGGCGAGGTCGGCGGGGTCCAGCGTCGGGGCTGGCCCCAGCCGCGAGACCAGCGCGTGCCAGCGGCCGGTGGCACGTAGCCCGGCGGCGGTGGCCACCGTCGCCTCCAGCTCGGCCACGTCGGTGGTGACACCCGCGGCCAGCCGGTAGCCGGTCGGCGTGGTCACCACGACGTCTGACCCGATCTCGGCGAGGCGCTTGCGCAGGTCGGCCACGAGGCCTCGGACCGCCACCCGCCAGGTGGAGGGCGGCTCGTCCCAGATCAGCGAGGCGAGTCGGTCGGCGGCCATCGGCCCCGGCTCCAGCGCGAGTGCCGCGACCAGGAGATGGGCGCGCCGGCCCCCCAGGTGGGCGCCCTCGACCGTCTCGGTCGGCTCACCCCCGGTGACCGCGACGCCGCCCAGCAGGCCGATGCGCACACGCCGATGATAGGACCGTCGTCGGCCCGCCCTCCTCGGAGGACGGGCCGACGTACGCCCACGGACGTCCCCGCGACTCCGGGTCAGAGTCGCCCGAGCATCGTGAACGTGCCCGCGTGGCCATGAGCACCCCGGTGATGGTGGTGGTGCTTGGGCGGCATCGGGACCTTGATCGCCTGGGCCCGCAGGATCTGGCCGGTGACCCCTGTCTTGTCGATGCCCCAGATCAGGAAGCCACGACCGTTCGACCGGGTGGTGATCTGGGGTGCGCCGCCGGCGATGGTCTGCTTCACCTTGAACAGGAAGCGGTACGCGTGCGAGCCCTTGGCGAAGTTCGCGACCATCAGGCCGCCGGACTCCTCGTCGACGGTGACCAGGCGGCCGGTGCCGTCCGAGTTGGCGTCGATCGAGGAGATGTTGTTGCCGTCACCGCTCTTCTTGGCCTTGCCGAACGACTTGCCCTTGAAGGTCCAGGTGTCGGGTGTGTAGATGTCCTTGGCGCTGACGCCCACCATCCGGATCTTCTTCCCGGCCCTGACGATCTGCTCGATGTTGCCCCGGGTGTAGGAGCCGGCGACGTTCTTGAACCCGGTCCACCCGGAGCCGTGGGAGGGCTTCGAGGCGACCGCCACCTTGCCCGACAGCGAGCCGTAGGCGCTGGTGGTGAGCACCGTGCGCTTGCCGTTGTCGGCCAGCTGGGCATTGCCCACGAAGTAGGGCCGGACGAAGGTCTTCGGCGTCGCCGAGACCGTCGAGTAGTAGTACGCACGCCTGTCCAGGGTGCCGACCTCACCGACCGCGGCGATGCTCACGCCTCCACCCTTGTGGGCGATCGCCGAGGTGAGCGTGCCGAGAGTGGGTGCGCCGGGGACGGCCAGGGACGTGCCCAGCTTGTTGTGGGAGACGACGTTGGTGCCGAACACGCCGCTGAACTCGCCGCTGTCCGGGTCGACCTGGGCGATCCAGACGAGCTCGACGTTGTTGCCGGAGACGACGACCTTGACGTTCTGGGCCGACGAGTCACCGAGGGCGGTGGTGCCCTGCACGCCCCCGACGCACGACTTCGACTTGGTCTTCAGCACGCACAGGTGGAGGTTGCGCAGACCCGGGGTGCTCGACTTGTCGCCGATCCACGCGACGTACGTCGTGCCGTTCTTGGTCGTGGCCGCGTCGTACCCGGACAGCGTCGTGCCGGACTGGAGGTTGAAGGTCTTGCCGGTCTTGCCGCGGTCGGGGGTTGCGGCGCCGGCCGACCCGGCGGCGAGGCCGGCGACGGCGCTGGCCAGGACGAGCCCGGCGACGGCGGTGAGTGCGGGTACGGCGACCCGCCTGGAGCGTTGCATGGCGACTCTCTTCCGGTCATGGGGTGAGCCCGTGGGCTCAGGTCACGACCAGTCCAGCCACCCGGCGTAACGCCGGCGTAATGCCCCCACGCGATAGTACGGATCACGAGGCGGGTCTCGGGGTCCTTGGAGGCAGCCTCGTGATCCGTACTATCGCTCGGAACTCAGGCGTCGAGGTCTTGCTCGACGAGGGTCGCGATCGCGTCGACGTCCGCCTCGACGTCGCCGGAGACCTCGACCGTGTCGCCCTTGCCGGCGCCGAGGGTCATGATCATCAGCGCCGAGCTGGCGTCGACCGGGTCGCCCCCGGGCACTCCGAGGAGCACCTCGGAGTCGAGCTCGCCGGCGGCCTCGGAGATGATCGCGGCGGGACGGGCGTGGAGGCCGACGGCGGAGCCGACGACGACGGACTTGGTGGGCATGGGGGTCTCCTTCTGCGGTGGGATGGTGCTCGGGGTCAGACGGTGGCGAGCTCGGGGTCGCTGGGCCAGGCGGTCTTGGCCGTCACCACGGCGAAGGCGCCGACGACCACGCCCACAGCCAGAGCGATCACGTAGCCCAGGATGTTGTGGACGGCGAAGATCACGAAGATCCCCCCGTGCGGGGCGCGGACGGCGACTCCGAGGAGCTCGCTGAGCCCACCGGTCACCGCACTGCCGATCATGATCGAGGGGATCACGCGCAGGGGGTCGGCGGCCGCGAAGGGAATCGCGCCCTCGGTGATGAACGACGCCCCGAGCAGCCAGCCCGCCTTGCCGTTCTCCCGTTCGGCGACGGTGAACAGCTGCGGCCGCAGCACCGTGGCCAGCGCCAGCGCGATCGGCGGGACCATGCCGGCCAGCATGACGGCAGCCATGATCTTCAGCTGCGGCGCGTTGCTGGCCAGCCCGGCGGCGCCGATCCCCGTGGTGGCGAAGACGTAGGCGACCTTGTTGAGCGGACCGCCCATGTCGAAGGCCATCATCAGGCCCAAGATGATGCCCAGGACCACCGCGCTGCTGCCGCTCATGTTGGTCAGCCCGGCGTTGAGCCTGTCCATCAGCCAGGCGATGGGCTTGCCCAGGACGATGATCATCAGCAGTCCGGCGATCACCGACGTCAGCAGCGGGATGACCATCACCGGCATCAGGCCACGAGCCCAGGTCGGCACCTTCCAGCCCGCGATCCAGTGGGCGATGACGCCGGCCAGCACACCGCCGGCGATGGCGCCGAGGAAGCCGGTCGCGGGGAGGGCGGTGCCGTTGGTCGCCGTCACGTTGAACAGGTTGGTCGCGAGCCCGCCCAGGATGAAGCCCGGGGCGATGCCCGGCCGGTCGGCGATGGCATAGGCGATGTATCCGGCCAACGCGGGGATGAAGAGGGCGAACGCCGTCTTGCCGATGATGAAGAACAGCGCGCCGACGTAGGCGAAGAAGCCACTGGCGAAGAACCCGGTGCCGAAGAGCACGTGGTGAAGGCCGAGGGCGCCGGCGTCCGGCAGGTCGAACAGCGTGTTGTGGACGGCGATGTCGCCGTAGGGCCCGACGATCTCGTAGCCGCCGAAGAGGAAGCCGAGCGCGATCATCAGACCGCCGGCGGCGACGAACGGGATCATGTACGACACGCCGGTCATCAGGACGCGACGGGTGCGCGCGCCCCACGACTCGCCGGCGCCACCGCCCGTGCTCTCGCCCGCCACGACGCTGCCCTCGACGCGCGGGGCGTTGGGGTCCTCGGCGTACCTCAGGGCCTCGGCGATCATCGCGTCGCCGTCGTCGATGGGGCGCTTGACCCCCGAGGAGACCACCGGCTTGCCGGCGAAGCGGCCACGGTCGCGGACCCCCACGTCGACGGCGAAGATCACCGCCGACGCCGCGGCGATGGTCGCGGGGGAGAGCGGCTTGGATCCGGCCGAGCCCTGGGTCTCGACCGCTATCGGGACACCGGCCTTGGCCGCGGCTGCCTCCAGGGCCTCGGCCGCCATGTAGGTGTGGGCGATGCCGGTGGGGCACGCCGTCACCGCGACCAGGGACTTCTCGCCGGTCCCTGCCGCAGCCGGGCCGGGGGCGGCGGCAGGGGTGGCCGCGGGTGCGTCCGCGACGACCTCGAGGACGAGGTCGACGACCTCCTGGTCGGTCGTGGCGTCGCGCAGCCCGGCGGTGAAGTCGGCGCGCACGAGGGCCCGGGCCAGCTTGGTCAGCAGCTGGAGGTGGGTCACGTCGCCGCCGGCCGGGGCGGCGATCAGGAAGGCCAGGTCCGCGGGCCCGTCCTTGGCACCGAACTCCACGGTCGGCTGGAGGCGGACGAACGCCAGGGT
Organism: Nocardioides sp.; assembly: GCF_036267815.1. Lineage (GTDB taxonomy): Bacteria > Actinomycetota > Actinomycetes > Propionibacteriales > Nocardioidaceae > Nocardioides. The sequence goes on along the minus strand of NZ_DATAVI010000045.1, from coordinate 7,905 downwards.
CGGCTCCTCGACGGCCGCGGTCCGGCAGTGGGGGATCGCGATGCCGCCGGCCAGCCCGGTCGGGGCGGTGCCCTCGCGGGTGATCGCGTCGGTGGCGAGCTGGTCGGGGTCGGAGGTGCGCCCGGCGTCGGCCACGATGGCGGCCAGTGCTCGGATCACCTCGTGCTTCTCGGTGCCGAGATCGGCATCGAGTCGCACCAGTGCGCTGGTGATGAGGTCGGACATGGGGTCAGACTCCTTGTGGCAGGTTGAGACGGGTGACGTGCACGAGCTCCGTGCGCACCTGCCGGGGGTGGGGGATGGTCGTGCCGGGTAGGCCTGCGGCGGCGCTGCCGTAGGCCACGGCGAGGGAGAGTCGCTGCTCGGGCGCGCGACCGGTCACGTCGCCCAGGAGGTAGCCGAAGAGGCTGGAGTCGCCGGCCCCGACGGTGCTGACGACGGTCGTGGGCGGGGGAGCGGCATGCCAGGCACCCCCGCGGTTGACGAGCACCGCACCGTGCGGGCCGAGGGTCACCAGCACCGACTCGACCCCGCGCCGGACCAGGTCGAAGGCGGCCTCCGCGGCCGCCGCGGGCTCGGCCTCGAGCTGCTCGGCGTGCTGGCCGGTGAACGACGCGAGCTCCTCGCCGTTCGGCTTCATCAGGTGGGGCGCGCAGGTCCGGTCGCGGGTGAGACCGTCGACCAGGGCGCGCAGGGGTGCGTCGCTGGTGTCGACCGCGACCCTGGCGCCGGCGGCTCGCAGGGCGACCACGAGTCCGGCGTACCACTCCGGAGGGGCACCGGGGGGCAGGGAGCCTGCGAGCACCGTCCAGTCGGCCCCGGCGGCACGCCGTACCAGGGCGTCCTGGAGCTCGGCGAGCAGCCGGGGGGTGGCCTGGGGGCCGGGGCTGTTGAGCTTCGTCGTCGTGCCGTCGGGCTCGGTGATCGTGACGTTCACCCGAAGGTCGCCCTCGTGCTCGACCGGGCGGCAGTCGATCCCGGCGGCGAGCAGCTCGTGGACGAAGGGGTCGCCCTTGGGCGCCGGCAGCACGGCGATGGAGGGGAGATCGGCAGCGACGCAGGCGCGCGAGATGTTCACGCCCTTGCCGCCCGCCTGCGAGATGACCGACTCGGCGCGCTGGACGGCGCCGCGCTCGAGCCGGCCGGTGAGGTTGACGGTGCGGTCCAGGCTGGGGTTCGCCGTCAGGGTCACGATCATGGGGCGAGGCCGTCCCGGCCGCGGACGATGCTCATGCCACGACCACCTCGACGCCGGCCTTGGCCAGCGCGCGACGGTCTGCCGTGGAGACGGCGCTGTCGGTGACCAGGACGTCGATCTCGCCGGGCGCGGCGAACCTCACGGCCGTCTCGATCCCGAACTTCGACGCGTCGGCGACCGCGACGACCTGGCGACCGGCGCCGATCAGAGCGCGCTTGACCGCGGCCTCGTCGGGGTCGGGGGTGGTCAGGCCGTGGTCGGGGGTGACGCCGTTGGTCCCGACGAAGGTCACGTCGACCCGGAGGTGCGACAGGGCCTCCACGGTGTCCGCGCCCACGGCGGCCTGCGTGGTCCGGCGCACGCGTCCAGGCAGGAGGCGCAGGTCGAGATGGCGCTGACCGGCCAGCCGGGCCGCGATCGGCACGGCGTGGGTCACCACCGTCAGCGGATGGTCGAGCGGCAGCAGGGAGGCGAGCCTGCTGGTGGTGGTCCCCGCGTCGAGCACGATGGTCCCGTTCGCCGGTGGCAGCAGCTCGAGGGCGGCGCGCGCGATCCGCTCCTTGGTCTCGGTGTTGACCAGGTCGCGCTCCCGCAGCCCGGCCTCGATCAGGGAGATGGACGACGGCGGCACGACGCCGCCGTGGACGCGGCGTACCAGGCCCATCCGCTCGAGAGTCGACAGGTCGCGGCGCACCGTCTCGGTGGTCACGTCGTACTCTCGTGCCAGCTGGTTGACCGACACCCGGCCGCGCTGGCTGACCAGGCGCGCAATGGCCTGCTGACGCTCCTCGGCGTACATCGTCAACGCGGACTCCTGTCTGTGTATGTGTGGTTTTACGCCCGAATCTGTTGACTTGTCAAGCCGGTCCGTGGCAGCGTGTCGCCATGAGCGACCTTGCGTCCAGCCCCGAGTCGTCGACCACGCTGCACGGGACTCCCGTCGTCCCCGGGGTCGCCTACGGTCCGGCAGTCGTGGTCCGCGGCGAGGTGTCGCCGCAGGCGATCGCGCGATTCGACTCCTCGGGACTCGACGCCGAGTCCGGCCTCGCCGTCTACGACCAGGCGGCTGCGGCGGTCTCCGAGGGTTTCGTACGCCGGGCGGAGAAGGCCTCGGACGCCGCGGCCGAGGTGTTGACGGCCAGCGCGGGACTGGCGCGCGACAAGGGGCTGCGCTCGGCGGTCCGCAAGCATCTGGCCTCCGGCGACGACCTGCTCGCGTCGGTGCACGCCGCGGTCGAGCAGTTCGCCCAGGTCTTCGACTCCATGGGAGGGCTGATGGCCGAGCGGGTCACCGATCTGCGCGACATCGAGCGGCGCGTGGTCGCGCACCTGGTCGGCGAGCCGGAGCCGGGGGTCCAGCTGCCCGACACGCCGGTGGTGCTCGTCGCCGAGGATCTCGCCCCCTCCGACACCGCGACCCTCGACCCCCGCGTCGTCGTCGCCCTGGTGACCGAGCGCGGCGGACCCACGAGCCACACCGCGATCATCGCCCGGCAGCTGGGCATCCCCTGCGTCGTCGGCACCGCGGGCGCACTCGGCCTGACCCCCGGCACCCCGCTGCTCGTGGACGGCGTCGCGGGCACCGTCGCGACGTCCCCCGACGCCGCCGAGGCGCGGCGCCTGGTCGAGGCCGACCGGGCGGATCGTGCGGCGCTCGCCTCGTGGAGCGGGCCGGGCGAGACCGCCGACGGCACCAAGGTGAAGATCCTGGCCAACGTCGCCGACGGCGAGTCGGCCCGGGCCGCCGCCACCGGCCCCGTGGAGGGAGTCGGCCTCTTCCGCACCGAGCTGTGCTTCCTCAACCGCACCGAGGAGCCGTCGGTCGAGGAGCAGGGGGCCATCTACGCCGAGGTGCTGGCGCCGTTCGCCGGACGCTACGTCGTGGTGCGCACGCTCGACGCCGGGTCGGACAAGCCGGTCGCCTTCGCGACCCACGAAGGCGAGGAGAACCCGGCGCTCGGCGTGCGTGGGCTGCGGCTGTCCTTCGACAACCCCGACCTGCTCGAGCGGCAGCTCGACGGCATCGCCGCCGCGGCCCGCGAGACGGGCACCGAGACCTGGGTGATGGCGCCGATGGTCGCCACCGTGGCCGAGGCCGCGGAGTTCGCCGAGAAGGTGCGCACGCGAAAGCTGAGGCCCGGAGTGATGGTCGAGGTGCCATCGGCGGCGTTGCTGGCACACCGGATGCTGGAGGTGGTCGACTTCTTGTCCATCGGCACCAACGACCTGACCCAGTACGCCATGGCCGCCGACCGGATGGCGACCGACCTCGCGCATCTGACCGACCCGTGGCAGCCCGCCGTGCTCCAGCTGGTGGCGATCACCGCCGAGGCGGGCAAGCAGGCAGGCAAGCCCGTCGGCGTCTGCGGCGAGGCCGCCGCCGACCCGCTGCTGGCCTGCGTCCTGGTGGGCATGGGCATCACGTCGCTGTCGATGGCCTCGGCCGCGGTCCGGCCGGTCGGAGCGCGCCTCTGCGCAGCGACCATGGACGTCCTCGAGGACGCCGCCGAGGCCGCCCTGGCCGCCAGCGACCCGAAGGCCGCCCGTGCGGCCGTGCGCCAGGTCCTCGATCCCCGTTGAGTGGCGAGGTCAGGCAGCGGCCTCGGTGACGGGCTGGTGCTCGACCAGGCCGAGCAGGACACCCAGGAACTTCGCGAAGACCTCCGGGTCCTCGAACACGTCGGCGTCCAGGGTCGAGTGCGAGAGCACCAGGTCGGGGACCACGTCGGCGCCGGCAACCGTGGCCGATCGGCGCGCGTCGTCGTGCGACCACCTGCCGCCGGACCGGGTCGGCGTCGCGCCGACGACCGCGAACGGCTTGCCCTTGAGCGCCCCCGCGCCGTACGGACGGGACAGCCAGTCGATCGCGTTGTTGAGGACCGCCGGCATCGTGCCGTTGTACTCCGGGGTGACCGCGAGCACCCGGTCCGCCGCGGACACCTGGGCGCGCACCTCGCGCACGGCGGTCGGCAGCGTCTCGGTGGTGTCGAGCTCCTCGTTGTAGAACGGCAGCTCGGCCAGCCCGGTGGCGATCTCGAGCGTGACGCCCTGGGGTGCCTCGGCCTGGAGGCGCTCGGCGATCCGGCGGTTGTAGGAGTCCGCGCGCACGCTGCCGAGGAGGACGACGACGTGGGAGCTGCGGATGTCGCTGTGATCGGTCATGCGGCACTAAACGGACCATGGTCCGTTTCTATTCCGAGCACTGGGTCGCTGTCTCCGGGGAGGGCTAGCGTGACCACGTGCCGATCCGCCTGCCGCTCGCCGACGACGAGCCGGCCGAACGCCGCGACGCCGCGCGCAACCGCGACGCGCTCCTCCGGGCGGCGCAGGCCCTGATCGACCACTGCGGGGTCGGCGCGGTGACGATGGACGCCGTCGCGGCGCGCGCCGGCGTGGGCAAGGGCACCGTGTTCCGGCGCTTCGAGAGCCGCGAGGGACTGATGGCCGCGGTCCTCAACCGCAGCGAGACGGGGTTCCAGGCCGCCATCCTGTCCGGTCCGCCGCCACTGGGACCCGGGGCGCCCCCGATGGAGCGCCTCCTCGCACTGGGCCACGCCCGGATCGAGCTGAACCTGCTCCATCGGTCGCTGATCTCGGCGGCGGGCCGGGCGGGCACCCGCAGCTACGCCGCGATGTCCTTCATCGCGATGCACGTGCGCTACCTCCTCGGCGAGCTGGGAGTCCGCGGCGACGTCGCGTTCCTGGCCACGGCCCTGCTCGCGCCTCTCGAGGTGCCGATCCTGGAGCAGCAGGTCGAGATCGAGGAGATGCGGCTGGCGCGGATCACGGAGGCCTGGGACGACCTCGCCCGCCGCATCGTCGAGGGCTGAGCCACGCCGACTCGGCACATAGGTACGCACGAGACCCGCCGACTCGGCACACAGGTACGTCGAAACCGCGCCGAGTCGTCATATGCCGACTCGGCGCATGATGCGGCGCAGAAGGGGAACGGCTCCGCCCGACGTCCTACCCGCCCGGGTGGACCGACGGAAGGAGCGCTACATGGGCTACGGACTCGGCATCTTCCTGCTCGCGGTGGGCCTGATCCTCGCCCTGGCCGTCCGCGACACGATCAACAACGTCGACCTGACGATGATCGGCTGGATCCTCGCCGCGGTCGGCGTCCTCGCGATCGTGCTCAACGCCGCCGCGATGACCCGCGGCCGCGGGTCCCGCACGGTGTCGACGACGACACACGCCGACGGCACGCAGACCACGACCGAGCAGGCGCAGCGCCAGGACCCCCCACCGAGCGTCTGATCGCGCCCGCCCGACTCCGTCCGCTGGCGGGTCGACGGCGTTTTGGGCAGCGTGAGAGCCCGCTGATAGCCTCCTTCGGTTGCCGTGCAACGGCCGCGGACAGAGAGTGCCCGGGTGAACAGGCCCCGGCGCGCCGCGCAACGAGCGTGCCCCTCAGGGGCCGAGAGGGAGCCTGGATGTCGATCGGTACCGACGCGGATACCAAGAAGAAGATCATCGCCGACTACGCCACGACTGAGGGCGACACCGGCTCGCCCGAGGTGCAGATCGCGCTGCTCAGCCACCGCATCAGCCACCTGACCGAGCACCTGAAGGAGCACAAGCACGATCACCACACGCGTCGTGGTCTGCTGCTGCTCGTGGGTCAGCGTCGGCGACTGCTGAACTACCTGAACAAGACCGACATCGAGCGCTACCGCTCGATCATCGAGCGTCTCGGCCTGCGCCGCTGACGCCGCGGAGCGGCCGCCCCACCGGGTGGCCGCTCCTTCCACGTTCCGGGTCTCCCGGATCCTTCTTGCATAATTGAACACGCAACCGAACCAGGAGCGGCCCGCACACGTCGGCCCCGGTCCTCGGTAGTGGTCTTCGGACCGTCCCCCTGGGATGGGCCGCGGATCTCGATCGAAGACCGGCCGGACGCAGGACAAGTCCAGCGGGCGTTCGCGGGGTCGCTCCGCGAAGAGAAAGGACAGGGCACGAGAGCCCATGTCTGAACCCATCATTTCCGCCGTAGAGACCGTTCTAGACAACGGCCGCTTCGGCACCCGCACCCTCAAGTTCGAGACCGGCCTGCTGGCCCGCCAGGCTGCGGGAGCAGTCACGGCCTACCTCGACGACGAGACGATGCTGCTGTCGGCGACGACCGCCGGCAAGCAGCCCAAGGACCAGTTCGACTTCTTCCCCCTCACCATCGACGTCGAGGAGCGGATGTACGCCGTGGGCCAGATCCCCGGCTCGTTCTTCCGCAGCGAGGGTCGTCCGGGTGAGGACGCGATCCTCACCTGCCGCCTGATCGACCGGCCGCTGCGCCCGACTTTCAAGAAGGGCCTGCGCAACGAGGTCCAGGTGGTCATCACCGTCCTCGCGCTCGACCCCGACCAGCCCTACGACGTGCTGGCGATCAACGCCGCGTCGATGTCGACCCAGCTCTCCGGCCTGCCGTTCTCCGGCCCGGTCGGCGGCGTGCGGGTCGCCCTGATCGAGGGCCAGTGGGTCGCGTTCCCGTCCCACAGCCAGCTCGAGCACGCCGTCTTCGACATGGTCGTCGCCGGCCGCGTCACCGAGACCGGCGACGTCGCGATCATGATGGTCGAGGCCGAGGCCACCGAGCAGACCTGGGACCTCGTCCAGTCCGGCACCCAGGCTCCCACCGAGGAGGTCGTGGCCGGTGGCCTCGACGCCGCGAAGCCGTTCATCAAGCAGCTGTGCGAGGCCCAGGCCGAGCTGGCGAAGCAGGCGGCCAAGCCGGTCCAGGAGTTCCCGGTCTTCCTCGACTACGAGGACGACGTCTACGACGCCGTCGAGGCCGCGACGAAGGCCGATGTCGCCTCCGCGATGACCATCGGCGACAAGCAGGAGCGCGAGGCCCGCACCGACGAGATCAAGGCCGGGCTGCTCGAGAAGCTCGCCGGCCAGTTCGAGGGCCGCGACAAGGAGATCGGCGCGGCGTACCGCTCGGTCACCAAGGCCGTGGTCCGCGAGCGCGTCCTGCGCGACAAGATCCGCATCGACGGGCGCGGCCTGGCCGATATCCGGCCGCTGCACGCCGAGGTCGACGTCATTCCGCGCGTCCACGGCTCGGCGCTGTTCGAGCGGGGAGAGACCCAGATCCTGGGCGTCACCACCCTCGACATGCTCAAGATGGAGCAGCAGCTCGACACGCTGTCGCCGGAGAAGCACCGCCGCTACATGCACAAGTACGTGTTCCCGCCGTTCTCCACCGGCGAGACCGGCCGGGTGGGCTCGCCCAAGCGCCGCGAGGTCGGCCACGGTGCGCTCGCACGTCGCGCGCTCCTGCCGGTGCTGCCGACGCGCGAGGAGTTCCCCTACGCGATCCGCCAGCTCTCCGAGGCCATGGGCTCCAACGGCTCGACCTCGATGGGCTCGGTCTGCGCCTCCACGATGGCGCTGCTCCAGGCGGGCGTGCCGCTGCGGGCCTCGGTCGCGGGCATCGCGATGGGCCTGATCTCCGGTGAGGTCGACGGCCACACGCAGTACGTCGCGCTGACCGACATCCTCGGCGCCGAGGACGCGTTCGGGGACATGGACTTCAAGGTCGCCGGCACCAAGGAGTTCGTCACCGCGCTCCAGCTCGACACCAAGCTCGACGGCATCCCCGCCGAGGTGCTGGCCGCGGCTCTCACGCAGGCCCGCGACGCCCGCCACACGATCCTCGAGGTCATGGGCGAGGCGATCGACGGTCCCGAGGAGATGTCGGTCCACGC
>NZ_DATAVI010000044.1:0-31645 GCF_036267815.1 Nocardioides sp. | reverse complement strand
GGTCAGTCCCAGCGGCCCTGCCGGCCCTGGCGGCCCTGCTTGGTCTCCCCGCGGCGCCGCTTGGCGTCGAGGCGGCGCCGGTCGGCCGCGCGGGACGGCTTCGTCGGCCGGCGCGGACGAGGTGGTGGCGCGGCGGCCTCGCTCAGCAACGCGGTCAGCCGGTCACGAGCGGCTCTGCGGTTGGCCAGCTGCCCCCGGAACTCCGAGGCCGCCACGGTCAGCACACCGTCCACGAGACGCCCCTCGAGCCGCGCCAGCATCCGGGCGCGAGTGGTCTCCGGGAGCGAGGGCGAGCGCTGGACGTCGAAGGAGAGCTCGACCCGGGAGTCGGCGGTGTTCACCCCCTGGCCGCCGGGCCCGGACGAGCGGGAGAACCGCTCTGACAGCTCCCGGTCCGGTACGACGATCGCGCGGCTCACGCGCAGGCCCTCGCCGTCCATCACAGCTCCTCGAGGATCTGAAGCGTCGTGTGCCAGGCCTCGCTCTCGGCGTCGATGACGGTGAAGTGGTCGCCCTCGACCTCGGTCAGCGCCGCCGACGCGCCGGCCCGCGTGGCCGCCTCGACGTAGTTGCGCGACTGCGAGACCGGCACGACGTCGTCACCGACCGCGTGGACGCAGTGGACGGGCACGTCGAGCGGGACCTCGCGAGCCGGGTCCGCCGCCGCATCCGCCGGACCGGGCGGGTGACCCAGGAACGCCTCGACGGCGCCGGCTCCCAGGTGCTCGTCGTGGGCCGCCCGCAGGTCCAGGACGCCGGCCTGGGCCACGACGCCGGTCAGCTCGACCGTGGTCGGCCAGCGGGGGTACCGGCCGCGCGCCGCGGCCCACGTCGCGAGGTGGCCTCCCGCGGAGTGCCCCACGGCGATCACCCGGGTCAGGTCGAGGTCGTGCTCGGCCAGGGCGTCGATCGCCGCGGCGACGTCGTCGAAGGTCTCGGGGTCTCCCCCGCCGTTGCCGACGCGGCGGTACTCCACGTTCCACGCCGCCCAGCCGTGCCGCACGAGGCTGTCGGCCAACGGCCGCCCCAGGGAGAGGTCGTACCTCGCCCGCCAGAAGCCGCCGTGGATCACCACGACGACCCCGCGGTGGGAGCCCTCGGGCAGGGTCAGCTCGACGCACTGGCTCGGGTCGTCGCCGTACCTGACGACGCGCTGCGGTGTGTTCACACGCGTCAGTCGCCGGGACCGGCGGTGTGGCACACCGCCTCGACGTTGTCGCCGTCGGGGTCGCGGACGAAGGCGCCGCAGAAGTGCTCGTGGTACTCCGGCCACAGCCGCGGCGCGGGCAGCGTCTCCGCACCGAGCTCGGTGGCCGCGGCGTGGAAGGCGCGCACGTGGTCGGTGTCGGGTGCGGTGAAGGCGAGGTGCACCTGCCGGGTGAGGCCCAAGGTGCCGAGCACCCGGTCGTAGAACGTCTCGGACGCCGCGAGGTCCGCGCAGTCGATGCCGAAGTGATCGATCATCGGCCCAGCATGGACCACCACGCCGACCGACAGCTCGGCGCTCAGCTCGCGAAGACCGCCCGCAGGGTCTCGCGCCAGGCCGCGGACAGCTCATCGAGCGGGATCTCGAAGTGGTCGGTGACGACCAGCGAGGCCCCGCCGGTGCGCCCGATCGGACCCGCCGGCACGCCCAGCGAGGCGGCCATCGCGAGGAAGGAGTCGAGGCGGTCGTCGGGCACGGTCACGACGGCACGGGAGGCCGACTCGGAGAACAGGCCGACGAACGCGTCACCCAGGAGTGAGACCGTCGCGCCGACGCCGTGGCGCAGGCACGACTCGACCAGCGCCTGGGACAGGCCGCCCTCCGACATGTCGTGGGCGCTGGTGAGATACCCACCACGCGCGGCCTCGACGAGCAGCCGGGCGAGGTTGGCCTCGTCGCGCAGGTCGACGGCCGGAGGCTGGCCGCCGAGGTGGTCGTGGACGACGTTCGCCCACTCCGAGCCGGACAGCTCCTCACGCGTCTGACCCAGGTGCACGATGGCCTCGCCCTCGGCCGGGAACCCGGTCGGCGTACGGCGGCGCACGTCGTCGATGACCCCGAGGACGGCGACCACGGGCGTCGGCAGGATCGCGGTGTCTCCGGTCTGGTTGTAGAGCGAGACGTTCCCGCCGGTGACGGGGATGCCCAGCGCCGCGCACGCCTCCTTGAGCCCGCGACAGGCCTCCGCGAGCTGCCACATCACGGCGGGGTCCTCGGGCGACCCGAAGTTGAGGCAGTCCGAGACCGCGAGCGGCATCGCGCCTCCGCACGCGACGTTGCGGTAGGCCTCGGCCAGCGCGAGCTGGGCGCCGGCATACGGGTCGAGCTTGCCGAAACGGCCGTTGCCGTCGGTCGCCAGGGCGACTCCCAGATGGGTGTCCTCGTCGACCCGGACCATGCCGGCGTCGGACGGCTGCGCGAGGACGGTGTTGCCCTGCACGTAGCGGTCGTACTGGTCGGTGATCCACGACTTGTCGCACAGGTTGGGCGACGCTGCGAGCCGCAGCACCGTGGCCCGCAGCTCGTCGCCGTCGGCCGGCCGGGCGAGTGACTCGGCGCCGTCAGCCTGGAGGGTGTCCTGCCAGTCCGGCCGGGCGAGCGGACGCTGGTAGACCGGGCCGTCGTGAGCCACCGTGCGCGGGTCGACGTCGACGACCGTCTCGCCGTGCCAGTCGACGACCAGCCGGCCGTCGCCGGTGACCTCCCCGATCGTCGTCGCCTCGACGTCCCACTTCTCGCAGATGGCGAAGAACCTCGCCGCGTCACCGGGCTCGACGACGGCCATCATCCGCTCCTGGCTCTCGCTCATGAGGATCTCCTCGGGAACGAGCGTGGTGTCGCGGAGCGCGACCTTGTCGAGGTCGACGTGCATGCCGCCGTCGCCGGCGGCGGCGAGCTCGGAGGTGGCGCACGAGATGCCGGCGGCGCCGAAGTCCTGGATGCCGGCGACCACCCCGGCGGCGAAGAGCTCGAGCGTGCACTCGATCAGCAGCTTCTCCATGAAGGGGTCGCCGACCTGCACCGCCGGCCGCTTGGACGGCTTCGTTGCGTCGAAGGTCTCCGAGGCCAGGATCGAGGCGCCGCCGATGCCGTCGCCTCCGGTGCGGGCGCCGTACATGATCACGAGGTTGCCGGCGCCGACGGCCTTCGCGAGGTGGAGGTCCTCGTGCCGCAGTACGCCGACGCAGAGCGCGTTGACCAGCGGGTTGCCGGCGTACGTCGCGTCGAAGACCGCCTCGCCGCCGATGTTGGGCAGACCCAGGCAGTTGCCGTAGCCGCCGACTCCCGCCACGATCCCGGGCAGCACGCGGTGGGTGTCGTCGGCGTCCAGCGGCCCGAACCGCAGCGGGTCCATCACCGCGACCGGCCGGGCGCCCATCGCGAGGATGTCGCGGACGATGCCGCCGACACCGGTCGCGGCGCCCTGGTAGGGCTCGACGTACGACGGGTGGTTGTGCGACTCGATCTTGAAGGTGACGGCGTAGCCCTGGCCGATGTCGACGACCCCGGCGTTCTCCCCGATGCCGGCCAGCATCGTGCCGACCGGGGTCTCCTGGGCGAGGTCGCCGAACTGGCGCAGGTGGACCTTGGAGGACTTGTAGGAGCAGTGCTCGCTCCACATCACCGAGTACATCGCGAGCTCGCTGCTGGTCGGCCGGCGACCGAGGATCCCGCGGATCCGCGAGTACTCGTCGGCCGTCAGCCCCAGCTCGGCCCAGGGCTGCTCGCGCTCGGGGTCGGCCGCGGCGACCGTGACGGTGTCGAGAGGCTGCGGCACGACCCCAAACCTACCGTCAGCCGGCCGCGGATCGTCCGCGTGTCACCGGTCGCTCCCGATGTCGACAGGATTGGGGACGGCGGCTTTCTCCCGGGCGCAGTTGCGGTTACTCTCCCGCCCACCACTTGGTCAGTGCGCGAACGATCTCGACGGGGGACATGACGTGAGCTTTTGCGGCAACTGCGGGGCGCCGTGGCAGGACGGAGCGAGGTTCTGCGGAGCGTGCGGAGCGCCCGCGCCGGCACCCACATCGGCCGCGGCAGCGCCGGAGCCGGCACCTTCGCCCGTCTCGAGTCCGGCACCCACCCCGACGCCGGACGACGTCGCCGCTGCGGCCTCACCGGTGCGGGATGCTCCCGCGCCGCCCCCAGCAGATGCGAGCTCCGAGACCGCCCCTCTGCATCTCGCGCCGACCCCTGACCCAGCCGCACCCGCACCCCCCGCCCCGCCCGCGCCACCGGCAGCGCCCGTGGCGCCCGTCGCCCCGGCGGCACCTCCCGCGCCAGCGGTGTCGACCCCGCAGACCGCACCGGTCCTGCCGCCGGACGCCACCCGGCCGGAGCCGGCGCTGCCGCGGCTCCCGAAGCTCGACATCACCCAGATCCTCACCGGCGACTGGCCGGGTGCCGCGCTGACCGCACTGGCGACGCTGCTCACGGCGTTCGTGGCATCCGCGCTCCTGGTGGCCCTGATGCACCCGGACGGCGTGGGCGTGCGGGGCTTCCTGACCGTCGTCACGCTGATCACCGGCTCGGCGTTCGGGGGCAACACCACGGGCCACGTGAGCGACCAGGGCCCCGGCACCATCAGTGTCGGCGCCTACCCCTTGACCGTCACGGTGCTCGCGCTCGCCGTCGCGACGGTCCTGCTGAGCCGTCAGCTCCGGCGCTACCCCGACTGGACCGGCGCCGCGATCCACGCCGTCCGCACCGCCCTGGTCTTCGCGGCGGGCATCGTGGTCCTCACGCTGGTGTTCCGGTCGACCCTGTTCATCCCGGCGACCTTCGGCGATGTCAGCAACCGGGTGACCCAGGACAACGGGACCTTCGCTCTCGAGAGCGGCACGTGGAGCAGCCACGCGGGGGGCGCCGCGGCCGTCGGCGTGCTGTTCCTCCTGCTGATCGCCGCCGGCCTGATCCTGATGCGCGACGACACGCTGCCCCCGGCCGTCGTCCTCGTGCGCGGGTGGGTGGCGGGGCCCCTCCGGTCGATCGGCGTCCTGGTCGCCGGCTCGGTCGCGCTGGGCGCGATCGCGGCCGTCGTGCTGTTCGTCAAGGACAGCAACACCCACAACACCTCGTCGATCGCCATCTGGCTGGCGATCCTGCCCAACCTCGGGATCACGGCGCTCTACACCGGGGCCGGAGCCGGGCTGCACTACGTCACCCATGCGGGCAAGTACCACCTGACCACCTCGCAGCACCTGACCCACTTCACCGACCATCTCTCACCGGTCCTGTGGGGGCTGCCGGTCCTCACGCTCGTCGTGTTCGGTGCCTCCGCCCTGTTCCTCGCCTACCGGAGCGGTCCGGGCGGGATCCAGGCCGACATGCTGCGCTGGCTGGTGGCGCTCGTGGTGGCGACCCCGATCCTGGTCCATCTCGCGGCGTACCACGCGACGTACCGCTCCGGGGCGCGCGGCAAGCAGGTCGCCACCATCACGGTCGGCATCGACTCGTGGCAGGCGATCGGGCTCGCGCTGGCATGGGGCTTCGCGATCGCGTTGGTGGTCACCGCCGTCGCCCGCTCTCGCGCCCAGCGCTCCGGAGCGGCTCCGACGTCCTGGTCCGGGCCGACCGGGTAGTCGGCTCGTGCCAGACGGGGGGAGGGTGAGCGGACCAGCACCGCAGGTGCGCTTCTGCGCGGCGTGCGGCGCGCCCCTGCGAGGCACCCAGTTCTGCACCGAGTGCGGGGCCCGAGCCGGCACCGCCGGGGCCCGAGCCGGCACCGCAGGTCGGCAGACCCACGCGCCGCCGGCGACACCCCCGCCCCCGATCGAGTCAACGCCGGCACGTCCGCCGCACCCGCAGCGTCCGCCGCACCCGCAGCGCCGACGCGGCCCATGGCTGGCAGCAGCCGTGGCCGGCCTCGTCCTCGCCCTCGCCTGTGCTGCCGCGCTCGCGGTCCCGAACGTGCGCTCGCGACTCGAGCGCCTCCACGACGTCGTGGGCAGCACGGCCCGGTCGACGAGCTCCCCTGCTGGAGAGGGGCTGCCCGTCGTCCGCCGGCTGCCGTAGCCGCCGGATCAGCCGCCCGCCACCCGGACGGCGCGGCGGCGCCGCCACCACCACACCGGGAGACAGGTCGAGAACACCACGCCGCCCAGACCGACGCCGGTCTTCAGAAGGACGCGCTCCCAGCCGGGTACCCGTTCGTCGGCCGGCGCCATCACGACGTCGGTGTCGGCGCCGGTGAGGCCGTCGTCGGAGATCGGGTAGACACCCATCCGCGTGGCGTGGTCCCACGGCTTCATCGTCACGGTCGCGCCGTGGCTGTCACCGGGCACCGTGTCGACCACCGCGCCGTCCACGGTGACCGCCCAGCTCTGCGGCGCGCTCAGCGAGCTCCAGGTGTAGTGGACGTCCATCGCCGAGCGCGCGGGCCGGCCGACGACACTCAGGTGCTCGGCGCTCGGTGGGGTGCCCGCGACGGTCAGACCGTCCTGGGGCGCGACCGAGACCCGGGCCGAGGCGTTGCCGAACCGTCCGTCGGTGTCGACGACGCGCACCTGCATCTCGCCGGTGTAGTCGGGCGGATAGCGGTACGTCGTGGTCGGCGTCGTCGTCGTCCGGTCGAAGACCCCGTCGCCGTCGAAGTCCCAGTCGTAGCTCACGACCTCACCGTCGCCGTACGCGCGGCTCGCACTGGCGTCGAATCCCACGGCCCGCTGCGCAGGCGAGAAGTACGACGTCTGGTCCAGCCTGGCGACCGGCCGCCTGATGATGCGGTTGAGCGCCTCGAAGAGCGCCGACACCGTGTCGTCGCCCTTGTCGACCAGCTCCCCCGACGTGGCCTTGGCCAGCCTCTTCTGCTCCGACAGCTCGGGGCTCACCGGGAAGACGTTGACCGGGTCGATGTGCAGGGCCAGCCTCGAGACCGACTTCAGGGTCTCTCCACCGGTGCGGTCGGGGTCGTGGTAGCCGGCGTCGGTCAGCACGACGGCGGCCTTGGTGGCGCCCCGACGCCAGTCGAGTCCCTGGAAGGCGACGGTCAGTGCGTGCAGCAGACCCTCGGGGGTGTCGCCACCACCGTGGGCCCGCAAGGTCGCGAGCTCGGCCCGGAACTGCGCCTGGTCGTCGGTCAGCGGGGTCAGGATGCTGGCCGGCACGCGGTCGACCGAGTCGCGGTACTCCACCAGGGCGACCCGGCCGTCCTGCGCGGCGATCCGGTCCGCCGCCTGCCGGGCGAACTGCTTGGCCTGGTCGATGTCGTCGGCCATCGAGCCCGTGGTGTCGATGACGAACACGACGTCGAGTCCGTTGGCGCCTGGCGCGGTGGGACTCCCTCCCACCGGGTCGCGCACCTGGTTGCGCAGCCCGAGGCGCCACACCGCCCGGTCGGCCGCGCACTCGGTCGCCGAGACGCGGTAGGCCGCAGTGGTGCCGTAGCGGCAGACGACGGGGTGCCCCGCGTCGTCGTACCAGAAGGAGTGGATGTCCCTCTCGTGCTTGCTCGGGAGGTGCACGCCGGCCCCGCACACCGCGTCGTCGGGGAAGCAGAAGGAGTCCGTGACCGACTCGGCCCAGTGCGGGAGCGGTGGGGTCGAGGCCTTGAGACCGCCGACGGGCGCCATCGCCGGGTCGACGTGCACGTACGACTCGGGGTCGCGGGTGTCGTTGTTGGGGTCGGCGATCAGTGCCACCGCGGCGATCTGGGCACGGACCGCGGCGCTGGGCCGGACGAAGCGCAGGAACTTCAGGTTCGTCAAGGAGTCAACGGAGAGCGACAGCCGCCCGGCGAGGTAGGAGTAGATGACATCCGAGCCCTGGGAGAAGCCGGTCAGGACGAACCTCGTCCTGGTGCCGCAGCGGTCCTGCTCGGCGGCCAGCACCCGGGCCAGCTCGCGCACCCCCTGCTCGACCGACCAGTCGTAGTCGGTGACGATGTCGTAGAGGTTCGCGGGGACGGCGGGGTACCGGATCGGGGCCCAGCCCAGGTCGACCTCCGACCCGATCGCGGCGTGGATCCTCTGCACGACGTCGTAGTTGTACGGGGTCTGGGTCGCCGGGTCGGTGTCGGCGAACGCGATGTCGGCAGCGATGCTCGAGCCGCCGGTCCTCGTCGAGATCGGGTCGAAGGCGTCCCAGGTCGCGGCGTACCCGAGTCCCGGGTTCTTCGGGTCGTACCCGCGGACGGCGGCTCCGGTCTTCGGTGCCTGGCCCGAGCCGCGCACGGCGTACACCATGACGTCGGGGCAGCCCGCCGCCGGGGCCTCGGCGAAGACGTCAGCAGAGGCCTCGGCGCCCGAGGCGCCCGTGACCGGGGCGGCTACCAGAGCGGCCGTCGCGCAGCCGAGGGCCATCGTCGTCGCCGCGAGCGCTCGCCAGCGCCCCCGCACCCCCGTCGGTCTCACGCGCCGAAGTGTGCCTCACCGGGCCCGTCCTGACGAGACCTCGGCCGGCGCAGCCGTCGAGCCGCTGGTCAGGCCAGGACGCCGTCGGCGATGACCTCGAGCAACGGGCGTACGGCGGCCTGGTCGAGGTTGCCGTTGTCGGCCACGGAGGCGACTCCGCCGACCAGACGGCACATCTGGACCACCTCGATGTGCTCGCGCAGGGCGTGGACCTCGTCCAGCCGGTCCACGACCCGCTGGGTCGCCGCGGCCAGAACCTGGCACTTGGTGACGATCGGCGAGGTGGCGTCGCCCATGGCGCTGGTGATCTTGGCGGGGCCGCCCTTGTGCATGCTGATCAGGTCGACGTAGGTCTCGAACCACGCCAGCAGCAGCTCGCGGGAGTCTCCCTCGTGGACCAGCACCTTGTCGGCGGCGTCGTTCACGCGGTCGACCCAGCTCTGCATGATCGCGTCCATCAGGACGTCTCGACTCGGGAAGTGGCGGTACAGGGTGCCCGCACCGACCCCGGCCCGCTTGGCCACCTCGTCGAGCGAGGCGTCGTAGCCCTGCTCGCGGAAGACCTCGCGCGCAGCCTCGACCAGGCGTTCGCGGTTGCGCTGGGCGTCGGCCCGCATGACCCACCTCACTTGCCAAACGGAGACTGTCTCCGTATAGTTTCTCCAAGCGGAGAACTTCTCCGCTACAGAGTACATCGGCCCCGGCTACGAGGCCAGACAAGGAATCAACCCCGTGTCATCTGCACTGTCCACCCGCCCCGCCCACGCATCCGGCGACCTGCCGGCGGACCTTCCGGCCAACGCCGGTCGCGCCGCCACCGGGATCGCGATCGTGCTGGTGGCCCAGCTCATGCTGGTGCTGGACGCCACCGTCGTGAACGTCGCACTCCCCCGGATCGACACCGACCTCGGCTTCGGCCCCGCGTCGTTGTCCTGGGTGCTCAACGCCTACACGCTCGCCTTCGGCGGGCTCCTCCTGCTCGGCGGCCGGCTCGGCGACGTCCGCGGCCGCCTCCGCATGTTCGAGATCGGGCTGAGCATGTTCACCCTGTTCTCGCTCCTCGGTGGTCTGGCACAGACCCCGACCCAGCTGGTCCTCGCCCGCGCTCTGCAAGGAGCCGGTGCCGCGATGGCAGCACCCAGCGTCCTGGCGCTGCTGACCACCAGCGCCCCCGACGAGGCCGCCCGCAACCGCGCGCTGGCCCTCTTCGGTGCCGTCTCGTCGGCCGGCGCGTCGATCGGGCTGCTGCTCGGCGGCGTCGTCACCGACCTCGGGTCGTGGCGCTGGACGCTGTTCATCAACGTCCCGATCGGGATCGTCGTCCTGCTGCTCGCACGCCGCTTCGTGTCCGAGACCAACCGCCGTCCCGGCCGCTTCGACGTCGTCGGCGCGGTCACCGCGACGCTCGGCGCCGTGGCGATCGTGTGGTCGCTGATCGGCACGCCGGAGCACGGCTGGCTCTCGGTGCGCACCATCGGCGGCTTCGTCGTCGGCGTGGCGCTGCTCCTGGTCCTCGGCCGCACCGAGGTGCGTCACCCGCACCCCCTCGTGCAGCCGCACCTGGTGCGCAACCGCCGCCGGATCGGCGCGCTGGCCGTGATGGCGCTGGTGATCGGGGCGAACTTCTCGATGTTCTTCCTGGTCGTCCAGTACGACGAGCGCGTGCTCGGCTTCGGACCCTTCGAGACGGGCCTGGCCTTCCTGCCCTTCAGCCTGGGCGTGTTCGCCATGTCGCGGGTCACCCCCCGCCTGCTCGCCGTCCTCGGCGCACGGACCATGGTGATGATCGGCACGTCCGCGCTGGTCGTCGGCTTCGCCTGGCTGAGCCAGATCGGCACCACGTCGTCGTACCTCGGCTCGGTCTTCGGGCCCGTGCTGATCGCGGGTCTGTCCACCGGCCTCATCTTCATGCCGATCACCGCGACGGTCCTCGGCGGCGTCGAGCCCGAGCACGCCGGATCGGCGTCGGGGCTGCTCCAGACCACGCAGCAGCTCGGCGGATCCGTGGGCGTCGCCGCGATCGTGTCGGTCTACGCGACCGGGGCGGTGCCGGGACAGTTCGTGCCCGGCGTCGAGGCGGCGTTCCTGACCTCCGCGACCTTCGCCCTGGTGGCCCTCGTGGTGGCGACGACGACGCTGCGCCAGCGCCGGGCTCCGGAGGAGCTCGCCCGCGCGGCCGAGCCGGAGTCCGAGCTGGTGGCCGAGGCCGCCTGACCCTGGTCGAGGTGGCCCCCCGAGCTCGTGCAGCCGGGGCCACCTCGACCGGCTCTGCGAACTACACGACTGTAGTTATCCCGAACGCCTGTTACTGGTGTGACTGATGTGTTTATGGTGTGGCGTCCCCGCGGAAGCCGGCCCCGGTGCCGGACCCCCCACCGCGGGGATGCCGCCGTCTTCGGGAGTCGCTGACATGTTGCTTCGCCGTGCCGTTCTCGCCACCACACTGGCGGCGGTGGCCGCGTTCGCGACCGTCGTCGACGAGACCGGGAACGCCGCCACGGCGACCACCCCGGCCGGCAACGTAGTGACGCCGGGGAACTTCCTCGGGTACGGCTTCGACCAGTGCAACACCCCCAGCCAGAAGGCCATGAACACCTGGCTCAGGAGCTCGCCGTACCTCGCGGTCGGCATCTACATCGCCGGAGCGTCCCGGGCCTGCACCGCCCAGCCCAACCTGACCCCCGCGTGGGTGAGCAAGCAGCTCGGAAACGGCTGGCGGCTGCTGCCCCTGGACGTCGGCCCGCAGGCGCCGTGCAACCCGCGCTTCCCGCGGCACGGCAAGGACCCCGTGATCGCCAACACGAAGGCCAAGAGCGGCACCTTCGACAAGGCCCGGCAGCAGGGCGTGACCGAGGCGAAGACCGCCGTCACCGCCGCGACCAAGCTCGGCATCGTCTCGGGCAGCACCCTGTGGTACGACCTGGAGAACTTCGACCAGACCAACAACCGCTGCCGCAACGCGTCGTTGTCCTTCCTCAGCGGCTGGACGAGCGGCCTGCACGCGCTCCACTACGTCTCGGGTGTCTACTCCAGCGCGGGCTCGGGGATCTGGTCGCTGGACCGCGCCCGGGTGAAGACTCCGAAGAGGTACGTGCTTCCGGACCGGATCTGGCTCGCGCGCTGGGACGGCGACGCCAACACCTCGACCTCCTACATCCGGGCCGACGGCTGGGTGCCCGGCAACCGGATGAAGCAGTACATCGGTGGGCACAACGAGACGTGGGGCCACGTCACCATCAACGTCGACACCGACTTCCTCGACCTCGGGAAGCACACGCTGCGGCCCGTCACGCACTGCGGCGGAGTCACCGTCGACCTCGGCGACTACCCCCGCCTCCAGTCCGGAGCCGACGCGACCCCGGTCAAGGCACTCCAGTGCCTGCTCACCGAGCAGAAGGCCTACGCCGGCAAGATCAACGGCCGCTACAACGCGGCCACCTTGAGGGCGACCAACACCTGGCAGAAGGCCCACGGCATCGCCCCGAAGCCCGTCTGGAGCCGGCGCGCGTGGATGACGCTGCTGATGGTCGGGTCACGCCCGGTGCTGAAGTTCGGCTCCACCGGCCCCGCCGTACGACGGCTTCAGCGCACCCTCAACGCCGCGACGCACGGCACCGACCTGCCGGTCACGGGGGTCTTCGCCCAACTGACCGACGCGGCCCTGCGCTCGTGGCAGATCTCGCAGGAGCGCAAGGCGCTCGGCGTGGTGAACCCCAGCACCTGGACCGCCCTGGCGGCCGGCGCGCGCTGACCGGTCGCCTCGGCGATCAGCCGGCGGCGGCGAGGGCGGTCAGGCCGGTGAAGAAGGCCAGGCCGTCGGTGCCGGCTCCGGTGAGCTCCTCGACCGCGTGCTCGGGATGCGGCATCAGGCCGACGACGTTGCCGCGCTCGTTGGCGATGCCGGCGATGTCGTGGAGCGAGCCGTTCGGGTTGACGTCGAGGTAGCGCGCGACCACCCGCCCCTCGCCCTCCAGCCGCTCGAGGGTCGGCTCGTCGGCGATGAAGCCGCCCTCGCCGTTCTTGATCACGATCGTGACCTCGGCGTTCGCGGCGTACGACGAGGTCCAGGGCGTGCGGTTGCTCTCGATCCGCAGCCGTTGGTCGCGGCACACGAAGGTGCGGTGGTCGTTGCGGGTGAGGGCGCCGGGCAGGAGGTGCGACTCGCACAGGATCTGGAACCCGTTGCAGATGCCGAGCACGGGCATCCCGCGCCCGGCGGCCGCGACCACCTCGGTCATCACCGGGGCGAAGCGCGAGATCGCGCCGCAGCGCAGATAGTCGCCGTAGGAGAAGCCGCCCGGCAGGACGACCGCGTCGACCCCCTTCAGGTCCGCGTCGGCGTGCCACAGCCCGACGGCCTCTCCGCCGGCCAGGCGGACGGCGCGCGCCGCGTCGCCGTCGTCCAGGGAGCCCGGGAAGGTGACGACGCCGATCCTCACGACGGCTCCGCGGACGTCACGGTGTAGTCCTCGATGACCGGGTTGGCGAGCAGCGTCTCGGCCATCCGGCGGACGTCGGCGAGGTGCTGCTCGTCGGCCTCCCCGTCGAGCTCGATCTCGAACCGCTTGCCCTGACGCACCTCGCTGACCCCGTCGAACCCGAGTCGCGGCAGGGCCCCGAGGACGGCCTTGCCCTGCGGGTCGAGGATCTCGCGCTTGGGCATCACGTCGACGACGTAGCGGGCCACGGTGGAGCCTTTCGGGGCGGCGTCAGGGCGCATCGGCTGGGGCCGGCGGGGTTCTACCGGTGCCGCCAGTCTAGGGATCGGCGCTGTCCGTTCAGCACATCGCCACCCGGACCGGGCAGACTGGGCCCATGGCAACGAACAACCCGCTCGGCGGCATCGGCGGAGGGGCAGGCCCCGGACTCCAGGGCGCGCGCCTGCTCCAGCTTCAGTTCCCGCAGTCCCTGGGCGTCTACGACGACTACGCAGCGGCGCAGAAGGCCGTCGACTTCCTGTCCGACAAGGAGTTCCCGGTCGAGAACTGCATGATCGTCGGGACCGATCTGAAGCAGGTCGAGCGCATCACCGGGCGCCTCACCACCGGGAAGGTCGGCCTCGGCGGCGCCCTGTCGGGGCTCTGGCTCGGCATCTTCGTCGGCGTCGTGCTCTCGCTCTTCGACACCAAGAGCAACGGCTTCGCCACCATCGTCACCACCGCGTTGTTCGGCGTGGTGTTCGGCACCGTGTGGGCGATGGTGGGGTACGCCGCCGCTCGCGGCCAGCGCGACTTCTCCTCGGTACGCGTCGTCGTGGCCACCCGCTACGAGGTGCTGGTCGAGCACAAGCTCCTCCAGCGGGCGCAGGAGATCCTCGCCCAGCTCCCCGGCGCCCGCCCCAACCCCTTCGCCTGACCGCCGAGGTGGGAGGAGTTTCCCGCCGAGGCGGTCAGGGGCGGTCAGGGGCGGTCAGGGCGGGAGCGAGTGGCGAGGACGGCGGAGGCGCGCAGGAGGTCCTTGCGGATCGTCTCGGGGGCGAGTCGCCCGGTGAACGACGCGGCGAGCGCGAAGGCGCCGTGCCCGGTGAGCCGGCCCTCTGCCGTCAGCCTGGTCCCCTGCTGCGTGCTCACGAAGCGCATGGTGAGCAGCCCGTCGACGCCGCGCCAGGTCCCGGTCTCGGCCAGCAGGCGGAACGGCGTGAGCTCGGTGATCGCCATCGATGGCCGCAGCCCGACCTTGGTGACGTCGCACCACGTCATCCCCACCCGGGGCTCACCGGCGTCGACGTCGGCGACGGCCTTCAGGCTGGCCTGCCACAGCGGCCGGCTGTGGGGGTCGGCCAGGAAGCGGAACATCGACGACGGCGGGTGCGGCAGCTCGAGCGTCACCGAGAACTCACTCATCGTGGCTCACCAGGCTTCGCCCGTGAGAGTCTCGTAGGCCTCGACGTAGCGGGCGCGGGTGTGCCCAACGACGGACTCGGGAAGGGGCGGCGGCGCCTCGCCCGACGCGCGGTCCCAGCCGGACGCGGGTGAGAGCAGCCAGTTGCGCACGATCTGCTTGTCATACGACGGCTGGGTGCGGCCGGGCTCCCAGTCGGCCGCCGGCCAGAAGCGCGACGAGTCGGGGGTCAGCACCTCGTCGGCCAGGACGATGGTGCCGTCGGGACGGTGCCCGAACTCGAGCTTGGTGTCGGCGATGATGATGCCCCGCTGCCGCGCGATCAGGTCGGCGCGCGCGTACACGGCGAGCGTCGTCTCGCGCAGTGACGCGGCCACCGACTCCCCGACGGTGGCGACGACCGCGTCGTAGGTGACGTTCTCGTCGTGGTCGCCCAGCGCCGCCTTGGTCGCGGGGGTGAAGACCGGCTCCGGCAGCCGGCTGCCGTCGTCGAGACCCGAGGGCAGGGCGATCCCGCAGACCTCGCCGGTGGCGCGGTAGTCGAGCAGCCCGGAGCCGGTGAGGTATCCGCGCGCCACGCACTCGACGGGGAACATCGCCAGCCGCTCGCAGACGACCGCACGGCCACGCACGGCATCCGGGACGTCGGTGGACACCACGTGGTGAGGCACGAGCGAGGCCAGCTGCTCGAACCACCACAGCGACATCCGGGTCAGGATCTCGCCCTTGTCCGGGATCGTCGTGTCCAAGACGAAGTCGAACGCCGAGATGCGGTCGCTGGCGACCATCAGCAGCCGGCCGTCAGGCAGCGCGTAGAGGTCGCGGACCTTGCCGGAGTGCAGAGGGGTGAGACCGTCGAGCTCGGGCGCTACGGGGGTCGGCATGGGGCGAGGGTACTCAGTACCGGACGTCGAAGACGTCGGCGCCGGTCGGCGCGGCGTCGGTGACGGCGACGTCACGCACGACGGCCGACGAGGGTCCCTGTCGGCACCAGTCGACGAGGGCGGTCACGTCGTCGTCGTCGCCCTCGAACACGGCCGCCACCGAGCCGTCGGGCTCGTTGCGCACCCACCCCGTGACGCCACGCCGACGCGCCTCCTGCTGGGCATACCACCGGAAGCCGACGCCCTGGACCCGGCCCGTCACATGCACCTGCACGGCTCGCACAGCTCGCCCGGCTCGCCCGGCCCTAGAGGATCGAGCCCGGGGAGTACGACGCGGCGTCGGGGTGGCGGGCCACCAGCGCCTCGACCCGGCGTACGACGGCCCGGGTCTGCGCACGCGCGGCGCCGGTGAACTCCAGCGGGTCGGCCACGAGGCCGGCGATCGCCCGCCGGTCCAGGCCCAGCCGGGAGTCGGCCGCGAGCCGGTCGAAGAGGTCGTTGTGGGCGCGACCCTGGCGCATCTCCAGGGCGACGGCGACGGCGTGCTCCTTGATGGCCTCGTGGGCGGCCTCGCGCCCGACCCCGGCGCGGACGGCGGCCAGCAGCACCTTGGTCGTGGTCAGGAACGGCAGGTAGCGGTCGAGCTCGCGCTGGATCACCGCGGGGAACGCCCCGAACTCGTCGAGGACCGTGAGGAACGTCTGGAACACGCCGTCGGTGGCGAAGAAGGCGTCGGGCAGTGCCACCCGGCGGACGACGGAGCAGGAGACGTCGCCCTCGTTCCACTGCGCGCCGGCGAGCTCGCCGACCATCGTCAGGTGGCCGCGCAGCACGACGGCGAGGCCGTTGACCCGCTCGCAGGAGCGGGTGTTCATCTTGTGCGGCATCGCGCTCGACCCGACCTGGCCCTCGGCGAAGCCCTCGGTCACCAGCTCGTGCCCGGCCATCAGCCGGATGGTCGTGGCCAGGCTGGACGGCGCGGCGACCAGCTGGACCAGCGCCGCCACGACGTCGAGGTCGAGCGAGCGCGGGTAGACCTGGCCGACGCTGTCGAGGACCCGCTCGAAGCCGAGGTGCGCGGCGACCCGGCGCTCGAGCTCGGCCAGCCGCTCCTCGTCTGCGTCGAGCAGGTCGAGCATGTCCTGGGAGGTGCCCATCGGGCCCTTGATCCCCCGCAGCGGGTAGCGCGCGAGGAGCTCCTCGACCCGCTCGACCGCGACGAGGAGCTCGTCGGCGGCACTCGCGAACCGCTTGCCCAGCGTCGTCGCCTGGGCCGCCACGTTGTGCGAGCGACCCGTCAGCACGGTCGCGTCGTGCTCGGCCGCCAGGCGCGCCAGCCGCGCCAGAGTGGCGACCGCCCGGTCGCGGACCAGCGCGAGCGACTGGCGCACCTGGAGCTGCTCGACGTTCTCGGTGAGGTCGCGCGAGGTCATCCCGAGGTGGATGTACTCGTGGCCGGCGAGCGCGGTGAACTCCTCGATCCGCGCCTTCACGTCGTGCCGCGTCACCCGCTCGCGAGCGGCGATGGAGTCGAGGTCGACGCCCTGCTCACCTCGGGCCGCGACGTCCTCGTAGGCCTCGACCACCCCCTCGGGTACGGCGACGCCGAGGTCGCGCTGGGCGGTCAGCACGGCGATCCACAGCCGGCGCTCGAGCACGACCTTGTGAGCAGGGGACCAGATCTCGGCCAGGTCGGGCGCGGCGTACCTCGTCGCCAGCACGTTGGGGACGGTCATGACGCCTCCGGCGCGGTCGGTCGCTCCCAGCGGACCCCGGGAAGCCGGTCGAAGTCACCGTCGAACGACGCCACGGTCGCCCGGTGCTCGATCGCGAGCGCTGCCAGGTGGGCATCCGTCGTGAGGTTGCCGGCGGCTCCGGCCTCGCGGAGCAGACGGGCCAGCACCGTGGAGTGGCGGGGTGTCGGCTGGACGATCTGGGCGGCCGGGGAGCCCAGCCACTGCTCGACGACCAGCATCGCCTCCTCAGAGGTCAGCGGTCGGTCGAAGATGCCGGCTCGGGTCGAGATCCGCACGAAGCCGAGCAGGGCCACCCAGGCGAAGCCGACCGTGGCGCTGCCGGACAGGGCGTCGTCGAGCCAGGCCCGGGCCACCGCGTGGTCGGGCACCCGGGGATTGACCGCGTAGAGGAGGACGTTGGTGTCGACGACACGCACTCAGGTGCCTCGCCGCATCTTGCGAAGCAGCTCCTCGTCCTCGAGCTCGGCGGACAGCTGCAAGGCCTTGGTGAGGTCGACCCTGGGCACCCCCATGTCGAAGACCAACGTCTGGAAGCGCTCGGGGCGTGGGGACCCGGCCGCCTCCCGGATCGCGTCGTTGAGGGCCTTCTTGAACGAGACGTGCCTGGCCTTCATCCGGGCCCGCACGATCTGCTCGGTGTCGTCGTCGAGAGTCACCGTCGTCCGCACGGGTGACAGCATAGCATCATCTGGAATGATGCTCAGGCATCACCTCAGTGAGGTCCGCCCGAGCCGGGCCCGCGCTCGTCGTCTCGCACCACGCGCAGCTGGTCGAGGCTGGCACCGTAGTGTGCCGGGCGACGACGTCACCGGGCTCGAGGTACGGCGGCCCACCCGCCGGCCGGTGCTCGGCAGCCGGCCCGGTCATCGACCGGCGGCGATGTCGGTGCGCCACTGCGCACCGGCGAACGAGATGGCCGAGAGACCCTCGTAGGCGCGCGCGCGGGCGTCGGCGACGTCGCGGCCGGCGGCGGTGACGGCCAGGACGCGCCCTCCCGCGGTCACCACCTGTCCGTCGGCGAGCGCCGTACCGGCGTGGATGACGACGACCCCGTCCGGTGTCGCGTCGAGCCCGGCGATGACGTCGCCCTTCGAGGAGGTCTCCGGGTAGCCCTTGCTGGCCATCACCACGGTGACCGCGCCACCCGGCTTCCAGGCCGGCGGTGGCACGTCGGCGAGCGTGCCGGTGGCCGCACCGAGGAGCAGCGGAGACAGAGGTGAGACCAGGAGCGGCAGCAGCACCTGGGTCTCGGGGTCTCCGAAGCGGGCGTTGAACTCGACGACCCGGACCCCGCGCGAGGTCAGCGCGAGGCCGGCGTACAGCAGCCCGGTGAACGGCGTGCCTCGCCGCGCGAGCTCGTCGACGGTGGGCTGGAGGACCGTGCGGGTCACCACGTCGACCAGGTCCGGCGGCGCCCAGGTCAGGGGTGTGTAGGCGCCCATCCCGCCGGTGTTGGCGCCTCCGTCGCCGTCGTGGATGCGCTTGAAGTCCTGGGCGGGCTGGAGCGGGTAGACCGTCGCGCCGTCGGCGTCGTTCCAACCGCAGAGCCCGAAGAGGCTGACCTCGGGGCCGTCGAGGTACTCCTCCACCACGACGCGGCCGCAGGCCCTCGCGTGGTCGAGGGCCTCCTGGCGGTCAGTCGTGACGACGACCCCCTTGCCCGCGGCCAGCCCGTCGTCCTTGACGACGTACGGCGGCCCGAAGGCGTCCAGCGCGAGCGCCACCTCCGCGTCGGACTCGCACACCCGGGCCCGCGCGGTCGGGACGCCCGCCGAGGTCATGACCTCCTTGGCGAAGGCCTTGGACCCCTCGAGCCGGGCGGCGGCAGCCGTCGGCCCGAAGCACGCGACGCCGGCCGACCGGACGGCGTCGGCGACGCCGGCCACCAGCGGAGCCTCGGGTCCGATGACCGCGAGTGCCACGCCCAGCGAGGTCGCGAGTGCCGCGACAGCCGGCCCGTCCATCGGGTCGACGTCGTGCAGCCTGGCGCGCGCCGCCATGCCCGGGTTGCCCGGCGCGGCGTGCACGACGCCCACGCCGGGATCGGCGGCGAGGGCCTCGACCAGGGCGTGCTCCCGACCGCCGGACCCGACCACGAGGACGTCCACGCGGCAACCCTACTGGCGGTCCAGCAGCCTCCCGAGACGGACCACGACGCCGATGGCGGTCACGGCGACACCGGCCGCGACCGACGGCCAGGGCAGGGACGCGACCAGGAGCACGCAGCCCGCGCAGCCGAGGAGCTGGAGCCAGCGGGGAAACCTCCGCTGCGAGTCCGGCTGCCGGTAGGCCGCGGCGTTCGCGACGAAGTAGTACAGCAGCACGCCGAACGACGAGAAGCCGATCGCGCCGCGCAGGTCGGTCGTCAGCACGAGCGCCACGACCACTCCGGCCACCGTCAGCTCGGCGCGGTGCGGCACCTGGAACCGCGGGTGCACGACGTCCAGCCAGCCCGGCAGGTCGCGCTCGCGCGCCATCGCGAGCCCGGTCCGGCCAAGGCCCGCGACCAGCGCCAGCAACGCCCCCGCCGAGGCCAGCGCCGCCCCGACCCGCACGACCCCGACGGCCCAGCCGTCCGAGGTGGCGCGCACGGCATCGGCCACCGGAGCCGTCGACGCGGCGGTGCCGGGTCCGCCGAGCACCGCGAGGACGCCGACGGCGACCAGCCCGTAGACGACCACCGCGCCGCCGAGTGCGATCACGATAGCCCGCGGGATGACCCGCACCGGGTCACGGACCTCTTCTCCCAGCGTGGCGATCCGGGCATAGCCGGCGAACGCGAAGAACAGCAGCCCGGCCGACTGGAGGACGCCGTAGGCGCCGTGGTCGGGCGAGGTCCAGCCGTCGAGGTGGTGCGCCGACCCACCACGCAGGCAGCTCACGACCGCCACCGCGAGGGCGACGAGCACGAGGAGGACGACCGTGCGGGTGACCAGGGCGGTCCGGCTGACGCCGGCGCAGTTGACCAGCGCGACGACGACCACCACGGCCGCGGCGACCGGGCGCAGCCAGCCATGCGGCGCGGCGTACGCCGCGAAGGTCAGCGCCATCGCGGCGCACGACGCGGTCTTGCCCACCATGAAGCCCCAGCCGGCCAGATAGCCCCACCACTCGCCGAGCACCTCACGGCCGTAGAGGTAGGTGCCCCCGGCGCGGGGATGGGCAGCCGCGAGCTGGGCCGAGGCGGTCGCGTTGGCGTAGGCGACGACGGCCGCGGCCGCCAGGCCGAGCAGCAGGCCGGTGCCTGCCGCGCGAGCAGCGGGGGCGTACGCCGCGAACACCCCCGCGCCGATCATCGACCCGAGGCCGATGAAGACGGCGTCGCCCAGCCCCAGTCGCCGGGCCAGGGGAGCGTTCACAGGGTCAGCCTGACGGCCACGGTGTCGCACCTGCCTGACCGGGCTTGCTCGGGGCCCGCCTGGAGTCCGTCG
Source organism: Nocardioides sp. (assembly GCF_036267815.1). Classification (GTDB taxonomy): domain Bacteria; phylum Actinomycetota; class Actinomycetes; order Propionibacteriales; family Nocardioidaceae; genus Nocardioides. The sequence goes on along the minus strand of NZ_DATAVI010000044.1, from coordinate 11,395 downwards.
CGGCGGGTGTCAGTGCGGGACGGAGAGGATCTGCTCACGGCCCGGCCCCACGCCGACTCCCCAGATCCGGGTCCCCGAGAGGTCCTCCAGCGCCCGGACGTAGGCCTGGGCGCTCGCCGGGAGGTCTGCGAACTCCCGACAGCCCGAGATGTCCTCCCACCAGCCGTCGAGGTGCTCGTAGACCGGCCGGGCGTGGTGGAGCTCCGTCTGGGTCATCGGCATCTCGTGGTGGCGCACGCCGTCGACGTCGTAGGCCACGCAGACCGGCACCCGCTCCCAGCTGGAGAGCACGTCCAGCTTGGTCAAGAAGAGCTCGGTCAGGCCGTTGACACGGGTGGCGTAGCGCGCGACCACCGCGTCGTACCAGCCGCACCGCCGGTCGCGGCCGGTCGAGACCCCGACCTCGCCGCCGATCTTCCAGAGCTTCTCGCCGTCCTCGTCGAACAGCTCGGTGGGGAACGGCCCGGACCCGACGCGGGTCGTGTAGGCCTTGATCACCCCGATCACGCGGTCGATGCGGGTCGGGCCGACGCCGGCGCCGGTGCAGACCCCGCCGGCGACCGCGCTGGAGGAGGTGACGAACGGGTACGTGCCGTGGTCGACGTCCAGCATCGTGGCCTGGGCGCCCTCGAACAGCACGGTCTCGCCGCGGTCGAGCGCGTCGTTGAGGAGCAACGACGTGTCGGCGACCACGGGCCGCAGCCGGTCGACGTAGACCAGCAGCTCCTCGACCACGGCATCGACGTCGACCGCGCGACGGTTGTAGACCTTGGCGAGGAGCTGGTTCTTGACCTCGAGGCTCGCCTCGATCTTGTCGCGAAGGATCTTCTCGTCGAACAGGTCGGCCACCCGGATGCCGACCCGCGCCGCCTTGTCGGCGTATGCCGGCCCGATTCCGCGCCCCGTGGTGCCGACCTTGTTCTTGCCCAGGAACCGCTCGGTCACCTTGTCGATGGTCTGGTGGTACGACGCGATCACGTGCGCGTTGGCGCTGACCACGAGGCGCGAGACATCGACCCCGCGTGCCGCCAGGCCGTCGAGCTCGCGGAAGAGCGCCTCCGGAGAGACCACGACGCCGTTCCCGATGACGGCCGTGCAACCCGGCGTCAGGATCCCGCTGGGGAGCAGGTGGGTGGCGAACCTCTCGCCGTTCACCACGATCGTGTGCCCGGCGTTGTGGCCACCGCTGGTGCGCACGACGAAGTCGATGGACTCGGTGGTGGCCAGGAGGTCGGTGGCCTTCCCTTTGCCTTCGTCGCCCCATTGGGCTCCGAGGACCACGATCGCGGGCATCGGACCTCCTGCACGGGGGCAGCCGGGGACGGCGGGGGCCGGCTCGACTCGGTGCGGTCTCGGCCGAGGCGGCTCGGGCGGTCGCGACCATACCCCACGGGGGGAGTCGCCGCTGCCCGGGCGTCGGCTATGGTCCGGGCCGTGGATCCACTCCTCGTCATCACCAACGATGACGCGGGGACCGCTGTCGGCGGGGCTCTCGGCGACGCCCTCGACGTGCTCAGGGAGCGATGCTCGGTCGACATCCAGACCACGTCGCATCCCGGCGAGCTCGACGGAGTGCTCCAACGCGCCGGGTCACGCAGGATCGTGGTCGCCGGCGGGGACGGCAGCCTGCACGAGGTGGTCGCGGCTCTGTACCGCCGCCACGAGCTCGGCCACACGGTGATCGGCCTCCTCCCCGCCGGCACCGGCAACGACTTCGCCCGGTCGGCGGGGGTCCCGCTCGACCTGCGGCAGGCCGCCGAGGTAGTGCTGACCGGTCGCCCCACCCCGATGGACCTGATCGTGGACGAGCTCGGCGAGGTCGTGGTCAACAGCGTCCACGTCGGCGCCGGGGCGCAGGCCAGCCGGCGGGGCGCCCGGTGGAAGGAGCGCCTCGGCCCGATCGGCGTCGGCCGGGTCAGCCTCGGCCGCCTCGGCTACCCCATCGGCGTCGTCCAGTCGGCCTTCCAACCCCCCAGCGTCCATCTGCACGTCGAGGTCGACGGCCGGCTGGTGACCGATGTCGACCGGCCGGTGCTGATGGTGGCGATCGGCAACGGCGCCAGCGTCGGCGGCGGGACCGAGCTGACTCCGGAGGCGGACCCCGCCGACGGCAAGGTCGACGTGATGGTCTCCCACGCCGTCGGGACGGTGGCCAAGCTCGGCTACGCCCTCCGCCTCACCCGCGGTCAGCACCACCGCCGCGACGACGTGCAGTACCTCACCGGCTCCCAGGTGACGGTCTCGGGCAGCGCGTTCTGGATCAGCGCCGACGGTGAGGTCAGCGGCCCCGAGCGGCAGCGCAGCTGGCATGTCGAGCCCGGCGCCTACTCGTTCGTCCGGCCCTAGGGTTTGTGGGTAGTCCCTGACGATCGGGTCGCCGACGCGTCGTAAGAGCAGCACAATCGTCAGGGACTACCCGAAAAGCGCAACGTCAGAGCCAGCCGCGGCGCATGGCCTCGGCGCCGGCCTGGAACCGGGTGTCGGCGCCGAGCTCGATCATGAGGTCGGAGACGCGACGGCGCACCGTGCGCAGGCCGAGACCCATCGTGCGTGCGATCTGCTCGTCCTTGGCGCCGGCCTGGAGCTGGCGCAGTAGGAACACGCGCTCGCTGCTCCGCTGCCCCGACAGCTCCGAGACCGGCACCGCCCTCTCCCAGTACTGCTCGAACAGCAGGGTCAGAGCCGCCACCAGCGCGCCTTGTCGGACGAGCAGGCGCGGCGAGTCGGCGTAGCCGAGCGGCTCCGGGAGCACCGCATGGGTGCTGTCGACAATCATCAGCCGGGTCGGCATGTCGTCGATGAGCCGCACCTCCTCGCCGGCCTCGACCCTGAGGTGGAGGGCTTCGGGAGCCTCGTGCAGCGCCCGCAGGGGGTAGACGGCGCGCGAGCGACGCCCGGACTCCACGGCGCGACCGACGACCTGGGAGATGGCGGACTCGCGCGGCATCAGCCAGGCGTCGGGACGCAGGAAGAGCAGGTCACCCCGACTGTGCTCGATCAGGTCGGTGAGCAGCTCGAGCGCGTTGCCGCCGGTGCTCAGCTCGCCGTCCAGGGCCCAGACGTCCTCCACCTCGCCAGGAGCCGGGCGGGTGCCCGCGGCGACCAGCAGCGGTACGGCGCGCGAAAGGTCGGCAAGCCGGTCGCGGGCGCGCAGGGCGGCGTCGGCCTCGCGGGCGATCGCCGACTCGAGCGCCTCGTCGACCCGCTGGACCAGGACGCGCTCGCCCTCGACCCGCACGATGCCGAGCGACGTGAGGGCGCCGAGGGCGGCCGGCACCCGGGCGGCCTCGACGCCCAGCGCCGTCCCGACCTCGGCGAGCGTCGAGCCGCTGAGCGGGAGCACCTGCTGGTAGCGACGCTCGTCCTCCGCGCTCAGCCCGAGCGCCGAGAGGACCGAGACCGCTCGTCTGCGTGCCACGAGGTGGCAGTTTAGTGCCACTGACCGCGAGGACCGGCTGTTGGACCGTTCCAAAAGGCCATGATGATGCCAGACGGGCAGCGACGGGGCTGCTAGGCCGGCACACATCGGGGGATGATCCGGCCGTTCGTCGAGAGGGCGTCGGCCGCAAGGCGGGCGCCCTCCCCGCATTTCGCCCCACGTCGGCTCCGCCAGGGTCCGCCAGGGTCCGCCAGGGTCCGCCAGGGTCGGCCGGCGTCGGCCGGCGTCGGCCGGCGTCGGTGTCGCGGCGAGAAACCGGCGGGAGGCGTCGTTCTCCCGCGCGATACCGTGGCCGCCCGTCCGCCCCGCCGCAGCAGGAGAACCATCTCGATGTCCCGATCCGAGCCGACCCGCGCGCCCCACGACTGGGTGACCCGCGCCGCCGACGACGCGATCCGGCACCACGAGAGGACCGGGGCCTCCGGGCCCGTCACCTGCTCGTCGGGCGCTTCGCCGTCCGGCCCGGTCCATCTGGGCAACCTGCGCGAGTTCCTGATGCCCCACTTCGTGGCCGACGAGCTACGGCGCCGTGGGGTGCCGGTGCGTCACCTGCACGTGTGGGACGACTACGACCGCTTCCGCAAGGTGCCCGCCGGGGTCGACCCGTCGTACGCCGACCACATCGGCCGGCCGTACACGGCGATCCCCGACCCCTGGGGCTGCCACGCGTCCTGGTCCGACCACTTCAAGGAGCCGATCGTCACCGCGCTGCACGCGCTCGGCGTCGACATGGAGGAGATCTCCCAGACCGAGCGCTACCAGGCGGGCGTCTACCGCGACGAGGTGCTGCGCGCCGTACGCCGGCGCCGTGACATCGACGCGGTGCTGGCGAAGTACCGCACGAAGAGGGCCGAGGGCCAGACGTCCGCCGACGAGACCGGCGACCACGCCGCCCAGGAGGCCGAGGCGCTGGCCGAGTCGGTCGCCAACGACGACGAGGACGAGGCGGGCGCGGGCACGGCCGACGTCGGCTACTTCCCCTACAAGCCCTACTGCCGCGACTGCGGTCGCGACACGACCACGGTCACGGCCTACGACGACGAGACCACCGAGCTGGCCTACACCTGCGCCTTCGGCGGCTACCACGGCACCACCACCTTGGCCACGCAGGACGAGGGCAAGCTGGTCTGGAAGGCCGACTGGCCGATGCGCTGGGCCTTCGAGCGCGTCGACTTCGAGCCGGCGGGCATGGACCACGCGACCCCCGGGTCGTCGTTCACCGTCGGCCACGAGCTGGTCGAGTCGGTGTGGGACTACCCCCGGCCGGCATGGTTCGGCTACGGGTTCGTCGGCTTCGCCGGCGTGCAGAAGATGTCGTCGTCCGCCGGCGGCGCCCCCACCGCGCAGGACGCGCTCCGGGTGCTCGAGCCGGGGATCCTGCGCTGGCTCTACGTCCGACGGCAGCCGCGGCAGACCTTCGACATCGACTTCGGCCCCGAGGTCGTCCGGCTGTACGACGAGTGGGACGCCCTGTCGCGCAAGGCCGCCGACCCCGAGCGACGCGACGTCCAGGTGCTCGCCCACGAGCGCGCGGCCTCCACGGCGACCGCCGGGGCGCTGCCAGCGCCCGAGGTGGTGGTGCCGTTCCGGACGCTGTCCTCGGTCGCCGACGTCACCGCCGGCGAGCCGGAGCAGGTCAGCCGGGTCGTCGCCGACCTCGGCTACGCCCACGACTCCGTCGACCAGCTCGAGCCGCGGCTCGCGCGGGCGATGGCCTGGACCGAGGAGTTCGTGCCGACCGACGAGCGCACCACGGTCCGCACCGAGCCGGACGCCGCGGCCGTCGCGGCCCTCTCGCCGCAGGAGCGCGAGTGGCTCTCGTTGCTGCTCGCGGGGCTCCACGGCCGGCTCGAGCTCGAGGCCGTCACGGCGCTGGTCTACGGCGTGCCCAAGCTGGCGCGCGGGATGACGCTGGACGACGCCCCGACCGAGGACGTGAAGGCCGACCAGAAGGCGTTCTTCCGGCTGCTCTACCACCTGCTGGTCGACGCCGAGCGAGGCCCGCGCCTGCCGACGCTGATCGTCGCCCTGGGCGCCGAACGGGTGCGGTCCCTGCTGGGTGCCTGACCGGCGGCCGGGCGCGGGTCAGCCGAGCAGGGCGTCTGCGGCGGCCGGGCTGGAGTCGCGCAGGAACTCCGAGCAGCGCTGCCACTCGTCGTCCTCGCCGATGGCCCGGGCGGACACCGCCAGCAACGCGAGGGCGCTCAGGAAGCCTCGGTTGGGCTCGTGCTCCCACGGCACGGGGCCGTGTCCCTTCCAGCCGTTGCGGCGCAGCAGGTCCAGGCTGCGGTGGTAGCCCACCCGCGCGTAGGCGTAGACCGTGACGTCGTCGGCGCCCTCGTCGCGCGCCTGCTGCGCCAGCGCCGCCCAGGCGGTGGGTGAGGCCGGGTGGCGGCGTACGACGGCGGCGGGGGCGTCGCCGCGCTCCAGCTCCCCGGACGCCGGATCTGGCGGCAGGTGCGTCGGCGGCGGTCCGGCCATCAGGTCCTGGAAGCTCATGCCGCCCAGCCTGTCAGATCGAGCCTCGCCCGGCCGTCATCAGGACAGCCGGCTCCACAACCAGGAATCGATGTCGGCGGGAAGGTGTTGACTTCAGTCATGGCGCAGCAGACCCCCACCCGAGACGCGGTCCCCGAAGACGTGCGGCCGTGGCCGGCGCTGTTCGCGCTCTGCCTGGGCTTCTTCATGATCCTGGTGGACACCACGATCGTCACGGTCGCGACGCCGGCGATCATCTCCGACCTCCACGCCGATGTGAACAGCGTGGTCTGGGTGACCAGCGCCTACCTGCTCGCCTACGCCGTGCCGGTGCTGATCACCGGCCGCCTCGGCGACAGGTTCGGCCCGAAGAACCTCTACCTCGTCGGCCTCACCGTCTTCACGCTGGCCTCGCTCTGGTGTGGTCTGACCAACTCCATCGAGATGCTGATCGCGGCGCGGGTCGTCCAGGGGCTCGGCGCCTCGATGCTCACGCCCCAGACGATGGCCGTGATCACCCGGATCTTCCCGGCCGACCGGCGCGGTCAGGCGATGGCGCTGTGGGGCGCGACGGCGGGCGTGGCGACCCTGGTCGGTCCGATCCTGGGCGGGGTGCTGGTCGACGCGCTCGGCTGGGAGTGGATCTTCTTCATCAACGTGCCGGTCGGCGTCATCGGCTTCTTCCTCGCGGTGCGCCTGGTCCCGTCGCTGCCCACGCACACCCACCGGTTCGACTGGCTCGGCGTGGCGCTGAGCGGGCTGGGGATGTTCTTCCTGGTCTTCGGCATCCAGCAGGGCCACAAGTACCACTGGAACGGCTGGGTGATGGTCTCGATCCTGGGCGGCGTCGCGCTGTTCGTGGCCTTCGTGGTCTGGCAGGCGAAGAACCGCGTCGAGCCGCTGGTGCCACTGCGGCTCTTCGACGACCGCAACTTCTCGATCTCCAACTTCGCGATCTCCACCATGTCGTTCACGGCGACGGCGATGGGCTTCCCGACGATGCTCTACGCCCAGCTCGTCCGCGGATACTCCCCCCTTCAGTCCGCGCTGCTGTTCGTGCCGATGGCGGTGATGTCGATCATCCTGGCCCCGATCGTGGGGCGGTTCACCGACAAGGTGCACCCCCGGCTGCTGACGGGCGTCGGCTTCGCCGTGACGGCGTTCGCGATCTACCTCGTCTCCCGCTCGCTGACCGCGACCGGTCCGGTCTGGCACATCCTGGCCGCGATGACGGTGCTCGGGATCGGCATGGCCGGCATCTGGGCCCCGCTCGCCGCGACCGCCACGCGCAACCTCCCGATGCAGCTGGCCGGCGCCGGATCCGGGGTCTACAACGCCACCCGTCAGGTGGGAGCGGTCCTCGGCTCGGCCGCGATCGCGGTCCTGATCGACTCCCGGATCGCCGCCCACGGCCTGTCCGGGGGCGCCGAGCCCGACGGCGCCCTCCACCAGCTGCCGGCGATCGTGCGCGACCCGTTCAGCCAGGCGATGTCCGACGCGATGCTGCTGCCCGCAGCGGTGCTGGTCCTCGGACTGGTCTCGGTCCTCTTCTTCCAGCTCCCCCGCCACCTCACCCCCCGCGGCGGTGCTACCCCCCAGCCAACGGCCGCGACCACCCCAGCCGAGACCCCCGCCCCCGACCCCCTCACCCACTGACCCGTTGCGCTGCGTGTTCCGACCCACCCACGCACCCCACCACCAAGCCACCAGACGACACCCGCACGCACCGCACAGTGGGGACCACCACCCCCGCTCGCCCCAGGGCGAGGTCGACGCGGCGTGTGCGATGCGAGGGCCGCCTACGCGAGCGACCCGACGACGTTGAGTACCGGCCGCAGCGAAGCCACCGAGCCGCATCGACCTCCGCCCCGGGCGTCGAGCGGGGTTGGCCAGAAGCTCGGCCAACGCGCAAGCCTGCGCTACCTCAGGGTGTGCCCGGTGGACGACAGGTTCGAGCACGCCTCGACGACGCGCGTAGACATCCCCGCCTCCGCCGCCTTCCCCCACGCCCGGGGGTCATAGACCTTCTTGTCCCCCACTTCCCCATCCACCTTCAGCACCCCGGAGTAGTTGCGGAGCATGTGATCCACCACCGGCCGGGTGAAGGCGTACTGCGTGTCGGTGTCGACGTTCATCTTGACGACGCCGTACGACACCGCGTCGGCGATGTCCTGCTCGGAGGACCCGGACCCGCCGTGGAAGACCAGGTCGAGCGGGAGCGACCCCGGCCCGAACCCGGCGTGGGTGCCGTACTTCTCGATGATCGCGTCCTGGGCCTTCTTCAGGATCTCCGGTCGTAGCTTGACGTTGCCGGGCTTGTAGACGCCGTGGACGTTGCCGAAGGTCAGGGCGGTCAGGTAGCGCCCCTTGTCGCCGAGGCCCAGTGCCTCGACGGTGTCGAGGGCATCGTGAGGCGTGGTGTAGAGCTTCTCGTCCAGGGCGCCTTCGACGCCGTCCTCCTCGCCGCCGACGACACCGATCTCGACCTCGAGGATGATGTGGGCCGCAGCCGCCTTCTCGAGCAGCTCGGCCGCAATCTGCAGGTTCTCTTCCAGCTCGACCGCCGAGCCGTCCCACATGTGCGACTGGAACAGCGGTGCCTTGCCGGCATCGACGCGCTCCTGCGAGATGGCGAGCAGCGGACGGACGTAAGAGTCGAGCTTGTCCTTCGGGCAGTGGTCGGTGTGCAGCGCGATCTGGACCGGGTACTTCGCGGCGATCACGTGCGCGTACTCGGCGAGTGCGACCGCGCCCGTCACCATGTCCTTGATCGCCGTACCGGACGCGAACTCGGCGCCGCCGGTCGAGACCTGGATGATGCCGTCGCTGCCCGCGTCGGCGAACCCGCGCAGCGCGGCGTTGATCGTTTCCGACGACGTCACGTTTATCGCCGGATAGGCGAAGCCGCCGGCCTTCGCCCGGTCGAGCATGTCGGCGTAGCTCTCGGGGGTGGCGATGGGCATGCGTGACCTCCAGGGGATTGCGGCGCGTCGCCGAGAAGTATCTCGTACGCGCTCGGCGAAACTCGCTGTCCCCATCCGTCCACCCGTGATCGACTGATCGGCATGGACGTTCTGGTGATCGGCGGCTCGGTATTCCTCGGACGGGCGGTGGTGAGCGAAGCGCTCAAGCAGGGCGCCGACGTCACCGTCTTCAACCGCGGCAAGTCGGGGGCGACGCCCGACGGCGCGCATCAGCTCGTTGGCGATCGCACCGTTGACGCCGACCTGGAACAGCTGCGCGGGCGGCACTTCGATGTCGTCGTCGACACCTGCGGCTACGTGCCGGCCGATGTCGCGCGCAGCGCGCACGTGCTCGCCGGCTCGGCTGATCACTACGCGTTCATCTCGAGCATCAACGCCTATCCCGGCTGGCCCGAAGACCCTGACTACACCACCCGCGGCCCGCATGACGGCAGCCCCGATGCCACCCGCGACGACGTGCCCGAAGACCTCGATGCCAGCGCGTCCTACGGCTGGCTCAAGGTCGGCTGCGAGCTGGCGGTGGCCCGGGCGTTCGGGGCTGACCGATCTGCATTGCTGCGCGGTGGCTGCATCGTCGGACCGGACGACCGTCAGGTCGGTCGGTTGCCGTGGTGGGTCGACCGGGTCTCGCGCGGGGGCGAGGTGCTCGTGCCTGGCAGCCCCGACGACCATGTCGCGCTCATCGATTCGCGCGACCTGGCCCGGTTCGCGCTGTCGCGTGCGGCTGGCACGTTCGAGACGCCCGGCCCGAGCACCCGTGACACCCGCGCAGACCTGATGGCCGCCTGCCTGGCCGCGACCGGGTCCGGCGCGACGTTCAGCTACGTCGATGACGACTGGCTGGGCACGCAAGAGGTGGCGGCGTGGACCGAGATCCCGCTCTGGGTGCCGCTGGCCGAGGCACCCAGCGTGTTCGCCCACCACAGCGAGGACGCCGAGGCGGCCGGTCTGGCGTGGCGACCGCTGGCCGACACCGTCGCTGACACCTGGGCATGGCAGCAGACCGTCGAGGGCGGCTGGCAACCGTCCAAATCGACTCCCGGGCTGGGCCCGGACCGCGAGCGCGAACTGCTCGCCGCCTGGCACGCCCGCTAACACTCACCTTTGCCCCGCGTAGCCACGCTGCGCCGCGCCAGCAGCATGCGTACCCGGGGCAGAGCCGGCCTGCCCGATCAGCCTTGCCCCGCGTAGCCACGCTGCGCCGCGCCAGCAGCATGCGTACCCGGGGCAAAGCCAGCCGGGGCAAAGCCAGCCGGGCAAAGCCAGGTGGGGCAGAGCCACTCGGTGTCACCATCGACGGCCGCTGGGCGATCTCGGCCGAGTAGCTGAATACCCTCGCGCCGAGCTGAGGAAGATGCGGGCACGACGGTAGTGGCTTCATAGACTCCTCGGATGCACTTGCTGGCCAACCCGATCGCGCCGGACCACCTGCTCAGCAGCTTCGGTCTCATCGGCTTGGCCATCATCCTGTTCGCCGAGTGCGGCCTGCTGGTCGGCTTCTTCCTGCCCGGCGACACGTTGCTGCTCTCGGCCGGCATCGCGCTCGCGGTGGGGACGATCCACACCTCGCTGGCCGCGTACCTGATCGTGGCGCCGATCGCGGCCGTGCTCGGCAACGTGGCCGGCTACTGGATCGGATACCGAGCTGGGCCGGTCGTGTTCGATCGGCCCAACTCGAAGATGTTCCGTCCCGAGTACGTCGCCCGATCCGAGGCGTTCTTCGATCGCTTCGGCTGGATCACGATCCTGCTCGGCCGTTTCGTGCCGATCGTCCGCACCGTCACCACGGTGATGGCCGGCGTGGGCAAGATGCGCTTCACGACCTACCTTGTCGCCAGCATCATCGGCGCCATCGTGTGGACCGACGGGATCCTGCTGCTCGGTCACGCGCTCGGGCACATCGACTTCGTCCGCTCACACAAGGGCTGGATCGACTACGCGGTAGTCGTCGTGGTGCTGCTCTCGCTCGTCCCAGCCGGCATCCACTACCTCGCGGGACGGCGCCGCGCTCGCACCGGCGACAACGAGTGAGCGGCGGATCAAGAACCAGCCAGCGGCAACTCCGGCGGCGGCAACCGCGGCCGACAGCCACAGCGCGTGGTGCATGCCGGTGACGTACTCGTGTGCACCGTGCTGCCCGAGGATCGCTCCGGTCGGCACCAGGGCACCGAGGACGGCCACGCCGAGCGCGATGCCGGTCTGGCGTGCCGCGTCGTTGATGCCAGCCGACAGCGCCTCCTGACCCGCCGGGCTCTCGCGCAAAACCAGCCCGCTCACGACCGGGTTGAACAGCCCGCAGCCGATCATGCTCACGATCTGCGCCGGCAGCAGCATCACCCAGGACGAGTGCTCGTCGGCGACGACGCCGATGGCCAGGCCGACCGCGACGAGTGCCAGGCCGAAGGTGAGCAGGACCTTCGGATCGATGCGCGTCACCAGCGACGCGGTCGCACCGGCCACGGCGAAGCTGATCGTGGTCGCCGGCATCCAGGAC
>NZ_DATAVI010000043.1:0-39189 GCF_036267815.1 Nocardioides sp. | reverse complement strand
CCAGCGCGAAGAACGGCATCAGCACGTGCCCGGCCATCATCAGCCCCATGTCGTCGAGGGCGCCCGACCAGTAGAGCGGGAACAACACGACGAAGCCGGCGTACGCCGACAGGCACATCTCGAGGGTGAGCCGTGCGCCGTGGCCGCGATGGAGCATCCAGGCGACCATCGGCACCGACATGGCGGTGGCCATCACCAGCGAGTCGACCTCGGGCCGCATCACCCAGCCGTCGTGGGGGATCCCGGACGTCGCGAGCAGCCACTGGGGATACAGGACCGCCATGCCCAGCAGCATCGCCAGCGCCATCTCGGCGTACTGGCGGGCGAACACGCGGACCGGTGGCGGCACGTCGCAGACTAGTCACGACGCCCTGCGCAGGGGCAAGGGCAGTTCAGGAAACCCTTGAGGTCACACCAGGCCGCTGAGGTCCGGTGGCACGTCGACCGCGTTCTCCCGCAGCACCGCCAGCGGGATGACCTCCAGGGCCCGCTCGTTGGTGGAGGCGAGGACCACCGGGGCCGCGACCCCGCCCTGGTAGGCCTGCAGCCACCGGGCCGCGACGACGCACCACCGGTCGCCCGGGTCGAGCCCGGGGAAGCCGTACTCCGGCACCGGCGTCGAGAGGTCGTTGCCGACGGAGCGCTGATGCTCGAGGAACTCCGCGGTGACGACGGCGCACACCGCGTGGAGCCCGACGTCCTGGTCGCCGCACGAGCAGCTGCCGTCTCGGTAGAAGCCGGTCATCGGCTCGGTGCCGCACGGCTCGAGTGGCTCGCCCAGGACGTTGCGCTCCGCCGGTGAGCTCGGGATGTCGGCCATGTGCCCATAGTGCCGGGCTGCTCCCAGCCGTCCGAACGGGCGGAGTTTCCCCAATCCCGGGACAACCTCCCTGGCGAACACGTAGAAAGACCGCAGAAACGGGGGTTTCGGGATGCAGCAGCTGTCACCGGACGTGACGATCGCGCGCTGGCGCAAGTACGGCCGCGACCGCCTGTACGTCGCCCTCGCCGACGGCACGAAGGTCGGGTACTGGGACCTCGTCACCGACGAGCCGCACCCCGAGAGACCCGAGCACACCGGACTCCTCGAGTCGGCGTACGCCGGTTGGGTCGGTCGCTGACCAGCGGTGCGACGGCCGGCGGAGCCCCGCTGGTTGAGGAGGTCGCTCTGCGATCGTCTCGAAACCATCGTCCGGGCAGACGTGGCTAGCGTGAGCGCGTGGAGCTGACGCCCGAGCAGGTCGACCGCGCGGTCGGGGCCGTCGTCGCGTCGGCGGCCGGTGACGCGCTGGGAGTGCCCTACGAGTTCGGCAGCGCGGCGTACCCAGGCTGGCCGGCGATGGTCGGCGGCGGTCTCGGTGGGCTCGCACCGGGGGAGTGGAGCGACGACACCGCACAGGCTCTCGCGATCCTCGAGGTCGCCGCCACCGGCGCGGACCTGCGGTCCGAGGAGGCGCTGGACCTGGTCGCGCAGGGCTTCGCCGACTGGTACGCCGACGGGCCCCCCGACGTCGGGATCCAGACGTCGCGCGTGCTGGGCCTCGCGGGTCGCCGGACGACGGCGGCTCGGATGCGCGACGCGGCGCTCGCCGTGCACGAGCAGACTGGACGGAGTGCGGGCAACGGGTCGCTCATGCGGACGGTGCCGGTGGCCTTGGCCCACCTGGACGACGAAGCCGCCCTCGTGGAGGCGGCCACACGCGTCAGCGAGCTGACCCATCACGACCCGATGGCGGGCGAGGCCTGCGCCCAGTGGTGTGTGGTGCTACGACGCACGATCCTCGACGGCGTCTGGCCGGACGACGCCCCACGACGCGGCGAGACCCGTGACTGGACCCAGGTCTTCCACGAGGCTGCCACGCATGCGCCCAGCACCTTCACGGAGAACGCCTGGGTCGTGGGCGCTCTGCAGGCCGCGTGGTCCGCGATCACGCACACCGACGCTCCGGAGCACGAGCCCACTCGCCATCTCCAGCTCGCGCTCGCGGCCGCCATCGAGATCGGCCACGACACCGACACCGTCGGGGCCATCGCCGGCGGCATGCTCGGCGCGCGCTGGGGAGCCGACGCCGTACCGGTCGGATGGGTCTCGCCGCTGCACGGCTGGCGCGACCAGACCGGCGCCGGGCTGGCGTCCCTGGCCCGGCGGACCGTCAGCTCGCGGTGATCTCCACCTGGTTCGGGTAGAACGCGACGTGGCCGGCGATCTCCGCGACCGGCGCATACGGCGTGACGTAGGACCACACGGCGTTCTCGACGACGGTCTCGCCGTCGGTGAGCGAGTAGTAGGACGCGTCGCCCTTGTAGGGGCAGTAGGTCTCGTGGCTCGTCGGCTGCAGGGCGTCGGCCTCGACGGCGTCCAGCGGCAGGTAGAAGACGGGCGGGTACGTCGACTCCTGGAGCACGAGCGCCTCGTCCGTGCTCGCGATGACGCGGTCGCCGAACGCGACGGTGACGTGCTGCTGGGAAGGGGTGACGGTGATGGGGTGGTCCGGGCCCGGGGTGAGGACCTGCTTCTCGGTCATGCCTGGTGCAACCCCACGAGCGCCCCGTCGATTCCGCCGGACGCCACGATGACCGCTCTCGTGTGTCGAGCCGGTCGAGGCCACGGTCATCGGCACCCGGGTGGTGTCGGGCGCGGGTAAAGGGATCCCCTTGGCCCAGCAGGGTCAGGTGTTTTCCTGTGGACCTTCCGTAGGCTTTCCCTCACATCTGGGGGGGTGTGAAACATGGCTGAGTCCGACAAGGTCGTCAAGTTCGTCATGAAGGCGACCGGCGAGTCGTACGAGAAGGTGTCGATCTTCGCGGGCGTTGCCCACGAGACGGTCGACGAGTGCCTCGGCGACGACATCTCGGTGGTCGCGCCACCGCTGGTCGTCGGTCGGCTCGGCTGTCCGGTGCTCGACCGGCTGCTGCTACGGCTCGGAGACGGGCAGTGGCAGCTGCCGGAGAGCGTCGACGTGACGGAGGCCGAGCTGGCCGAGACGCTGATGCTGCCGGTCGAGACGGTCGCGCGCTATCCGCTGGTCGGTCGCTTCGGGCTGCTCGCGCGGTGCATGGACCGACTTGCGATCGACGACGCCGACGCCGAGAGCTACCTACGGATCCTCGACGCCTGGCTCGCCCTGTTCGCGCCGGACTCCGAGGGCCGCGCCACGCCGTACGCCGTCTGGCCGGTGCCCAACCGGGACGCCTTCGAGGGCTGGCTGCTCGCTCGGCTCGACGTGCTCCACAAGCTGGGGTACCCGGTGCGGCTCGCCAACCAGGAGATGGACGGCGTACGCGGTCAACGGCACATGTTCGTCGACGGTCGACGGGCCGACCTGGTGCTGCGGTTCACCCAGGACTGCGAGAAGGGCTCCGCCGACGACTGGCTGGTCCTCGAGAACAAGACGACGGCCGTGGGCATCGGTGCGCTCGACCAGCTGGCGATCTCGGTCGACTGGCTGCGCGCCGAGTCACGCCGGGGCAACGTGCACGGGATGCTGATCGCCGACGGACTGAGCCTCGAGGTCGAGCGCGGCCTGCGCGAGCGCGGCTTCCACTACCAGTCGATGGCCGCCCTCGGGTACCGCCGCTGGGTGCGGCTCCACTCGCCGCTGAAGCCCGAGCCGACCCGCGACGCGACCACCATCAGCTACCCGCAGAACCTCTCGGTCCGCACCTTGGCGGCGGCGCTGCGCTGAGCCGGCCGGCGAGCCGGCGGGGACCGGCCCACCTGCCAGACTCCCCCGGTCGTCGGACGGCCGGGGGAGTCGTCCACGTCTGGACGAGGCGACCGCTCGTCCCGGAGAAGACCCTGAGCGACGGGGGATCGCCGATCAGCGAGAGCTGGTCTCGGGCTCGGACTCGTCGAGCCGACGACAGGGCCCGGTCACCCCGTGTGGCCGGGCCCCGTCGCGTGTCCGCCGCAGCGGGCGCCATGCCGTCCGAGCATGTCGGCCGGCGAGGTCAGGGTAGGTGGGCGTCCGCGCGCTCGGTCCACCCGGATGGGTGTGTTGTCAGCGGCGGAGCCGGAGGCGGGAGCGCCAGGTCTGCCAGCCCAGCGCGAAGCGCCAGCCGACCAGGAACGCGCCGAGGACGATCGCGGCCACCACGATGAACGCCGCCGCGACGCCGGCGCCGGTCGCGGACCTCACCACCAGCCCGATCACGACGGTCCAGACCCAGACCCGGACCCCGGCCCGCACCGAGGTCGGCGCGATCCGCGCGTACGCCGTCACCGCCAGGCCGAGGGCTGTGCCGACGAGGAACGGCCAGGCCGTGTGCCAGACGCCGGGCAGGCTCACGCCCTCGTGGTGGTTGGCGCGGCCGATGGTCGCGAACACCACCACGGCGACCACGTCTGCCCCGACGGCGGCGGGCCAGGCGTTGCGGCGGCGACTGGTCAGGGGCATGAGCCGAGTCTTCCACCGTCCCACGACCCTAGGATCGGGCGGGTGACCGGGGGCGTGCGCGTCGTGGAGGAGCCGGACGCCGTGGCGTGGGGGCGGGTCCGCGAGGTGAGCGTGGTCTGCCTGGTCGAGGACCCCGACTCCCCCGGTGGGGCCGAGCTCGTGCTCCACCAGCGCGACGGGCGATGGGCGGTGCCAGCCGGACGTCGTGCGCCGGGCGAGGACGTCTGGGACGGCACCGTGCTGCGGGTCCCGCTGGAGACCATGGGCTTCCGGCGGCAGGACACCCATGTCTTCGCCGTGCTCGATGAAGGCTCGCATGTCGCCTTCTGGGTGAACGGCGGGAGGTATGCCGGCACTCGGCTGCACGCGGCCGACGTCTCGTGGTGGTCGGGCTCGGTGGCCGCGGGCGCGAGTCTGCTGCGCTCCCAGGGTGACGACCTGGCGGCGACCCTCGTCGAGACCGGCGAGGAGTCTCGGCGGACGATGACCTACGAGCGCCGCACCGCTGACGGTCACCGCACGCTGGTCGGCGCGTACCTCGCGGCGGACACCCCGCAAGGCGGATCAGGCTTCGGCGGGTCGGATGCGGAGTGGCGCGAGGCCCGCGGCGTTCTCGTCGACGCCCTCGACCCGAGCCGCTCGTCGGTGCGCTTCCTGGACCACGGGTGTGCGAACGGGCACCTTGCGGTCTCGATGGCGGACTGGGCTCGTGAGGCCGGGATCGAGCTGGATCCGTACGGCGTGGACATCGCGCCGGAGCTGGTCGCGCTCGCGATCGCCGACCACCCCGCCCTGACCTCCCACTTCTTCGTCGGCGACGCGCTGAGCTGGGTGCATCCGGCCGGGGAGCGCTTCGACCTCGTCCACGTCCTGCTCGACGTCGTACCCGCCGACCTCCATCGCGAGCTGATCCAGCACCAGCTCGACCACGTCGTGGCCGGAGACGGGCGGCTCGTGCTCAGTGAGTACGGCGACCCGCCGTCCAGTCCATCGGCCGAGGCTCACGTCACCCGGGCCGGCCACCCGGTGTCCGGCCGCACCCGGCAGCCGACCCGAGCCGGCCGTGCCCGCGGCTTCCCCAGCGTCTGGATCGATGCCTAGGGCCTAGGGAGACGTGCTTTGCCGGAACCCTGACCGTCTCCTGTGGACAAGTGCTCCGAACCGGGCCTTCGGTGTCGGTGGTGATCGGTGGACTGACGTGTGACCCGTTGTCCCCCACCCGCGACCAGGATGTGAGCGCTCCATGACCGACATGACGATCGACGAAGAAGCCCGGCTGTACCTCGAGATCACCGCGGAGCGGCTCACGCGAGTGCGCGAGGGGGAGTGCCTGTTCTGCTACGTCGCCCGGATGCTCGAGGAGCACGGGTGTGACACCAGCCTCCGTTTCACGCGGCTCTACCGGGAGCGACGGGCGCCACGGGCGACCTCGCTGGAGCGGCGGCTGGGTGCGATGGGTGGCTTCTGCGACTGCGAGATCCTCCTCAACGCCATGAGCGTCGCCCGCTCCGAGAAGAGCTATGACGAGGGGTCGGAGGAGTGGCTCCTCCCGGAGCCCCGGGCTGCCTGTCGAGGTGTACGTCGCGGGTCGACGCAGAGCTGCGGCATCTGGGAGCGTCGGCGCCGCGGCGAGGCGTGGTGAGTCGGTGGCCGACGAGGCGGGCGAGGCCGGTCAGCCGCGCCTCTCGGCGTCCAGGAGGCCAGGACGCACTCCGGGGTCGCCGTCGCGGACCCGGGGGTGGTGGCAGGCGACCTGTCGCGTCGGGCCGAGCGGCACGAGCACCGGATGCTCGGTCCGGCACACGTCCGTGGCGATCGGGCACCGGGGGTGGAAGGCGCAGCCCGTTGGCTTGTCGATGGGGCTCGGTACGTCCCCGCGGAGCACGATCCGCTCACGTGCCTGCACCTCCTCGCCGGCAATCCCGGGGATGGCGGACAGCAGAGCCTCGGTGTACGGATGCGCGGGGGCGGTGTAGAGCTCATCGGCGCCGGCGATCTCGACGACCTCGCCGAGGTACATGACGGCGACCCGGTCGGAGACGTGCTCCACGACGCCGAGGTCGTGCGCGATGAAGACGTAGGTGAGCCCGAGGTCGGCCTGAAGCTCTGCCAGGAGGTTCAGCACCTGCGCCTGGACCGACACGTCCAGAGCGGAGACCGGCTCGTCGGCGATGACCAGCGACGGGCTGAGCGCGAGCGCTCTGGCGATCCCGATCCGCTGCCGCTGTCCGCCTGAGAACTCATGGGGGTAGCGGCCGGCGAGCCCGGGGTCGAGGCCCACGCGCTCCAGGAGGTCGGAGACGCGGCGTCGGATCGTGGCCCGGTCGCCGACGCGGTGGATGCGCAGCGGCTCGGCGATGATTTCGCCCACGCGCACTCGCGGGTTCAGCGACGAGTACGGGTCCTGGAAGATCATTTGGAGCCGCTGCCGGACCGGGCGCAGCCGGCGCCGCGACAACCGGGTGATGTCGGCACCCTCGAACTCGATCCGACCCTCGGTCGGCTCCACGAGGCGCGTGAGGCACTGGCCCAGCGTCGACTTCCCGCAGCCCGACTCGCCCACGATCCCGAGGGTCTCGCCCGACCGGACCTCGAGGGAGACGCCGTCGACCGCTCGCACGACGTTCTTGCCTCGGCCGCGCCCGGCGAACTGCTTGGCCACGCCCTCGGCGCGCATCAGCACCTCGCTCATCGCAGCGTCGCCTTCCGCAGCTCGTCGCGCTCCTCACCCGGGAGCCAGCAGGCGTCGAGGTGACCCAGGTCGCTGCCGGTGGCGAGCAGCGGCGGCGTCTGCGTGCACTCGTCCATCGCCCAGGCGCAGCGCGTGCGGAAGACGCAGCCCGACGGCATGGCGTGGGGGTTGGGCGTGAGCCCCGGGATGGTGGGGAGCACGGTCTTGCGGGTATGGGGCCGGGGGATCGCGCCGAGCAGCCCCCAGGTGTAGGGGTGGCGCGCCGCGCCGACCGTGGCCTGCTTCTCGCCCACCTCGACCGCGCGCCCGGCGTACATGACGATGACGCGGTCGGCGATGTCGGAGATGACTCCCATGTCGTGGGTGATCATGATGACCGATGAGCCGTAGCTGCCTTGGAGTCTGCGAATGAGGTCGAGGATCTGCCTCTGGGTGGTCACGTCGAGCGCGGTCGTGGGCTCGTCGGCGATCAGGAGCCGTGGGTTGCAGGCCAGCGACATGGCGATCATCGCCCGCTGCCGCATCCCACCGGAGAACTCGTGCGGATAGCTGCGCGCACGCCGTGCGGCATCGGGGATCCCCACCTCCTGGAGCAGCTCGACGGCGCGGTCCCACGCCGCCCGGCGACCCACCTGCTCGTGCGCCCGGATCATCTCCACGATCTGCCACCCCACCGTGTAGACCGGGGTGAGCGCGGTCATCGGGTCCTGGAAGATCATCGCGATCTGGCTGCCTCGGAAACGGTTCAGCTCCTTGGGCCGCAGGCCGATCAGCTCGGTGCTCTCGAACCGCGCCGAGCCGGTGACCTCGGCGTTGGGATCGGCGATGAGCCCCATCATCGAGTACATCGCCATGCTCTTGCCCGAGCCCGACTCCCCGACGATGCCGAGCACCTCGCCGGACGCAACCTCGAACGACAGGCCGTTGACCGCCTCGACGGCTCCGCGTCGGGTGTGGAAGGTGACCCGGAGGTCGCGCACCTCCAGCAGTGCGCGCTCGGCGGTCGGACTCGTCGCGGCCTCAGGCATGACGCACCCGCGGGTCGAGGATGCTGTAGAGGACGTCCACGACGGCGTTCGCGGCGACCACGAAGAACGCGGCGTAGAGCACGCAGCCCATGATCACCGGGAGGTCGAGGTTCTGAAGGGAGTCCCACGTGAGCTTGCCGATGCCGGGCAGCCCGAACACCACCTCGGTGAGCAGGGCGGCACCGCCCACCAGCGACCCGAAGTCGAGCCCGAACAACGAGACCACCGACGACAGCGAGCAGCGCAGGGCGTGCCTCCAGAGGATCCGGCGTTCGGAGAGCCCCTTGGCCCGGCAGGTTCGCACGTAGTCCTCCGACAGGGCACTGATCAGCTCGGCGCGCAGCACGCGGGCGTAGATGCCGCCGTACAGCAGCGCCAGCGTCAGCCACGGGAAGAGCAGGTGCAGCGCCCACGAGCCCGGATGGGTGATCGAGACGTACCCCAACGGCGGGACCCACGAGAACAGCCCGGTGTGGAGCTTGTCCTGGGTGAGGAGGTTGACCATGGCGCCCAGCCAGTACGCCGGGACGGAGACCGCCGCGATGCCGGCCAGCGTCATCAAGGGGTCGACCAGCGTGCCGCGGTACATCGCCGCCAGCACTCCGCCGCCCACCCCGATCACGAGCCAGATCACCGCGGCACCGAGCACCAGCGAGAGCGTGACCGGGGCGGCGTGGCTGAGCTGGGGCACGACCCTGTCGCCGATGTTCACATACGACGTGAGGTCGCGCTTGATGAACAGGTGATCCATCATCAGGGCGTAGCGGGCGGGCAGCGGCCGGTCCAGGCCGAAGGTCTGGCGGACCTGGGCCAGCACCTCCGGCGAGGCTCCGCGGCCGGCGATCCGGGCGGCCGGGTCGACACCGGGAGTCGCGAAGAAGATCAGGAAGACCATGACGCTGATCGCGAACATCACCAGGACCGCGGACGCCAGGCGCTTGAGTGCGAACCCCATCAGATGCTGCCCCGCAGCTTGGCCTTCGGGTCGAGCGCGTCGCGGACGGCGTCGCCGAGCAGGTTGAAGGCCACCGCGGTGATCACCAGCATGATGCCCGGCGCCGTGGCGACCCAGGGACGGGTGTAGAGCAGGTCGAGCCCGTCGTTGATGATGGTGCCCCAGCTGGCCTGTGGCGCCTGGACACCGATCGACAGGAACGACAGGGCCGACTCGGTCAGCATGTTCAGCGCGATCATCAGGGGCAGGAACACGATCACGCTCGGGAGCACGTTGGGTAGGAGCTCACGGCGCAGCACGCGCAGCTCGCTGGCCCCGAGCCCGACCGAGGCCTTGACGAACTCGCTCTCCTTCAACGACAGCACGTGGCCCCGCAGCGGCCGCGCGACGTACGGCACGTAGATGAGGGCGATGATCACGATCGGGAGCATGAGACTCCCCGCAGAGACGTGCAGGGGCCCGAGGTCGAGGCCGCTGGTGAGCAGCACGACCGAGAGACAGATCGCCAGCAGGTAGACGGGGAAGGCCCAGATCACGTCGAGCACGCGGCTCAGGATCCAGTCGGTGGCCCCGCCGAGGTAGCCGGCCACGATCCCCACGAGGGCCCCGAGGACGCAGCAGATCACCGCGGATGCCGTGCCGATCAGCAAGGTGGTCCGGCCGCCGTACAACAGCCGGGACATGACGTCGCGCCCCTGCCCGTCGGCGCCGAGGAAGAAGCCGGAGAGGTGCCAGGTCGGCCCGATCGGCACGACTCCGAGGCCCAGGCCCTGCGTGCTCTGCTGGAGGATCGCGGCCCGCTTGCCGTTGACCACCGTGGTGCCCGTGACGTTGGAGCTGAAGGGGTCGGTGTGGGCGATGTGGTGGGCGTAGAGCGGAGCGCACAGGCAGGCGCCGACCACGACGACGAGCATCACCGTCGAGGCGATCGCGACCGGGTTGTGCAGCAGCTGGCTCAACGCCACCCGCCACGGCCCGGGAGACCGCTCCGCGCCGTCCTGCGTCGTCGCGCCGACCAGACCCTGGCCGCTCTCGAACGGCGTGTGGAGATCGCTCACTGCACCCACAGCTGGTCGACGAGCATGTAGTACTGGAGACTGAACTGGTAGTGGCCCACGCGCGAGGACGTGAAGTCCACGAGCTTCGGGGTGATCAGCGGCACCAGCGGGGACTCCTTCATGTAGTCCTCGTCGATGGTGCCCCACTGGGTGTTCGCGGCGGAAGGGCTGGTGACGCCCAGAGTGTTCGCGGCGTCCATCTTGGCGTCGAGGCTGTGGTTGCAGTAGCCGGCGATGTTGATGGAGCTGTCGCTGTGCGGGTGGAACGACGCGCAGGAGAGCAGCACCTGGAGGAAGTCCGCGGCCGCCGGGTAGTCCTGGTACCACTGCGTCAGAGCGAGCTGGACGTGGTTGTCGGTGTTCTGGATGTAGGTGAACTGGATGTTGTTCGACAGGGGCTTCAGCGTCGCCTTGTAGCCGAGCTGGTTGAGCAGGCTGGTCAGGTAGGAGCCGATCGACTTGTTCACCGAGTCGTTCTGGACGACGACACCGACCTGCTGGCCGGCCGTGCCCGAGGCCTGGACCAGCGCCTTGGCCTTGTCGAGGTCGGGGGCGGTCCAGGTCGTGCCGCCGCCCGCGGTGTAGTTGCAGAAGTCGCGGTGACCTGGGAAGCCGGGCGGCAGGATCGTGCAGGCCGGCTGCGCCAGCGAGGTCCCGCCGTAGAGGCGCACCACCGCGGCCCGGTCCACCGCCCAGTTGATCGCCTGTCGCGCCTTGACGTTGTTGAACGGCGGGATGTTGCTGTTGAGCGTGAGGTACCACATCGCAGTCAGCGGGTTCACGTGCGCGCGGTCGCTGTACTTGCTGGAGATCTCGACCAGCCGGTCCGAGGGCGGCGCGTCGTACATCCAGTCGGCCTGGTTGTTCTCGACGGCGGTGACCTCGGACTCGGCGGTGAGTCCGAAGGTCTCCTCGATCTCGTCGGGGTAGCCGGCCGGCTCCGCCTGCGCCGACCACTGCTTGAAGTAGGGGTTGCGTTTCATCGTCAGCGCGCTGTTGGGGGAGTAGCTGGAGAAGTAGTAGGGGCCGGTCGTCGGGATCGGCGTCGTGCCGGCGTCCTTCGAAGGCGCCGATGCGGGCAGGATCGAGGCGAAGGGCATCGCCAGCTGAGCCTCGAACTGCGGGTCGGCCTGCGTGAGGTGGAAGGTGATCCGGCCCGTCTTCGCGTCGGCCACGACGCCGCCGTCCAGGGTGCACGTCGCGGGGGTCTTGAGACAGGCGTCGGCGCCGACGAGCACGTTGTACCAGGACCCCGCGTTGGGGCTGGCCACCTTGAAGATGCGACGGAACGACGCGACGACGTCGGCGGTGGTGACGGGCTTGCCGTTGGAGAACCTGATCCCCTGGCGCAGGGTGAACGCGTAAGTCTTGCCGCCGTCCGAGACCTTCGGCATGGCCGTCGCCAGGTCGGGGACGAGGTCGACGGACTGCGAGCCGCCGACCCGGGCGTAGGTGATGAGCTGGTCGTAGGTCGCCTGGTAGAGCTGCCAGTACTGCAAGGTGTAGTTGACCTGGGGGTCCAGCGTGCCGCCCGCGGACTGGGCGACCAGGTGCAGCGTGCCTCCGGTGTGACCGGCCGCGTCACCGGTGGCGCTGCTCGAGCCGGCCGGGCCTCCCGTCGGCGACGTGGACGGCGAGCTGCCGCCGCATGCCGTGACGGTGAGCAGTATGGCGGCAGCCGCAGCGGCGGCAGCCGGGTACCTTGGCGTGACCCACATCGGGAGCCCTCCTGGTGGTTGGGGTGAGGGGCGGGAGTGGTGGGCGGTGACTACCGCCGACGTCGAGCGTCGACGGTAGCCACCCCGGGG
Organism: Nocardioides sp.; assembly: GCF_036267815.1. Taxonomy (GTDB): domain Bacteria; phylum Actinomycetota; class Actinomycetes; order Propionibacteriales; family Nocardioidaceae; genus Nocardioides. Next base: position 27,251 of record NZ_DATAVI010000043.1, on the reverse strand, counting down.
GAGCCCACCGAGCCTGTGGTCGGGTCGAACGAGATCGCCTGGCCGTCGAGGTCCACCGCCGTGCAGTGGAGTGCCGCGGCTGCCGTCGGGCAGGAGACCGACTCGAGGCCGTTCCCCTCCGGGTCGAGGGCGATCAGGCCCGCGGCGGACACGGCGCCCGTCGTCGGGTCGAACCCGACCTCGTCGCCGCTCAGGTCGACCGCCGCGCAGGTGGTTGTCGTGGGGCAGTCGACCGAGGTGAGCACGCCGAGCCCAGCTGCCAGTGCGTCTCCCTCGAGGGCCGTGACGCCCGCACCCGCGGTCGCACCCGTCGTCGGGTCGAACGTCGTCTCGTTGCCGCTGCCGTCGACGACCGTGCACTGGGTCGTGCTCGGGCACGACACCGAGGAGACGCCGTTGCCGGTGGCCGGGTCGACCGCCGTGACACCGGCAGCGCCGATCTGGCCCGACGTCGGGTCGAACGTCACCTCGGTGTCGCCGCTGTTGCCGCCACCACCGACCGCGGTGCACTGGGAGGCGCTGGGGCAGTCGACGGCGTCGAGGTAGGTGTCGGGGTCGACCGCCGCGACGCTGGGGTGCGGGCGGCTCGACGCCGGGTCGAAGGTCACGGCGTTCCCGCTGCCGTCGACGACGGTGCACTGCGTGGCCGTCGCGCAGTCGACCGCGGTGGGCTGTCGCCCGGCGTCCACGACCCGGCGGCTCGCGTGCTCGGCGCCCCGACGACCCAGCGTGAACGTGGTCGCAACGCCCTCGCTGTCCAGGGCCGTGCAGCGGCTGCCCGGGCACGAGACCGAGACCAGGGAGCTGTCCGGGTCGAGGCTCTGTCGCACCGACCGCCCAGGAGTCGAGGGGTCGAAGGTGACCAGCCGGCCCTGGTTGTCGACGGCGGCACAGGCGGCGGACGTCGGGCACGACACGGAGACCAGGTTGCCCGGGCCGCGGTAGGTCGCGGTGGGGTCGGACGGATACGCCACCGCGTCGGGGACCGAGGGCGTCGTACTCGTCGACAGCCCACTGGTGTGGCTCGCGTGACCCGACCGGGAGACCGGTGAGATCCGGAACATCGCCGTGGCAGTGGCGGGCACGTCTGCCTCGACTGTGCCGTCGGACGTCGTGGTCTCACCCGACCAGAGGTCCTGGACCCGGTAGCTCCCGGCCGCGAGTCCGAGGTCGGCGGGGCTGGCGGTCATCGTCGCTGCGTCGGTGGCGCTCTCGTTGAACAGCGTGACGGCGAGGTCGCCGTTCGCCAGCGGCTTGGCCATCTCCAGATGCGTCCCGTCGAAGGTGCCGACCACGTGCGCGGGCGATCCGAGCGGGTCCTGGTCGACCGCGATGACCCGCTTGTTGCCGAAGACCGAGACGTCGAGGGCGAGCTGGTCCTGGGTGGCGGCGGTGGTGTCCGGGCCGCAGCTGCCCGGGCACAGGTTGGTCGACATCAGCAGCGGCATCGCCATCTCGGAGAACATCGACATCTCCGAGCGGTCCTCGTCGGCGGTCAGCGAGCCGTTGCCGACCTCCATGGGGTCCGGGTCGACCCAGTGACCAGGCCCGGTGAGGGCGTCGTACGTCGTCGCGTCCGCGTTGACCAGGCCCACGACGCTGCCCGCGGCGTGCTTGCCGGTGGCGGTGAAGTTCGCGTTGGCGTCGCCCGTGGGACGGTCGAGCTGGGCCATCGGCAGCCCCCACTGCTCGGAGCCGGTGGTGCCGGCGCCGGCGATGCTCACCACGGTGTGCGGCGCCTGGGCGCGGATGGCGTCCACCATCGCGGTGTACATCGTCGTCTGCGTGGTCTGCTGGTCGGTGTCGTAGGCCGGGTTGGCGGCGAACGTGGGACCGCCGAAGCCCTGGTTGCCGGGCGCGGCGTCGATGCCGACGTACCCGGTCGGGGCGTTGCTGCCGGGCGGGACGGTCGTGTCGGAGCACCCCCAGTCGAGCTTCACGTAGTCGACTCCCCATCGGGCGAGGTTGCGCGCGTCGACGTCGTCGAACCCGTAGCTGCCGGGGATCTCCTCGCAGTTCCAGCTGTTGCTGGCGTCGTAGTAGACGCCCATCTTCAGGCCGAGACCATGCAGGTAGTGGCTCACCACCGCGAAGCCGTCGTCGGCACACGGGCGCGAGGGCGGGTAGGCGTAGGAGTTCAGGTACAGCGATCCGTCGGGCAGTCGACCGTTGACGGCGCCGCAGGTCTCCGGGTCCTGCGGCGTCGGGTCGGTCACCCCGTAGGTGTTCGGGCTCGCGAGGCCCTCGAGGTCGTCGTAGCAGCCGTCCTGGTTGACGTAGCTGTAGCCGTCCTTCTCCAGGCCGGAGTCGTGGATGAACCTCGCCACGGCCTCCAGGTTGCGCGCTCCGCTGTCGCAGGCGTAGGCATCCCAGCTGTTCCAGCCCATGGGAGGCGTCGCCGCGAGCTTCGGGGTCTTGACCGCCTGTTGCGTCGCGGGCGCTGACACCGCGGATGCTGGCGTGTGGCTCGTCGCGGCCTGCGCCGTGCCGACTCCCGCCAGTGCGGCTCCGACCATGGCCATCAGCTCGATGACGACTGGTACGCGCATCTTCATGCTCCTCGTTCAGGCCGGCGTCTCCGAGCGCGCCACGAATGTGTACGTTCACAACCGTAGCCACAGATTGTCGCTCTTGCCTAGCCCAAAGTTCGAGAACGAGCAGAATTACTCCTAGGATTCACGAGATTCGGCAGGGCGGCATGTTGCACGCGCTGGAGGAAACGTTCACACTAGGGAGGTCCGGTGCGCCGCCACCTCGTCGCGTGACGACGACCGGGCTCGTGACGAACGCCGGGTCGCGCCGGCCTGACGAGAGGCGTGGTGACCTGGCATGGGGCGATCCCGCAAGCGCGGAGCTGACGGCGGCGAGGGCACGCGCCCGCCAACCATCGTCGACGTCGCGGCGCGGGCTCAGGTGTCCTACCAGACGGTCTCGCGGGTGCTGAACGAGCACCCCAGCGTGCGGCCGACCACCCGGCAGGCGGTGCTCGACGCGATGGCCGGGCTCGGCTACCGGCCGAGCAACGCGGCTCGGACGCTGGTCACGGGGCGATCGCGCACGTTGGGCGTCCTGGCCCTCGACGTCGCCGACAGCGACGGCCTGACCCCGCTGTACGGCATCGAGCGCAGCGCTCGAGAGCTCGGGTACTTCGTGGGCATCGGCAACCTGACCTCTGTCGACCGCGCGTCAGTGCGAGCCGCCGTCGACCACCTAGCCGAGCAGTCGGTCGCCGGCCTGCTGGTGATCGCGCCCATCGATGCGGCGGACGACGCGTTGGTGACCGCCCCCTCCGACCTCCCGATCGTCGCGGTCGAGGGGAGCCGGTCGGGCGTCGTGGCCTCGGCGGGTGTCGACCAGGTCGCCGGCGCCCGGCTGGCCACCGAGCACCTACTGGCTCTGGGTCACGACACCGTCTTCCACATCCGAGGCCCCTCGGAGTGGATGCAGACCCAGGACCGTGTCAACGGCTGGAGATCCGCGCTCGAAGCCGCCGGAGCGGATGTCCCGATGCCGCTTGCCGGCGACTGGACCGCGAAGTCCGGCTACGAGGCTGGCCAGGTGCTGTCCCGGGTCTCCGGGCTCACCGCCGTGTTCGCCGGCAACGACCAGACGGCGCTGGGCCTGTTGCTGGCATTCAGCGAGCGCGGCATCCGGGTGCCCGAGGACGTCAGCGTCGTCGGCTTCGACGACGGTGCGGACGCGCCGTTCTACAACCCACCGCTCACGACGGTCCGCCAGGACTTCCGGGCCGTGGGCCGCACCGCGATCAGCATGCTCGTCAACCGGATCGAGGATGGCGCGCGGGACCTCGACCACGACCTGGTCGAGCCCGAGCTCGTCGTACGCCAGAGCACAGCCTCGGCCCGTGCGTAGGGACGGACTTGTTTCAGCCGACGAGGTGGGGGGTGGCGGTGAGGATCTGGAGGTCGACGTTGGTGCCGGGGACGGTGAGGGTGTCGGGGATGGTGTGCCAGGGGCCTTGGTTGACGCGGTATCTGCCGGTGTAGGTGGTCTCGAGGCTGGGGTGGGCGGTGTCGGCTCGGGTGTAGCGGTGGGTGATCTGGAGGTTGGGGTAGGGGGCGCCGGGGTCGGTGGTGGTCAGCGTTGACTGGTTGCTGTCGTGGTCGTCGAAGTGCCAGGTGTACTGGGTGGGGGTGGCTTCGATGGTGATGTGTTGGCCGAGCAGGGTGACGGTCTGGGTGGTGGGGTGGGTGTTGGTGGTGTAGAAGTTCGTGGCGAAGTTGACCAGGGTCTTCCCGCCTGGTGGTTGGGTCAGCAGGTCGGACGCCGGCCAGGTCAGGCGCTGGTAGGCGCGTTCGACGAAGCCGGGGGTCAGGCCGGTGATCTGCGCCGCTTGGTCATCGTTCAGGCAGGCCTGCCAAGGCAGGAGGTTGCCGTCCTCCCAGATGTTGTAGACCAGCCCGCCGTCGCAGGTGGGGGTGTCACTGCAGATGGCGTTGTCAGTCGTGCAGGCCTTCTCTACCTTGAACGTGTGGCTGGAGTTCTCGGCGATGTAGGCGAGTGTTTGGGTGGCGGACTGGACACATCCCTCCCCCGCGCTTCCGATGTCTGTCGCACCGTGGCATTTCCGGTCGCTTGACGCCTGTGTGGGTGCACCCGCTAGACCGAGCAACAGGGCGATGGTCGCGACCAGAGACCCAAGCCTGATCATGACGCCAGCTCGGCCTTGTAGGCGACCTGCCAGGACCCCTGGGAGGGGCGGAGCTGCAACAACTGGGTCGTGACACCACCCGCGAGCCGTCGGAGGGGACCGGGTGTCGACACCCTGTATTTGGTTGGCATTGACCTGTTCCTCACCGCAAAGGTCGTTGCCGATCCTCGCTTCGACTGGATGTGGATCCACCGGATTCGCCATCCACCCCATCTCACGAAGCCGCCTGCCGAGTAGTACGAGCGAATCGTGCGAGCCAGCCGCCGACACGCGTCGCACTCCGCGCTCAACGAGAGATAGGTGTAGGTCTTGCCGGAGTTCTCCATGTTCTTTTCGATGGCGGCCCAGCGGCGGATGAAGTGCTGTGGGGTCTCGCGCTTCGGCGGGTGACTCGGTGATGGCGAGGTGGACGAGGGCGCGACGGGTGGGTCGGCGATGGAGGTGCTGTCACCGCAGGCGGTGAGCAGGAGTGCCGGAGCCAGCAAAGCGGCGGCAAGGGTCAGTAGGGAACGCATCGAAGCGGAGCCTCCCGAGACGGCGGGTCGATGTCGGCAGCAACGTACTCACCCCCGGGGGTGGCTGGCACCCGCCGATCCCACCCTCTGGATGATTCGCATGCTCACGCCGGTTCCGCGAGCAGGTCGTCGAGGACCAGCGGCACCACGTCGTGGTCGTGGGCGAGGTGGGTCACCTGGAGGGGAGCGCCGATGCGACGCCCCGCGTCGTGCAGGACTCTCGCCCAGCCGAGGTCATCCGGGGTCGGCGTCCCGCCGCCCGGCCGCGTCCGCAGAAACGCGAAGGAGGTGTCCGGCTCGACCAGCCGCTCGAGGATCTCGCCGAGCTTCTGGGCGAGCTCGGGATCGGGTGCGTCGGGCATCTCGGAGAACTCGGTGATCTGCGGCAGGGGAAGGTCGTCCTCGATGACGACGAGCCACAGCGAGCACGACGAGAAGCCGAGCGGATTCATCAGCCGACGCCACAGCCCCTCGACATCGGACTGGCTGCGGATCACGGGCTGGAAGGGCGGCGGTTTGTCCATGGCCAGACCCTCCTCCGATTTCACGGGGGGCGTCGTCGCTCATCCACAGGCCCTCCGCGGTCGGGTCACCCGGCCGGACCCGGTCAGGGACGCCAGCGGCGGTGGCTGGTGCCGCCGCCACCCGACCGGATCAGGTCGAGCCGCGGCTTCGGTCCGTCGGTGCGGCCGGTCTGCGGCTTGCGGCGTCCCGCGCGCCAGGGGTCGGGCCACACCGCGCCGGGTCCGTCGTAGTCCTGCTCGACGGAGGCATGCAGGGTCCAGCTCGGGTCGTACAGGTGCGCCCGGCCGAGTGCGCAAAGGTCGGCTCGGCCGGCCATCAGGATCGAGTTCACGTCGTCGTACGACGAGATCACGCCCACCGCGATCGTCGGGATGCCCAGCCGGTTGCGGATCGCGTCGGCGTACGGCGTCTGGTAGCTGCGGCCGAACGCCGGCCGCTCGCGCTTGGTGACCTGGCCGGTCGATACGTCGATGGCGGCGGCCCCGGCCTCGGCGAACGACGAGGCCACGGCCAGCGCGTCCTCCAGCGACTGGCCGTCGTCGACCCAGTCGGTGGCGGAGATGCGGACCGTCATCGGCTTGGTGGCGGGCCAGACCGCGCGCATCGCGTTCCACACCTCGAGGGGGAAGCGCAGCCGGCCGGCGACGTCACCGCCGTACTCGTCGGTGCGCCGGTTGGTCACCGGCGACAGGAACCCCGACAGCAGGTAGCCGTGCGCACAGTGCAGCTCGAGCAGGTCGAAGCCCGCCTCGTCCGCGCGCCGAGCGGCCGCCACGAACTCGTCGCGGATCGCGTCGAGGCCCGCGCGGTCCAGCTCGAGCGGCGTCTGGTTGTCCGGCGAGTAGGCCACGGGGGAGGCCGCCACGACGTCCCAGTTGCCCGAGTCGAGCGGCTCGTCGATGCCCTCCCACATCAGCTTCGTCGACCCCTTCGCGCCGGAGTGCCCGAGCTGGCACCCGATCGCGGCCGACGAGCCGGCGTGCACGAAGTCCACGACGCGCTTCCACCCATCGCGCTGCTCGTCGGTCCACAGGCCGCCGCAGCCGAGGGAGATCCGGCCGGTCGCCGAGGGGCAGATCATCTCGGTCATCACCAGGCCGGCGCCGCCCAGCGCCTTGCCGCCCAGGTGCACGAGGTGGAAGTCCGTCGGCACGCCGTCCTGCGCGACGTACATGTCCATCGGCGAGACGATCACCCGGTTGCCGAGCGTGAGGCCGGGCCCCTCGGGCGCGGCCAGCGTCACCGGCTGGAACATCGGCGGGGTGTCGGGCCGGCCGTCGCAGTGCGCGGCGTACCACTCCTCACAGCCGGCCACGAACTCCGGGTCACGCACGCGCAGGTTGTCGTAGGTGACGCGTCGCGAGCGGGTCATGATGTTGAACGCGAACTGGGTCGGCTCCTGGTGGACGTACTGCCCGAGGTTCTCGAACCACTCCAGGCTGGCCTGCGCCGCGCGCTGGGTTGAGAGCACCACCGCCTTGCGCTCCTCCTCGTACGTCGCCAGCGCGGTCTGCGTGTCGGGAGCCTCGTGCAGGCACGCCGCCAGGGCCAGTGCGTCCTCCATCGCGAGCTTGGTGCCCGAGCCGATCGAGAAGTGCGCGGTGTGGGCCGCGTCGCCGAGGATCACGACGCTCGCCCGCCCGGGCTCGGCGTGCACCCAGTGCTCGTTGCGCACCGTCGTGAACGAGATCCAGCGCGAGTTGTTCGCCATCACCTCGTGGCCGCCGAGGATGTCGGAGAAGAGCTCGCGCACCAGCGCGATCGACTTCTCGTCGGACTCGCCCGGCGCCCACTCGCGGTCGGCCAGCTCCTCGAAGCCCGCCCGGCGCCAGACCTCGCTGGTCATCTCCACGATGAACGTCGAGCCGGTGGCGTCGTAGGGATAGCCGTGGATCTGCATCACGCCGTACGGCGTCTGGCAGACGTAGAACTTGAAGGCGTCGAACACGAGGTCGGTCCCCAGCCAGATGTAGCGGCAGTCGCGCACGTCGAGGCTCGGGCGGAAGGTCTCGGCGTATCGACGGCGTACTGCGGAGTTGAGCCCGTCGGCAGCCACCACCAGGTCGTGCGACGCGGTCAGCTCGTCGATGTCGGGCGCCTCGCTGCGGAAGTGCACGGTGACCCCGAGCTCGCGGCAGCGCTCCTGGAGGATCTCCAGCAGCCGCCGCCGGCTCATCGCGGCGAACGCGTGACCACCGCTGGTCACGACCTCCCCGGCGACGTGCACGTCGATGTCGTCCCAGATCGCGAACTCCCGCTGCATCTGTGCGAAGACCGCCGGGTCGGCGTGCTCGATGCCGCCCAGGGTCTCGTCGCTGAAGACGACGCCGAAGCCGAAGGTGTCGTCGGCCGCGTTGCGCTCCCAGACCGTGATCTCGTGCGGCAGCCCGCCTGGACGCGTCGTGGCGAGCTGCTGGGTGAGGGCCGAGAAGTAGAGGCCGCCGGGACCCCCTCCGATCACCGCGATGCGCATTTCGCCTCCCGTCGAGGGACGGTTGAAGGGGTAGTCCCTGACAGAAATGTCCGGGCCGGGGGGCTGGCGGGGCAAAACTGTCAGGGACTACCCAAAAGTAGCGTCTTCTTGACGGGCGTTGTCAAGGCGCAATAGCGTCGTGAGTATGGTCGGCGAGGTGAGCGAAACCGCGCCGGAAGGCCCTCCCGAGGGCTCCGAGAACGGCTCCGCCGACCCGTGGGGCTTCGGGCTCACGCCCGAGCAGACGGCGTACGCCGGGTGGGTGCGCTCGGCGGTCCGGGGCCTGCCCGCGACCGGCCCGGTGCACGGCGCGGTCAACCGCCCGCTCCTGGTATCCCTGGGCGGTTCGGGCCTCCTGCGGGGGCTCTTCGGCGGAGACCCGGGCCAGCCGCCGCACGACGCGGCTGCCATGCGGCTGTGCCTGCTCCGCGAGCTGATCGCGACCGTCGACACCGAGGCCGAGACCGCCCTGGCGCTGCAAGGCCTCGGCGCCTACCCGATCCTCCAGTCCGGCTCCGAGGCGACCCGCGAGCGCTGGCTGCCCGGCGTCGTCTCCGGGGAGGTCGTGCCGGCGTTCGCCCTCTCCGAGCCCGACGCCGGCTCCGACGCCGGGGCGCTCGCCCTCGAGGCGCGACCGGCCGGCGACGGCTGGACGCTGCACGGCACCAAGACCTGGATCTCCAACGCCCCTGATGCCGACGTCTACTCGGTCTTCGCCCGCACGACGCCAGGGGCCAAGGCGCGCGGCGTCACGGCGTTCGCCGTCGCCGGAGACGCGCCTGGCCTGACCGGCGACCGCCTCGACATGGTCTCGCCGCACGCGCTGGGCACCCTCCACTTCGACGGCGTCCGCGTCGGCCCGGCCGACCTCCTCGGCGAGGTGGACCAGGGGTTCGCCGTCGCGATGCGCACCCTGGACCTGTTCCGGCCCAGTGTCGGCGCGTTCGCCGTCGGCATGAGCCAGGCCGCGCTGGACGCCAGCCTGGCGTGGGCGAGCGAGCGCGAGCTGTTCGGCGGGCGCCTCGTGGACCAGCAGGCCACCCAGCACACCCTGGCGGAGATGTCGACGCGGACCGAGGCCGGACGGCTTCTCGTTCGCCGTGCCGCCGCGGCGTACGACGCGTGGTCGCGCCAGGGCCGACCGGCGAGGGGAGCGAACGTCGTCACCACGACCGCGGCCCAGGCCAAGCTCTTCGCCACCGAGTCCGCCCAGTGGGTGGTCGACCAGGCCGTGCAGCTGCACGGCGCGCGCGGCCTCCAGCGCGGCCACCTCGTCGAGCGCCTCTATCGTGAGGTGCGGGCGCCGCGGATCTACGAGGGCGCCTCCGAGGTGCAGCGGACCATCATCGCCCGCGGACTCATGGCTGAGTCATAGGAGGGGGGGTCAGTGACGAGATATCGCGCCAGCGCGGGGATCACCGACGACTGGCAGCACTTCGGCTTCTCGGTCTCCGACGGGGTCGCGACCGTCACCTTGAACCGTCCCGACAAGCTCAACCCGCTCACCTTCGAGTCCTACGCCGACCTGCGCGACCTGCTGGCCGAGCTGCCACACCGCGGTGACACGAAGGTGCTCGTGATCCGCGGCGAGGGCAAGGGCTTCTGCGGCGGCGGCGACGTCAACGAGATCATCGGCGAGCTGATCGCGATGGACGCCGACGGACTGATCGGCTTCACCAAGATGACCGGCGACGTGATCCGGGCGATGCGCGAGTGCCCGATCCCGATCATCGCCGGCATCCAGGGCATCGCCGCGGGCGCGGGCAGTGTGGTCGCGATCGCGGCCGACTTCCGCATCTGCACGCCCCAGGCACGTTTCGCCTTCCTGTTCACCAAGGTCGGGCTCTCCGGCGGCGACATGGGCGCGGCGTACCTGCTCCCGCGGCTGGTCGGCTATGGCCGGGCCACCGAGCTGCTGATGCTCGGCGACACCATCGACGCCGAGACCGCCGACCGGTACGGCCTGGTCACCCAGCTCCTCGACGAGTCCGGCGACCTGGACGCCGCCTGCACGGCCCTGGCCCGCCGGCTGGCCGACGGGCCGACCCTCGGCCTTCAGCAGACCAAGTCGCTGATCACCCGTGAGCTCGACATGCCGATGGGGCCGGCCATGGAGCTCGACGCGATGACCCAGGCCCTGCTGATGACCACGCACGACCACGCGGAGTTCCACGCCGCCTTCAACGCCAAGCGACCCCCCGAATGGACGGGACGATGACCCACGACCTCACGCCCCACGACTTCCTGGGCGTCGACGGCCTGCTGACCGACGAGGAGCGCGCGATCCGCGACACGGTCCGCGACTTCGCACGCGACGAGCTGGCTCCGCACGTCGCGCAGTGGTACGACGAGGGCACCCTGCCCGATGACCTCGGTCCGCGGCTGGGCAAGCTCGGCCTGCTGGGCATGCACCTCGAGGGCTACGGCTGCGCCGGCACCAGCGCGACGGCGTACGGCGTGGCGTGCCGCGAGCTGGAGGCCGTCGACTCCGGGCTCCGCAGCTTCGTCAGCGTGCAGGGCTCGCTGGCGATGTATGCGATCCATCGCTGGGGCAGCGAGGAGCACAAGGACCAGTGGTTGCCGCGGATGGCGACCGGCGAAGCGGTCGGCTGCTTCGGCCTGACCGAGTCCGACGCCGGCAGCGACCCCGGGTCGATGAGGACGCGGGCCCGTCGGGACGCCCCGGGCGACGAGCAGAGCGACTGGGTGCTCAACGGCTCGAAGATGTGGATCACCAACGGCACCCTCGCCGAGGTCGCGGTCGTCTGGGCCCAGACCGACGACGGGATCCGGGGCTTCGTCGTCCCGACCGACACCCCGGGCTTCAGCGCGCACAAGATCCAGCGCAAGCTCTCCCTGCGCGCGTCGGTCACCGCCGAGCTGGCCTTCGACGACCTGCGGCTGCCGGCGGACGCGGCGTTCCCCGAGGTGCGCGGGCTGAAGGGTCCGCTGTCCTGCCTCAACGAGGCTCGCTACGGCATCGTCTGGGGTGTCGTCGGCGCCGCCCGCGCCTGCCTGGAGGAGTCGCTGTCCTACACCTCCGAGCGGGAGCAGTTCGGCCGCCCCCTGGCGTCGTTCCAGCTGACGCAGCGCAAGCTGGCGCTGATGGCGATCGCGGTCAACAACGCCGCGCTCGTGGCTTGGCGGCTGGGTGCCCTGAAGGACGCCGGCACGCTGACGCCGATCCAGGTCTCCTACGGCAAGTACTCCAACGTCCGGGCGGCGCTCGACGTCGCGCGCGAGGCGAGGACGACGCTCGGGGGAGCGGGCATCACGCTCGACCACTCCGTCATGCGGCACATGAACAACCTCGAGACCGTGATGACCTACGAGGGCACCGAGGAGATGCACCTGCTCTCGCTCGGCGGTCAGCTGACCGGGATCCCGGCGTTCCGGTGAGGGACGACGTCGCGGCGCGGGGACGACGATGATCGCGCTGGTCACCGGTGCCTCGAAGGGCATCGGTGCGGCCTGCGCGCTCGCCCTTTCGCGGGCCGGGCATCGCGTGGCGCTGGTGGCGCGCGACGAGGCCGCGCTTCGAGACGTCGCCGTCTCCCTGCCGGGTGAGTCGCTCGTCGTACCCGCGGACCTGCTCGACGCCGTGGCGACGGAGGCGGCGTTCGCCCGCGTCGAGGAGGCGTGGGGACCGGTCGAGATCCTGGTGGTGAACGCCGGCGCCTCGATGTCGGCGCCCCTGGTCCGCACGACGGATGAGGACTGGCAGCGGATGCTCGACCTCAACCTCACCTCGCCGTTCCGCTGCCTGCGGCGGGCGCTCCCGGCGATGACCGCGGCCGGCTTCGGCCGGGTCGTGGTGATCGCCTCGACCGCGGGGCGGGTCGGCACGCCGCGGATCGCGGCGTACACCGCCAGCAAGCACGGCGTGCTCGGGCTCGTGCGCGCCGCCGCGGCGGAGGTCGCGAAGACCGGCGTCACGGTGAACGCCGTGTGCCCGGGCTACGTCGACACCCCGATGACCGACGCGTCGGTCGCCAACATCGCGGCAGGAACCGGTCGCTCGGAGGGCGAGGCGCGCGACATCCTGGCACACATGCAGCCCATCGGCCGGCTGGTGACCGTCGAGGAGGTCGCCTCGGCGGTCCTGCTCTGCGTCGACAACGCGGCGGTCAACGGGCAGGGCATCAACGTCGACGGAGGGACGGTGCAGAGCTGATGGCGATCGAGCGCGTCAACCCGGCGTCCCTGGCCAGACCTGCCGGCTTCTCGCACGCCGTCGTCGGCCGGGGCACGACCGTGTTCCTCGCCGGGCAGACCGGCATGGACGCCGAGGGGGCGATCGTCCCGGGGGGCGTCGTGGCGCAGTTCGAGCAGGCGCTGGCCAACCTGCTGACGGCGCTCGACGCCGCGGGTGGCACCCCCGGCAACCTCGCCTCGGTGACGATCTACATCGTCGACATGGACGAGTACCGCGCCCGGGCGCGCGAGATCGGCGCCGTCTGGCGCAGGCTTGCCGGCGGTGACTATCCCGCGATGGCCGGGATCGGCGTCCCCCGCCTCTGGGACGCCGACGCCCTCGTCGAGCTCCAGGGCCACGCCGTCCTCTAGCCCGTTGAGATGCGCCTTCCGACCCGTTGAGATGCGCCTCCGACCCGTTGAGTGGCGCCTCCCGACCCGTTGAGTGGCGCCTCCCGACCCGTTGAGTGGCGCCTTCCGACCCACCCCCGACCCGGTGGGGCTCGGTGGCTCCGCAGCGGGCTCGGTCCCCTACGACGTCCAGGTCGCGGGTCTGCCCGCCGCTCCGCACACGCCCACCGGGTCGGGTGGGTCGGAAGGCGCCACTCAACGGGTCGGGAGGCGCCACTCAACGGGTCGGAAGGCGCATCTCAACGTGGTGGTGGGCGGGGGCGCGGAGACGCTGGTCGAGCTCGGCGAAGAGGTCGCCGGCGCGGACGCCGGGCCAGCCGGCGGGCAGCAGCTCGAGCGGGATGCCCGGGTCGAGGTAGGGCAGGCGGCGCCACGCCGTCAGCATCGGGACGTACGCCGTGAACGCGCGAGCCGGGGTGGGGGAGCGCAGCCGGGTCAGCGCCCGGTGCTCGGCCACGAACTCGTCGTACAACGCGGCGATCGCCGCCAGGTCCCACCACTCCGCGACGCGCACGTCGGCCGGACCGGAGCCCAGGTAGGCACCCCGGAACAGCTCGGTGTACGACGTGAGCCCGGCCCGGTCGAGCGCCGCCAAGGTCTCGTCGTACGCCGTGCCGGGCGCGATCCAGACGCCCGGGGCGGCGGTGCCGAACCCCAGTCGGGTGAGCAGCGAGCGCAGCTCGTGCCGCTTCCCCCGCTCCGCCTCGGGGACGGAGAAGACCGCCATCAGCCAGCCGTCGCCCACCGACGCCCGCGGTCGCGACCAGATGCGGGCATCGCCCTCGCGCAGCACCGCGACGGCCGTCGCCGACAGCTGGTAGCCGGCCTGGCCCGCATCCTTGGCCGGCTCGAGCACGCCGCGCTTCTTCAGCCGCGAGACCGACGACCGGGTGGCCGACGCGTCGACGTCGAGCTCGGCCATCATCGCGATCAGCGAGCGGACCGACAGCCAGTTCGCGTCGCGCGCGTACAGGCCGAACAGCGACAGGATCAGGTGACGCGGTGAGTGCTCAGGCATCGGCAAGCGGCGCCGGCTCGGTCGACGTCAGCGCTCGCAGCCGGAAGCGCTGGAGCTTGCCGGTCGCGGTCTTCGGCAGCTCGTCGACGAGCTCGACCGACCGTGGGTACTTGTACGGCGCGATCTGGGCCTTGCAGAAGTCCTGGAGCTCGCTGGTGCTGACGTCCCCGGAGTCCGGGCCCAGCACGACGTACGCCTTGACGATCATGCCGCGCGCCTCGTCCGGAACGCCGACCACGGCGCACTCGGCCACCGCCGGGTGCTCGAGCAGCGCCTCCTCGACCTCCGGGGCGGCGATGTTGTAGCCCGAGCTGACGATCATGTCGTCGCTGCGCGCCTGGTACCAGAAGTAGCCGTCGTCGTCGCGCAGGAACGTGTCGCCGGTGAGGTTCCAGCCGTTGCGGACGTAGGAGAGCTGGCGGTCGTCGTCGAGGTAGCGACACCCGGTCGGGCCGCGGACCGCCAGCCGGCCGGCCTCACCCGCCGGCAGCTCGTGGCCGTCGTCGTCGACGATCGTCGCGGCGTAGCCCGGAACCGCGCGCCCGGTCGAGCCCGGCCGGATGTCGTCGCCCGCGGCGGAGATGAAGATGTGCAGCATCTCGGTGGCGCCGATGCCGTCGATGATCTCGACGCCCGTCGCCGCGCGGAAGGCCTCCCAGGTCGCCTTCGGCAGATGCTCTCCGGCCGAGACCGCCTTCCGCAGGGAGGGCACGGTCCGGCCGGCGGCGATCATCGCCTTGTACGCCGTGGGGGCGGTGAAGCACACGGTCACGCCGTGCTCGTCGATGAGGTCGGCGAGCTCGACGGGTGTCGCCTTCTCGACCAGCAGCGTCGAGGCGCCCACGTGCAGCGGGAAGAGCAGCACGCCGCCCAGCCCGAACGTGAAGGCGTACGGCGGGGTCCCGGTGAAGACGTCGTCGGCGGAGGGCCGGAGCACCCGGCGCGCGAACGTCTCGCAGATCGCGAGCACGTCGCGGTGGAAGTGCATCGTCGCCTTCGGCCGCCCCGTCGTGCCGGAGGTGAAGGCCAGCATGGCCACGTCGTCGCTCGAGGTGGCCACGTCGTCGAAGGTGTCCGGCTTGCCCGCCAGCCGCCGGGCCCAGTCGTCGTCGCCGTAGGCGATCGTGGGTACGCCGAGCGGCTCGACCGCCTCCAGGAACCGGTGGTCGACCAGGGCCGCGTCGAGGTGGGCGATCTCGTGGATCGTCCGGAGCTCGCCGGTGCGCAGCAGCGGCATCGTGGTGACCAGGACGGCCCCGGCCTTGAGCACGCCGAACCACGCCGCGGACAGCCACTGGTTGTTGGGTCCGCGCAGCAGGACGCGGTTGCCGGGGACGACTCCGAGGTCCTCGACGAGGACGCGCGCGACGCGGTTCGCCGCCGCCACCAGCTCGCCGTACGACCAGGTGGGCAGGCCCGGCTGACGCAGGCACGGGCGGTCGGCACCGAGCCGGGCGGCGACGTCGTCGAGCAGGGACGTCGCGCAGTTGAGGCGGTCGGGGAACCGCAGCTCGGGAAGCTCGAAGGTCAGCTCCGGCCACTGGTCGGCCGGCGGGAGATGGTCACGGCAGAACGTGTCGACGTGGGCCGACGGGAGCAGCTCCATGCCGGTCAACGTATGCCCTGTCTGTGACGACGGGCAAGAGAACGCGATACCAACGTGCGGCGACTGGCACGGCGTACGCTGGGAGCACCATGTGGCCCGCCATCTACGTCGTCGTCGCGGTCGCCTTCGTGGTCTGGCTGGTCCGGACGCCGTTGGTCCGGGCGCACCTGCGCGGTCGCGGCAAGGATCCCGGAGACGCCGGGACCCGCGTCGACGGCAGGTTCCCGCGCAACGGCGGCAGCTACTACTTCGACGGCAAGGAGCGCTGAGCGCTCAGACCAGGGCGTCGTAGATGGCCCGCGTGCGCTCGGCGATGGCGTCCCAGGAGAACGACGCGATGGCCCGCCGCCGACCCGCCCGCCCCATCTCGGCCGCTCGCCCGGGATCGGCCAGGACCGAGGTGAGCGCCTCGGCGAAGTCCGCGACGTAGCGGTCGGGGTCCAGGGGTGCGCCGGTCCCGTCACCGGCCTGCTCGATCGGCACCAGCAGCCCGGTCTCGCCGTGCACGACGACCTCGGGGATGCCACCGGTCGCGGTGGCGACCACGGCGGTCTCGCAGGCCATCGCCTCGAGGTTGACGATTCCCAGCGGCTCGTAGATCGAGGGGCACACGAAGGCGGTGGCGGCCGAGAGCAGCGCCACGACGTCGGCTCGGGGCAGCATCTCGCGGATCCACACGACGCCGTCGCGCGCTGCCGCGAGCTCGGCCACGAGCGCCTCCACCTCGGCCAGGATCTCGGGGGTGTCCGGGGCGCCGGCACACAGCACCAGCTGGACGCCGGGCGGCAGCTCCCGGCAGGCGCGCAGGAAGAGCGGAAGCCCCTTCTGGCGGGTGATCCGGCCGACGAACACGACCGACGGCCGGTCGGGGTCGACTCCGTGCGAGCGCACGACGTCGGGCGCGTCGACACGGCTCCAGCTCGTCGTGTCGATCCCGTTGTGCACGACGTGCACCCTGCCGGGGTCGATGTCGGGGTAGGCGTCGAGGACGTCGTCGCGCATCGCCGCGGAGACCGCGATCACCGCCGCCGCCGCGAGGTACGACGTGCGCTCGGCGAAGGACGACACGGCGTACCCGCCGCCGAGCTGCTCGGCCTTCCACGGGCGCAGCGGCTCCAGTGAGTGGGCCGTGACGACGTGCGGCACGTCGTACAGCAGTCCGGCGAGGTGGCCGCCCAGGTTGGCGTACCACGTGTGGGAGTGCACGAGCTCGGTGCCCGCGCAGCCCGCGGCGATCTCGAGGTCGACGCCGAGCGTCTGGAGCGCGGCGTTCGCCTGCGCGAGCTGCGGGAGATCGGCGTACGCCGAGACGCCGGCCTCGCCGCGCGCCTCCCCGAACGCCTGCACGTGGACGTCGAGGTCGGGCAGTCCGCGGAGTGCGCGCACGAGCTCGGCGACGTGCACCCCCGCCCCGCCGTAGATGGCCGGCGGGTACTCCTTGGTGAGAACGTCGATGCGCACGTGCCGACGTTAGTGCCGCGTCCCTTGCAGCGGGACCCTCGACCGGCGGGCTCGTACATGGCTACGGTGCGACCATGAGCACGAGTGGTCGTCTTCGGGTGCTGGCCATCGTGCTCGCCGGGGGTGAGGGGAAGCGGCTGATGCCGCTGACCGCAGACCGCGCGAAGCCCGCGGTGCCGTTCGCCGGCATCTACCGGCTCATCGACTTCGCGCTCTCCAACGTCGTCAACAGCGGCTACCTCAGGGTCGTCGTGCTGACGCAGTACAAGTCGCACTCGCTGGACCGCCACGTCAGCTCGACCTGGCGGATGTCGACGTTGCTCGGCAACTACGTCACCCCCGTCCCGGCGCAGCAGCGCCGCGGGCCGCACTGGTACCTCGGGAGCGCCGACGCGATCTACCAGTCCCTCAACCTCATCAACGACGACAAGCCGGACATCGTGGTCGTCGTGGGCGCCGACCACGTCTACCGGATGGACTTCGCGCAGATGGTGGCCCAGCACGTCGACCGCGGCGCGTCGTGCACCGTCGCCGCCATCCGGCAGCCGATCGAGCTCGCCGACCAGTTCGGCGTCATCGACGTCAGGCCCGAGGACCCGCACTCGATCCGTGACTTCCTCGAGAAGCCCAAGGCCCCGGAGGGCTTGCCGGACAGCCCCGACGAGGTGCTGGCCAGCATGGGCAACTACGTCTTCGACGCCTCGGCCCTGGTGGAGGCCGTCACCCGCGACTCCGACATGCAGGGCTCCAAGCACGACATGGGCGGCGACATCGTGCCGGCGTTCGTACGCCGCGAGGAGGCCGCGGTCTACGACTTCAAGGACAACGAGGTTCCTGGGGCCACCGACCGCGACCGCGGCTACTGGCGTGACGTCGGCACGATGCGGTCCTACTACGACGCCCACATGGACGTCGTCTCGCCGCTGCCGGTCTTCAACCTCTACAACGGTCACTGGCCGATCTACACCGACTACGGCCCCCAGCCGCCGGTCAAGCTGGCGAAGGGCGCCGACGGCTCGGCCCCGGCCGCCGAGGAGGCCCTGCTGTCGCCCGGTGTCGTGGTCTCGGGCGGCGAGGTACGCCGTTCGGTGCTGTCGCCGGCGGTCCGCGTCGAGCAGGGGGCCGTCGTCGAGGACTCCGTGCTCATGGACGCCGTGCTCGTCGGACCCGGCGCCGTCGTACGCAACACCATCATCGACAAGGGCGTCCGCGTGCCGGCCGGTGCGCAGGTCGGTGTCGATGTCGAGGTCGACCGAGCCCGTGGGTTCATGGTCGAGGACGGCCTCACGGTTCTCGGAAAGTTCCAGCCATTTCCCCCTGAGTGACCCACCTGGAAAGGACGTCGCATGACGGCCACTGCTGAACCCCGTCGAACTGCCGTCGAGATCCGCTCGATCGACTACGTCCCGCTCAGCGAGCGGCACGGCAAGCTCTGGCACCTCGGTCCGCTGTGGTTCATGAGCAACGCCCAGATCGCCACGCTCGCGGTCGGTGTCCTGGGCGTCGGCGCGGGCGGAAACCTGATCTGGTCGCTGGTGGCGATCCTGCTCGGCGTCGTCGTCGGCACGTTCTTCATGGCCGCCCACTGCTCGCAGGGTCCGCAGCTCGGACTGCCGCAGATGATCCAGTCACGACCGCAGTTCGGCTACATCGGGGCGATCCTGGTCTGGCTCTTCGCCTACCTCCAGTACGCCGGCTTCAACGTCTTCAACACCTTGCTCGCCTCGGAGTCGGTCACCTCGGTCGACGGAGGCGGGATCGGGCAGGTGCGGATCTGGCTGGTCGTGGGGACGGCACTTGCTGCCGCGGCGGCCATCTTCGGCTACGACCTCATCCACCGGATGGAGCAGGCACTCACCTACGGGTTCCTGGTGCTGTTCGGGATCCTCACCATCATCGTGCTGACCCTGCACTATCCGGCCGGGTCCTTCTCCCTGAGCAACTTCGACCTGACGCCGTTCCTGCTCCAGTTCTCCGTCGTGGCGGGCTACCAGATCAGCTGGGCGATCTACGTCTCCGACTACTCGCGCTACCTGCCGCCGGAGGTGACGATCCGCAAGACGTTCTACTGGACCTACGGCGGCTCGGCCCTCGGTGCGGCCTGGATCATGTTCATCGGCTCGGCCCTCGCGGCGTGGGCCGGGCTGAGCTTCAGCGGGACCGGCATCGCCGAGCTGCACACCGTCGGCAACAAGTTCTTCGACGGCTTCGGCGGGATCATCCTGCTCTACTCGGCCCTCGGCCTGCTCTCGGTGACCGCGCTGAACATGTACGGCGGGTCACTCACCCTGATCAGCGCCCTGGACTCGTTCAAGAAGGTCCGCCCGACCTTGACGGTCCGCCTGGCGATGATCGGGCTCACCGCCGCGCTGTCGTTGGTCGTCGCCCTCGCGGTGGCCAACAACGACTCCTTCCAGGCGAACTTCTCGAACTTCCTGCTGCTCGTCCTCTACTTCTTCATCCCCTGGACGGCGGTCAACCTGGTCGACTTCTTCATCGTCCGGCGCGGCCACTACGCGATCGCCGAGATCTTCAAGCCCGACGGCATCTACGGCCGCTGGGGCTGGCGCGGCATCGTGTCCTACCTGGTCGGCTTCGCCGCGATGACGCCGTTCTTCAGCACCGAGCACTACTCGGGCTGGGTGGCCAACGCCGCGCACGGCGCCGACTACTCGCTCTTCGTCGGTCTCCCGGTCGCCGGTCTCCTCTACTGGTGGCTGTGCCGCTCGGTCGACACCGAGGCCGAGCGCCGCCTGGCCGAGGAGCAGGCCGACATCCTCGAGCAGGAGGCGATGGCGCACGAGCGCACGGAAGGGTGAGCCGGGCGTGACGCCTCGCGACGCGACCGCGATGGCGGCCGCCGTCCGCGCCGGGACGACGACCGCCGAGGAGCTGGTGGCCGAGGCGCTGGCGCGGATCGGTGCCTGGGACGGCGCGGTCAACGCCTTCACCGTCGTGCTGGGCGAGGAGGCGCTGGCGCGAGCCCGCGAGATCGACGCCGGGCTCGCCGGCGACCTCACGTCGTACGGCGCGCTGGCGGGGGTGCCCGTCTCGGTGAAGGACCACGTCTGGATGGCGGGCCAGCCCGCGACCAACGGCTCGCTCGCGCAGCGCGACTTCGCGCCGGCCGAGGACGCCGTCCCCGTCGCGCGGCTGCGAGATGCCGGAGCCGTGATCGTCGGGAAGACCAACAACCCGGAGTTCTGCTACCGCGGCTACACCGACAACGCCGTCTTCGGCCTGACCCGCAACCCGTGGTCGCTGGACCGCACGCCCGGCGGGTCGAGCGGGGGAGCGGGTGCCTCGGTGGCGTACGGCGCGACCCCGCTGGCCCTGGGCACCGACGGCGGCGGCTCGATCCGGATCCCCTCGGCGTTCTGCGGCGTCGCGGGACACAAGCCGTCGTTCGGCCTGGTGCCGAAGCTCCCGGGGTTCCGCGGCTGGCCCACGCTGTCGGTCGACGGCCCGCTGGGCAGCTCCGTGCGCGACCTCGTGCTGGCGCTGAGCGTCATCGGCGGCGCGCATCCCGCGGACCCGCTGACCTGGCCGGTGACGCTGGCCGACGAGGGTGCCGTCGACTGGTCCCGGCTGCGGGTCGCGGTCTCGGAGGACCTCGGCTGGGCGCCGGTCGAGCAGGAGGTGCGGGCGTCCTTCCGGGCCGCCGTGGACCGGCTCAGCGACGACGGGGCCCGGATCGTGACGGCCCACCCTGACGCCGGCTACCCGACGCAGCTGTGGAACGCCATCGCCCTGCCCGAGGGCTTCGCCTCCGAGGGGCCGTTGCTGTCCGGACCCGGCCGTGACGGGGTCGACGCGGCCTCGCGCGAGATCACCGAGTCCGGTCGCGCGGCCACGGCGGCGGACTACCTCGACGCGCAGGAGCGCCGAGTCGCCTTCACCCGGACCTGGCAGGAGTTCTTCGGCCACGACGACGGCTACGACGTGCTGCTCACGCCCTCGATGCCCGTCCCGGCGTTCTCGACCGACGTGTCGGGCCCGGCCGAGATCGACGGCACCCCGGTCGACCCCTTCTTCGACGACTGGTGCGTGCTGGCGCTGCCCGCCAACCTCACCGGGCAGCCCGCGACCGCCGTCCCCATCGGATGCGGCGTCGACGGGCTGCCGCTGGGGCTCCAGGTGATGGGCCCGCGCTGGGCCGACCTGCGGACCCTCGCCGTGGCGGCCCGGGTCGAGGCCCTGGCCGGCTTCGACCGCATCCCCGCCCACACCGACCCACCGCCGGCGTGACCGCGGATGGCGCGGAGGAACGACGTGCTGCCCGGGCGCGTCGCCGTCGTGCTTCCGCGTCCGCCCCTCGAACGACGACCCTCCCCGCCCACTACGCGGGGGAACCGGCGTCCGGCGACGGACGTCGGACTCCCATGCGACGAGCCCTCGGAGCCCTGGCCATGACCGCACTGGTGGCGAGCACGGCTGCCTGCGGTTCGTCGTCTCGCGGTGTGGCGACCGATCCCAACATCCCCCAGGCGGGTCCGGTCACCGGCGCCCACGTCAGCCTGGTCTCGATGACGGGCGGCGGCGGCCGGGTGTCCCCGCGCGCCGCCCTGCTCGACACCGACGCCCACGTGCGGGCCTTCGCCGCGCAGTTCGGTCCGCCCGCCATGAGGAACCGCATCCGTGCGGCCGTCGGCCAGGCGCGGACGAGGGGTCAGGCGGTGTACGGCGCGGTCGTCGCGCTCGGCTGCGACCGGCCGCCGGGCGCGGTGGTCTCGCTCGACGGCGGAGGCGCGGTGGTGATCACCCCGCGCGACGTCGCCAGCCCGCTTCCGGAGTGCCTGGCCGCCGTGACCACGGTCGCGATCGCCAGCGTCCCGGGCGCCGACTGAGCTACGACCCTCGCAACGGGCCGGCGTCCCCGCCGCGGTGCGCAGAGCCCGTTAGCGTGAGCGGGTGGAGCCGTGGAACGCGTTCGTCGAGGGCGACAACCTCGAGGTGCTGCCACGGCTCGCGCCGGCGTACGGCCCCTTCGACGCGGTCTACCTCGACCCGCCGTACAACACCGGGAACCCGTTCGTGTACGGCGACCGGGTCAAGGGGCCCCGCAGCGCGCGCCACCGCACGTGGGTCGCGATGATGCGCCCGCGCCTCGAGGCGGTGCGCGCGGTCATGAGCCCGCGCGGGGCCGTCTTCGTCAGCATCGACGACCACGAGGTCGCCCACCTGCGCCTGCTCATGGACGAGGTCTTCGGCGAGGACCAGTTCCTCGCCCAGGTCGTGGTGAGCCTCAACCCCAAGGGACGCCAGCTGGGCAAGGGCTTCGCGACCTCGCACGAGTACCTCCTGGTCTACGCACGCTCCGCGGCGGAGTGCGCCCTCGAGGCCTCCAGCCCCTCCTTGGTCGACCCCCGCGACTTCCCGCTGCTCGCCGACGACGGCCGCCGCCACCGCCGCCTCCCGCTGCGCAACACGAACAAGAAGTTCAACCCCGTCACCGCGCCGACCATGCACTTCGCGATCTACGGCGACCCGGTCTCCGGCCGCGTGGCCAGCACGCCGTTCCCCGAGTCGCTGGAGATCAAGCCGGTCTTCGGCGACGGCGCGCCGGCCGTGTGGCGCTGGTCGGCGCCCACGATCGACGCCCGCCCCGACGACCTCGTCTGCCGGTGGGTCGGCACCGGCGAGCGACGCCGCGTCGACGTCTTCCAGCGCGACTGGCTCCACGAGGGGCGCCGCAAGAAGCTGCGCACCATCTGGCTGGCCGAGGAGATCGGGTCGACCGACACCGCGGTGATGGAGCTCAAGGCCCTGGTCGGGCACCTCTTCGAGTCGCCGAAGCCGACCGGCCTGCTGCGACGACTGCTCGAGACCATGCCGGACGACGCCCGCGTGCTCGACCCCTTCGCCGGCAGCGGGACCACCGGCCACGCGGTCGCCCTCCAGAACGTCGCGGACGGCGGGCGCCGTACCTGCGTCTCGGTCAACGCCGGTGAGCCGGCACGACCGGGCTCCAACGCAGACCTGGCGGGCTACCGGCGGGTCTCGGACGTCACCCGGGTGCGGCTGAAGGCGGTCGCCGACGTGGTCGGCGGCGGGTTCGCCGAGTTCGCCGTCACCTGACACAGCCGTGCCGCCCGTCCGGTCGAGCGGGTTCCGGGCGATGGGGAGAATTCTTGACTCGTTCAAGAAAACAGGACAGGATCGCAGGGTGCCCCCAGCCCCGGACTTCCCGCAGATGCTGCGCGAGTCCGGGCTGCGCGTCACCCGCCAGCGCCTCGCGGTGCTCGACGTGCTCGTCGAGCTGGCCCACGCCGACACCGACTCGGTGATCACCGCCGTCCGCCGTGAGCTCCCCGACGTCTCGCACCAGGCTGTCTACGACTCCCTGCGGATCCTCACCGACGCCGGCCTTGCCCGACGGATCCAGCCGAACGGGTCGGTCGCGCGCTACGAGGCGCGCGTCGGCGACAACCACCACCACCTCGTCTGCCGCGCCTGCGGCGCCATCGCCGACGTCGACTGCGCGGTCGGACACGTGCCCTGCCTGACCGCCTCGGATGCCCAGGGCTACGCCGTCGACGAGGCCGAGGTCATCTTCTGGGGCCTGTGCCCCAGCTGCGCCGCCGCGCCCCCCACGACCAGCCACGCCAACCAGACCAGCACGACCGCCGTACACGCCTGAACCCCCACACCGAAAGGTCCCTCGCATGTCAACCGAGCACGACGCCAAGGTCGGCGACATGAACGTCGAGTCCGCCGAAGGTCCGGTCAGCACCGCCGACGTGTCGCAGGAGGGCGCCGGCCAGTGCCCCGTCGCCCACGCGACGTACCCCACCGAGGGTGGCAACAGCAACCAGGGCTGGTGGCCCAACCGGCTGAACCTCAAGATCCTGGCCAAGCACACGCCGGTCTCCAACCCGATGGACGAGGGCTTCGACTACCGCGCCGAGTTCACCGGTCTCGACCTGGCGGCGGTCAAGCGCGACGTCGAGGAGGTGCTGACCACGTCGCAGGAGTGGTGGCCCGCCGACTTCGGCCACTACGGCCCGTTCATGATCCGGATGGCCTGGCACAGCGCCGGCACCTACCGCATCAGCGACGGGCGCGGCGGCGCCGGCGGCGGTCAGCAGCGCTTCGCCCCCGTCAACAGCTGGCCCGACAACGGCAACCTGGACAAGGCCCGCCGCCTGCTGTGGCCGGTGAAGAAGAAGTACGGCAAGAGCCTGTCGTGGGCCGACCTGATCGTCCTGACCGGCAACGTCGCCCTGGAGTCGATGGGCTTCGCGACCTTCGGCTTCGCCGGCGGCCGAGAAGACGTCTGGGAGCCCGACGAGGACGTCTACTGGGGCCCGGAGCAGACCTGGCTCGGCGACGAGCGCTACACCGGCGACCGCGAGCTGGAGAACCCTCTCGCCGCCGTCCAGATGGGCCTGATCTACGTCAACCCCGAGGGCCCCAACGGCACGCCCGACCCGCTCGCGTCCGCCCGCGACATCCGCGAGACCTTCGCCCGGATGGCGATGAACGACGAGGAGACCGTCGCCCTGATCGCCGGCGGCCACACCTTCGGCAAGACCCATGGTGCGGCCGACCCCGGGGAGTACGTCGGCCCCGAGCCGGAGGGGGCGCCGCTGGAGGCGATGGGCCTGGGCTGGCTTAGCTGGTATGCCAGCGGCAAGGGCAAGGACGCCATCACCAGCGGCCTGGAGGTCACCTGGACCTCGACCCCCACGCAGTGGGGCAGCGCCTTCTTCGACAACCTCTTCGGCTACGACTGGGAGCTCTCGAAGAGCCCGGCGGGTGCCCACCAGTGGGTCGCCAAGGACGGCGCCGGCGCGGGCTCGATCCCGGCGCCCGACGCGGGCGGCCCCGGGCGCGCGCCGACGATGCTGACCACTGACCTCGCGCTGCGCCTCGACCCGATCTACGAGCCGATCTCACGTCGCTTCCACGAGCACCCAGGCGAGTTCGCCGACGCCTTCGCCAGGGCGTGGTTCAAGCTCACGCACCGCGACATGGGCCCGATCCAGCGCTACCTCGGCCCCGAGGTCCCGGCCGAGACCCTGCTCTGGCAGGACCCGGTCCCGGAGGCGACGTACGACGCGATCGACGACGCCGACGTCGCCGAGCTCAAGCGGCGGGTGCTCGATGCCGGCATCCCGCTGGCTCACCTGGTCGCGGCTGCCTGGGCCTCGGCGTCGACGTTCCGTGGCAGCGACAAGCGCGGGGGCGCCAACGGCGCCCGGGTCCGGCTCGAGCCGCAGAGCGGCTGGACGGTCAACGACCCCGACCAGCTGGGCACCGTGCTGCGCAGCCTGGAGGGGATCGCCGAGGTCTTCAACCAGGGCCAGGACCGCAAGCGCGTCTCGGTCGCCGACGTGATCGTCATCGCAGGCGCGGCGGCTGTCGAGAAGGCCGCGGCGTCGGCCGGCGTCGAGGTGAGCGTGCCGGTGAGCATCGGGCGTACCGACGCCACCGCCGAGCAGACCGACGCCGAGTCGTTCGCCCCGCTGGAGCCCTCGGCCGACGGCTTCCGCAACTACCTCGGCAAGGGGCAGCGGCTGCCGGCGGAGTACCTCCTGGTCGACCGGGCCAACCTGCTCACCCTGAGTGCCCCTGAGCTGACCGTCCTCGTCGGCGGCCTGCGGGCGCTGGGGGCCAACCAGGGCGGGTCGACCCTCGGCGTGCTGACCGACCGTCCGGGCGTCCTGAGCAACGACTTCTTCGTGAACCTGCTCGACCTCGACACCACCTGGACGCCGACCTCGGACGACGCGGAGACGTTCGAGGGCCGCGACGCGAGTGGCGCCGTGCGCTGGACCGCGAGCCGGGTCGACCTGGTCTTCGGGTCGAACTCCGAGCTACGCGCCCTGGCCGAGGTCTACGCCTGCGACGACGCGGCCGAGAAGCTCGTCCGCGACTTCGTCGCCGCCTGGGCCAAGGTCATGGACCTCGACCGCTTCGACCTCCGCTGACCCCCTCACCGTTGAGTGGCGAGTTCTGACCAGTTGAGTGGCGAGTTCTGACCGGTTGAGTGGCGCCACTCAACGCGGACGGCGGGTGTGCTTGGACTGGATGCGGCTCTCGCGCTGACCGCCGGTGCCGTCGCTACGCCAGGAGACGCCGAGCCCGATGTCGTCGAGATGGTCCTGCCAGGACCCGAACTGGCTGGGATCGGTGGTGTGCCCGCGGAGCATCGCCTTGACCACCGGTGAGCGGACCAGGCAGGCCAGGAGGGCCAGGCCGACCAGCACGCACGCCCCGTAGAAGACCATGGCGCCGGCCTCAGGGCGCCCGGACGGCCGTGACCGGCACCGTCAGCTGGGTCCGGGTCATGGCCATCTCCTCGGTCGCGGGCAGGTTGCTCGGCGTATCCCGACGATACGCAGTCTCTCGCGGTGTTCGGTGCTGTCAACCCGGAGCTACTCCGGGCGGCTGCCTCCCGACATACCGTTGCGTGTCGTCCCACCTGGTGAGATGCTCCGCGCAGTGCCAGAGGGGGACACATGTCCATGTCGCCGACCGCGACCGACCACCACCAACCCGCCTGTGACGCACTCGAGCGCAGCACCCCCGCGCTCGTAGAGGCGATCCGGCGTGCGCCTGCCGAGACCCGGCCCGCGCGGATGCGGTGGACCAACGCCGAGATCGCGGCGCACCTGTACGCATCTGTGGTCGAGTCCCACAAGCTGGTCCGCGGCGTGCCCTCGGCGTACGACGGGGCCGGGCCCTCGGCCGAGCTCGACGAGGAGCTCGTGGCCGCGGTCGAGGAACGGGACCTCTCCCTGCTCGCCGAGATGGTCGACAAGGCCACGCACGCGTTCCTGGGGGACCTGCGCGCGCTGAGCGGGGTCGACCCGGTCTCGATGCCGCGAGCCCGGGTGTCGACCCTGGTCGCCCTGCTGGCAGCCGACCACCATCTGCACGGGGGCCAGCTCGCCGAGACCGCCGGCGGGCAGTGGAACGGCGCCCCAGCAGACCTCCATGCCCCGGTGAGCATGCTCATCCCGTACGCGTTCGACCCCGATGCCGCCGAAGGCTTCACCGGCTCCTACACGCTGCGGCTGACCGGCGTCGTGCCGATCCGCTACGCCGTGGTCGACGGCGAGCTCCAGGACGAGGCGCCTGAGCTCACCGACTGCACGATCTCCGCCGACCCCCAGACGTTCCTGCGGCTGGGGATCGGCGCGGTCTCCCAGCTGCGCGCGCTGGCGACGCTGAAGGTGCGCGCCGGCGGTCGCCGGCCCTGGCTGGCCCGGTCGACGACCCGGCTGTTCCCGCCGATCCCGCACGGCGGGGTTGGCTAGCCCCGCGAGGTGGGAGGAATGGCCCCGCGAGGTGGGAGGAATGGCGCCCCCAAGTGGGAGGAATGGCGCTCTGAGTGGGCCGTTGTGGCCACTCCTCCCACCTCGCGGCGC
>NZ_DATAVI010000042.1:0-10014 GCF_036267815.1 Nocardioides sp. | reverse complement strand
CGAGTTGGCCCGGGAGGGCCAAACTCGACGGGTCGAAAGGCGCATCTCACTGGGTCAGAACTCGCCACTCAACAGGTCAGAACTCACCACTCAACGAGGGGTCAGAGGTGCTCGACGACGTAGTCCACGCAGGCGGTGAGGGCCTCGACGTCGGCGGGGTCGATGGCGGGGTACATCGCGATCCGCAGCTGGTTGCGGCCGAGCTTGCGGTAGGGCTCGGTGTCGACGATGCCGTTGGCCCGCAGGGTGGCGGCGATGGCCGAGGCGTCGATGGACTCGTCGAAGTCGACGTTGCCGATGACCAGCGAGCGGTGCCCGGGGTCGGTGACGTACGGAGTCGTGTACGACGTCTTCTCCGCCCAGCCGTAGAGAGCGTCGGATGACGCCGTCGTACGCTCGACCATCCCCGCGAGGCCGCCCTGGGCGTTCATCCAGTCCAGCTGCTCGGCCATCAGGATGAAGGTCGCGATCGAGGGGGTGTTGTAGGTCTGGTTCTGTCGCGAGTTGTCGATCGCGGTCACCAGGTCGAGGAACGCCGGGACGTAGCGGCCGCCGTCCTTGATCTCCTGCGCCCGGGCCACGGCGGCCGGCGAGAGCAGCGCGACGTACAGACCGCCGTCGGAGGCGAAGCACTTCTGCGGCGCGAAGTAGTAGACGTCGGTCTCGGCCAGGTCGACCGGGAGGCCACCGGCCCCGGAGGTGGCGTCGATGAGGACCAGCGCGTCGTCGTCGGCGCCGGCCACGCGGTGCACGGGGGCCATCACCGTGGTCGAGGTCTCGTTGTGGGGCCAGGCGTAGACGTCGACCCCTTCCTCGGCGACGGCAGCAGGGAGGGCGCCGGGGTCGCTCTTGCGCACGGTCGGCTCGTCGAGCCACGGCGCGGCCTCGGCCGCCGCGGCGAACTTCGAGGAGAACTCCCCGAAGGACAGGTGCTGGCTCTTGCGGCGGACCAGGCCGTACGTCGCGACGTCCCAGAACGCCGTCGCCCCGCCGTTGCCGAAGACGACGTCGTAGCCGTCGGGCACGTCGAAGAACGTCGTGAAGCCCTCCTTGACGCGGCCCACCAGGCCGCGGACGGGCGCCTGCCGGTGCGACGTACCCATCAGGGACGTGCCGGTGGCGGCCAGGGCGTCGAGGTGGCTGGTCTGGATCTTCGACGGCCCCGCTCCGAACCGGCCGTCGGCCGGCTTGAGATCGGCGGGGATCGAGATGGCGTCGTTCATGGGCGACCTTCCGGTTCGAGGGGGCGTCTGCCAGACGACGCTGTCGGCCCTGGCTATTGTGTCAGCGCCCTCGACGCAGGGGCACGGGAGGACACCAGATGAGCGCCGCGCGTGCCCGCTGACCTGCACATCGAGCTGCTCCCGGTCGGCCATCCCGACGCCCAGCTGCTGGTCGAGGCCGTCCAGCAGGAGTACGTCGTCCGCTACGGCGGGCGCGACGTGACGCCGATGCGTGCCTCGGAGCTGGAGCCGCCGTGGGGAGCCTTCTACGTCGGCTACCACGACGGCCGCGCCGTGATGACCGGGGCCTGGCGGTTTCGCGACGACGTCAGCCGGCTCGGGTCGTCGACGCCTGCCGAGGTCAAGCGGATGTACGTCGCGCCCGAGGCCCGCAGACGGGGCTTGGCTCGGGTGATGCTCACCCATCTCGAGGCCACGGCGGGAGCGGCGGGCGCCGACGTGATGATCCTCGAGACCGGCGCCGCACAGCCCGAGGCGATGGCGCTCTACGAGGCCTGCGGCTACGTGCGGGTCGAGCCGTTCGGCCACTACCGCGACTCAGACCAGAACCGCTGCTACGGCCGCACGCTGCCCTGAGCCGCGCTCCACCGCTGCTCGGCTCGGTACCCGCGACCCGCGAGGACGAGGACGAGGACGAGGACGAGGACGAGGACGAGGACCGGCACCAGCAGCAGCACGTTGCTGGCGAGCTTCGTGGCCAGCGCGACGTCGCCCAGCGGCGTCGCCAGGAAGGCCGGTCCTCCGATCGAGAGCAGGTCGCCGACCAGGGTCGCGACGACGTGTCGGCCGTCCCCGCCGGATCGCGCGGACCAGCGGGCCGTCACCACCAGCCAGACCGCGATCGCGAGGGCGGCACCCACGGTTGACGGCCAGTCGGTCGGCACGACGTTGCGGCCCGTCAGCAGCAGCGCCGTGACCGCGCCGACGACCCAGGGCGGGGAGACGGTCCCCGAGTGGACCTGCGGGCGGCGCCGGGTCAGGGCCACTCCGACGAGCAGGAGTACGGCGACGAGGGTGCCGCACAGCTCGGACGGGGAGAGGCGGGGCGAAGAAGAGGATGCCGAACACGAGCGCGACGACGTTGCCGATGAGGTACTCCGCCGTGACGAGCGCGACCAGCAGCACCAGGACGACCGGCGGGGACCCGGACTCTGCTCGCCAGCCTGCTGCGCACCCGGTCGAGGCTAGGGACGAGTCGTCCTCGGCGGCATCGGGCCCGGGTCGACCCCGATGCGACGAAAGTCGCCGGTAGGCCACCCTCGGGTCGGGCCTGTGGATGACGCCCGCGCGGACCGAGCGGGAGGTGGCAGGCTGGCGCCCGGTCGAAACAGGGGGGTCTCGGGTGACCGTTCACAGTGCTGCTCCGACGGCTGGTCGGACGACGGTTCAGCTGGGTGGTGGGCCGGGGCGGCTCGCCATCGACGAGCCGGCGTTCGAGCGTGCTCGACGCGATGTCGTCGAGGCGCACGACGCGGTCGAGCGGGGGCGGCGCGCGCTGTCGGGCCAGGCGCGGGAGCTGTTCGCAGACGGATGGCGGGGTCCCGCTGCGCGGGAGTACGCGCGGGCGTGGGAGGAGTGGGAGAGCGGTGCCGGTCAGATGGTCGGTGCCTTGCTCGCCCTCTCGACCGCGATGGCCGTGGCGGGTGCCGAGCTCGTCGGGGCGGACTCGGCGGTCGCGGCGCAGAGCGGCCGACTCCATGCCCGGCTCGACGGCTGAGCAGGACGATGGAGTACACCGCAGACCTGGAGCGGATCGGTGCCCACGTGGAGAGCGCGCGCGCCTTCGCGGACCGGCTCGATCGGACCTCGGAACGACTGCGCGCGAGCGTGTCCGCCCTGCACCTCACCTGGACCGGCCAGGCGGCCGAAGCGCACCGGGTGGCCCACGACCAGTGGTCCCGGGGCGAGCGGGAGCTGCGGGAGGCGCTCGACGCGATGGCGGCGGCCGCCGAGCGTGCCCAGGGGCACTATCGCGCCGCCGCGCTCGCCAACGACGAGATGTGGGGTCCGCTGGCATGAGGCTCGACGTCGACACCGGCGCCTACGCCTCGGCGACGGACGTGCTGGCCGATGCCAACCACGGGGTCACCGAGGGGGTGGCGCGGCTGGCCGCGGCGCTCGACCGCTGTGGCGGTATGAGCGGCACCGACTCGGGCGGCCGTGAGTGGGCCGAGAGCTACGACCGGGTCGCCAGCGACCTCGTGCGGGCGGGCGCCGACCTGGGCGGGTCGATGGGCGCCATGGCCAACCTCCTCGACGCCGGCCAGGCCAACCACGCCGGCGCCGACTTCTCCTCCTGTCTTGCCCCGGGCGTGGTCGGCGGTGAGCCGGGCAAGACCTCGCGGGTGACCGAGCGTCTCTCGCCGGCTGCCGTGCCCTCGGCGTTCGGCGGGGTCGGCGGCGAGCCCGAGGCGTGGAGGTGGCTGGCCGCGCACCTGGAGGGTCTGCTCTGGCCCGACGCCGACGCCGGGCGCATGCAGGCGGCGGGCGCCGCCTGGACGAGCGTCGCGGGTCAGCTCGACGGCTGGTCGTCGTCCGCGGCCGGCGCGTCGTACCTCATGGCTGGCCAGCGCTCGCCCGAGGTGCCGGTCGCGGTCGCGGCCGCCCGCGAGCTCGGACGGCACGGCGCCGACCTGGCCGTCGCCTGCCGCAACGTCGGCGAGGCCTGCACGTCGTACGCCGAGCAGGTCGACGAGCACCGCGCGGAGGTCCTCGGCATCTGCCGCGAGCTGATGACGTGGACGGCTGTCGACCAGGTCACCGGTGTGGTCCTCAGCTTCGTCACCAGCGGTGGTGCCGAGGCCGCGGCTCAGCTCGTCGAGAGCGGGGTGATGGGCCGGTTCGCCGTGCGCGTCATCGCGGTGCTTCGCCGACTCGTGGAGCTGGCCCGCGTCGCCGCCGAGCTGATGTCGCGAGGACTGGAGACCATCACCCGGGTCCTTGCGCGGCTGAAGACGTTCCTGTCACTGCGTGCCGTCCGAGCCCTGGAGCGGGTGGGGGTCACCATCGTGGGCCGGCGGGCGATGTCCGAGCTGCCGGCCGAGGTGCGGCAGCAGATCGAGGACGCGATCGAGCGATCGCGGGTCCGAAAGATCCGGTTCAGCCGCCACGACGGTGAGGAGTTCGAGAACTGGAACCCCGTCTACCGTCTTCCCGCCGGCGACTACACCGAGTGGACGGCCGCAGCGTCCGGCTCCAGGCGCGGCGCATACCGGGTGCTGATCCGCGGCGACGAGAAGCGTCCGCAGGCCATCTATATCTGGGATCACGTCGGCCCGCCTGTCAGGATTGGTCCATGAGCACCACGTCGTGGTCGATCGCTCCGCACACGGTTCACGTCAACGAGGACCCAGCGGGGGCGGTCGCGCGCGCCCAACGCGATGGCGCGTTGTTCTTCGAGTGGCCCCTGCGGGGGATCCGCAACCTTCACGAACTCGGTGCGTCCGCCCATGAGCTGTTCCAGGTGCCCTACCCGTCGCCCACGTTGAGTGGAATGGTCGACTACGCCTCCGACCTGGAGTGGTTCGAGTCACCCCAGGGCGTGCTGCTCGTCGTAGACGCCGAGGGAGCGCGCGCCAAGGTCGTGCTCGCCGCTGCCTCGACCTTGCCGCCTATCGGCGATCGCTGGCGTGCTCAGGGCAAGCCGTTCGAGGCCTTCCTCAGGGGTGTCGTCGACGTCGCCGCCGTCCTGGGCGAGCTCGAGCGGAGGAACGCGCACCTCGACGAGTTCGGCCGCACCAGCCGGTTCCAGCCCGATACCCACCGGCTCGCCGTCTCCGCGCCCGCTGGGTCGGGGACGCTCACCGACCCCAGGCCGCATCCCATCCTGCGATGGAGTCGGCGGGGCGCGTAGGCGGGCCGATGTAGACCGCGGAGGGCCGGATCAGGCGTCCCGTGCGCTTCTGCTCGAGGATGTGGGCCGACCAGCCGCCGGTGCGGGCGCAGGTGAACATCGAGGTGAACATGGTCGCCGGCACCTGCGCGAAGTCGAGCACGATGGCGGCCCAGAACTCCACGTTCGTCTCCAGCACCCGGTCGGGGCGGCGGGCTCGCAGCTCCGCGAGCGCGGCCTTCTCGAGCGCCTCGGCCACCTCGTAGCGAGGAGCGCCCAGCTCGCGCGCCGTGCGACGCAGCACCCGCGCGCGCGGATCCTCGGCGCGGTAGACCCGGTGGCCGAAGCCCATGAGCCGCTCACCCTTGTCCAGCAGGCTCCTGACGTAACCCTCGGCGTCGCCGGAGCGCTCGACGTCCTGGATCATCCCGAGCACCCGCGAGGGGGCACCGCCGTGCAGAGGTCCGCTCATCGCGCCGATGGCGCCGGAGAACGCCGCCGCGACGTCGGCTCCGGTCGAGGTGATCACGCGTGCGGTGAAGGTCGAGGCGTTCATGCCGTGCTCGGCTGCCGAGCTCCAGTACGCGTCGATCGCGCGGGTGTGCTTCGGGTCGGCCTCGCCGCGCCAGCGGATGAGGAAGCGCTCGGCCAGCGTCGCCCCCTGGTCGACCTCCTGCTGCGTGACGACGGGCCGGCCGAGGCCGCGGGCGGCCTGCGCGGCGTACGACAGCACCATCACGGCCACCCGGGAGAGGTCGAGGCGGGCCTGCTCGTCGGAGTTGTCGTAGGTCTGGCCCATCCCGAGCATCGGCGCCAGCATCGCCACCGACGCCTGGACGTCGGCCCGGACGTCGCCGGTGTGGATCGCGATGTTGTACGGCTCGGCCGGGGGGAGCCCCGGGTCGAACGACCCGTCGACCAGCAGCCCCCAGACCTTCTCGAACGGCACGCGACCGACGATCTCCTCGATGTCCACGCCGCGGTAGCGCAGCGCCGACCCCTCCTTGTCGGGCTCGGCGATCTCGGTCGCAAACGCGAGCACGCCCTCCAGACCCTCGTGTACGACGGGAAGCTCGCTCATGCGATCGATTCTGCACGTCGGCGACACCCGACGCACGGGTGGGGAGGCGTCGTCGCGGTCGACGGGCCCGTGGGATCGCGGTGGTTGGATGGAGGACATGACCGACCGGTACGCCGACCTCCGTCGCGAGTACGCACTCGGCGGCCTGGCCGAGGGCGACCTGGCGGCGGACCCCTTCGAGATGTTCCAGCGCTGGTACCACGACGCGGTGGCCGCCTCGGTGCACGAGCCGAACGCGATGGTCGTCTCCTCGGTCTCGGCCGACGGGCGGCCGTCGTCCCGGCTGGTCCTGCTCAAGGGCTTCTCGCACGCCGGCTGGGTCTTCTTCACCAACCTCGGGTCACGCAAGGGCGTGGAGCTGACGGCGAACCCGCACGTGTCGCTGCTCTTCCCGTGGCACCCGCTGGAGCGCCAGGTCCGCATCGACGGCCGGGCCATCCTCCTGGGGCGCGACGACGTGGAGCAGTACTTCCACACCCGGCCGCGGGGTTCGCAGCTCGGTGCGCAGGCCTCCCACCAGAGTCGCGAGGTCGCGTCCCGCGAGGAGCTGGACGACGCGTGGACGGCCGCCGAGGCGGCGTACCCGGGCGAGGTCCCGGTGCCCGACGAGTGGGGCGGCTTCCGGGTCGAGCCGGAGGCCGTGGAGTTCTGGCAGGGGCGTCCGGGTCGGATGCACGACCGGCTCGTCTACCTTCAGGCGGGCCAGGGCTGGACGACGCGTCGGCTGGCGCCCTGAGCGACGAAGCCAACCCGCGGAGCCTCCCGATCCCTATCGTGAGGGGATGCGCATCGCCCCGCCTCTCGTGACCCTTGCCGTGGTCGCGGCCCTGAGCCCCGCCGTCGCCTCGTCGTACGCCGGTGAGCCGGCCGGTCAGCCGGGCGGGCCCGCCGGCCGGTCCGCGGTGCGCGGGGTCAAGCCGGTCCACGTGCCCAAGGCCGCCCGTGCGGTCGGCACCCGCCATCCCGACCACGTGGTCGGCAAGGGCGTGCCGGCAAGCTGCACGTCGGCGGCCGTGGTCAAGGCCGTCGCGGCCGGCGGCGTCATCACCTTCGACTGCGGCAGTGCCCCGGTCACGATCGCGATGCGTCACACCGCGAAGGTGGTCAACGGCCACCAGACGGCCCATGGGCTGCGCAGCACGCGCCGCGTGGTCATCGACGGCGGGGGCCTGGTCACGCTCAGCGGGATGGGGAGGCGCCGCATCCTCTACCAGGACACCTGCGACCCGCGTCAGGTCTGGACGACGAGCCACTGCCAGAACCAGGCGTTCCCCCGGCTCGTGGTCCAGAACCTCACGCTCGAGGACGGCGACTCCACCGGCAACCACTACGAGGGCGGCGGCGGCGGTGCGGTCTTCGACCGCGGGGGTCGGCTCAAGGTCGTGAGCACGACGTTCCTCGGCAACCGATGCGACCGCACGGGCCCCGACCTGGGCGGAGCCGCGGTGCGGGCGCTCTCGCAGTTCCACGGGCGTCCGGTGTACGTCGTGCACAGCACCTTCCGCGGTGGCCGGTGCAGCAACGGGTCGGGGCTGAGCAGCATCGGCGTCTCCTGGACGGTGCTGAACAGCACCTTCCAGGGCAACCGCGCGACCGGTCGGGGTGCCAACCCGCAGGAGGACGGCACGCCGGGGGGTGGCTCCGGAGGCGCGATCTACACCGACGGCGACACCTACACGGTCCGGGTCGCGGGGACGTTGATGCGGCACAACCACGCCAACGAGGGCGGTGGCGCGATCTTCTACGTGAGCAACGACTCCTCGGGTCGGCTCCACCTGCGCTGGTCGACGCTCGAGGACAACGTCAGCGCCAAGTTCGAGAACCTCCCCGGTATCTACTTCCTGGGCCGGGGCTCCGTCGACGTGCGTCACACCGTCCTGAGATAGCCGATCTCCGAAAACCGGTTGTGAGTGAGTGCTCACTCAGTTACGGTGGGCGGCGATGTCACCTCGAGCCAACGCCATGTCGCCCGACGAGCGCCGCAAGGCGATCGTCCGGGCGCTCGTGCCGCTGCTGGTCGAGCGCGGTGACGAGATCAGCACCCGCGACATCGCGCAGGCAGCGGGCATCGCCGAGGGGACGATCTTCCGGGTCTTCCCCGACAAGGCCCAGCTGATGCTCGCCGCAGCCGAGGAGGCGATCAACCCCGCCGACGGCGAGGCCGACTTCGACCAGGCCATGGAGGGTCTGGACACCCTGCGCGACAAGATCGTCGTCGCCGCCCAGCGGGTGCTCGACCGGATGCGGATGACGATGACGGTGATGTTCGCCGTACGCCGCCACCTCGGCGCCCACGCGGAGCTGCACCGCCACGACAAGAAGCACTTCGGGCCGCCGCAGTTCGTCCTCGACGCGCAGGCCGAGCTGCACCGCCGGCTCACCGGGATCTTCGAGGACCACCGCGACGAGCTGGCCGTGGAGCCCGAGGTCGCCGCGGTCGCCCTCCGCAGCCTCATCTTCGGGGCCAGCCGCCCCGAGCTCGGCCTGGCCCCAGCGCTGCGTGCCGACCAGATCGCCGACCTCCTCCTCTCGGGGGTCGCCAGACGGGGAGTGAACTGACAGATGTTGATCAAGCTCGTCCGCAGGTTCCTCGCGACCTACCGACGTCCACTGGCCGTGGTCGTCGCCCTCCAGTTCGTCGGCACGGTGATGGCTCTCTACCTGCCCAGCCTGAACGCCGACATCATCGACCGCGGCGTGATCACCGGCGACACCGGCTACATCGTGCGGACCGGCGTCGTGATGCTGGGCGTCGCGGTGGTCCAGATCTGCTGCTCGGTGGGCGCCGTGTGGTTCGGCTCGCGCACGGCCATGGGCTTCGGCCGCGACGTCCGGGCGGCGATCTTCCACCGCGTCGGCACCTTCAGCCAGCGCGAGGTGCAGGACTTCGGCGCCCCGAGCCTGATCACTCGCGAGACCAACGACGTCCAGCAGGTGCAGATGCTCGTGCTGATGTCGTGCACGCTGATGGTGATGGCACCGATCATGATGGTCGGCGGCATCGTGATGGCGATCCACGAGGACGTCGGCCTGTCCTGGCTGGTGGCCGTCACCGTGCCGGTGCTGGCGCTGTGCCTGGGCCTGATCATCACCCGGATGGTGCCCAGCTTCCGGCTGATGCAGAAGCGCATCGACGAGGTCAACCGCCTGCTGCGCGAGCAGATCACCGGTGTGCGGGTCGTCCGGGCCTTCGTCCGAGAGCCGCTCGAGACCGAGCGCTTCGCATCGGCCAACGGCGATCTCACCGCCGTAGCCACCCGGGCCGGCCGCTACCAGGCCCTGATGTTCCCCACCGTGATGCTCGTTGCGAACGTCGCCTCCGTGGGGGTGCTGTGGTTCGGTGGCCATCGGGTCGACTCCGGCTCGATGCAGGTGGGCGCGCTGACGGCGTACCTGACGTACCTGATGCAGATCGTGATGTCGGTGATGATGGGCACCTTCATGATGATGATGATCCCGAGGTCGGCGGTCTGCGCTGACCGGGTCATGGAGGTGCTCCACACCACGACGTCGGTGCCCACGCCCGACGACCCCGTCACCGACGCGCCCGAGCCCGGGACGCTGCGGCTGGACGGCGTGGAGTTCAGCTACCCGGGAGCCGATCTGCCGGTGCTGCGCGACCTCTCCTTCGAGGCGACCCCAGGTCAGACCGTCGCGGTGATCGGCTCCACCGGCGCCGGCAAGAGCACGCTGGTCAGCCTCGTGCCGCGGCTGTTCGACGTGACCGAAGGGTCGGTCTCGGTCGGCGGAGTCGACGTACGCCGCCTCGAGACCGAGCGGCTCTGGTCGATGATCGGGCTGGTCCCGCAGAAGGCGTACCTCTTCTCGGGCACGGTCCGCTCCAACCTGCTGCACGG
>NZ_DATAVI010000041.1:0-20499 GCF_036267815.1 Nocardioides sp. | reverse complement strand
CTGGATGCTCTCGCAGCGGCCTCGACGCGACTCGACGTCAGTGGAAGATGCTTCGCCGCCCCTGCGAGGCGAATCCCGCTGGCTTCGCCTGATGACCTGGTCGCCCGCTGATCCCACTCATGCCGCTCCGTCGCAACCTTGCCGCGTGATGCCCGGGTGTGGTTGTGGACATGCTCGATCCGCACTGCTGAAACTCGGCAAGCGTCGGCAGACCTTCCAGCTCGGACGAGCCACCGGTCACCCCGCTGCCGCGATGGCCGTTGGTCCCGAAGTCTGTCGAATCGCAAGTGGCCCCGTTTAGAGCCGACATCCCGCATGAGCGCAACCGTGGTACGACGATGCCAGGCTGCGTGGCGCTGAGCTCCCTGGCAAAGTGCGGTCTCAGCTTGCCTCCTGCACCGAAGGCACGTCACCGCAATTGGGGATCCTGTCGTCGTCGGGCTCGCGAGCACGTCCGGAGGTTCGGATCGGGCGGAATGTCGAACGGTTACTAGAGGTTGGGTGGGAGTACGGAAGGGGACGTCGTGCGCCTGGACGGCAGCGTCGCGCTCGTCACGGGCGCATCCTCAGGAATCGGTCGTTGCGTGACGCTGACCCTGGCACGCCGGGGCTGCCGGATGCTCGTGCACGGCCGCGACCCTTGTCGCACCCGTGAGGTGGCTCGCCGAGCTGGAGGCACTCCGCTCGTCGCCGACCTGCTGACCGAGGAGGCGCCGGAGACTCTCGCCGCCGACGCGGCGGCCGTCCACGGGCGTGTCGACGTGCTGGTCTGCAGCGCCGGGGCTGGTCTGACGGCTCCGTTCTGCGACCTGTCGGTGGACGACATCGAACGGCTGATCGCGCTCGACCTTACGGCTCCGGTGCGACTGGTCAGGGCCCTGCTGCCTGGCATGGTCGAGCGCGACCGCGGCCGGGTGGTGCTCGTCTCCTCCGTCGCTGGCCGGGTCGGTGTCGCAGGGGAGGCGGTGTACGCCGCTGCCAAGGCCGGGCTCGACGCGTTCGCCGGGAGCCTGCGGCTCGAGCTGCATGGCACGGGTGTCGGCGTGACCACTGTGGTGCCCGGCGTGGTGGACACGCCGTTCTTTGACGGACGCGGTGGCCCTCCGAAGCGCCGGCTCCCGCGTCCGGTGACCCCTGAGACTGTGGCGGAGTCGCTCGTGCGCGCGGTCGCCCATGACCGCGACGAGGTCTGGGTGCCGGGCTGGCTCCGCGTCCCCCCCGCCCTGCGAGCCACCGCGCCCGGCGTCTTCCACCGGATGTCGGCGCGCTTCGGGGAGCCGACGCGGATAAGGCGTCACCGGGACACACCATGAGTTCGGCCGTGGTGGCCCCGTTGCTCGGTCTCGTCGTCGCGTTCCTGTTCGCGCTGTCGGCGTACTTCCAGCAGAAGGCGGCGCGCCAGACTCGGCGCGAGGGACACTCCGTCGCCACAGGGGCCTACGCCCTGATGTCGAAGCTCGTCCGCGACCCGGTCTGGCTCGGCGGGTGGGTCGTCAACCTGCTCGGCTTCGCCACCCAGGCCCTGGCCCTCCACGTGGGCTCGGTCGCGACGGTCCAGCCGATGCTCGCCACCCAGCTGCTGTTCGCCCTGCCGATGGCGTCGTTCGAGCAGCGAACCAGGCCGCGGTTGCGAGACTGGGCGGGCGCGTTGTGCATCTCGGCCGGGCTGATCGTGCTGCTCGTCGTCGTTCACGTCAGGACCCTGCCGGGACACCCGGATCGCGACCGGATCATCGTCGCCGCCCTCGCCGCCGTCGCCGCGATCGCGGTGCTGATCCCGATCGCTTCGCGGGTCGGTCCGGGAATGCTCGTCGTGGTGGCGGCCTCGTGTGCGGGGCTCTGCTTCGCAATGACCGCGGTGTTCATCACGCTCACGACCGACGACCTGGTCAACCATGGCATCGCCTACACCGCCCGCGACTGGGTGGGCTACGCGCTGGCCGCGTCGACGATCCTGGGACTGGTCCTGGGCCAGGGCGCCTTCGCGAACGGTCCGTTGCCCTGGGCGGTGGCGACCAAGGAGACCGCGAACCCGATCGCGAGTTACGCGATCGGCGTCCTGGCCTTCCCGGTGGCCCTGCCCTCTAGTGCCCAGACCGTGTCGGGCGTCGTCGTGGCGGGTCTGCTCGTGGTCGCCGGTGCCATCGCCCTCGCCGGATCGCCGTCCGCAGAGGTCTGGCTCAGCCGAACCACGGACGAGGCAGCGAAGGCCGTGTCATAGTGGATCGATGACCTCCGGAGCCCGCCAGGACGCCGTTGCCGAGCACATCATCGAACTGGGTCAGATGCGGCCCGCCCTGATGCGCGGAGGCCGACTCTTACTCGAGACCGTGATCGTGCCGACTCTGCTGCTGTATGCCTGCGTGGTCACCGTCGGCGGTCTGACCGGACTGGTGGCGGTCCTCGGCTGGTGTGTCCTCACAGTCGCCGTCCGGCTGATGACGGTACGTCGGGTCCCCGGCACCCTGCTGCTCGCGATCACCATGCTCGTCGCCCGCACCGCCATCGCCCTCGCGCTGTCCAGCGTGTACGTGTTCCTGCTGCAGCCCATCGCGGGTTCCATGGTGATGGCGATGCTCTTCATTGGCAGCGCCCTGGTCGGCCGCCCGATCACGCTGCGGCTGGCCCAGGACTTCGTGCACTTCCCCAGTGGCCTGGTCTCCGATGCGCGCGTGCACCGGATGTTCGTCCAGGTCTCCGTGCTGTGGGGTGTCTCTCGTCTGCTCGATGCCGGCATGAGCATCGGCGTCCTGCACTTCGGCCTGGTGGCGGGGATCTTCTCGCGCGGGGTGTTGTCGGGTCTGTTGACGGCGCTGTCGATCGCGGCCTGCTCCTACTTCGGCTGGACCCGGCTCCACCGCATCGAGGGCGTGACCGTCCGGTTCGGTGCCCGCAGGCTTCCCGACGCGGCTTGATACGTTCGCCACGTGGTGGCGAACGTCGGATTCGGGGTCCGCCGGCCGGCTCTGCTCGGACAGCTGCTGGTGGGCCTGGCCCTCTTCGGGGTCTATCTCCTGGTCGACCGTGACCAGAGCGCGGCTCGGCACGCGGCCGCCGTCCGGCACGGCCGGGCGGTCCTGGATCTCGAGCGGCACCTGCACCTCGACCTGGAGTGGACACTCAACGGCTGGCTCCAGACGCACCGAGTGCTCTCGATCCTGGCCGACTACGAGTACGCCTACACCTACATCCTCAGTGCCGCACTGGTCCTGGTCTGGGTCTGGGTGCGCCGCCCGGAGGTGTGGGCCTACGCGCGGGACTCCTTCCTGGTCCTCAACCTGCTGGCGTTCGCGGCGTTCTGGCTGTTCCCGACGGCGCCCCCGCGGATGCTGGCCGACCAGGGCTTCGTGGACACCGTCACGCGTCGAGGGACCGTCGGGTCCTGGGGTTCGGGCCCTGTCGACACCGCCAACCAGTTGGCGGCGATGCCCTCGCTCCACATCGGTTGGGCGCTGTGGGTCAGCGTCGTGCTGGCCCGGCTCACGGCGAGGCGGTCGGCCCAGTTGCTCAGCGCCGTGCACGTCCTGCTCACGTTGTACGTGGTGCTGGCCACCGCGAACCACTTCCTGCTGGACGCGCTCGCCGCGGTGCCGGTCGTGCTGATCGCCGAGCGCATCTCGCACTTGTTCCACGATGGTCCGCCGGGCGAGGTGGTGGCCTCGAACGACGCCTTCTTCCTGCACGTCGAGTCCACCGGCGCCGCCCAGCACGTCGGCGGGCTCGCCCTGCTCGACGCATCCGGCGACGACCCGTCGCTA
The DNA here is from genome assembly GCF_036267815.1 of Nocardioides sp. Classification (GTDB taxonomy): domain Bacteria; phylum Actinomycetota; class Actinomycetes; order Propionibacteriales; family Nocardioidaceae; genus Nocardioides. The sequence goes on along the minus strand of NZ_DATAVI010000041.1, from coordinate 16,741 downwards.
ACCGACGTGCGCGCCCTGGTGTCCCACCGACTGGTGCCGATCCCGCGTTTCCGACAGCGGCTCGTCACGCCGTCGAGGTGGCGGCGTCCGCGATGGATCGAAGACGACGACGTCGACGTCGACGTCGACGCCCACGTGACCGAGACCCGCGTGGAGGGGCCAACGGGTCTCCAGCGCCTGCTGGGCGAGCTTGCCCAGGATCCACTTCCGCGGGGCCGTCCGCTGTGGCGGGTGCTGATGGTCCGAGGAGTCGCAGCTCCCGGGCAGCCGGCGGCGTCCGCACTGGTCCTGCTGGTGCACCACGCCGTCGCGGACGGCATCGGCACGGTGATGAACGCGATGCGCCTGTTCGACCCCCTGCTGCCGCTCCCGGTGCCGCCACGTTCCGGTCCGGGACGGCTGGCGCGTGCCGCGGCGGTCACCCTGGGGCTTGCCCAGCTGGCGACCGACGGCCGGGCGGGAGCCGTGGGGGAGCCGTCGTCGCGGCGCGGGTTCGCCGTCGTTGACGTCGGACTCGACTGCGTACGCCGAGCGGCGTCGGCCAGGGGAGCCCGCGTGACGGACCTCGTCATCGCCGTCACCGTCGACGCCGTGAGCCGGGTCGCACCCGGACTCGTCCAACGGGCGGGCGGCAGTCTGCGGGTCTCGGTCCCTCTCATGCTCCGTGCCCCTGACACCGGGGCCCAGGGCAACGCCACGTCCGCGATCATCGTCTCGGTCCCGGTCGGGTCCGGGTCGTTCGACGAGCTGCTCGCAGTGGTGACTCGGCGTACCCAGCGCCTGCGGCGGCCGACCCGCGCGCTGGCCGCGCGCTTCGTGATGGCGACCGGGCTGAGGCTCCTTCCCGAGCCGTGCGCCGCGTGGTTCGCCCGGACGGTGTACGGCGCCCGCTTCCTGCACCTGGTCGTCTCCAACATGCCCGGACCCATCGAGGAGCTCGGGCTGCTGGGCCATCCGCTCCGTCAGGTCTACCCGATCCTGCCGATAGCACCTGGCACGCCGCTCGCACTCGGCGCGCTGAGCTGGCACGGCGTACTCGGGCTTGGACTGGCCACCGATCCCGACCTGCTCGAGGTCGGGGACCTCGCCGACGCTTTCGGGCGGCGGTTCGCCGAGCTGGACGACGAGACGGCCGCGTATCGACCCGGGGGTGCGGTGAGCTAGCCACGTTTCATGGGGGCTTGGGTTCTAGGGACCGGGACGGTGGCGGACGCGCCGCCACCCCGCACCGCCAACCTGCCCCTGAACCGAGCTCAGTCTCCCCACTGCAGGGCGAGGAACAGCCGGGCGCGTGAGGTCGGGTCGTCCAGCTCGCCGTCGAAGAGCTCGCGCAGCTGGGCCAGCCGGTAGCGCACGGTCTGCGGGTGGACCTTCAGCTCCTCGGCCACGCGTGCACGGTCGCCCTGGTGCTTGAGCCAGCACCGCAGCGTCTCGATGAGCCGGTCGTGGGTGTGGCCGGTGACATCGTCGAGGGGGGCGAGCACCTGGCGCCGGAGGGCCGTCAGCAGGCCCGAGTCGCGCCAGACGACCACGGTGTCGAGGTGTTCGTCGGCGAACACGGGGTCGCCCTCCAGGCGTCCCTCACGTCGCAGCCGGGCGGCGACCAGCGCGACCTCGGCGCTGCGCGGCAGCAGGTCGAGTGAGACCACGGACCCGACCACCGCGCGGGCGCCCTCCAGGATCCTGCGCAGGTGGACGCGACCGGCGCGGTCGGCCGACTCCGGCACGATCGCGCCGTAGCGCCCGCCGTCGGCGAAGCGCAGCGCGTCGGGGCCCAGTCGCTCGAGCGTGTGCCGGGCGACGTCGTCGTCCGGATCGGCCAGCACGACCGCAGCCGTGTCGGGGACTCGCCAGCCGGCCCGCAGAGCCGCGACCCGGACCGCCTGCGCGCTGGCCCGTCCGCTGAGCAGAAGGCTGGCGAGCTCCTCTCGGTTCCGCTCGCGCGCCCGGGCGTCCTCCACCTGCTCGAGCACGTAGCCGCGAGCCGCCGCGAAGGAGAGCTTGTTGACGAAGCCGAAGACGGCGTCGGCAAGAGCCGCGAGCTCCGCGGGCCGGAACTCACACTCCAGCGCCACGGCCGAGACATGCTTCCAGGCCACCCGGGAGCCGAACTGGAACGCCGTGAGCAGACGGGTGAGGTCGTTGCTGAGCTGGAGCTGGCGGCGGCCGAGCTGCTCGAAGACCAGGTGCAGGGTCTCGTCACCCGCCCGGAGTGCCGATGAGGTCTCGTGGATCGCGGGGACGTCGAAGAGCCGGTCCACGAACAGTCGTGCCGCCTCGGCGACGCCCTCGCGGTCGTGGTCGAGGAACTCGGCGTAGTCGGGCCAGCCGTCGCGCAGACCGAGGCGCACCTCGTCGAGGAGCTCTGGCATGCGCTCGGCCAGAGCCTCGCTGAGGACGTCCTTGGCGTGGTGAGTGATGCTCATCCCGCAGACCTTCCTGAGCGGTTCAACCGGAGACCATGTCCGCTCTCGGGCCTGCCGGTTGTACGTTCGTGACAATCCGTCACCACAGGATCTTCGCACCAGGGGGCAGAACTGACGCGGGGGGTGGATGCACTCTGGGATGGTGACGCTGCATGGGGAGGTCGCTGGCCACCGTGATGGTGTGCCCTCGACCGCGGCGCTGCGTGCCCGGGAGACGGGGGAGAACTTTCCCGTCGCCCTTCGGATCCTCCCGCGACACCACCGCGAGGCGCTGCACGCCGTCTACGCGTTCGCGCGCACCGTCGACGAGGCGGGGGACTCCTGGCCCGGCGACAGGCTTGCCCGACTGGGCGAGCTCGACGATGCCGTGATCCGCACCTGGTCCGGCCGTCCCATGGCCTCGACCCTTCGACAGGGTCTGGACGCCGCAGGCTCCACCGGCGACCGGGTGGTGTTCGAGCGCCTGGCCCGTGCCGGGGTGCCGGAGCGGGTTCCCGAGGAGTGGTTCCACCGTCTGGTCGAGGCGAACATCCGCGACCAGCGGGTGACCCGCTATCCGACGTACGCTGCGCTGCTCGGGTACTGCCGGCTCAGCGCCGACCCGATCGGGCGGATCGTGCTGTACCTGTTCGGCGAGCACGCGGGCACGAACCCGGAGCTGTCGGATCAGGTGTGTACGGCGCTGCAGTTGCTCGAGCACTGGCAGGACGTCGCCGAGGACCGGCGGGCCGGGCGGATCTATCTGCCTCGGGAGGACCTCGCGCGGTACGCCGTCGGCGAGGACGACCTCCTGGGCTCCGGGGCTGCTCCCGCCCTCGCGGCCCTGATGCGGTTCGAGACCGACCGGGCCGCTCGTCTACTCGCCGAGGGTGCCCCGCTGGTCGGGCGGCTGCACGGGTGGGCGCGCCTCTGCGTGGGCGGCTTCGTCGCCGGAGGAGAGGCCACCGTGTCGGCACTGCGTCGTACCGGGGGGGACGTGCTGGCCCGGCCGACCGCCCCCTCCACCCGCGGTACGGCGGCGGCGCTGCTGCGACTGCTGGTCACCGGCCGGGGCCGGAAGGCGGTCGCGTGAGCCTGTCCCGGAGCTCCTTCGTCCCTCACGGCACGCTGGGGGAGGCGTACCAGACCTGCGCCGACATCACCCGGACGGAGGCCCGTAACTTCTTCTACGGCATCCGGCTGCTGCCACCTGGGAAGCGGGACGCCCTGTGCGCCTTGTATGCGCTGGCCCGGCGGATCGACGACATCGGCGACGGCGACCTTCCTCTCGCCGAGAAGCGCGAGGCCCTTGCTGCCGTGCGCAAGGCGCTCGGCTCGCTGGACGAGTCGACTCACCCGGTGTACGTCGCCGTCGCCGACGCAGCGCGCCGCTACCCGGTCCCGATCGAGGCATTCGAGGAGATCGTCGACGGCGTCGAGCTGGACCTGGGCGACGTGCGGATCGCCGACTTCGACGAGCTGGTGCGCTACTGCCGCCTTGTGGCCGGATCCGTCGGCCGGCTGTGTCTCTCGGTCTTCGGCAGTGGCGGGCGTCCCGACAGCGTGGAAACCCTCGCCCCCAGGTACGCCGACCAGCTGGGTGTCGCGCTCCAGCAGACGAACATCCTGCGTGACATCCGTGAGGACCTGCTGAACGGGCGGGTCTATCTCCCCGCCGACGAGCTCGAGCGGCACGGCGTCGAGCTGCGGCTCGACGACGCCGGCGCGCTCGACGACCGCCAGGGACGCCTCGCCGGCTACATCCGGTACGCCGCCACCCGGGCGGAGGACTGGTACGGCCTCGGCATGCGGCTGGTGCCGCATCTGGACCGGCGCAGTGCTGCCTCGTGCCTGGCGATGGCCGGGATCTACCACCACCTGCTCCAGCGGATCGAGGCCGACCCGGTCGCGGTGTACGACCGACGGCTCTCGCTCGGTGGCCTGGAGAAGGCTCGGGTGGCGATGGGCTCGCTGGCTGCCGGGTCGCGCGGGAGGGTCCGCCGATGAGGGGGGAGAGCGCTGCCCGCGTTGCGGTCGTGGGGGGCGGTCTCGCCGGCATCACCACCGCGCTCGGCCTCGCCGACGCCGGCTGCCGAGTCACCCTGGTCGAGGCGCGGCCGCGCCTCGGCGGGCTCACGCACTCCTTCCGACGGGGCGACCTGTGGGTCGACAACGGGCAGCATGTCTTCCTGCGCTGCTGCACGTCGTACCTGCGGCTGCTCGAGCGGCTCGGCGTCTCCGACCAGATCGAGCTGCAGCCGCGCCTCGACGTTCCGGTCCGCAGCGAGGCGCGGCCCGGCGTCGGCCGCCTCCACCGCAGCGGACTGCCCGCGCCGCTGCACCTCTCCCGCTCACTGCTGACCTACCGCTGGCTGTCGCCCACCGCCCGGGTGCGTGCCGCGACGGCGGCTCTGGCCTTGGGGCGGGTCGATCGCGGGGACCGGGCGGCCGACGACACGACCTTCGGCGCCTGGCTCGCCGAGCACGGGCAAGGCGCCCGAGCTGTCGAGGCCCTGTGGGACCTCGTCGGCATCGCCACCCTCAACGCCCCCGCCTCGGAAGCGTCCCTGGCGCTGGCCGCGATGGTCTTCCAGATCGGCCTGCTCGGCGAGGCGTCGGCGGCCGACATCGGCTGGTCTCGGGTTCCGCTCCAACAGCTCCACGGCGACGCCGCGGAAGCCGCGCTCCGGGAGGCCGGAGCCGAGGTCCGGCTCGGCGTCCGGGCCAACTCGCTCGAGGCGACGGCGGACGGCTGGGTGATCGGCACCACCCACGACACCCGAACCTACGACGACGTCGTGGTGGCGGCGTCGCCCGTCGCGGCTGAGGCGCTTCTGCCGCAGGGAGCCGTCGCGTCGGGTGCGGGCTGGGCGGCCGCGCTGGGCAGCTCACCCATCCTGAACTTGCACGTGGTCCTGGACCGTCGGGTGCTGCACGAGCCGTTCGTCGCGGCGGTCGACAGCCCGCTCCAGTGGGTGTTCGACCGGACGAGCCAGTCCGGTCTGGGTCCATCAGGCGGTGGGTCAGGTGGTGGGTCAGGTGGCCGCGGTCAGTATCTCGCCCTCTCGCTGTCCGCCGCCGACACCTTGGTCGGTCGGTCGGTGGCCGAGTTGCGCGACTGGGCGCTGCCCCACCTGCACCGGTTGCTTCCCGAGTCCGCACGAGCCGAGGTCGAGGAGTTCTTCGTGACCCGTGAACCGCATGCCACGTTCCGTCCGGCCCCCGGGTCCGCCCTGCTACGGCCACCGGCCACCACACCTCTGGCCGGCCTGCACCTCGCGGGAGCGTGGACCGCGACCGGCTGGCCGGCGACCATGGAGGGCGCCGTACGCAGCGGGGAGGCGGCGATCGCCTCGGTGTCCGCTCGCACCGACCTGTCTGGTCGGCCTCGCCTGGAGGTGGTCTCGTGACCGCCGTCGCGGTCGTCGGCCGTGGCCGTGAGCTCGTCGAGCCGGCGCTCCGGGACGCGGTGTCCCGGCTGGACGACGACACCCGCCTGGTCGCGTCGTACCACCTGGGCTGGAACGACTCGGACGGTCGGCCGGTCGACGGCAACGGAGGGAAGGGGGTGCGACCAGGGCTGCTGATGCTCGTCGGCGAGTCGCTTGGGGGGGCTCCTGCGGATCTTCTCCCGGGGGCGGTCGCGGTCGAGCTCGTCCACAACTTCTCGTTGATCCACGACGACCTGATGGACCGCGACACCGAGCGCCGGCACCGGCGGACGGTCTGGAGCATCTGGGGAGACGCCACCGCGGTGCTGGTCGGCGACGCGTTGCTCTCGCTCGCGCACGAGATCCTCGCCGAGTCCGGGTCGCCTCACGCGGCCGCAGCCGAACGCTCCCTCAGCCTAGCCACGCGTGAGCTGATCCGCGGCCAGGTGCTCGACGTCGCGTTCGAGCGGCGCGACGACGTGACCCTCACCCAGTGCATCGACATGGCGGCTGGCAAGACCGGATCGCTGCTGTCGGTCAGCACGGAGCTCGGGGCTCTTCTGTCGGGCGCGCCCGCCGAGGTCTCAGCCGCGTTCGCCGAGTTCGGGGCCGAGGTCGGCATCGCGTTCCAGCTCGTCGACGACCTGCTCGGCATCTGGGGCTGGCCCGAGCGCACCGGCAAGCCGGTCTTCAGCGACCTCCGCTCCCGGAAGAAGACGATGCCGGTCGTCTGGGCGACGACCCACGGCGGCCTGGCGGGCCGTCAGCTGGCGGACTGGCTGGCCGACACGTCGTCTGAGCCGACCGAAGCCGACCTGCGACAGGCCGCCGACCTGGTCGAGCGTGCCGGCGGCCGGCACTGGGCTCACGAAGAGGCTCTCGCCAGGGTGGCCCTGGCACACAACGCCCTCGCCGGCGTCGGTCTCGACCTCGCGCACCGGGCCGAGCTCGACCGGCTCGCCGCCTTCGTCGTGGAGCGTGACCTGTGACAGCACTCCGCTCGGATCCCGTCGACGTCCGTCTCGGTGACGCGCGGCTGGCGCTCGACGCGGCCGTCGAGCACCTCCATGCCCGGCAGCACGACGAGGGCTGGTGGAAGGGCGACCTCGAGACGAACGTGACCATGGACGCCGAGGACCTGATGCTGCGCCACTTCCTGGGGATCGCTACGGCGGAGACCGACCAGCAGACGGCGCGATGGATCCGCTCACATCAGAACGCCGACGGCTCGTGGTCGACGTTCGCGGGCGGTCCCGGCGACCTCTCCACAACGGTCGAGGCCTGGGTGGCGCTGCGGATGGCCGGTTACGCGGCCGGGTGCGACCACCTGGCCCGGGCCGCTGCGTTCGTCCAGGCGGCCGGCGGCGTCGAGGACGCGCGGGTCTTCACTCACATGTGGCTGGCGCTGTTCGGCCTCTGGTCCTGGGACGAGTGTCCGCAGCTTCCGCCGGAGATCATGTTCCTGCCGCGGTGGGCGCCGCTGAACATCTACGACTGGGGGTGCTGGGCGCGGCAGACGATCGTGCCGCTGACCGTGGTCAGTGCCCTGCAGCCGGTGCATCCGGTCGAGATCGGCATCGGGGAGCTGCGCTCGGGCCGACGGCCCCGACGTCTCGAGCGGGTGACGAGTCTGGCCGGGGTGTTCCAGCGGCTCGACCGCTTCCTCCACGCCTACCACCGGCGGCCATTGCGCTACCTGCGCGAGCGGGCCTTGCGCAAGGCCGTGGGTTGGATCCTCGACCGGCAGGAGGCCGACGGTGGGTGGGGCGGAATCCAGCCACCATGGGTGTACTCCCTGATCGCCCTGCACCTGCGGGGGCACTCCCTCGACTCGCCGGCGATGCAGGCAGGACTGGACGGGCTCGACGGGTTCACCGTCCACGCGGAGACCGACGAGGGACCCGCCCGGTGGCTGGAGGCCTGCCAGTCTCCGGTCTGGGACACCGCGCTGGCCCTCGGTGCGCTGCTGGACGCCGGCGTCGCCGCCGACGACCCGGACGTCGTACGGGCGGCCGACTGGCTGCTCGACGAGCAGATCACCGGGCGGGATCGGCGGGGCGACTGGCAGATCCGCCGGCCCGAGCTGGTCAGCGGCGGCTGGGCCTTCGAGTTCGCCAACGACACCTATCCTGACATCGACGACACGGCCGAGATCGTCCTCGCGCTCCGGCGAGTCCGGCACCCGTCCGCGCCGGGCCGGCTGACGGCCGCCCTGGACCGCGCGGTCACGTGGACCACCGGCATGCAGTCCCGCGACGGCGGGTGGGCCGCCTTCGACGCGGACAACACCCGCACGCTCGTCGAGGGCCTGCCCTTCTGCGACTTCGGAGCCGTCATCGACCCGCCGTCGGCGGACGTCACCGCTCACGTGGTCGAGATGCTCGCCGCCGAAGGCCGGGCCGAAGAGGAGCCGTGCCGGCGGGGTGTGGAGTGGCTGACCGCGTCCCAGGAGGCCGACGGCTCGTGGTTCGGCCGATGGGGCGCGAACCACGTCTACGGCACGGGCGCCGTCGTACCCGCCCTGGTCGCGGCCGGAGTCTCGACGCAGGACGCCGGCATCCGGAGCGCGGTCCGCTGGCTCGAGCAGCACCAGAACGACGACGGCGGCTGGGGCGAGGACCTCCGGTCCTACCGCGACCCTGCCTGGATCGGCCGGGGTGACTCCACTCCCTCGCAGACGGCGTGGGCGCTCCTGGCCCTGCTGGCTGCCGACGAGCGGTCGGCGGCCGTCGAGCGCGGGATCGGCTACCTGGTCTCCACCCAGCGACCCGACGGCACCTGGGACGAGGACCACTACACCGGCACCGGCTTCCCCGGCGACTTCTACATCGCCTACCACCTGTACCGGCTCGTGTTCCCGATCTGGGCGCTGGGCCGCTATCTGGCCCGGGATCCCGTGCGTGACCTCGACCGCGAGGGGGACCGATGAGACCCACGGTGTGTGTGCCCCTGCGCTCGGAGTGGCTGGCCCTGCGGGACCGGATCGACCCGGAGCTGGTCGAGGTGGTCCGCACCGGACGCGCCACGGGTGAGCCGAGACCCGGTCCGGTCCTCGTCGCCGGCGTGGCCGGTGCGCTCGTGAGCGGCATCGAACCTGGCGACCTGGTCGTCGCCAACGAGGTACGCCGGGGCGACACCGTCGTGACCTGCCCGGTCGCCCCGCTGCTGGCCGGCGCCCTGCGTCGCCGTGGGCTCCGCGTCCACCTGGGCCCGGTCGTCACCGTCGACCACGTCGTCCACGACCCGGCAGAGCGGGAGTCGCTGGCTGCCACCGGCGCGATCGCGGTCGACACCGAGTCGGCCCTCCTCTTGTCGCGCGACGGGTCGGACGCGGTGGTGAGGGCCGTCGTCGACGCGCCCGACCGGCTCTTGCTGCGGCCGGGGATGCCCCTCCGCGGAGTGAAGGCGCTGGCTGCGCTCCGCGCGGCAGCACCGGTCATCGAGCAGTGGGCGGGCGCGGTAGGGGAGCGCGTGATCCTGCTGGCCGGTCCGAGGTCGTTCTGCGCAGGGGTCGAAAGGGCGATCGAGATCGTCGAGCGAGCCCTCGACCGCTTCGGAGCTCCGGTCTACGTACGCCGGCAGATCGTGCACAACCGGCATGTCGTGGCCGACCTGCAGGCCCGCGGCGCGGTGTTCGTCGAGGAGGCCGAGGAGGTCCCAGAAGGCAGCGTGCTGGTGCTGGCTGCTCACGGCGTCGCGCCCGCCGTCCGGCGTACCGCGGAGCAACGCGGTCTTCAGGTGATCGATGCGACGTGCCCGCTGGTCTCCAAGGTCCACCAAGAGGTACGCCGCTTCGCCGCCCGCGACAGCACCGTCCTGCTCATCGGGCACCACGACCACGAGGAGGTCGTCGGGACCCGGGGCGAGGCACCCGATCGGGTACTGGTCGTGGCCGACGCGCGCGAGGCAGAGACCGTCGAGGTCCCCGATCCCCAGCGGCTGGCCTACGCCATGCAGACCACGCTGGCCCAGGACGAGGCCGCGGAGACCGTGCAGGTGCTCCGTCGCCGGTTCCCCGCGATCGAGGGCCCGCACAGCGACGACATCTGCTACGCCACGACGAACCGCCAGCACGCCGTAAGCCGGGTGGCCCGCGAGGCCGACCTGGTCATCGTGATCGGCTCCCAGAACTCCTCGAACTCGCTGCGCCTCGTCGAGGTGTGCGAGACGCTGGGCACTCCCGCCCGGCTCGTCGACGACGCCTCGGACGTCGACCTGGATCTGCTCGCTGGCGTACGCCGCGTGGGCATCACTGCCGGCGCATCGGCTCCGCCGGTGCTGGTCGAGGCTCTTGTTGCCGCACTCTCCGGCCTGGGCCGGACCGTGGTGTGCGAGCTCGGAGACACCACCGAGGACGTTGCGTTCTTGCTACCGAAAGAGGTGACCACCGCATGAGCATGCCCATGCGCCAGTCGATGAGACTCGGCGCCTACCTGATGAAGCAGAAGGTGCTGGGCCGCAAGAAGTTCCCCCTCCTGGTGGAGCTCGAACCGCTCTACGCGTGCAACCTCGCGTGCGCCGGCTGCGGCAAGATCCAGCAGACGCACGACTGGCTCAAGCAGCGGATGCCCGTCGAGCAGGCGGTGGCTGCGATCGAGGAGGCCGGCGCGCCGATGGTCTCGATCGCCGGCGGCGAGCCGCTGATGCACAAGGACATCGACGAGATCGTCCGGCAGCTGCTGGCCCGCAACAAGATCGTCTTCCTGTGCACCAACGCCGTACTCATGCCCAAGCACCTGCACAAGTTCAAGCCGCACAAGAACTTCGCGTGGATGGTCCACATCGACGGGCTCCGCGAACGGCACGACGCCTCGGTCTGCAAGGACGGCGTCTTCGACGAGGCCGTGGCCGCCATCAAGCTGGCACAGGAGGCCGGGTTCCGGGTGATGACGAACACGACGTTCTTCGACACCGACACCCCACAGGACGTCATCGACGTCCTGGACTTCCTCAACGACGAGCTGCACATCGACAACATGCAGATCTCGCCGGGGTTCGCCTACGAAAAGGCGCCGGACCAGGAGCACTGGCTCGGGCCCGAAGAGACCCGCGAGCTGTTCAAGAAGGCCTTCGCCGACGGCCGGCGCAAGCGGTGGCGCCTCAACCACTCGCCGCTGTACCTGGACTTCCTCGAGGGCAAGGTCGACTTCGGCTGCACCGCGTGGGGGATCCCGTTGTACTCGCTGAAGGGCTGGCAGCGGCCGTGCTACCTGATGGACGACGGGTACGTCGCGACGTACCAGGAGCTGATCGACGACACCGACTGGGACTCCTACGGTCGCGGCAAGGATCCGCGGTGCGCCAACTGCATGGCGCACTGCGGCTACGAGCCCACCGCCGTGGTGGCGACGATGGGATCGCTGAGGGAATCGTTCCGCGCTGCCGTGGGGGCGTGACCCGGCATGAGTGTCGTCGAGACCGTCCACCAGCACCTCGGGCACCCGGCTGACGGCTCGCTCCTGGCCGGCATCACCTGCCCGGACGACGTACGCCGGGTACCGGTCGCCGACCTGCCGCGCCTGGCCGCGGAGATCCGGGCCGAGCTGGTCGACACGGTGACGGCGGCCGGCGGCCATCTCGGCTCGAACCTGGGTGTCGTGGAGCTGACCCTGGTTCTGCACCGGGTGTTCCGATCGCCCCGGGACGCGATCGTGTGGGACACCGGGCACCAGAGCTACGTGCACAAGCTGCTCACCGGGCGTCGTGAGGCGTTCGCGACCCTGCGTCGTCGCGGCGGGCTGTCGGGTTACCCCAGTCGCGCCGAGAGCGTCCACGACCTGGTCGAGAACTCCCACGCGTCCACGTCTTTGTCGTACGCCGACGGGCTGGCCAAGGGTTTCCGGCTGACCGGCGCCCACGAGCGGCGAGTGGTCGCGGTGATCGGTGACGGCGCGCTCACCGGCGGGATGGCGTGGGAGGCGCTGAACAACCTCGGCGCCGCGCCCGACCGGCCCGTGGTCGTCGTCCTCAACGACAACGGTAGGTCGTACGACCCGACCGCGGGGCGCCTTCCCGCGCATCTCACCGAGCTGCGCGAAGGCACGGCCGGAGGCAACCTGTTCGAAGAGCTGGGCCTGGCCTACGTCGGGCCGTTCGACGGCCACGATGTCGAGGCCGTCGAGTGCGGTCTCCGGGCGGCCGCCGCGCTCCACCACACGGTCGTCGTCCACGTCGTGACCCGCAAGGGCGAGGGCTACCCGGCGGCCGAGCTGGACGAGGCGGACCGGCTCCACACGGTCCCTCCGACGGAGAACTCGCATCGGCCCTGCGGCCCGGCGTGGACGTCGGTGTTCGCCGAGGAGCTCGAGCGCCTCGGCGAAGAGCGGGCGGACCTGGTCGCGGTGACCGCGGCGATGACCCGGCCCACCGGGCTCCACCCCTTCGCGCTGCGCTTCCCCGACCGGGTCTTCGACGTCGGGATCGCCGAGCAGCACGCCGTCACGTCGGCCGTCGGCCTCGCAACGGCGGGTCTGCACCCCGTGGTGGCGATCTACGCGACATTCCTCAACCGCGCCTTCGACCAGGTACTGATGGACGCCGCGCTCCACCGCGCGCCGGTGACCTTCGTGCTCGACCGGGCCGGGGTCACCGGCCCCGACGGCGCCTCGCACCACGGTATCTGGGACATCGCGCTGTTCGGGCTCGTGCCCGGCGCTCGGCTCGCTGCGCCGCGAGACGCCGTCCGGCTGCGCGAGCTGCTCGGTGAGTGCGTGGCCTACGACGGACCGACCGCGCTCCGGTTCCCGCGCGGCACTGCGATCGAGGAGATCCCCGCGCGAGACCGCTGGGGCACGGCGGACGTGCTCGCCATCGGCTCGGCGACTGACGTACTCGTCGTCGCGGCCGGGCCCCTGGCCGAGCCCGCGCTCGACGCAGCAGCGCAGCTCGAGGCCGACGGGATCGGGACGACCGTGGTGGATCCCCGGTGGCTGCTTCCGCTCGAACCCGAGCTGGTGGCCCGCGCCGCGTCGTACCGCGTGGTCGTCACCGTCGAGGACGGTGCGCCCTCCGGAGGCTTCGGCGAACAGGTCGCCCGTGCGCTGCGCACCGCATGCTGTGGCCGCGGTCCCGCCGTGCGCTGCATGGCTCTTCCCGAGCGATCCTTCGTGCCCGCTGGCGGGCGCGGGGAGCTGCTCCACGAGCACGGGATCGAAGCGACCGGTATCGCCGCCGCCGCCCGAATGCTAGTGGCCCTTGCGGCGACACCGAGCGAGTCTGATGGGAGTTTGTGACCACCGACCAGGGCACGAACGACCAGAGAGCCGTTGGCGGTCGAGCTGCGTCCTCCGGATCGACAACCACAACACGAGAACCTTTGCGACGGCCCGGACCACGATTCATGCGAGGCCATGGGCGAGAACCACTCGGCTCTGGCAATGCTGCGGCATCCTCTGGATAGGCATCCCCAACGTGTCTTGACACAGAAGGGAGCCATGAGGGCAAGCGCGGACAAGCGGCATGGTCGGGCGGGCGTAGCCACTCTCGACACGGTAGGCATTGGATGAGGGGTAGGGTTCGACGCTGCGCCCGGTGGGCGCCACCTGCCCGAGGTCCTGTGGGTCAGCCCTGGTAGCCGTACCAGTTCAGGAGCGGGGTCGCGTACCGCAGGTATCGGGCAGCGGTTGCGTCATCGGTGGGTTGGATGATCTTGCTGGTCCCGGGCACGAACGGTGTGGTGCCGAGTCCCCCAAGCGCCATTTCGAGGCCGAACAGCCCCGGTTTGTCGTGATAGATGATGTCGGGATCGCTGGCGTTCTGGCCGGCGTAGGCGATTTCGATCGGGGTGAGCCCGGCGGCGGTGTGCGTGCTAGGGCCGAAGACCAGTCCGAAGCGACTGAGGAAGGTCTCGATCGCGGGCCCGTACGGGATGGTGGTCGGCACTGTCGCCTCGCACATCTCAAAGGTGCCCTTTGGAATAGGGTCGTTTCGCGTGATGAGATGGTTCTTCCAGTGGTCCTTGCTGGCGAAGTCGTAGAACTTTGCCGGCTTCGGTGACGGCGACGGAGTCGTGCCTGCGTGGCTGAACCAGGTGCACATGATCTGGGTTGGCTTCGTTTGCGCGCTCAGATACGAGTAGGCCGAGTTCCAGCGGTCGAGTCTCGAGGTTGTTGTGGGCGTCGTCGCCGACGTAACTGCCGAGTTGCCAGAGTTCGCGTTGGTCCATGAGCAACCGGCGAGCGAACTCGCGACCGCAACGGCTACGACAACCGCGCCAGATAGGCGGGGGCATCCGCTCAAGGAGGAACGCCTCGCGGGCAAACCCTCAGTCGAGGCGTACACGATTGGCTGGGCGCCTTTCCCTGATGGCGACGTCCTAGGACACTGTTCTCCGCTTGGTTCAACGCACTGCTCTTGCATCGCCGCACGCTTGGCGGGGGCTGCGGCGCGACGAACTCTAGCTTCCAGATCCACCATGTGCAGGAGAACGCGAAGAGGGCTGGTCGGCCCCGGCGCGCATCCACGACCGCCGGACGTGGCCACCGATGATCCATGGGCTGCTCAGGACCGGGATGGGAGGGTCAGACCCGTCGTCGCCTACCTGGCAAGACTGCTCAATGCGCGAAGGTGTGGTGGTCGGTGGGGTGATCCGGCACCGTGATTGGTGTCGGTGACGTGGAGTTCACCGGCGCATCCCTGGTTCCCGTTGGGTAATCGCCACGACCGCGAGACCTGTGAGGTCCTCGATGAGCATTCATGCTCATCACGATAGGCGCCGACCTACCGCTCATCGGCTGCCATGAGAGTTACGTTCGAGTCGCGTCGACAGCCGGCGGAAAGACTGCTCATCGCGGCTATGAACGGGCATTCGTTGAGCGGCAGCAACTGGGACACGTAGAACGCCAGTGGGTTCGCCGCGTCCGACGACGCCCTGGCTCGCGAGCTGGGCGCGGTGGGCTTGCTCTGAGTCAGTGCCCGCGCCGGTAGTGCATCGCGACCGCGCCGTTGCCGAGCGACTTCGCCGAGACCAGCTCGAGCCGTCGCGTGCTGGGCAGCCCGCTCTGGTACAAGGTCGGGCCGTGGCCGGCGATCCTGGGGTGGACGAGGAACTTGTACTCGTCGATCAGATCCAGCCGGTCCAGCTCGGTCGCGAGTTTGCCGCTCCCGAGGAGAACGCCGGCGGGGTTCACATCCTTGAGCTCCTCCACGGCCGTGCCCAGGTCGCCGGTGATGTGGTGACTGTTGGTCCACGGGAAGTCCGTTCGCGTCGACGACACCACGTACTTCGGCTTGGCCTCCAGCTTGACTGCCCACTCGCGTATCGCCGGCGGCGCCTCCTCGTCGCCGCGGGCGACCGCCGGCCAGTAACTCTCCATCATCTCGTAGGTGGCGCGGCCCCACAGCATCGCTCCGCCTTCGTCCATGAGGCGGGTGAAGAAGGCGTGTGTCTCGTCGTCGGCGACTCCCTCTTGGTGGTCGACGCAGCCGTCCAGTGTGACGTTGATGCTGAAGGTCAGAAGTCCCATGCGGCCAGCGTAAAGCCGTGCAATCGCCCTCGGATGTCAGGCGCCTGCGATCGGCTGCTGCTATGCGGCGTTGCCGCCTGCGCGGACGGCAACGAACACCTGCGCTGCCAAGAGTGAAGGAGCGATGCCCACAGAGCCACCCTAGGCACGCTCAACGGCATCACAGCCCCCTCACCTCGCGTCGCCAGGGGGCCGAAGGACGCACTCTGTCCGCTGCCGGCGGCGGCGTTTCTCCTGGTCCGGCGAGCGGCTACATCGGGGTCGCGAGACCCGGGTTCTGCGCCTTTGGCTCCACCAGCAGCGAGAGCAGGCCAGTCATCCGAGGCGAACATCGGATCGTGTCCCCCTCCAGGGTCGTGAACACACTGCTTCCCACGTGGCTGGGGTCGAGACGCTGCCACCGGAACGCAGCGAGTTCTCGAGCCGGAATCTCCCGACGAACCTTGGCCCCGAGGAAGGTCACGATCCCGTCATCCAGAACGATGCGGGTCGCCGATCGGCCTCGCCGCTGCCATCCCAGCCAACCCGCCAGCACCCACCCACCCCCGATCACGGTCAGGGGAAACGAGGCCGAGTCATGTGCAGCGACCGCCCCCAGGAGAATGACGGAGCCGCCGCCCAACGCCACCGTCAGCCCAAACACCGAGTAGAGACGGAACCCCGACGACTCCTCGCACACGACAACGTTCCCAGTTTCCATCAGTGGCGCGAAGGCCGTCTGGGTTTCGCCGAGGACGGATCGGGTTCCATCAGGGGAGCCCATGGGTGTGTTCGTGTTGGGGCGACTCGCGGCGAAGTGGGGCACACGTTCGTAGGGGCGCTTTCTTACGCCGGCCCTTGGAGTGCGCCACAATTGTGGTCATGAGCACCGAGTCGTTGCGGGAGGTCCGAGACCACTTCAGCGAGGTGGTCGATCGGGTCGAACATGAGCACGACCGCGTGACCGTCACCCGCAACGGCCGTCCCGCCGCGGTCATCCTCCGTCCCGACGACCTGGCCCAACTCGAAGAGACCCTTGAGATCCCAGCGACCCGCAGGCCCTAGCCGACATCCGCGAAGCCGACGCTGCCTACCGCGGCGACGACGTCGTGCGCGGCAGCGGGGCTGTTCGGGCTCTCCGCGCGTGAGCCCCGGCGGGCCTTATGAACTGGTCTTGACCCCACCCGCCACCAGGGCGATCCGACAGCACCTGCCCGACGCAGTCGCGGCGGCGGTCGTCGAGTTCCTGACCGGTGCGCTACTCGACAACCCACACCGCGTCGGGAAGCCGCTGCGCGGTGACCTGGCTGGCATCTTCTCCGCACGCCGTGGCACCTACCGCGTCCTGTCCCGCATCAACGAAGCTCTACAGGAGGTCGTAGTGCTCCGCATCGAACACCGACGCGACGTCCACCGCGGCTCCTGACGGCATCGCACGCGCGAACCAGGGCGCCGGCACGCG
>NZ_DATAVI010000040.1:0-39454 GCF_036267815.1 Nocardioides sp. | reverse complement strand
GACTTGGCACTTATTGGGGGTTGCAACCCCCAAGAAGTGCCAGGACACCCGCTGAAGCGGGGGATTTGACAACAACCGAGGACCAGCGGGGGGTGGGGGTGCTAGTCGGTGCCGTGTCGACGCACGAATTCGAGGATCTGGTCGGCCAGCTCGGGACGGCACACGATCAGGTCCGGCAACGAGACGTCGTCCTGGTTGTACCGCAACGGCGACCCGTCGACGCGCGAGCAGAAGAGTCCCGCGGAGCGGGCGACCGCGACGGGCGCGGCGTTGTCCCACTCGTACTGACCGCCGGCATGGACGTAGGCGTCGGTCACGTCGCGCACGACCGAGATCACCTTCACCCCGGCCGACCCCATCGGCACCAGCTCGGCGTCGATCTCCTCGGCGAGGGTCTCCACGAACGCCGGCGGCCGGGTGCGTGAGACGGCGATCCGCGTTCGCTGGCTGGTGCGTGCCGGCACCAGCGGCGGCTCCCCGGTGTGGAAGGTGCGGCCGAGCGCGGGCTGGGCAACGGCGCCCGCCGTGAGCTCGCCGTCCTCCCACAGCGCGACGTGGACCGCCCAGTCGTCGCGAGGCGGCTCGGAGAACTCGCGCGTGCCGTCCAGCGGGTCGATGATCCACACGCGGCGTGCGGTCAGTCGCGACTTGTCATCGGCCGCCTCCTCCGACAGCACCGAGTCGGCCGGGCGATGCTGGGCCAGGAGACGCGCGAGCACCTCCTGGGCCGCCCGGTCACCGGCGTCCTTCAGGTCGCGTCCGGTCAGCCCTTGGCCTCGGACCTCCAGCAACCGCTCCCCCGCCGTGGCTGCGAGCCAGGCGGCGAGGGAGTGGTCGTCTGCGTCGGACGGTGTGGTCGTCGGGTCCTGTGGCACCCGACGATGCTACTGGGACGGTCCGGTCGGGCCGCTCAGCCTGTCGCGAGCAGTCCGCGTCCGGTCGGCCTCGGCGGCGCCTCCCGGGTGTCGGGCTGCGGCGGCTGCCAGCCCACCCTGTGGGCCAGGCCCACAGCCGTCAGCTGGGAGCTGACCTGGAGCTTGGCCAGGATGGACTTCACCTGCGTGCGGACCGTCGACTCGGACACGAAGCGCGCCTTGGCGATCTCGGTCACCTGCTCGCCCGCCATCAGCCGGGCGAGAACCTCGGCCTCACGCCGGGTCATCAGGTGGAACCGCTGCCGCAGCTCGTTCTGGGAGTCGGCGTCCGCCCGGTAGGTGCGCAGCAGCGCCTCGCGATCGGCTCTGGACATCGCCGGAAGGCCGTTGCGCAGGCGGTCGGCGGTGCCGACGATCTCGGCGAACGGTGCGGTCTTGGGAACCACGGCGCGCGCGCCGTTGGCCAGCGCCTCACCGTGCCTGACCCGGTCGGTCGAGCCGGTGACCACGACCACAGAGACGCCGTTGCCGGCCAGCGCCGCCACCAGTCGCATCACATCGCCCACGACACCGAGGTCGAGGTCGAGCAGCACGATGGACGGCGAGCTCTGGACCACGGTGCGTGCGAGCGCGGCGAACGTCGTCGTCGAGTCGGGCACGGCGCACTGGACCTGGAAGGCCTGTCCACGCAGCGCGATCGCCATGGTCTCCGCGAACAGCGAGTGGTCGTCGACCACGGTGACTCTCGACGTACGCCCGGTCATGCCGCACCGTGCATCGCGTCGCCCGCGAGCATCAGGACGAAGCAGGCACCCTCGCCGGGACCCGAGCAGAGCTCGAGCGATCCGCCCAGAGCGGTCACCATCTCGCGCGCCATGGCCAGGCCCAGGCCCTGTCCGGGCGAGTGCGGACGGCGTACCCCACGCTGGAAGATCGACTCACGCAGCTCGACGGGCACCCCGGGGCCGCGGTCGCTCACCGCGATCCGGACGGAGCCGGCCGTCTCCGTGACGTCGATCCGAGCCGGCGACCCCTGGGCGTGACGCCAGGCGTTGACCAGCAGGATGTTGACGACCTCGACGAGGTCGTCGCGGCAGGCCCACACCGTGTGGCCGGTGGTGGACCACGCGACCTCCTGTCCCGCCATCCGGCGAGACAGCGCGACGTCGGCCAGGACCCGGTCGAGCTCGACCGGCTCGAGGACGACGTCCTCGGGCTCGCTCAAGGGCGACGGCGCCACCAGACGCTGCAACCGCTCGACCTCGGCGACGACCATCGACTCCAGTCGCTCACGCGAGCCGCCGGGCAGTTCGCCCGAGCCTTGGGCCAGGACGTGCAGCGCACCGGCCAGGCCGGCCAGGCCCGAGCGGACGGCGTGGAGCCGGTCCTCACAGTCGGCGACGACCACGGACGCGGACTCACGCGTTGCGAAACCGCGTGATCCCCCCAGTGCGACGGGTATGTCCCCGTGCTGAAACTTCTCGTGCGTTTTCATGATTCCCCCCGAAGGGCGACCCCCGTCGTCCCTTCATAAACCGCGGTCGCCGTCAACCCCCCTGACGCCAACCGGCTGCGGCCTGATCCCCCAAGATCGTCGCTGCGTGCGGTTCGTGAGCCATCATGCTGGGCCCGCAGACAAATGTCGATGAAAAGTTCGACCGTCTGGGGAACAGTCCTTCCAGAGGATGAGGCGCATGGTCACCTGGCACTAGTGGCGTGCCGACGAGCTGGTCCGGACGGGCCAAGGGTCGAACCCTCGGACCCGTGCGCCGGTCAGTACGCCCCGCGTGCTCCGGTGACCGCGCCGATCGTCCGCAGACCGATCATCAGGTCGTCGCCGATCCGCCAGTTGTCGACGTAGTCCAGGTCGAGGCCGATGCTGGTCTCCCAGTCGAGGTTCGAGCGGCCGCTGACCTGCCATAGTCCCGTCATGCCGGGCTTGACCGCCAGCCGGCGGCGCTCGACGTCGTCGTACTCCGCGACCTCGGCCGGGAGCGCCGGACGCGGCCCCACCAGCGACATGTTGCCCTTGACGACGTTGATCAGCTGCGGCAGCTCGTCCATCGACGTGCGACGCAGCAGCTTGCCCAGGCGCGTGACTCGCGGGTCCTGGCGCATCTTGAACAGCACGCCGGCGCCTTCGTTGTGCTCGCGGAGTGCGACGAGCTGACGCTCGGCGTCGCTTCGCATGGTGCGCAGCTTGTAGAGCGTGAACGTGCGACCGTCCTGGCCCACCCGCTCCTGCTTGAACAGCGGGGCACCGCGAGAGTCGAGCCGGATCATCAGCATCGTGACGGCCAGGAACGGCGAGGCGCAGGCCAGGAGCACGGCACCCACCAAGCGGTCGATCGCGCTCTTGAGCAGGCGGGCGATCGCGCCGGGGCGCGACGGCGTGAGCTCGATCAGCGTGGTGCGGCCCAGCCTGCGGGCACGGACCCGGTGCGGGGCGGCGTCGCCCGCGGCATCGGCGACCGCCATCGCGATGCCGGTGCGCTCCAGGCTCCACCCCAGGCTGCGCAGCTGGGGCGGCGCCAGCTGCTTGCTCGGGGCGACGACCACGAGGTCGGCACGGCGGCCGTGCGCCCAGTCCGCGGCGTGCTCGAGGCCGACGATGGTCGGGACGCCCACGATGGACTGGAGACGACTCTCCTCGTCACCGGGCAGCACCCCGCCGATGACGTGGGCCGTGCCGTCGGCCCAGCGCATCGCAGCGCGACTGATCGCGGCCCGGTCGCCTACGACGACGACCCTCAGCGGGCGGCGTAGCCCTTGCCGTAGGACCAGGGCCGAGAAGATCACGGCTCCGGCGACGAGCAGGACGCCGGCCGCGACCGCGAGCTCGCCGTTGGAGGCCAGGTCGAGCGCCGAGAGGACGGCGGCGCCAGCGAAGGCCACCGCCAAGGAGCGCAGGACCGGAAGCACCTCGAGATGCGAGGCCGAGTGCATCTGCGAGCGGGTCTGCATGGCGACGCAGATCGCGCCGCCCAGGGCGACCCAGGACGCCGGGCCGTAGGCCCCCAGGACCGTCATCGTCACGATCCCGGCGACGGCGACGGCGAGGCACTCCACAACCACCCACAGGTCGGCGCGACGCCGCTGGCCCAGGACCGAGGCGCGACGGGCGAGATGGGCGAGCTTCGAGGTCCACGTGTCTGCGGGGGCGAGCAACGGGTGCGACATCGCACCGACGCTGGCCACCGAGGCGACCGACGGCGGCCCTGCCGTGTCGGGTGTCGTCGCGAACACGTCCCAGCCGAGGTGGGGCGCGGACGCCCATCTCTCGAGCTTGGAGTCTTCGGGCGACCACGCCGTCACCACAGGTCGGATCGCTCCGACATCCACCGTCTGATCAGTCATGCGAGCCCCCGTTACCGTGCGGTGGCCAGGCGAACGCCGTAACCGCCCGGCCCGTCGACACCCCCCGGAGCCGACCGGTCCATCCTGGTTCACGCCCGCACGGCGTGGTTCACCTGTTCTGGGTACGCGGGGTGTCCGAGCGGGCTGAACCCGTGGCCCCGGTGGGCCCGTCGGATCTGCTCCACGTCGCTCCGGGCAGGTCGCTTGGGGCAGGTCGCACGGGCGGCTCGGGGCGGCTCGGGCCCGCCTCGGGTCCGGTCAGGAGTTGAAGCGTCCCTGCGTGCGCTCGAGGCCGTCGGTCACCAGCGACTCGACGGCGTCGGCGGCCACGGCGACCTGGAGCGGGAGCGCCTTGCGCTCGCTCGCGGCGTAGTCCGACAGCACGAAGTCGGCGACGTCCTGGCGACCCGGTGGTCGACCGATCCCGAGCCGCACGCGGTAGAAGTCGCCGGTGCCCAGGGCCGAGCGCAGCGACTTGAGGCCGTTGTGTCCGTTGTCTCCCCCGCCGAGCTTGACCCGCATCGTGTCGAACGGAAGGTCCAGCTCGTCGTGCACCGCCACGATGCGCTCGGGCGGCACCTTGTAGAAGGTGGCGAGCTGCTTGACCGCGCCGCCGGACTCGTTCATGTAGGTGCGCGCCCGGGCCAGGACCACCCGGGGCGCCTCGACGCCCGGCGGGGCCAGACGCCCCTCGACGACCTCGGCCCGCCCCGACTTGTGGGCACGGAAGCCCGACCCCATCCGCCCGGCCAGCTCGGCCACGACGAGGTAGCCCACGTTGTGCCGGTGGCCGGCGTACGACGGGCCGGGGTTGCCCAGGCCGACCACGAGCCACACGTCACCGGGCGGCTCGGACGACCCGCGCCCGAGCAGCCTCACTCGGCGGAGTCGCCCTCTGCGGCGTCGCCGGCCTCGGCCGCGCCGTCGGCGGACTCGCCCTCGGCGGCATCGGCAGCCTCGTCGGTCTCCTCGTGGACGATGCCCGCGTCGGCCTCGGCATCGGCGAGCTCGGACTCGAGCGCCTCGGCGGACTGCTGCTGGGTGACGTTGACGATCAGCATCTCCGGGTCGTTCAGCAGGGTCGTGCCCTCGGGCAGGACCAGGTCGGAGGCGTGGATCTGGGTGCCGATCGCGGCGCCCTCGATCGAGATCTCGATGCGCTCGGGGATGTGGGTCGCCTCGGCCTCGACCTGAACCGTGGCGTTCTCGGTGACGACCAGGGTGTCGGGGGCGGCGTCGCCGGTGACGTGGACCGGGACGTCGACGGTGACCTTCTCGCCCTGGCGGACCGCGACGAAGTCGACGTGCTCGAGGACCCGGCGGATCGGGTCGACCTGGACCTGCTTGGTCAGGGCGAGCTGGGTGGTGCCGTCGATGTCGAGCTCGAGCAGGGCGTTCGCACCGCCGTGCTTGAGGGCCATCATCGTGTCGTGACCCGGCAGCGTGAGGTGGATCGGGTCGTTGCCGTGGCCGTAGACCACGGCGGGGATCTTGTCGGCCCGGCGGATGCGGCGGGCAGCGCCCTTGCCGAACTCGGTGCGCATCTCGGCGGTGATCTTCTCGGCCATCACGGTCTCCTCGTCGTACGTCGCAAAGTGTGCGTGCCGTGGCGCCAGGAGCCGGCCCAGTCGATCACGGACACCCTCTCGGGCTCCCTCGCCGAGGCAACCGCGTCAGCCTAGACGGGACTGCCCGCAGACTCCCAATCGCGATGGTCGTCGTCCGCGCGGGGCCCAGGTTTGCGCACGCGGCACTAGGGTCGGACCGTGTCGCTCACCTACGACGAGGCGGTGGCCCGGGCAGGACTCGTCTCCGGCGTCGCCTACCGCATCGACCTCGACATCACCTCGCGTGAGGCCTACCACTGCCGCACCTGCGTCACCTTCGCGATGGCCGACCCGGGCGCGACGACGTTCCTGGAGCTGGCCGAGGCCCGTGACCTGCTGGTGACGGTCAACGGCTCGCGAGTCGAGTCCCCCGACTACGACGGGGGCCGGATCGTCCTGCGCGACCTCGCCCCGGACAACGAGGTCGTGGTGGAGGCACGCATCCCCTACGTCAACGACGGCGACGGCATGCACACCGTCACCGACCCGGCCGACGACGCGACCTATGTGGCGGCGTACGCCGGCATGGACCTGGCCCACCGGGTCTTCGCGTGCTTCGACCAGCCCGATCTCAAGGCGCCGTTCACCCTCACGGTCCGCGCGCCGCAGGGTTGGACGGTGCTGGCCAACGGGCGCGCCGCCGGCCAACAAGACGGTGCGTGGACCTTCACCACCACGCCGCCGCTCTCGACGTACCTCTTCACCGTCTGCGCCGGGCCCTGGCACTCCCGCACCTGGGAGCACGCCGGCCTGCCCTTCGGCTGGCATGCCCGGGCCTCGCTGGGCGCGGCTCTGGACCGCGACTTCGACAACATGCGCGAGGTCACCGAGGCATGCTTCGACTTCTACACCAGCACCTTCGAGGAGCCCTACCCGTTCGACTCCTACGACCAGGTGATGGGGCCCGGACAGAACTGGGGGGCGATGGAGACCGCCGGCTGCGTCACCTTCCGTGACGAGTACCTGCCCCGCAACGAGCCGGACGCCGGCGAGCTCGTCGACCGCGCGACGGTGATCGCGCACGAGATGGCCCACATGTGGTTCGGCGACCTGGTGACGATGAAGTGGTGGCAGGACACCTGGCTCAACGAGTCGTTCGCCGACTTCATGGGCTACCACGTCGCGCACGAGGCGGGCGTGCTCGGCTCCTGGCCCGACTTCACCCTCAACCGCAAGCCCACGGCGTACGCCGCCGACCGCCGACGCTCGACCCACCCGATCGCCGAGGACGCCGAGCACCTGGTCGACGTCGACACGGCGTTCACGAACTTCGACATGATCACCTACGCCAAGGGCGCATCGGTGCTGCACCAGCTGGTCATCTGGCTGGGCTGGGACACCTTCGTCGAGGGGACGAACCTGTACCTCACGCGCCACCGGTTCGCCAACGCCGAGTTGTCCGACTACCTCGAGGCGCTCGACTCGGTGACCGAGCGTGACGTGCGGGCCTGGGCGGAGGCCTACCTGCGCACCACGGGCTACGACACGATCCGGGTGACCCGTGACGGCGAGGTCCCCGTGCTCGAGCGCGACGGCTCGCGACCCCACCGGTTCAGCGTCGCCGCAATCGACGGCTCACGCGTGGGCCTCACCCGGCTGGTCGACCTCGCCGACGAGCCGGTCCGGCTCGACGACCTGGCCGGCGCCGCCGTCGTCCCCAACGCCGCCGACGAGGCGTACGCGACCGTGCTGCTCGACGACCGCTCCTGGCGCGCTGTGGTCGACGGGCTCGGCGACCTGCCCGACCCGCTGCTGCGGGCCATGACGTGGACCAACGCGATCTCCCGGGTGACCTCCGGGGTCTCGACGACCGGGGAGCTCCTGGGCGTCGTGCGCCACCACCTCGCCGAGGAGCGCGACCCCGTCGTCTTCGACAGCGTCTTGCGTCGGGTCACCCGGCAGGTCATCCCCCGGTGGACCGCGCCCGAGGCGCTCGCCGAGGCCGAGCAGGTCGTCGCCGACGTCTGTGCCGAGGCGCTCGACGCCGGTGACGCGCCCCGCGGTCTCGCGGCGATGCGGCGGCTGGCGATGACCACGACCGACGTCGCCCTGCTCCGCAGGTGGCTCGCGAGCGGTCAGGCACGCGCCGGGCTCGCGATCGACCGCGACACCCGCTGGATCGTCGTCCGCCGGCTGGTCGAGCTCGGCGCCTCCGACGAGGCGCTGATCGAGGCCGAGGCCGCCGCCGACCGGTCGTCCAACGGCCACCAGGCGTCGCTGGCGGCGCTCGCCGGACGGCCGGACCCGGCCGCCAAGGAGGACGCCTGGCTGAGGATGTGCGACTCAGGCGTCTCCAACCGTGACTTCACGGCGCTGGTCACCGGCCTGTGGACACCCGGCCAGGAGGAGCTGTTCGCGCCGTACCTCGAGCGCTATCTCGAGGATGCGCCCACCATCGCCGCGCGCAGCCAGTCGTTCGCCGACGCGGCGGCCGTCGCGGCGCCCCGGACGCCGATGGCACTGGACCGCTTCCGGCGGTTCCGCGACGACCTGGACTCGGCGTCGTCGGGCACCACGAACACCGTCCTGCGCCGGGGCTGGGAGGACACCGTCGACGACTACGACGTCGCGCTGAGGGTCCGGCTCGCCGGCTAGCTAGCCGTCAGCCGGCGTCAGCCCGCTTCCGCCGTCAGGCTTGCCCGTCGAACATCTTGGTGACCGAGCCGTCCTCGAAGACCTCCTTGATGGCCTGCGAGAGCAGTGGCGCGATCGAGAGACAGGTCAGCGCGTCGAAGCGCTTCTCGTCCGGGATCGGCAGGGTGTTGGTCACCACGACCTCGGTGACCGCGCTGTTCTTGAGGCGGTCGACCGCATCGCCCGAGAGGATCGGGTGGGTCGCCGCGATCACGACGCCGGCCGCCCCGTCACGGGCCAGTGCCTCGGCGGCGTGCACGATCGTGCCGCCGGTGTCGATCATGTCGTCGACGAGCACACAGATCCGTCCGCGGACGTCGCCGACGACGCGGTTCGCCACGGTCTCGTTCGGCACGTCGGGCCGCCGGGTCTTGTGGATGAACGCCAGCGGCGCGCCGTTCAGGCGGGAGGACCACCGCTCGGCGACCTTGATCCGGCCTGCGTCGGGGCTGACCACGGCGAGGTCCTGGTCGCCGTACTTCTCCTTGACGTGCCTGGCCAGGATGGGCTGGGCGAAGAGGTGGTCGACCGGCCCGTCGAAGAAGCCCTGGATCTGGTCGGCGTGCAGGTCGACGGTGATCAGCCGGTCGGCGCCGGCGGTCTTGAACATGTCGGCCACCAGCCGCGCCGAGATCGGCTCGCGGCCCCGGTGCTTCTTGTCCTGCCGGGCGTAGCCGTAGAAGGGCATGACCACGGTGATCCGCTTCGCGCTGGCGCGCTTGAGCGCGTCGACCATGAGCAGGTGCTCCATGAGCCACTCGTTGATCGGCGCGGTGTGGCTCTGGATCACGAAGGCGTCGGAGCCGCGCACCGACTCCTCGTAGCGCACGTAGGTCTCGGAGTTGGCGAACTCGTAGGCCTCGGTCGGCACCAGCTCGATCTCGAGATATGCGGCGACCTCGTCGGCCAGCGCCGGGTGAGCCCGACCGGAGAAGACCATCAGGTGTTTCTTGGTGGTCCGCTTCGTCTTGGAGCTCACGTCTCAGGATTCTCCCTCAGCGCTGGCGGCTTCCCCAATCGGTGTCCGCTCCCGGGCCCGCGTGGCGCGACGGGAGAGGTTGCGTTGGGGGCCGCCCGAGACCGCGAGGGTCCCCGGCGGGACGTCGCGGCGGACGACGGTGCCGCCGCCGGTCACGGCTCCCTCGCCGATCCGGACCGGCGCGACGAACGTGTTGTTGGCGCCGGTCTTGGCGCCCTTGCCGACCGACGTGTGGTGCTTGTCGGTGCCGTCGTAGTTGGCGAAGATCGTGCCGGCCCCGATGTTGGCGCCTTCGCCGATGTCGGCGTCGCCGACGTAGGACAGGTGCGGCACCTTGGCGCCCGCGGCGATGTGGGCGTTCTTGGTCTCGACGAAGGCGCCGATCTTGCCGCCCATCCCCAGCTCGGTGCCGGGCCGCAGGTAGGCGAACGGGCCCACGTTCGCTCCCTCGCCGACGACGGCCAGCTCGCCGTGGCTGCGGACGACGCGAGCGCCGGCCCCGATCTCGCAGTCCTTGAGCGTGGTGTCGGGCCCGATCACGGCGTCCTCGTCCACGACGGTCGCGCCGAGCAGCTGCGTGC
Organism: Nocardioides sp.; assembly: GCF_036267815.1. GTDB lineage: Bacteria > Actinomycetota > Actinomycetes > Propionibacteriales > Nocardioidaceae > Nocardioides. The sequence continues at coordinate 29,421 of NZ_DATAVI010000040.1, read as the reverse complement.
CCGGCAGCAGGATGACGTCGGGCGCAAGGCGTACGTCGGACTCGACCCAGGTCGTGGCCGGGTCCAGCACGGTCACGCCCGCGCGCATCCAGTCCTCGACGATCCGGCGGTTGAGCTCGCGCCCGAGGTTGGCCAGCTGCACCCGGTCGTTGGCGCCCTCGGTCTGCACGACGTCGTCCATCGGGAACGCGCCCACCGTGAGCCCGGCCTCGCGAGCCAGCCCGACGGTGTCGGTGAGGTAGTACTCGCCCTTGGCGTTGTCGTTGCCGAGCCGCGGGAGGACGTCGGCGAGGAACTCCCCGTCGAAGGCGAAGATCCCCGACCCGATCTCGCGGATCTCACGCTGCTCGGGGGTGGCGTCGCGCTCCTCGACGATGGCCTCGACGTCGCCCTCGTCGTTGCGGACGATCCGGCCGTAGCCGAACGGGTTGTCGACGACGCCGCTCAGGACACTGACCGCGCTCTGGGCGCCCTCGTGCTCCTGGGCGAAGTCGCGCAGGCTGTCGCCGCGCAGCAGCGGGGTGTCGCCGTACACGACCAGGACGGTGCCGCTCAGGGAGCCGGCGGCGTCGACCGCGATGCGGACGGCGTGACCCGTGCCCTGCTGCTCCTCCTGGACCGCCAGCACCGCCTCGGGCATGAGGGAGACGATGTGGGGACCGACCTGGTCGCGCTGGTGACCGACCACGGCGACGACTCGGGCCGGGTCGAGCGTGCGTACGGCGCTCAGCACGTGCCCGACCAGGCTCCGGCCGCCGATCTCGTGCAGGAGCTTGGACCTCTTCGACCTCATGCGGGTGCCTCCGCCTGCTGCCAGCACGATCACGGTGAGGTCGCTCGACATGGGCACCAACGTATCCCGCACCGGCGGTCCCCTCACCATCCGCCGCTAGGCTGATCCCGGCGACGTACAGTCCGGAGCGTGGCGAGCGCACCGGGTCGATCGACGACCAAGTCCGTGACGATCGACCGTCCGGCGGACGTCGTCCACCGGTTTCTGGCGCAACCGGAGAGCTGGCCCCGCTGGGCCGTCGTGAACATCCTCGCGGTGGAGCCCACCGCCGAGACCGAGTGGTGGGACCCGAGCACCCCGGACGGGCCGGCGCAGTTCCGCATCCGGGCGGACGCGGCCACCGGCATCGTCGACCACGACTTCCGCTTCGACGACGAGCTGGCGACCGTGCCGGCCAGGGTCGCCGCCAACGGGCGCGGAGCCGACTTCGTCGTGACGATCGTGCAGCCCTCCGACGTCACCGACGGCGGCTTCCGCGCCCTCCTGGAGAGCGTCGACACCGAGCTCGCCACCTTGAAGGCCCTCTTCGAGTCCGACCACACTGTCTGACCCGATGGACGGTGGGCGGAAGCGGTGTCTGCCCTCCGCCGTTAGTAACCTGACCCCCAAACCATCCCCGGTTGGTCTGCCGGCAGGGCCCGCCTGACTTTGAATCAGGACTAGCGACGTAGGTTCGACTCCTACCCGGGGAGCCAGTCGATGCGGAAGCGCAGGTCACAGGCATGGTGACCCTGCCGGAGTTTTTGTGTCACCCCTCACGAGCTCTCGTTAGGTCTCACGCATCTCTCACACCACGCCTACGATCGGCCACTATCTGCTGTCGGTCGACCCGGCGTCGCAGCCGGACCCGTGTGCCGCTCCGTATGCCAACGTGCAGTCTCTTTGGCGGTCAACACCGCGGCCCTCTGAGAGGATGCGACGACATCGGGTGACGTACGAGCGATCGATCGTCGGACGCAACCTCTAGCGTGAGCCGACTGTGGATCAGGATGTCGGAAGTGCGGCTTGAGGAACTCAAGCCAGGGACGAGCAAGAGGGTGACTTCGACTCGCCATCCCGGTTCGGTGGATCATCCCTTCCAGGAGGGTTTCCCAGGCCTATGCCAAACCCACGTCCTGACTTATTCCTACCCGGTTCTACGGTGTCAAGACCCTGAACTTCGACAAGATCGTACTGGCCTTCAAGAACATCGCCGATGAGGTCATAGCAACCTAAAAGGGGCTCGCGCTTTGGGTCGCTCGCAGTGAATGTCAATGTTCTCAACAAAGACCTGAGTTCGGGTGGACCGCCGTCGCACCCGACGAGGTCTTCACAGTGTGCACATACGCCACGAACCAGAACCCTAGGGCTCGAGGCTAGTGCGCAAATCCAAGGCTCACCGCAACGAAACCCGCAGGTCAGCGAGCCGCCCTGCGTCGCGGCCTCAGATTTGGCCTAAGCCAGGTCAACGCTCTCAACAACGACGCTGATGGCGTGGACCAGGAGGGTGTGGCGGCCGCGGTGCCTGGGGGCATGCGAGTCACGCCGAAGTCACTTCATTCTCTGTGTAGCCGCTTCTTCTGCCCGGCCAAGCGCCGAACGCCGACGCAGAGAGCGTGGCATGGATCTCGCCCATCGTCTCTATGGCAAGGGTTACCTCGTCACCCGCCACAAGCCATGGGTACTCTTCGGGCGAGCTCCGGAGTGAGAGCTCCAGGATGCATCCTCCTTGGCAGGTTCCGCTGCCGATGATCGACCCGGCCTCAACGCGAGAACTCCAGGACGAGTACGAGATCAGCTCCTCCATAGACCAGTAGGCAGACGTCCAACGGTCGACGCCATAGCGTCGTCCGTTGACCGCCGATGTCATCTCGAGGTCGTAACCAGTGCCTTCGCGGCGGTCCTCTATCTCGTCCGGAGTGACAAAGATCGGACCGAGAGATGATCCAAAGTCCTTGCCCTTGAACGGACCGAGGCGTCCATCCATCTCGCGAAACTGCAGGTCGCGCGCCGACCAGTCGCTCAAAATGACGAATCCTGCTAGGTGTCGGGCTGCCTGCGTAGGAGTTACAGAGACGGCATCGCGTCCGATGACCGCAGCGACCTCGAGCTCGAAGTCCATATTGGTACAGCCCCCTGGGATCTCGATGGCTTCCCTGGGCCCCCGGATCGTGGCCGCGTTGCTGAAGTAGCCGATTGGCTGCTCATACCAGACATCCGGGCCTCGCTTGAGTCCCTGCATCCTCCACGCGGGCAGCACGTGCTCCTCGAAGATCATGAAGTCGCGCATTGCGACTGGGTCGACCGGCTTGAGGAGGTCGAGGCTCTCGAAGTCGTGTTCGCTCGCCGGGTCGGCGCGGATCGACTCTCCGAGCTCGGCAAGCGCTCCGCCATCGTCGCCAAAGTAGGGCTCCAGGCGGTCGACATCGTATGAGACCTCCACACGTCCGTCGGCGCTAATAACGCCGATGCGGGCGCCTGCGAGGGTCTGGGTCTTGATGAAACGCATGAATCCTCCAGTGACACGCCTTGAGCTGAGCGCAGACTGCTCGCCAAGGTTCAGGCGGAGCGGGAACGCGTACGGACGAGAGTCGCGACGGTGACGGCGAGCACGAGCCCAGCTCCGTAGAAGGCGTCTTGTACCCATCCGGTGTAGCCGAGCAGTTGCAGCCCGAGAATCCCGGTCTCGAGGAAGTAGATGCCGAGGAAGGTACCCATCGGGTTGAACTGCCCAGGGGTAACGATCGCCGTACCCAAGAACACGGCCGCGAGGGCCGGCAGCAGATAGGTCGCCGAGGCTGTCGGATCAAAGCCGCCCACAGTCATGACAAGCAGGATTCCGGCTAGGCCGGCGATGAGGCTCGCAGCGATGTAGCTGCCCGCACGAACACGATCGACGTTGATTCCGGCGAGGCGTGCAACCTCACGGTTGGCGCCGACGAAGACCACGTGGCGCCCGATCGGCATCCAGGTGAGGACGTAGGCGAATCCGGCACAGAGGATCAACCCGTAGTAGAACGACAGCGGAAGTCCCAGGAATGTGTGCAGTGCGATGTTCGAGAACGTCGTGCTGGAGATTGACACGATCGTCGAGGAAGAGATGAGCTCAGCGAGGCCGAGAAAGAAGCTGGCGCTACCAAGGGTGACGATCAGGGACGGCACCCTGAGCGCGACGATGAAGAACGCGTTGACCAGTCCGCAGCCCAATGCTGCCGCGAGCGCTAACACGCAAGAGAGCGCGAGATTCACGTGGTGCAGCACTGAGAGCACCGGGACGATCGTGGCAGTCAGTCCCATGACACTGGCGAACGACAGATCGAACTCGCCCACGACAAACGTGCAGAGCCCGGCGACAGCAAGGAACAGGAGCGCCGACTGCGACCCGAACACTGCTTGGGCTGTCGAAACGCTCAGGAACTTGTCAGGCATGATCACCGCGTAAGTAGCTGCCATGACCAACCACACCCCGAGGAGCGCATACCTGGAGCTGAGCGTCCGGAGGCGATCCGCTGCGAACCACCTGGACGGCTGGAGACCCTGTCGAGGATCCGTCGTACGGGCCGCCGCTGGGACGTCGCCAGTGGTGTCGCCGACCTCGGACGGGGGCTGCTCAATTCCGTCCACGACGTTCTCCCAGATGGGGTTGGGATTGTTGTGACGATTGCTTTGGTCGGACAGCGTCATGATGGGCTCCCTGCGGACTCCGTTTGGTCCGTGGCGTAGATCTGGCTGATGAGGGCGTCGGGAGTTGTCGCCGTCGCCTCGGTGAGGCCGGCTGCGGGGCTGTAGACGAGGACGCGATCGCACGCCACGGCCAAGTCCTCGGGTTCGCTGCTAACGAGAATCACCGCGACCTGGCTGCCAGCGGCGCGACGCAACGCCTCCAGGATGTCGCGGCGAGCGCCGACATCGACCGCCTGTGTCGGTTCGTGCAGCACGAGGACCTGCGGTCCCATCGTGAGCCACTTCGCAAGCAGGACCTTCTGCTGGTTCCCTCCGCTGAGTTCCTTGATCAGGGTGAGCGGTGAGCGAGGCTTGATGTCGAGGGTGTCGATGGCGGACTCGGTCTCTGAGATCTGCCATGCCCGGCTCACGAACCACGGCTGCCCTCGCCGGCGCAGTGCTGGGAGACTGATGTTGTCGCGCATGCTGAGATCAAAGGCCAGGCCGTCGCGTTCGCGCCGCTCCGGGACAAGCACGACTCCGGCGCGCAGGCAGGCGGCCACGCCACCGCGGGCGAGGTCGACGGTGTGGGTGCCTGTTCGGATGGAGCCCGAGGCCGCTTTCTGGGCTCCAGTCAAGAGGTAGGGGATCTCCTCGTAGCCGTTGCCAGGGAGCCCGGTGACACCCAGGATCTCGCCCCGGGCCACCGTGAAGTCGACGCCGTGACAAGTGCGCCCCGTCAGTCCTGATACGAAGATCGTGGGCGTTCGAGGCGGGCCGTTGGCAGTGGGACGCGCGAGTGTCTCTTGGAGTTGTCCGCCGAGTATCCGGCGGGCGATATCGGCCTCGCTGAGGTCGTGGGTAGGTAGTCCCGCACCCGCCAGATGCCCGTCTCGCAAGATCGTCATCCGGTCTGTAACGGACATGAGTTCGGTCAGATTGTGGCTGATCATGATCGCCGCGCTGCCCTCAGCCGTGATCCGCCGCAGCATGCCGTGCACCCGCGCTAGGTCGTCTCCACTGAGCGCGCGCGTGGACTCGTCGAGGATGATCAAACCAGTACCCACCGCGTGATCACGCAGTGCACGGGCGATGGCGACCTCGGCGCGCTCAGGTGCGCTCAACGAGCCAACCAGGACAGACGGGTCGACCTCGACGCCGAGGCGTTGAAGCGTACGTGCGGCCAGATCGTCACGTTTCCTGCGATCAATGCGCCTGGACAGTCCCACAGTCGGGAAGCCTCCGACGCAGATGTTCTCGGCAACCGTCAGCTGGTCGAGCAGCCCAAGGTCCTGGTGCACCACCGACACGCCTGCGGCGTGGACGTCGGGCCAGCGCACCGGCAGACGCATTGGTGCACCGTCGACCCGGTAGTCGGCTCCGGGGTCAGGGGTGTAGAGGCCGGTAAGGATCTTGACCAGCGTCGACTTGCCCGAGCCGTTCTGCCCGGCGAGTCCGTGGATCTCTCCGGCCGTCACGGTGAGCTCCGCATCGGTCAGAACCTGGACGGTCCCGAAGGTCTTGCTCAGGGACCTCACCTCGAGCCGTGGCGTGGCCGTGGCCGTGGCCGTGAACATCGTCAACGCCCTCCGTGTGGGGGAACGGCGCCGCCCTGGGGCATCTGCAGCGTCGAAGGCATGCCTTGAGTGTGGAAACCTTGAACAGCGATGTCAAGGATTTCCGACAGGCAAATCGACTTTCTACTCCACGACTGGTGAAGACGGCTCAGATCGTTTTCTCTGCTACATTCGTCTCCGCAGGTTCGAGCCGAGGAGGTTCAGTGTCGGAGCAGCTAGGCGCTCGAAGCTTGTCCAGAGCCGTCTTCGCTGACGTCCGCGCCGGCATCCTCAGTGGCGCCTACGCACCGGGCTCGAAGCTGAGCCCGAAAGCGATCGCCACGGCAGCGAACGTGAGCCTCTCGGTCGTCCGTGAAGCGCTCACCAGGCTGGCGGAGCAGGGTCTTGTCGTCGCGGAGCCCCAGCTGGGCTTCTCGGTCGTGACCCTCGACCTCGAGGGAGCCCAGGACCTCAATCGTGTCCGGGTGCTGATCGAGGGCGCCGCAGTCAAGGACGCCATCGACCACGCTGACGTCGAGTACGAGACACGAGTCATCGCCAGTCATCACCGGCTCAGCCGCACGCCCCAGTGGGCCGATGAGCAGAGCCAGACCGTGACCGAAGATTGGGCGCGCGCACACGCCCAGTTCCACGCGGCACTGCTGAGCGCCTGCACGAGCCCGCGGCTGGTCGAGATGGCGGCAAGCCTGCGAGAGACCGCAGAGCTGTATCGCCGCTGGTCCAGCACCTTCAACGCCAGCCGGCTCCGACGCGACGTCGCCGGGGAGCACCAGGCCCTCATGCAGGCGGCGCTGGACCGTGATGCCGACCTGTGTTCACGGCTAGCGGGCGAGCACATCAACAAGACCACTGAGCTTTTGACCTACGCGGTCGAGCTTCATGAGGCAGAGACCGACGGTCCGACAGCTGTGAGTGGTGGCGCATGATCAGAGGGGCGAGTGCGAAGTGAGCTCTAGGAACCAAGACCATCCGGATCTGGGTCCACCTCAACTGATGGAGGTGGCTGACCGCACGTTCGCCTACATCCAGCGCGACGGCTCCTGGTGGATCAACAACACCGGGTTCGTCGTCGGCGACTCCTCGATCGTCTCCGTTGACGCCTGTGCCACCGAACGGCGGACTCGTGCGTACCGGGAGTCGATCGCGACGGTGAGTCCGGCGCCTGTGTCCGCCCTCGTCAACACTCACCACCACGGCGACCACACGTTCGGCAACTCACTCATGAACGCCGCGACCATCGTCGGACACGAGAGCTGCCGCGACGAGATGCTGGCGTTCGGACTGCCGTCCAACGTCGGAATCTGGGACCCCGTCGACTGGGGCGGTCTGGAGCTGGCGCCCCCGACGATCACGTTCACGGACCACGTGACGCTCTGGTCTGCCGACCAACCGGTCGAGGTGAGCTACGTCGGCAAGCCCGCTCACACGACCAATGACTGCCTCGTCTGGCTCCCCGAGCAGAGGGTCCTCTTCTGCGGAGATCTGCTCTTCAACGGCGGGACCCCTTTCCTTCTGATGGGGTCGGTCCGCGGGGCGATCGAGGTGCTCCGCGATGTCCTGGCGCGAGTACCCGCCAGGACGATAGTGCCGGGGCACGGGGCCCCCTGCGATGCCTCGCTCATTCCGACCACCATCGAATATCTGGAGTTCGTCCTCTCGACCGCGAAGGCAGGCCTGGCCGCTGGTCTGACACCGTTGGAGGCCGCGCGAGACCTAGATCTGGGCGAGTACGCCGACTGGCTAGACAGTGAGCGGATCGTCGGGAACCTCCATCGGGCCTACTGCGATCTCGGGCCGTCCAAGGGTGACGTCGACGTCCTGGCTGCCCTGGGCGAAATGGTGGCATTCAACGGCGGCCGCCCCTTGACCTGCTATGCGTAAGGCCATGAACTGCGCCGCGCGAGGCAGTCCGGGAATTGGGAACGATTCGAATATTGAACATGCCTGATAGGCTTCCGGTTGATGGAAACCACTCTGGGCGACGTTCAGCTCTCCTACGACCTGCCCCGACGCGAGTCCCGCGCGGAGTCTGCCGCTCAGGCAGTCGAACAGCGCATTGCTGACGCCGGGCTGCAGCCAGGTACCCGGTTGGGCACGCGCACCGAACTCGGGGAACTCCTCGACGTCGCCCCCTCCACCGTGAGCGAGACGATCAAACTGCTGGAGGCGCGCGGCCGAGTGGTCACCCGCACCGGCCCAGGCGGTGGTGTCTTCGTTGCTGAGCCAGGCGTGGGGCTGCGCCTGGCACGCAGCATGATGCAGGTCTCTGGCTCCGAGGTAGAGGTGGCCTACGCTCTTGAGGTCCGTGACGTCTTGGAGTCAGCGGTGATCGTCAGTGCCGCCGAGGCAGCTCACCGTCCGGGCGACCTTGCCAGCATGAACCGGGCGATGCAGGCGTTGCGCGAAGCCACCGAGACCGCCGAGTTCTACCGGCGGAATCTCGAGTTCCACGCGGACGTGGCCGACCTGTGCCGCAACCCGATCCTACGCACGATCTACCGCAGCCTCCTTGAGGTCGTACAGGCCCGCGACCCGAAGCTCGAACTGTTGCCTGGGCAAAACGCGAGCAGGCTTCGCGCCCAACGGACCAAGATCCACCAGGACGTCGCCGACGCGATAACTCAGGGTGACACGGTAGCGGCACGCACCGCGGCGATCGCCCACGCCAAGCACGGACACGCCACACCAGCCGCGCAGTTCGCCTAAGACCTCAGCGCGGATCGACCACCGGATAAAGAGCCACCAGCTCACGGATCATCAGCGACGTCTCCTGGGGGCCGTCGGCGGTGCCGTACACATAGCGGTCCGGTCGGACCACGGCCGCCTCGCAGCCGTGCAGGTCGAACCAGCGTTCGACCTCGGAGCAGCTGGCGGTGTTCACGACCGCGACCCCCGTCACGCCCAGCCGCTCAGCTAGGCCAGGGCGAGCTACCGCTGTGACGACCGGCCCGACGACATCGTCGAAGAGCTCGGACTGACCTGAGCCCGTACGCACGCGCGGCTGAGGAAAAAGCTCTCCGGCTCCCGTGGTGGCTGTGAACAGGCCTTCTCGAAGGGGCGGCATGCCCTGGAACGTCGTGGGGGGTAGCGTCCCTTCATGGGCAGCCGCGCGAGTCCGGCGATCCCGCTCCGCGGCGGCAGCTGGATCGAGCAGACAGATCTCCCGGCCCGCCGCAACAGCCATCTCGATGATCTGCTCCACATGCGGGCGCCGCTCCGCCTCATAGCTCGCCAGCAGCGTCTCACCCGGCCCACCGCGCACCGCCGCGGCGATCCTGCTGAGCAGGTTGTGCACGTCGCGGATGCCGTGGCACAAGCCCTGACCGAGGAATGGCGGGGTTTGGTGAGCCGCATCGCCCACCAGAAAGACGCGACCGTCCCGCCAGCGGGTGGCGAGAAGCGAATGGAACCGGTAGACGGAGGCTCGGAGGATCTCGACCTCGTCCAGCTCCACCCAAGGTTTGAGCAATTCTCCGATGACCTGCTCGCTCTGTAGCTCTTCTGCCCGCTCACCCGGCAGAAGCATGAACTCCCATCGATGGTGGTTCCCAGGGCCAGGGACGCGAGTGGCGGGCCGGGCCGGGTCACAGAACATCTCCGACTCGTTTGGTCGCCCAAGTTCGCGCCCGCACAGGAGGTCGATGACCAGCCACGGCTCGTCAAAGTCACTGCCCACCAGGTCTGCACCCATCCCCGCGCGGATAGTGCTCGAGGCGCCGTCAGCGCCTATCACGTACCGGGCCCGAACTTCCTCCGTGGCACCTGTTGCCACGTCCCGCGTCGTGATCGTGACGCCGTCGAGGTCCTGCATCCACGCGGTGACCTCGACGCCGGTACGCAGAGCGACGCTGGAATGGGTACTCATGCCCTCGCGCAGCAGCTCCTCGAGCTCGGGTTGGTAAAAGAGGTAGTGCGGTGCCCAGCCGTACGGCTTGTCGGTCGGCCAGTCGTGGACCCGGATCGGCGTAGAGTCGGCGCCGTAAAACGTGCTGCGCTCCCAGACGCGCGTGTGGGGTTCTAGTGACCTGGCGATCTGGGCCTGCTGCAAGATGCGCATGATGTGTGCGTCGAAGTGGATGGCCCGGGGCAGAGGGAACGGCCCGGTCTCGCGTTCGATCACGAGCGTGGACAGGTTGGCCACACCCGCCAGGTTGGCGGCGACCGCACCCACGGGTCCGCAACCGACGATGAGGAGGTCCAGCACCCGTTAGCCTCGCTCGATTCCGAGCACCGAGTAGAGCGGGTCGGTCGCTCCGAACTCCCCGCGCAGCAGCATGGACTCATCCAGTCGCATGAGATCCCAGTAGGCGACGGTGTCGGTGTCGACGCGACTCCAGTCGAAGACGACCTCGCGGTGATCGATCGCCCAGCGCCCGTTCCGATAGGAGAAGGTGTCGAGGTAGCGGCCACCGATGTGGCTCTGTGTCTCGTGGCCGTCGTCCCTTCGTGACACCACGGCGAGGTGATAGCTCTCGACGTCGGCTCGGTCGTCGTGCAGGTTGATCACGACGTTGGAAATGAGGTGCCACATACCGCTCACCGGTGCCGTGGAAGCCGGCGAGATCATGGAGACGTTGCTGATGAAATCCGCGGCATGCCCCTCGAATCCTTCGTGATTCTCGGTCGCTCCTGGGTGGTAGCAGGACAGTGCGAGCTCGACATCCCGGCGATCCCCGGCACGCGCCCGGAGGTAGAGTAACTCGGTGATCTCCTGCTTCGCGAGAAGCCCGCGGACCGTCGAGCGACCCGTCGGCTGAAGGTGCGGGCGAAGCGCGTTCACGGTCCCTCCCAGGGGCATATGGCGTGGTGTCGTGTCCGGCAGATCGGCTCTGGTGGCTGGGCTGGATCGTGACCAGTCGTAGACCACGGCACGACTCAGAATCCGCCAGCCGGCCCTCGACCGCTTACAGACGTCGAGGTACCGGCCGCCCACCTGGACGTCGTGTGCCACTCCGTCGATCACCAAGCGGTGATAGGCGAGGTGGTACGACTCGACTGCGACGAGATCGGGCGTCCGCCCAGAAATCAGCAGGTTCCCGATCGTGTGACGCTGGACGCCATACCGATCGTCCTGGTAGTTGTGCGTCCGGAGGAACTCGGCGAACTCCTCGATCGTGCCCTCGAAGATGCCGTGAGAGTCGCGCGAACCGGGCTCGTGCTGGGCGACTATCCTTTCCGGGCTCTTGCCGTCAGCCGCCCGGCCCCGACGCATCAACAGCTCCCGGATCTCCTCAGCGACAACGAGCTCGTCCGTCGCCTTTCGGCGAACCTGCGTGGTGATCACTCCCAAGGCCCCAGGAACTGCTGGCCGCCAAAGACGTCGGGCGGGGCCTCGATCACCTCGGGCCACTCAGCCGCCGAGCTTGACACAGCGGGAGTCGGGGGATCGGCCGGACCGCATTGCCGCTGGTAGTAATACAGCTGTACGAGGTTGCCGTCCGGGTCCTTCAGATGGGTGACGTAGTCGAAGCCGGGAACGAGCTCGGCAGGCACACGGACCTCCTGAGCTCCGCGAGCGCACATGAACTCGACGGCCGAGCGAAGATGCCGGTAGTTCGCGACCCGAAAGCCCAGCGCCATCGAGTCGGCTCGGTCGGGCAGACCGAGAATGCCGCGAAGCCCGGACTCGTAGAGCGCGAGAGTGAAGTACTCGGCACCCGAGTGCAAGACCAGCCCGTCGTACCCGCTCGAGCTCAGCCGCTCGCGAACCGTGAAGCCGAGGACCCGCGTGTAGAACGCCTCAGCTCGGGGCAGGTCGTCGACGAACAGGCTGATAGGCCCGATCCCCACGATCTTGAACGGCCGGCTCATGGAGATGCCGTCGACCTCGTAGTGCTGGTCGGGGCGAGGGTCGACGCGGTGTCCGGAGGCGAGATCGAGACCCGCGCCAGCCGCGCGTTGCACCTCGCCGGTCTCGGAGATCTGCGGGAGCGAGGGGCGTTCGTCGAGGACCCCGGACCACATCTCGCTGGGTTTGCTCAAACCGTCCCATCCGATCTGCTCCATCCCGTAGAACAGCTCGTTGATGTGGCCCTCCGGGTCGAATAGATACGTGTGCCAGTTGGAGCCGGGCATGTCGCGGCCCGATCGCAGGAGCCGTTCACCCTGCCCCCAGATCCACTCGGATCCGTTGACGACCTCGGCAAGGCTGCCGACCTGCCACGTGACCTGGTTGATCGAGGCCCCGGCCGAGCCGTTGTTCTGCCCGACCCAGTCCCACACCTTCTGACTGATGAAGACGAGTTGGTGGTGATCACTGCCGAAGCGGGTGAAGTGCAGCAGCCTGTCATTGTCGGAGAGCGTCGCCTGCTCGTCGGGTGGCAGTCGGCCGGGCATGCGCCCGGACTGATCGGAGATGATCAGGCCGAGGCCGTCCACGTAGAAGTCGAGCATGCGATCGATGTCGAGGCAGTTGTAGCCGAAGTGGCCGACACGGCGGATCTTGAAGGGTCTCGGCAAGAGCACACCACCCACGTCATGCAGTCGAGCGCCTGCGACGAATGCTTCTGGCTGCCGCTCCAGCACATCGGGCTCGCCGGTGATCTCAGATTCTGCCATGTCAGGACTCCTCCTTGACGATGGGATTGCAGAGGGCTCCCACGCCGTCCACCTCAACCTCTATCTCATCACCGTGGCCCATGAAGACTTGTGGGCTTTGGCGTGCTCCAACTCCTCCGGGCGTGCCCGTGACGATCACGTCTCCGGGCTCAAGCTCGCAGATCGTCGAGAGGTAGTTGATCAGATATGGGATGTCGAAAATCATGTCGCTGATCGCCGTCCGCTGCATGACTCTGCCGTTGAGCTTGGTCGTCAGCTGACGTTCGGTGATGTCCGGGACCTCGTCGCGCGTGGTGAGCCACGGTCCGAACCCGCCGGTTGCGGTGAAGTTCTTACCGGCCGTGATCTGACTCGTATGACGTTGCCAGTCTCGAACCGATCCGTCGTTGAAGGCGGAGTAGCCCGCTACCACCTCCCATGCGGCATCGAGAGGGACATGCCTGGCGCGGCGACCGATCACGACGGCCAGCTCGCCTTCGTAGTCGAATCTGTTGGACACGGATGGCTGGATCATAGGCTGCCGATGACCGACGAGGCTGCCGGCAACCCGAAGGAAGAAGGGCGGCCGGCCGGGCGGGTCCCACGCTCCTTCGGTGATGTGATCGGGATAGTTAAGGGCCGCACACCAGACCGCGTGCGGGCGCGGAAGCACCGGAAGAAACTGGATCTCATTCTCCGGGTGCCTCGGAAGTCCCGTCCGCTGCAGGTCCATACCTGTCCATGCTGAGGGGCCGAGCTCGATCAGGCCCCGCATGTCGGTGGGCAGACTCGGGTCGACCTCGCGGATGTCGACGATCGAGCCGTCCTCGTCGCTGATGCCGACCGAGGGTGTGCCCGCGACGATGATGGATGCCAGTTTCACGAATCAGTCCTCGCCTGAGGTGTGTGGGGTTGCCGGCTCGGGTACGGGCCTGGTTTGGCGGATGGGACCCGTCAGGACACGCCCCAGGCGCTCAGGAAGGTCTGCTCGTAGGCGGTGGAGCCGTACCAGTCGTTGGTTTGGTAGGCGGCAGGAGTCAAGGTCAGTCCTCCGACGTTGGAGCTGTCGAAGAGTCGGACGACGGTCGTGGTCGAGACCGGTGGCGCACCGCTGAGCATGCGCAGGATGCCATCCGCGAACTGCCAGCCGAAGTAGGTGGAGCTGACGCCCGCGTCGCTGAACTGCACGTCACCCGCCTTGATGCGCTGAAGCGAGTCGAGGTTGCCGTTGGCGGACGTGAGCTTGACCTTGTTCGTGTAGCCGGCGGTCTTGATGCCCTCGACCGCGTTCGGGGCGCAAAGGTCGGTCTCGCAGGCAACGTAGGTCGTGTCGGGGTGAGAGATGAGCGCTGCGCTGACCTGAGAGGGAAGCTTGCTGATGGCCGCAGTGTTGTAGTCGCTCTCGGTGAAGGTGCAGCCCGAGCAGTTCTGCTGGACGAACGACTTCGCGTAGGCGGCCTCCTCCTCAGTCTCCGGGGAGTCGGTCACGCCGAAGTAGAGGATCTTCGCCTCACCCTTGCTGTCGCTGATGATCGATTCCATCGTCAGCTTCTGGGTCAGGTTGTCGGTCGTGCGAGTGCTGTAGAAACCAAGCGTGTCGCCCGATGTCTTGCCGCCGTCCGGCTGTTCCCCCGCGACCAGCACCGGGATGTGGTGAGCGACGAGATTGTTGAACGCGTTCGGGACGAGGGTGTAGTCGATGAACGCGGTCACCACGCCATCGGCTCCCTGCGTCGCTGCCTCCGACAGGCAGGTCGAGATGTCGGTGGGTAGCAGCTTGCCGTCGCACACGTGCAAGGTGATCCCCGCCTTGCTGAACGCGGTTCGCATCGCAGTACCGATCGCTGCAAGCGTAGGGATCGCCGAACCGATCGGGACGTACCAGACGGTCTTCCCCTTGAGGGATGAGACGCCGCCCGCGATGGGCTGGATGGCCGCATACTTCGACACCGCCTGCGTGTAGCCCGCCAGATCAGCCTGTACCGACGCCAGCGAGCTGTCTCCCGTAGGGGCCGATGAGTTGGTCGACGGCGTCGCCCCGCCAGAGTTAGAACTGCCGCATGCTGTCGTGATCATGGCCATGACGGCGATGGCCGCCACGAGTGCCAGCCTGCGGGTGTGTCGTGGGAGAGATCCGTGCTGCATGGAACCGACCTCCGTTGGTCGAATCGAGTCGAGACTGCCAGGTTCGGTTCGAGCATCCCGGTGTGACACGAACCACTATGTCGAACATATTAAGCATGTGTAATTTGCTCGAGTCAAGACCTACCGAGAAAATTCGCGACGACCGGCCTCTCGTTGGCGGTCGTCCCCTCGCGCAGAGATGCGCGGGCTGGCCAGGGACTTCCCCCCGTCTGACCGTCGAGCGATCTGAGGGAACACAGCTGAGCCGCGAGTCGGCGAACTGGGCATCCACAAGGCGCACTTGGCCGGCACCGCGCGACCTGACCTACCGGTGGAGATCGAGCGAGCGAGCGATCGACGCGTGGGTAACCGTGCGCCGCGGCCCTCCTGGGTTCCCTCATCCACGATGGGGCGCAACGGCCACGGAGCTTGGCAGCCCGTCTCGATCCGGGCGGCCCCTTCGTCAACGGCGCCTAACTCTCGAGCGCCACGAGGTGTTGCGACGACCACTGGAATCCGCCCTCTGACCATCGTGCGCAAGTCTTCCGTGCGACCGCGAGCGCATTGAAGCCCTCGTAGTGACATTCGGTGCCGCGTTCCGGTAGCTCGCCACGTGCCCGCATCGCGCTGGATCGACGTTTGCGTCAGTGGCACCGAAGGGCGTGCGAGAGGTGGGATTCTGGTGCGCTGGGGTTGCCTGCGACGCACTATGTATGACGCTCCCCTGCGAGGTCAGTTGGCCGCTAACAATTCACCGAGCAGGCTACTGGCCGGCGAGCTGAAGGTCAGACACAAGACCGTGACCCGGGCGTGGAAGGCGTACGGCATCAAGCCGTGGAAGGGCGTCATCACCTAGACGTAGGTGCCGTCCTCGGTGCTGACGACCGGCATGACCCCGTCCTCGGCGTCCTCCAGCAACCGTGCCGCCGTGGCGAGGTCCTGCTCGGTCGTGAGACGACGCGGTACGTCGACCATCACCGAACCGACGTCGATCCTGCAGCGGTCAGCGATGGCCTCGCGCACGCCCAGGTCGACTCCGCGACGACGGAGCTTCAACGTGTAGATCGTGTCCGGACTCAATCGATGAGCGAGGCCGGTGGCCAGCACGATGGCGGTCATCATCGGCAGGATGATCGACTACTCGGCGGTGAGCTCGAAGAGGATGACCACGGCGGGGAGCGCGTGCCGCGCCGGCGAAGACGGCCGCGTGACGATCCGGGCATAGGTGCCCACCGGTCCGGCATCGGTGAGCGTGGCCCGGGCCACGTCTGCGAACGCTGCGCCCGGCATGGCACCGACGAACAGACTCGGCGCGAAGACACCCCCGGATCCTCCGATGCCGATGGTCAGGGGCGTGGCCAGAATCTTGCCGAGGAGAAGAACGACGAGGAATCCGAGCACGTACCCCCCCACCGACCGCCTTGCCCAAGACGGGGTATCCGACGCCGTACATCTGGGCAGCACGAGTAGGACGACGCCGAGAAACAGCCCACCCACGGCGGGGCGTAGCCCTTCGGGACCTCGCCATGTGGCGTCGCAGCCGTCTTCGACCGGGTACAGGACGCGCGTGAAACCGACGCGCACAGCTCCCGCGAGCAGTCCCGGGATCGCGTAGTACACGTACTCGACCGGCTCCTGAACAGAGGATGCCGGCAGGGTGAGGAGCGGGTGGTTGCCCAACATGGCGTGACCGATTGCACTGGCCGTGACACTGGCGATCACGACCATGCCGAAGGACTGCGTGGCGAAGTCGGTCAGGATCAGTTCCATGGCGAAGAAGACTTCGGCCGGTGGTGCATTGAGGGAGTGGCAATCCCGCCAGCGGCGCCGAAGGTAACAAGAATCCGCATGCGGGGTTCGGCAACACCCATCACTCGTCCGGCGGTCGATCCCATGGCCGACCCGATTTGGACGACTGGCCACTCTCGGCCCGCCGAGCCGCCGCCACCGATGCAGATCGCAGACGCGAGTGCCTTCACGGCTGCCACCTGTGGCCGGGATGCGACCACCCCGCCGGGTCGACGGCGTACATCACCTCGGGGCGCCGTGCCCGCGCGCCTCCCGGTCGAGGGGGTGGACGAGCGGCGCGTACACGAGACCGGCGACGACGGGCGCAGCGATCACGAACCACCTACCCAGTCCTGACAACCCAGGGTGAGACGCCCCGGAGCAGCGGCGTAGTCCGGGTGACCGGAGAACGCGAGCGTGAGGATCTTGATCAACCGGCAGAACACGACCACGAACCATGCGGCGCCAACGCCGACCGCGACGGCGAGGGCGAGCAGTCCGGCATCACCTGCGCGCAGCTCGTGCAGAACACGGCGTACGCCACCGGGCGAGCGCAGCCGCTGACCCGCTGCCGGTGCCCGCGCTCGTGCGGCTGGCTACGAGGTGAGACACATCGGAGTGGAGCCGTTCTGAGTCGGATCAGCTGAATGTCATCGGCGAGTTCCATCGAGCATCACCATGGGAAGCCCCGTGCCGTTCGCGTCGATGTTTCTGCCGAGAGTCGCCTCCAGCACCGGCCTGAGTCGCCTCCAGGCGAGCGGATGGCGGGCCGCGTAGAGCCGTAGCGTCTTCTCCCGCTGCGAGGCGGGCAGCTCGTGAGCCATCGCCGGCACGGGGCGTCGGCTCATCGACCACACCCGGCAGTGCGGATCGTTGCGGAGGTTGCGCAGCCATTGCGATCGATCAGCAAAGCCCGAGATCACGATCCACCCGTGCCGGAACGGCTGGTCCACGACCTCGAGGACCACGAAGCGCCGGAGCCCCGTGGTCCGACCTCGGTGCTCGAGCATCAGCAGTCGGGGCCCGAGCACCCAGCCGAGCCGCATCCGGTAGAGCGCGACCGGCGCACGGACCACCCAGCGGGTCCGGAGCAACCGGGCGACCCAGCGGTCGACCCGACTCATGCACGGGGTCCTGCTCCAGGCGCGCGCCTGGAGCTCGAGGTCTCAGGGCCAGCGTCGACGTACCACGCCATGCTGCTGACCTCGTCGGGCGACGGCTCCGGTTCGCCGGCGGCCTCGGCAAAGGCACGCAACGCCGCGACGAGCTCGGTCCGGCGGTCGGCGGGCATCGCCGAGACCACCCGAGTCAGCTCAGAGCGTCTCCGGCGGGTCACCCGGCGCACGAGCCTTCGTCCCGCGGGGCTGACACCGAGGAGCACCTCGCGTCGGTTGCTCGGGTTGTCACGCCGCGTGACCAGGTCGGCCACGAGCAGTCGGTCGATCATCCGAAGGGCAGTCGATGCGTTGACGCCCAGAAGGTCAGCGAGCCCACTGAGGTTGACCTCACCCCGGCTCTCGAGCACGACCAGGGTCCGGAACTGAGTGACCGTGACGGCTGTCTCCACTTCGGAGAGAGACCGCGCCGACACCCCGACCAGTACGCGGGACGCCGTGAGCAGCGCGGTGACGAAGGCCTCGGCGTCGTCGCTGACCGGGGCCGTCGTGGACGGCGACGGCCGTCCAGAAGGGCTCTTGGAGGACTTCGTCGCCGTGAGCTCGACCGGCGGATCCTGGTGCATCTCAAACCCCTCAAGATCGTTCTGGGCCGGCTCCCGCCGGATCTTCGCCGGGCGGGAAGCTCCACAGCCTCACAACCGCGGAGCATCCCCCCGGCTCGCGCGGGCCACCCCTTGGAACCCGAGCACGGCGTGCGGCTCTCGGTCCCAAAGATCCGGTGGTGACCCTGAATCAGTTGTACATGACAACGCTTGCACTAAGCAAACGAGCGGTTCGATCTCTCAGTCGGCCGGCTCGGTTCGTCCGCTGGAGAGGTACTCCTGGTAGGGGACACGCAGGTCGATGCTGGGCGAGACCTCGACCGTCGCGTCGGGACGGACGGTGACCAGGGAGTAGAAGGTTCTGCCCGTGCTGGGAGTCGTGGTGATGATCGAGAACGTGGCGGGGTGCTGGATCCGACCGGGATCCGGGCGCGTCGTCACATGGCCACCAGCGCTGCCGCTGGTGTACTCAGCGGATGCCCCTGCCCCGGCCTGGGTGGGACCCACGTAGCTGAAGGAGCGACCGTCGAGCACCGCAGTCCCGACGCAGCCCGAGGCGGCGATTCGGGCGCCCAGTTCGTGGTCGTGAAGGAGGACCAGGTCCGGGTGGGTGGCGCATGACTCGGTGATGGTGTCCTGGACGAACTGGTTGACATCGACGTCGGGGTTGCGGAGCTCGTCGCCGACGCCGAAGGTGCCGACCTGCGAGATGCGAGGATCGGCCTCGGTCAGCAGCGAGATGCCGCTCACCTCCTGGGTCTCACCGTCAGCGACGTGCCACCCGCGTTCGGCGGCGGCGGCCACGATGGCCTCGGTGTCGTGCAGACCCGGGGCGAAGTAGACCGGCTTGTTGTCGGAGTAGTAGTCGACGGTGTCGATGAGATAGCTCTCGATCGGCAGACCGGCGAAGGTGAGGTCTCCGCTGAAGGCGATGAAGTCGGCACCGGTGAGGTCCGCCGCGAGGCCAACCTGGCGTGCCATGCCGTTGACGTCCTCCAGGTCCTCGGCCAGCACGAACACCGTCCGCTGTCCGTTGGATCTCAGATCGGCTCGGGTCGAGAGAGCCGTGCTGAGGTGCGCGGCCACGGTGTCGTAGAAGGTGTCCCGGGGCCGGAGGATGGCGAGGAACGGCAGCACCTCCGACATCAGTCCATTGACCTCGGTGCCTTCCAGGGTCGTGCCGTGGAACGCCGGGTTGCTGGTGACGACATGGTGGTCATGTCGGAGACCCGTGGCCAGTCCCACGGAGTCCAGGGCGATCGCAATGCTGACTCCCACAGCAACCACGACCAGACGGAGTCTCTTGTTGTGGGACTCCACCAGTCGCGCTCGTGAGGCCGAGTAACCGGCCAGTCGTCGACGCCGCTGGATCACCAGGGCCACGACCATCGACGAGGCCAGCAGACCGACGAGGAAGCCGACGAGGCCCCAGATGACGAGATAGCGCCGGGCTGCTCCCTGGATCCGGCGGATCTCGGGCGACGGGTCGTCCCACAAGGCGATGAGATAGCGCCGCGTCTGCTTGTCGCTCGGGATCAACCGATTCCAGTCGGCACTGATGTCGATGCCGACGTCCTTTCCCAGGAACGGCACGTGCCCGTGATCCGGACGGACCAGTGCGCCACCCTGCACCTCGGAGACGTCCTGACCCAGGATCGGTTTCACGCTGACCGACTGCCCCGCGATTTCCACGTGGGAAGGAGGTGCGAACCGAATCGCCACCAAGGCAGCCGCGAACGGGAGACTGATCAGCAGCAGCCAGCTCGCCGCGAGAACAGTGACCGACCGTGCGCGTGACCATCCCGCCTCAGAGTGCAGGAGCACGGGCTCCACCGTCTGACAAAGCCCCGCTCCGACCATCGAGGGCGCGCGCGAGATCCTCGCCACTGAGACCGGCCAATGCGTCGCGCCGCGTGTTGAACCTCACCAACTCAACATACGGGCGCGTGCGGTCTCCAGGTGTCTGGGGCCGGGCGATCGCTGTCGGGGGACGATGAGGACCATCACCAGGCTGTCACCAGGTGTGCCGTGAAGTCTGGTCGGCGTCGACCGACCCACCCCAGGAGCCCTCATGCGCGACGTCATCGTGGTGCTGCTGTCCGAGGCAGCCTCTTCGGGTTCGGCTGGCGTGAGTCGCTCCTGCTCGGGACGGCGTTGTCACCGACCGACCCGGCCACCGTGCTCTCCGTCCTGGGCCAGCGGGAGGTCACCGCGACGACGGGCACGTCGGTTCCCCGTCAGGACCCACAAGGTCGACTGTCGGTGAACGCTGGCACACGGTATCCGGCCATGAGCTCCCACGAGCTGCACAGCTCAGTGTTGTTGGGGAACGGGGCGGGCCCTCAACCACGTGGGTCGAGCGCCGGGTCGTCCAGGCTGTCCACCCATCGGGTCAACCGCGCTGCGTGGTCGACGAGGATCTGCGGGTCATGCAGCGCATGGCTGAGGAGGGCGGCACCCTCGTAGGCGGCAACGAGCGTGACTGCGTTGCCGTGCGGATCGACGGAGCCCAGCGCCGCGAACTGCTCCTCGGCCACGGTGACCAGCTTGCCCAGGACGATCCCGGCGGCCTCGGAGGTCGCGTCCCGGTCACGCTTACTGAGCTCTGAGCACAGTGAGCCGATCGGGCAGCCGTACATCGCGATCCGCTCCTTGGCCATCAGCCACGTCGCGATCAGCGCCTTCAACCGCTCGCGCGGGTCCTCATGTCTGCCCAGGACGGCGCGAAGCCGGTCGTAGTCGCCGTCGTAGTTCTCGACCACTGCTCGCAGAAGGTCGTCCTTGGTCTTGAAGTAGTAGTACACGTTCCCCAGCGGGACGTCGGCTGCCTCGGCGATCTCGGCAAGGCTGCTCTGCTCGACACCGTGCTCGTGCACCGTGCGCCTGGCCGCAGCCACGAGCCGGGCTCGCTTCTGCGCCCCCTTGCGGTTTGCCGGCGTCGGCGACGACGGAGATTCAGTCACGCAACTGATTCTAGACGGGCCGACTGCTCTCTGCTACAACTTAGTCAGTTGTCTGACTTAGGAGTAGCTGTGGGTGGTCTCGCGCGCTGGTGCTTCCGACACGCCGGTCTCGTCGTCCTCGCCTGGATAGCGCTGGTTGTCGCGCTCGTGGCGATGGGACGGGTGGCCGGCAAGGACTACACCGAGGGCTTCTCGCTTCCCGGCACCGGCTCCAGCCAGGCCCAAGGCCTCCTCGCGTCGGCCGGGGAGCGGCCCGGCTCGGGAGACGACACCATCGTGTTCCACGCCCTCGTCCCTGGCGCGCGGCTGACCGACCCTGACCTCTCGGCGGCCATCACGGCCGCTCTCGTCAGGGCCGAGCACCAGCCGGGAGTGGCGTCGATCGCCAGCCCTCTCGCGTCGGGACATGGAGCCCAGATCAGCTCGGACGGGCGCACGGGCTACGCGCAGGTGAGGTTCGACAAGGCGGACACGTCCCTCGCCAGGGCTGACATCGACCCCTTGGTGAGCTCCGTCTCGTCGGCCCGCAGCCCGGCGCTGGAGGTGGAGTACGGCGGCGGCGCCTTCCAGAGCCTGAAGGGAAGCCCCGTCTCCGGGAGCATCGCCATCGGTCTGCTCGCCGCAGCCGTCATCCTGTTGCTCGCCTTCGGGTCCGCTCCGGCCGCCCTCATCCCGTTGACCGCTGCCATCCTCTCGGTCGCCTCGGGCATCGAGGCCGTGGGCCTGCTGTCGCACCGGCTCTCGGTCAACGCGATCACCCCCAGCATCGCCGCGCTGATCGGAACCGGCGTTGCGGTGGACTACGCGCTCTTCGTCGTCACTCGACATCGACAGGATCTCCTCGGCGGAAGCACCGTGGAGACCTCAGCCGTGCGGGCGGTGGCGACCTCAGGACGCGCCGTCGTCCTGGCCGGCAGCACGGTCGTCGTCGCCATGCTCGCCCTCCTCGTGCTCAGGGTCGACTTCCTCACCGGAGTCGGTGTCGCCGCCGCACTGACCGTCGCGTTCGGCGTGCTGGCGGCGGTCACGCTGCTGCCCGCCATGTTCAAGATCCTCGGCATGCGCGTGCTCAGCCGTCGCGAGCGGCGACGCCTCACCGCGGACGATCACGATCCCGAGCGCCCGAACGCGTGGTCTCGTTGGGCCGAGCTCGTGCAACGACGCCCGGCCCTGCTCGGTGGGTCGGCTGTCGCGCTGATGGCGATCCTGGTCGTCCCGGCCTTCTCGTTGCGGCTCGGCGCCTCCGACCAGGGCAACGACCCGAGTGCGTCGACGACGCGCAAGGCCTATGACCTGCTGGCCAGCGGCTTCGGTCCAGGATCCAACGGACCGCTGCTCGTCGTCGCGAAGCCTCAGGACGCCGCGGCACGTGTCGCGTTTCGCGCTCTCGTCGAAGCGATCAGCCAGAGTCCCGGCGTCGCCTCGGCACACCTGGCGCCGAGCACACCTGAGAACCCGGTCCGGGTCCTCGACGTGATCCCCACCAGCTCGCCGCAGTCGGCACAGACCCAGTCCCTGCTCCAGACCCTGCGGACCAGTGTCATCCCGGGTGCCGAGGCGCACTCGACGCTGCGCGCCTATGTCGGCGGCCAGACCGCGGTGTTCCAGGACTTCGCCGACGTCCTGGGCGCCAAGCTGCCGCTCTTCGTGAGCGTGATCGTCCTGGTCGGAGGTCTCCTGATGCTGCTGGCGTTCCGCAGCCTGATGGTCCCGCTGGTCGCGGCCGTCATGAACATCCTCGCCGCCGCCGCCTCGTTCGGCGTTGTGGTGGCGATCTTCCAATGGGGCTGGGGATCTGAGGCACTGGGACTGGGGAGGGCAGGGCCCATCGAGTCCTTCCTGCCCGTCATGCTGCTCGCCATCCTGTTCGGGCTGTCCATGGACTACCAGGTCTTCCTCGTCAGCCGGATGCACGAGGAGTGGACTCGCACCGGCGACACCGCGCTGGCGGTCAGACGCGGACAGCAGGCGACCGGTCGGGTCATCACCGCCGCGGCCGCCATCATGGTCTGCGTCTTCTCGGCCTTCGCGCTCGAGGGCCGACGCCCCATCGGGGAGTTCGGCCTGGGTCTCGCGGCCGCGATCCTGCTCGACGCACTCGTGCTACGCACGGTCCTGGTGCCGGCAGCCATGCACCTCCTCGGCCGCTGGAACTGGTGGCTTCCGTCCGGGCTCGACCGGGTGCTGCCCCACCTTCCGGTCGACGAGGGTGACCGGCCGTCACCCAAGACCGCCTCGCCCTCGGGTCAACCAGCCGACCAGCGGGGACTGGCGACGTGACCACGACCCTCGACCCGATCCGGATGCAGCGGCTCGCCGTCGTCCTGCCCACTCTCTACGCCATCCGGTCGGCGGCAACGCTGGTGTGGATCGCAGCGCTGCTGGTGGCGCGCCCACCGGCCACCACGACAACCCCGACGCTCTGGCTCCAGCTGTTGGTGGCGGCATACCCGGCGATCGACATCGCCGCATGCTGCGTCGACCTGAGGATCGACACCTCCACACCCAGTCGGTCCGCCCACTGGGCCGAGATCACCGCGGGGGTCGCGACGACCGTCTGGCTACTGACGACAGGACACACCTGGCACTCACTGGTGGCAGCCGTGGGCAGCTGGGCTGTCGCGACCGGAGCGATCCAGCTCGGTGTCGCACTCCGACGAAGCCGCCAGGTCAGGGGGCAATGGTTCATGGTCGTCAGCGGCGTCGGCTCGGTTGCAGCGGGGGCGACCTTCATCGGCTGGGATGGTGGGGGCCGTGCCTTCACCGGGCTCATCACCCAGTACGCCGCCGGCGGGATCCTCTGGTACCTCGTCGCGACGACCTGGGCCACGCTGCTTCGCCCGTCTCGGCTCAAGGGCGTCGCCCAGCTGTAGCTCCCTCGTCGCTGGCCTCACCCAGCACTATGTACCTAGACAGTTACGTACCGTCTCGGTTACGTTGACGTCGTGGAGGCCGTGCTTCGCGCCCTGGCCGACGAGAGCCGGCGCACCATCGTGGAGACCTTGGCCCTGGGCCCGAGGACCGCCGGTGACCTGGCATCGGCCCTGCCCATCGCCCGCCCGGGGGTCTCCAGACACCTACGCGTCCTCCGCGAGGCACAGCTGGTGGAGGTCCGCCAGGATGCCCAGCGTCGGGTCTACAGCCTGCGTCCTGCGGCGCTGGCCGAGGTGGACGTCTGGCTCAGCAGATACCGCGGGCTGTGGGAGCACCGTCTGGACGCGCTCCATACCGAGCTCGCCCGTGGCAAGCGAGAACGAAGAAGGGACACCGCGTGAGCGACATGAGCGAACGGCGCACCCTGGGGAGCCTGAGTGCCGTTGACGGAAGAGGTGCGGTCCGCATGGAGGACCGGTTCGACGCCGACATCGACGACGTCTGGTCGGCTCTCACCCAGCCGCCCCGACTGGCCCGCTGGCTGGGCGAGGTGGCCGGTGACCTCGAGGTCGGAGGCACCTACACCTTCCACTTCACCGCCAGTGGGGCAGAGGGCACCGGCCGGGTCGAGGAGTGCGAGCCCCCGCGGCGCTTCCTGCTGCGGCACGGAGTCGAGAGACAGGACGCGCAGACCATCGAGGCCACCCTGCACGAGGACGGCGACCAGACGGTGGTGGTCATCGAGGAGCGTGGAATGCCGCTGGGTCTTCTGGCCGGCTACGGCGCGGGCATCCAGATCCACATTGAGGATCTGGGCGCACATCTCGCGGGTCGCGAGCCCGACGGCGACAGCAACGCTCGGTGGGACGACCTCGAGCCCCTGTACCGACCGCTGGCGGAGGAGGTAGGGACGTGACGTTGGAGGAGCCCGACCGCCCTGCGCTCCTGGCAGCCCTGGACTACCAGCGGGCATCCGTGCGCTCGATCGTCGACGGACTGTCCGAGGAGCACTGGCACACCTCCGTGGTGCCGACGGGGTGGACACCCGCCGGTCTGGTCGCTCACCTCGGTGGGGCGGAGCGGCACTGGCGCTCCGTCATGCTGGACGACGACCCGGGCCACCCCTTCGACGACGACTCCGGTGACGAGCCCTACGACCCGTTGTCGCCGTTCGTCATCGACTGGCCCTCGGAGAAGGTGCTGGCCTACTACCGCGACCAGAGCCAGCTGACCGACGAGCTGATCGCGCAGACCTCACTCGATGCCCCGCCCAGAGGTCACCACGGCGGGCCCGACGCCGAGCAGGCGGCCACGTTGCGCGAGATCGTGCTTCATCTCGTCGAGGAGACAGCAGCCCACTCGGGCCACCTCGAGATCGCGCGCGAGCTCCTCGACGGCAAGGTCCGACTGGGCCTGCGCTGAGGCGGCCGGACGCTGGTCGTCACCGGATAGTGCGCTCCTTCAGCGTCCGGGTCAGCTGGGGACCGTTGAAGGAGGATCGGTCACACGAACTGGAGCGAGTCATGACCGCCACCGTTGTGCTGATCCGGTGTCCCGTCCAGCAGGTCAACAAGCCCTTCCCACTGAACCCGGACCGAGAGCGGCGTGAGCACGCAAGTGTGATCCGATCCGTCAGTGCGCCGACACCCCAGTGGTCGAGCATCCGGATCTGCGCTGTGCGGGTCATACCGCCGGGATCCGGTGCGAGCTGGCCTGCGCCGCTCCGGGGCCACACCCGCGGTCACCAACCCACGGCCCAGCACCATCAGGCGGCGTTGGCGATCCGCACAGTCACTCCGCGAACTGGCTGCTCTTGCTAGTCAGCCGGCGCTCAGCTGGACGGCCCGGTCCAGTGCCTCGATGTCGACCTGGGCGGGGTCGAAGTCGGCGGGGCTTCCCCCGTACACCTCCGCGTACCAGTCCACGAGATGGGCGTGCTCGGATCTCTTGGGGTCAGAGAGTGCGGTCACGAGATCCTCATAGCCGAGGACCCCGCCGCAGTCCTCCAGGGGCGCCGCGCGTTCGCCGCCGACCAGGCGGGCACGCGCTGCGCCCGGCTTGGGTTCGGCAATCTCCTCAAGCAGGACGACGTGCTCCCAGCTGTCGCCGAAGTCATAGACGTAGACGAGCTGGTCCCCCACGGCCGCAAGCACTTGGCTGAGGCAGGTCTTGCTCTCAGGCTCTGAGGCAGGGCTCGCGCTGAATGCGTCGGGCGCACCGCCGTCACCCCAGGTGCGACTCTCGACGCTGAACTGGTGCAGGTGGCCTCCCTCCCACTCGAAGGCCGCCTGAAGAACGCGATGCAACTCATCCAGCCGCAGATCGGAAGCCAGTTCGAGCCGCCGCCAGATCGAAGGGTTGGTGTAGGCCAGGACGGCAGAGACCCGAAGGGTGCGCAGTGGCAGGCGCCTTGCCGTGCTGGCGCGAGACCGACGGCGCCGAACCGTTCGCGATCGTGGCGTGTCGCCGTCCAGGGGCCCGGCCGGAAGCGCTGTGTGAGGGCGTGGCATTGGACAAGGCTAGAAGGCGCAGCCTCGACGTCCGCAACTGCTGCGGTGATCATGGGTGCCGTGCGGGGCGACGACAGGAGCCCAGCACCACCGGATCGTGGGGGCGCGTCAGCACTCGGGTACGCGCACTCCCCTGGCGCTGGGTCGCTGCCCGTGGGCTTGTAGCCAGTCGTCGGTCTCGGGACTCCCCGCTGCCGACGCGTCGTGGTCCGGACCCGACCGGCCAGTGACGAAGTCCGGCTCGCCGGCGTTCACCGCCGCGCAAGTCGGCGCGGTGGCGATGCCAGTTCGGTGATCTCGGGAACGACCGTGGCGTCATCGAGCGCAGCGATCATCGCGTCGAACTGCGCCGCTCCGACTTGGTTCACCTCACGTGGGGCGTACGCCGATTGTCCGCTGTGGGCAGGTCCAAGCGCTGGCGACGTGGGGGTCGACAGTGATGCCCACAGATCAGAGTCGGGTAGCGGCAGCAGCAGCGCGGTAGACCCGGCACACGTCGAGCACCGACATGACGCAATCGCCCATCTCGTCCGGAGCGAGATCAAGGTCCCGCAGCTCGGGACGATCAGGCACGTCGGCCGTCGCCGACCGCAGCGCCGCTCGTTCGGTCCGGCTGATGTCGTAGTCGTGGTCGATCGCCACCAACACGTCGCGCATCGTGCAGCGCCCCGCCTCGGAGGCGGACGGCTGGGCTGCGATCGCCGCGTCGAGCCATCGAGGATCGTCCTCGGCGGCGGCCTCCAACTCATCGGTGACCAGACAGAAGAGCATCATGTGCGCCTCCATCGCGCCCGGGTGCGCATCCTCGTGGCGGTCGTACGGCAGACGCACCGCGCGGTCGACGTACGCACGCGCTCGCTCTGGTTCGTCGTTGTCGAGAGCCCGGATCGCCTTGGTCAGCAGGTTCGCGGCGGCCAGCTGACCCGCGATGCTGAACGGCTGCAGCGTGCGTCCGGAAGCCAGCTCGAGATCGCCGAGCGGCCCGTCGGCACGCCTTGCGAAGTAGCGGTCGAGCTTCTCCAGGGGATCCTGATCCACGCGGTGAGAGTATCGGCCCATGGACCTCCCGGTGATGCCGCCCCATCCGCCCGATGCTGGCCAAGAGCGTCAAGGGAATCCCCGACCCGGCGAAGTACGACGGCCTGAGCTTCGAGCCGAAGTGGGACCTGCGCCGTCAGGTGGTCTTCGGTCTTCGCTGAGCGGCTCGCGAGCTCAACGACCAGCAGCCGCCAGCGAGCTGTCGATGCGCGACACCTTCAGGTAGAGCCGCAGCGACTGACCGATCCGGAAGAATCCGAACCGCTCGTAGAAGCCCACCGCGCACTCATGGACCGCGGCAACGACGACGAGCCGCCCACCGGCAGCATCTGCCGCGTGGACGACGGTCTCGAGGGCGTCGAGCAGCAATTCAGCGCCGAGGCCCTGGCCCTGCAGACTCCGGTCGACAGCGAGCTGCGCGATCAGGTAGCCCGGAACGACGGTGAGGCCACCGGCCGCCGAGCCCGGCAGGTCCTCCCGATGCGTGTCGTGCGGGGCGACGGCATAGAAGCCCAGCACCACCGGGTCGTCAGGGCGCGTCAGCACTCGGGTACGCGCACTCCCCTGCCGCTGGGTCCGCACCCCGTTGACCCGTAGCCAGTCGTCCGTCTCGGGCTCCCCGCTGTCGAACGCCGACAGGTCGTGGCCCGGACCCAGCAGGCTGGTGACGAACTCCGGCTCGTCGGCGGTCACCGCCGAGCGAGTCGCCGCGGCCGCGCTGCCAGTTCGGTGATCTCGGGAACGACTGTGGCGTCGTCGAGCGCCGCGATCATTGCGTCGAACTGCGCCGCCGGCATCAGCGTCCGCTCGGCGCGTGCCACGATCGTTTCCGCCTTTTCCACCGCAGCCCCAACCACGAACGAGGAGACCGTCGCATTCAGAAGCTCTGCGGCGCGCGCGATCACCGCGGCCTCGTCCTCGGTAGCGCGGGCCTCGAGCCGCTCGGACTTGGTCCTCGACTTGGTTCGGGTTGCGGTCAACGCCATGGTCATCACCTCAAGACCAAGTGTACGACGATTGTACGGAACTTCAAAGGCTGTGGGGACTCCGCGGGCCGATAACCCAGACGAGGGCCGTGGCTATTTGCAGGTCGACGCTGACGCCGGCAGATCAGGGGCGGGTAGCGGAAGCAGCAGGGCGGTAGGCCCGGCACAACTCGAGCACCGCCATAACGCAATCGCCCATCTCGCCCGGAGCGAGATCAAGGTCCCGCAGCTCGGGACGATCAAGGCACGTCAGCCGTCGCCGCCCGCAGCGCCGCTCGCTCGGCTTGGCCGATGTTGTAGTCGTGGTCGACGGCCATCAGGACGTCGCGCATCGTGCAGCGCGCCGCCTCGGATGCGGACGCCTGGGCGGCGATCGCCGCGTCGAGCCATCCAGAATCGTCCTCGTCGGCGGCCTGCAACTCATCGGTGACGAGACAGAAGAGCATCATGTGCGCCTCCATCGCGACCGGATGCGACTCCTCATGCCTGTCGTAAGGCAGACGCACCGCGCGGTCGACGTACGACCGCGCTCGCTCCGGTTCGCCGTTGTCGAGGTCCCGGATCGCCTTGGTCAGCAGGTTCGAGGCCGCCCGCTGACCCGTGATGCTGAACGGCTGCAACGTGCGGCCAGATTTGAGTTCGAGGTCGCCGAACGGCCCATCGGCACGCTTGGCGAAGTGGCGACCGAGTTCCTCCAGGGGATCCTGAACCACGCGGTGAGACTATCGGCCCATGGACCTCCCTGTGATGCCGCCCATCCGCCCGATGCTGGCGAAGTCCGTGTCACTGGAGAAAGCGATCGCGCTGTTGCCCTACGTACACATAGAACCCAAGTGGGACCCAACCCGCACCTCCCTCTTGAACCGCCC